>NZ_JBHSBL010000001.1:0-11884 GCF_042650585.1 Actinoplanes subglobosus
CCCGGTCGGCGCCGCCGGCATCGAGCTGGCGCTGGCCCGCACCGGCACCGGCCGGACCCCGATCGCCGCCCGGGTGGTCGCCGAGCACCGGCTGCGGGCGCTCGGCGCCGACCCGGAGTCCGGCACCCGGTCGCTGGCCGCCGGCCCGGCGCGGCCGGTCGTCGCGGTGCGGATGCTCGGCTCGTTCGTGGTGCTGCACGGCGACGACCCGGTCCCGGTCGCCGCCTGGCAGAGCCGCAAAGCTCGTGACCTGCTGAAATTGTTGGTCGCGCGGCGGGGTCGGCCGATCACCCGCGACGCGCTGGGCGAGGCGCTGTGGCCGGGCGAGACGAACGTCGCGAACCGTCTGTCGATCACCCTGTCGGTGCTGCGCGGTGTGCTCGACCCGGACCGCCGGCTGGCCCCCGACCACTACGTGACCGCCGGTGCCGGAGGTCTCGCCTACGACCGGCACACCCTGGCCGTCGACGTGGACGCGTTCCTGCAGCTGGCGAACGCCGGAACGGCCGCCGCCCGGCAGGGCCGCCCGGATCAGGCGCGGATGCTGCTGTCGGCGGCGGACGCGGCGTACGCGGGCGAGGTGCTGGCCGACGAACCGGACTTCGAGGGCGCCGCCGCGCTGCGGGCCGAGGCACGGATCGCGCATCTGGCGGTGATGCGGGCGCTCGGCGGCGTGCACGTGGCCGCCGGTGACCTGGACAGTGCGGCGTGCGCCTGGTCGCGGCTGCTGGCCGACGATCCGTACGACGAGGATGTCGCGTTGCGCCTGGTCACCGAGCTGACCGCGGCCGGACGGCACGGGGAGGCGGCCCGGCAGCGACGCCGCTACGAGGGCCGGATGCGGGAGCTCGGCATCCCCACCAACAGCGGACCCCAAGGTCGCTCCCGATGATCGTCGGCGTGAATCCCGGAACCGGCGGCGCGCCGATGAGCGGGCCGTGACGCAGATCCTGATGGGCTCCTTCCCGGCCTTCCCGGGGCCGTGGGGACGCCGCGAGATCCGGGCGGACGTCGCTCTCTACCAGCTTGAGCAGGCCGAACTCTGGCGCCGGCGGAACGGCATGTGACGGCTCACCAGTCCATCCACCCGTCGAGGGGCGGTTTGCGCAGGTAGGACGGCTCGTCGAAGTCGATGGCGGTGAGCCACGCCTCCTCGGCCGCCGCCAGGTGCCCGAGCCGCCGGGTCAGCTCGCGCACCACGAGCGGCATGTGCGCGGCCCCGAACACGATCGCCACCTCGATGTCCTCGCCGGCGAACGCGGCGTCGATCTCCCGGATCACGCCGATCAGGAGACCGTCCCGTTCGGTCAACCCGTTCGGGCCGATCGCCTCGCCCGGCGTCGGCTCGAACACGGTGGTGTCGTCGATGTCCAGGCTGTCCCTGACGATCCAGTCGTCGCGGCCGGACAGCGCCATCTGGATCGCCAGCCCCGGTGTCTGCACGACCACGTCGGCCCAGCCGAGGTCGGGCATCCGGCGGTCCTCCTCCGGCGGCGGTGCGGTGTGCGCGTCCGGGAAGATGATCGGCACCCCGAGCGCGCCGTAGTCGATGTCCTGGTGCACCAGCTCACGGGCGGCGCGCTGCCGGGCCAGGCGCATCGCGGTCACATAGGCGTACCCGGTCGAGCTGGGCCCGTCGTACTGCTCGGCGACGACGGCCTGGCAGGACCGCAGCCGCTGCCAGATCGCCCAGTAGTAGTCGGGGTGACCCATGTGGATCGTCGGGATGACCACCCACCGCAGCCCGCCCGCCGGACGCTGGAAGACCCGCACCGACGTCCGGTAACCGATGTCGCTCCACTCGGCCAGCCGCATGCCGCCCAGGGTAGGAATCCGGTGCCACCGAGCTCAGGCCAGGCGGGGGACGCCGGGGCCGCTCAGGTCGGCCAGGGCCGCGCGGCGGCCGGTGATCGCCATGCCCAGCGCCTCGGCCGGGCCGGTGACCAGGTCGCCCACGCCCGACGACCAGTCGGTGTCGGTGGCCACCAGGCGCAGCCCGCCCAGCCGGCCCGGAGGTGCGAGCGCCGGAGCGGCCCCCGGCGAGGTCAGATGGTCGAGCAGGATCCGCCAGTGCCCGACCGGGACGTCGGCGTCCAGGCCGAGCGGGCGGGCGATGTCACGCAGGTGCACGCAGGTCTCGGCGAACGGTCCCATCGGGCCGACCCGGGGCGGGTCCACCCGGTCCGCGGCGTGCAGGCGCAGCAGGGCGGTCAACTCGGTGCGGCGCCGGCGGGCGAGCTGCCGGGTGAAGTGGTCGACGGTCCGTGCCGTGTCACCGCGGTAGCGGAACGACACGGCGAAGAACCGTCCGAAGCTGATCAGCATCGGCTGGACGAAGTGGGCGGCCAGATGGTGCACCGTCCAGCCCTCGCACAGGGTCGGCGCCCGCCAGGCCGCGTCGTCCAATCCGTCCAGGAGGTCGGCGACCAGGATCCGGTTCGCCGTGGTCAGACGATGGATCCCGGCGGTCACGACCGGACCTCGGCGCGGATGTCGCGGCTCAGGGCGGCCAGCACCTTCAGGGTGGCGGCGAACTCCTCGGACGTGCACTCGGCGGCCATCCGGTCCAGGCGGGACAGCTCGCCGGCGCGAACCCGGGCGAACAGTTCCGCCCCGGCCGCGGTGACCGCGATCAGCACCGAACGGCGGTGTGCCGGATTGTCGTGGGACTCGACCCAGCCGAGAGCGGTGAGGTCGTTGACGTGCCGCTGAATACCCTGACGGGCCAGATCGAGGCGGTCGGCGATGTCGGGGACGGTCATCGGGCCACGCTCGGCGAGCATCTCCAGCACCGCCCGCATGCCGACGCTCACCCCATCGGCGCGCAGGGACTCCTCGACCACTCGCGCCGAGTTGAGCACGAGTGGCCGGACATGCCGCAGGATCTCGTAGATCGTGGTGCCACGCTCCAACATGACACCTATGATGTCATATTCGATCTACTCGATACCACCAGGTCGTCAGCTCGTCGTCCGTCTCGTCCAGGGACTCGTCGTCGGGGCGGAGGTCGTACCAGAGTTTCGCCTCGTGGGCGCGGGTCCGGCGTACCACCGCCCGAAGCTCTTCGACCCCGGGGATCCCGGCGAGCTCATCGGCGGACAGCGGGTGACCGCCGACCAGCGCCTCGTGGCCCAGCGCCCACCAGAGCGCGATCAGCTCCACGTCACCGTCCCGCTCGGCGGCCCGCGCCACCGCCACCACGACGTCGAGCAGCCTGACCTGCCGCGGCTGCACCGCGCCCGGCCCGGCCATCCGCCGCCACAGCCCGGTGCCCGCCTCGCAGTACAGCCACGGCGGATCGACGTAGCCCTCCTCCAGCTCCCCGGCGAACTCCTCCTCGTCCGCACCGAACTCACGCAGCGTGGTGAACTCGGTGATCCCGTCGAAGAACTCCCGCCGCCGCGCGTAGTCGGGATGCTCGCTCACCGGGAACCGCAGCGTGTGGCCGCGTCGCAGCAGGATCTCCAGCACCCGGTGCTGTGTCAGTGAACAGTCGTAGCCGAACTGGAACGCGTAGAGCGCCACGAACCAGTCCCGCACCCGGGGGTCATCGGCCGGAAGGTGCCGGTCGAGGACCTCCACCGCGCCCTGCACCATGTCCTCGATCGCATGCATCGACATGGCCGTCACGGTACGTCGCCTCGATCAGCGTCCGCGTCGCATGGGCCGTGAACACGCCGTGCTCCCGGATGTGGGCATCGATCCGGAGCAGCGGCTCCCGGTAGCGGTCCACATCGAAATCCGGAACCCACCACACGCACTTCCGCAGGATCCACACCACCGCGCCCACGTCGAAGAACTCCATCCGGCACCGCGCGGTCCGCAGATCCACCACGTCCAGCCCCGCCGCGCGGGCCTCACCCGCCTCCCGGGCCGGATCGCGGCCGAGACGCTGCAGCGGCCCGAGGAACCACTCGATCAGCTCGAACGCCGACCCCGGCCCCACGTGCTGCGCGAAATAGGTCCCGCCCGGAGCGAGCACCCGGGCGATCTCCGCGAAGTCCGGCCGCACCGGATGCCGACTGCTGACCAGGTCGAACGTCCCGTCTGCGAACGGCAACAGGGAACCCGGCGGCACCTCGGCGACCTCCACGCCGGGCAGTCGCCGTGCCCGAGCGGCGTTCGGCGGCCAGCCCTCGGTCACCACCATCCGTGGCGGCAGCACCGGCATCTCCCCGATGATCTCCCCGCCGCCGGTGTCGATGTCCAGCGCGGACCGGGCCCGCCGAAGGCGCTCCGCGAGCAGCCGCGCATAACCCCACGGCGTCCGCTCCTCGGTGGCCCGCCCGTCCAGCCAGCCGAAACCCCACCCGCCGACGTCCGCTTCAAGCCCATCAAGGACAAGCTCATCAAAGGTACGCACACCGACTCCCGTCCCCGCACCAGCGACGAGTGTCCGCCCCGAGAGCCCCACCCGCACCCGGTTATCGCCTCGCGACAGCGCCACTCGCACCCGGTTGTCACTCCGCGTGCGTGCCGCTCGTGCCGGTTGTGGCCTCGCGTGCATTGCCGCTCGCGCCCGGTTGTCACTCCGCGTGCGTGCCGCTCGTGCCGGTTGTGGCCTCGCGTGCATTGCCGCTCGCGCCCGGTTGTCACTCCGCGTGCGTGCCAATCGCACCCGGTCATCTCCCCGCGAGACCGCCGCTCGCGCCCGGTTATCGCCGCGCGTGTGTGCCGCTCGCGCTCGGTTATCGCGCCGCGAGAGCGCCGTCTGCACCGGGTTGTCGCGGAGCGCTCGGCCCGGTTCCTTGCCGGACCCTTGACGGAGTGAGTACTCACTCCGTACGGTCGACGGCATGACAGAGACACCTGCCCGGCGGAGAGCGCCGGGAATGAGCCCCGAGGCGAGGCGCGAGATGATCGTGGCCGCGGCGCTGCCGTTGCTGGTCGAGCACGGCGCCACCGTCGGCACGCTGCAGATCGCGAAGGCCGCCGGGATCGGTGAGGCCACGATCTTCCGCGTCTTCACCGACAAGGACGAGCTGCTGGAGGCGTGCGTAGTCGCCGCGCTCCGCAACGACCATGTACTGGCCGAGTTGGACGCCGTCCCCCTCGACCAGCCGCTGGTAGCCCGGCTCACCGAAGCGGCCGCGACCCTGCACGCCTACCTGCACCGCATGGGCGCGGTGACCGCCGCCGTCCACGCCGCCGGCCGCCGTGTCGTGCCCCCCACTCACGCCCCCGGCGGCCCTGCCCGCGGTGTCGCGCCCGCCGGCCATGCACCCGGCGACTCTGCCCGCGGTGTCGCGCCCGCCGGCCATGCACCCGGCGACTCTGCCCGCGGCGTCGTGTCTGCCGGCCATGCGCCCGGCGACTCTGCTCGCGGCGGCGCGCCCGCCGGCCATGCTCCCGGCTCGGCCGATCGCGGCGCTTCCGTCGGCCCTGGCCTCGGTGTGTCTGGCCAGGGCCGTGGTGGGTCCGGCCGTGGCCTCGGGGCCAGCCGGGAGGAGGCATCCGAGCGCACCCGGCAAGCGGTGATCCGGCTCCTCGAACCGGACCGCGACGCCCTGCGGCTGCCGGTCGAGCAGCTCGCCGCCGTCTTCCTCGGCATGCTCTTCAGCCGCCCGGGCGCGCCCGCCGCCGACACGCCGATCGAGACACTCGTCGACATCTTCCTGCACGGCGTGGTCACCCCGGGGGTGCCATCGTGACCATCACGCTGAACCACACGATCGTCCCCGCCGTCGGCAACGAGTCGGCCGCCCGGTTCTTCGCCGATGTCATGGGGTTGACCTACGGCGGTGCCGTGCGCCATTTCGCCCCGGTCCGCGTCAACGACCAGCTGACCCTCGACTTCATGACAGTCGCCACCCCGGCCGCCGTCCACCTGGCCTTCGACGTCGACCCGCTGACCTTCGACGGTATTCTGGCCCGTCTGCGGTCGGCCGGCATCCCCTACGGCAGTGAGCCCGACGAGCCGGACAACGGCCGCATCGACCACCCACTGTGCCCGCGTGGGCTGTTCTTCCGTGACGAGACCGGCAACCTTTACGAGGTCATGTCCCCGGCCTGACCTCGGCGTCCACTCCCGCCTCGGCGAACTGCCCGGCGAGCAGGCGCAACTCCGCCTCGGTTCCGCTCAGGCCCGGCCCCCGAAGGAGCTCGACAACCGCGGGAATCTCGTGCAACGGCGTACCCCGGCGTTTGCGAAGAACCCTCATCACCGCGACCAGGCGCTCACCCCGGATCGGCCCGGATCCACTGCCGAGACCGCCGTCGGCTCCGCTATCGGCCCGGATGTTGGCTCCGCTATCGGCCGGGCCGTCGGCCCTGTCGGCCCGGTTGTCGGCCCGGTCATCGGCCCGGTCGGCCCGGTTGTCGGCCCGGTCATCGGCCCGGTCGGCCCGGTTGTCGGCCCGGTCATCGGCCCGGTCGGTCTGGTCATCGGCCCGGTCGGCCTGGTTGTCGGTCTGGTCATCGGCCCGGTCGGCCCGGTTGTTGGCCTGGTCATCGGCCCTGCCGTCGGATCCGCCGTGGGGTCCGGCGCCGGTGACCCCGTAGCCGGCACCGATCCGCAGCCGGTACACACCGCACTGCTCCAGCAGCGCCGCACGCCACGGTGCCGGCGGCTCGTCACGGCCGCACGACGTGATCGTCGCGCCCGGGCAGGCGTGCGACAGCGACCAGTGCAGACGCCCGCCGACCACCATCTCCTCGAACGTCGCCCCACCCGCACAACTCTCACAGTCGAACGGCACCGTCGCCTCAGTCGCCATCCGCCGACAGTAGACGTGCGAGACCCATCCCTCGGACTGGCCATGCATCGTCGTCACCGGTCGCTGATCCGCTACCGGCCACCATGGTGCGCGCGGTGTCGACCCACCGTGAGCCGACACCGAGGGCCAGTGCGCACGATCCCCGACCGGGTGCTCCCACCGTCGCCATAGCGGCGGTAAGCGACCACTATCAATGGAGTGGGTGCGTTCATCCTCCCGACACCGATGATGGTGTCGCACGTTGCCGTTGTGGGTGCTCCCGCCGTCCCCGCGGCTGAGCGAAACGCGAGCCGCCGTCCGGCCGCGACGGGCGGAAGCCGCGACGGGTGCAGGCCGCGATTGGCGTGGGTCGCGATGGGCGCAGGCCGCGACGGGTGCAGGCCGCGATTGGCGTGGGCTGCGACGGGCGGAAGCCGCGACGGGTGCAGGCCGCGACGGGCGCGGGCCGCGACGGGTGCGGGCCGCGACGGGTGCAGGCTGTGACGAACTTGATGGACGGGTGAACGGCGCCGGGATGAACGAACCCCTGGTGGCGGCGCCGACGACAGGTCCTCGCGGGTGCCCGGCTCTTCCCGCCGGCCGTCCCGATCGTGATCCGTCAGTTGTGGGCCGGCGGTGTCTCGGGTGGCCGTACCATCTCGGTGATCCAATCGACGGCGACCGGTGCGTCGGCCGGTGTGCCGGAATAGAGTCCGTTGACGACGAGCCAGATCCGGTGGGCCAGGAGTTCGTCGCCGCCGGCGCCGGCGACGAGCCGGTCCATCTGGGTGCGGCTGTCGGCGAGGTAGGCCTGGGCGACGCGGGCCGGTTCGTCGCTCTCCCCGGGGAACTCGGTCAGGTAGTTACGGAAGGCGCAACCCCGGTATCCGGGCCGGCGGACACTGTCGGCGATCTCGCCGACCAGCGCGAGCAGGCGTTCGGTGGCGTCGGTCGACCATCGGAGGGCCTCGGTGACGGCGCGTTCCCGTTCGCGGCGGGCGAGACTCAGATATGCCGCCGCGAGTTCGGCTTTGCTGGGAAAATGCTTGTAGAGCAGGTTTTTGCCGCACCCGGCCGCCTCGACGACCTGGGCCATGCCGACCGCGCGGACGCCGAACTCGTAGAAGAGCCCGGCGGCCGCGGTCAGGATGGTGTCCCGTGTTCCGGGTGCCGGCGTCCGCGCCATACACCCCACCCTAAAGGACCGATCGGTCCAAACCGACATTCTTCTCTTTGTGTCCGTTCGCGTCGCGCTCCGGCCTGTCGCCGAGATCGCCGGTGACGAGTACCGGCCGGCCGTTCGCGTCGAGTTCGAGGACGCGGTCGACCAGGTCGAGACCGTCCGTGCGATGCGCGAGCACCAGCACGGTCCGTCCGGCGGCGGCGGCCAGCAGATCAGCCATCAGTTCCCGCGCGCCGGCTTCGTCGATCCCCTCGGTCGGTTCGTCGAGGATCAGCAGCGCCGGATCCGCGAGCAGCGCCCGCGCGGTCGCCAGCCGCCGCCGCTGCCCACCGGAGATCGTCCCGCCACCGGTCCCCAGCCAGGAGTCGAGATCCATCCAGCCGAGACCGACCCGCACCAGCACGGCCCGCATCTCCGCATCGGTCGCCGCGGGCGAGGCAAGACGCAGATTTTCCCGTACGGTCGACGCGAACACATGCCCGGTCTCGTCCCCCACGAGCACCGCGGTACCGCTGACCTCGACGTCCCCGGCAAACGGCGGCAGCAGCCCGGCCAGTACGGCGGCCAGCGTGGACTTCCCGCACCCGGACCGCCCCATGATCGCCGTCCGGGACCCGCCGGCGAGTTCCAGCCCGGTCCCGTCCAGCACCGGAACCCGCCCCGGATCCCACCCGGCCACCAGCCCCCTGACCCGCACCGCCCCGTCCCCGCCACGAACGTCGGTGTCGCCGCCGCCTGAGGCATCGACGACGGGACCGTTTTCGATCAGGGCGGCGACGCGACGTTCGGCTCCGGCGGCCCGTCGCCGGGCGATCGCGGCCTCGGGCAGGGACGTCACGGCCTCGCCGAGCACGACCACGCCGAGCAGCATCACCGCGCTCCATTCGGCGGTGAGCCCGCCGCGCGCGAGGACGACCGCCACGCCGGCGACCGCCGCGCCCCATCCGGCGTGGGCGACGGCCGCGGCGAATCCGGCGCCCCGCGCCGCCAGCGCCTCCAGATCGGCGAGGGTCCGGCTTCTCTGCTGTGGTACGTCCACCCGGCCCCCACCGGCGGCCAGTTCCTCGACCCCGTCGACGGTTTCGACGACGGCGTCCCGCAACGCCGCCCGTGCCGAGCCGGTCGCCGTCTCCTGCCGGTCCGCCTGCCGGCCCGCGATCGCGGGCGCGAGCACCCCGGCGACCAGCAGCCCGACCGCCACGGCCACCGCTGCCTGCACCGTCGTGGCGGCGACGACCGCGACGCCGAGGCCCGCCGTGACGGCCGCGGCGACGACCGGAAGCCGCCCTCGCAGCAGCCCGTCGGTGCCCGCGTCCACATCGTCGACCAGCCGGGTGAGCAGGTCCCCGCGCCGGTGCAGCCGCGGCCCGGGAACGAGCGGGATCAGATTCGCGTAGACCGCGGCCCGTCGCCGGCCGAGCCGTGCGAAGGCCACCTCGTGGGACACCAGCCGTTCGAGATAGCGCAGCAGTGGCCGGGCCACGGCACTGCCGCGGACGAGCACCACCGCCGCCGACAGGCTGAGTACCGGCGGTAGCGACGACGCCCGGACCAGTAGCCAGGCCGCGGCCCCGGTCAGCACGATCCCGGCAATCGACGACCCGGCCCCCAGCAGGGCCGCCACCCGGACCCGCGCCCACCAGGGCGCCCGCCGGGAGGTCGCGAGGGAGTCGTCCCGGTCCGGGTGTCTGGTCGCCGGGGGTGTCCCGGATGGTTCGGGCCGGATCCGGTGGCCGGCTGCGGGAACTGCCGGGGATGGCTCGGCGTAGGGGTGGCTCGGGGCGCGGGTTGTCCCCGAGGGCCCGGCGACGCTCGGGGTGGCGGTCCAGGACGGGACTTCCAGGGTGTTGGTCATCGTGGCGGTGACCGCGGCGGCGTGCGACAACAACGTTCCGGCCGGGGGATGGACGTTCACGACACGGTCGGCGGCGGCCAGCAGGGCCGGGCGGTGGGCGACCACCAGGACCGCGCAGCCCTGTGCCGCGAACTCGTGCAGGCGGTCGATCACCAACCGTTCGGAACGGCTGTCCAGGTGGGCGGTCGGCTCGTCGAGCAGCAGCGTGACCACGGATGCGGTGCGCCGGCCGGTGACCGCCCGGGTGGCGCGGTGCAGGAGAACGGCCAGGGCGAGACGCTGGCGCTGTCCGGCCGAGACGCCCGCGACCTGTTCGCCGAGCGGGGTGCCGCCGGTGAGTTCGCCGGTCAGGCCGGCCAGGTGCAGCGCGGTGTGGATCTCGTGGTCGGTGGTGCCGGCCGGGAACGCCCCGGCCACCGTTCGCGCGTGCGGGAGGGCCGGTCGCTGAGGCAGGTAGAACGTGCTTCCGACGGCGATCGCGCCGGACTCCGCGGGATGCAGGCCGGCCAGGACCCGTAGTGCCGTGGTCTTGCCCGCGCCCGACATGCCCTGTAGCGCGACGAGTTCACCGGCGCGCACTGTCAGTTCCGGCAGGTCGAGGGCCTCCTCGAAGGCACCCGGGTACCGGGCCCGGAGCCCGGTGGCCCGCACACCCCACCGCCCGCTCGCGGCGCGGCCGAAGACCGGTGACGGCAACGCGACCACCCGCCCGGCCGGCCCCGGAGCGGTGAGCCTGGCCGACAGCGCGAGAACCCGCGGACGACCGTCGGGAGTACCGGGGGAGTCCGGGGTCAGTAAGGACGTCGTGCCGGTGGCGTCCGGACCTGAGTGGTCGGGGGTCGGTGAGGGTGTTGTGCCGGTGGCGTCCGGAGCGGAGCGGGCCGGGTCGGCGGTGGTGCCGGATCCGTCGGCGAAGGAGGCGGAGAGGATCTCGTCGACGTCGGCGATGACGGCGCCGGCGTCGGTGGAGGCGTGATAGCGGGCGGCCATCTCACGGAGCGGGCGGTAGGCCTCGGGGGCGAGGAGGATCACGAAGAGGGCGGGGCCGAGGTCCATCGAGCCGGCCGCGACCCGGAGGCCGGCCTGCACGGCGATCAGGCCGACCGCCAGCGTGCCGACCAGGTCGAGAGCGGTCGACGACAGGAACGCCACCCGCAACACCCGCATGGTGGCCGCGCGATGACGGTCGGTCAGGTCGGCTATGACGTCGATCTGGCGGTCGGCACGGCCGTACATCTTGAGGGTGGGAAGGCCTCGCACGACGTCGAGGAAGTGGCCCGCCAACCGGGAGTCCGCCGCCCACCGCCGTTCGGCGCGGGCCTTCGTAGCCCAGCCGATCAAGGCGCCGAGCAGCGGCAGCAACGGGATCGTGAGCAGGGCGACGACGGCGGAGGCCGGGTCCACCAACGCCATGATCACGACTACCAGCGGGGGGAGCAGGACGCCGAGGACGAGCGCCGGGAGATATCCGGAGAACCACGGGCGCAGGGAGTCCAGGCCGGTACCGAGCACGGTGGTGAGGCGGCCCGGACCGTAGGCGGCGACCCAGGCCGGGCCGAGGTGCAGGATCCGGTCCAGCAGGGACTGTCGTAGTTCGTCGGCGACGCGGGCCGCGGTTCGCTGGGCGGCGACCTGTTCGGCCCAGGCCAGCGCGCCGCGCACCAGGAATGCGCCCGCCAGCACCGCGATCGCCGCGCCGACGGTCGTGGGCGGCAGCGCGCTCAGCGACCGCACCGGGACGCCCATCGCGCCCGGTGTCATTGCCGTGACGATCCCGCAGAGCGCTGCCGCAATGGCGATCGTCGTCAGCGCCTGACCGAATCCGATCAGTACCAGAAGGGCGATGCCGCCGCGGCTGGCCCGCGCGTGACGCAGCAGCCGCGGATCCACCGGTCCCCGGGCATTTCGCTCCCGGACGGCCACCGCCGCGATCTTGCGCGACTCACCACCGGTATCGGTGGCGAATCGGTCAAGATCTGGTCCGCCGGAAGGAGAGGTGGAGCGGTCGGGTGTGCCGGAGGCGGAGTCGGGGATCTTGCGCGACTTGCCACCGGAATCGGTGGCGAATCGATCAAGATCTGGTCTGCGGGAGAGGGCGGGGGAGGGGGAGGTGGAGC
The DNA here is from genome assembly GCF_042650585.1 of Actinoplanes subglobosus. NCBI lineage: Bacteria > Bacillati > Actinomycetota > Actinomycetes > Micromonosporales > Micromonosporaceae > Actinoplanes > Actinoplanes subglobosus. The sequence continues at coordinate 11,851 of NZ_JBHSBL010000001.1, forward strand.
GATCGGGCCTGCTGGCGGGGGAGTCGGGGATCTT
>NZ_JBHSBL010000001.1:11916-43464 GCF_042650585.1 Actinoplanes subglobosus
ACCGGTATCGGTGGCGAATCGGTCAAGATCTGGTCCGCCGGAAGGAGAGGTGGAAGTGGAGCGGCCGGGTCTGCCGGAAGGGGAGGGGGAGCGGTCGGGTCTGCCGGAAGAGGAAGGGGAGGGGGAGGGGGTGCTGGAGGACGGGGCGCTGGAGGAGGCGGTGCTGGGGGAGGGGACGGCGGGGGAAGCGGAGCGGTCCGGCGTGCCGGAAGGGAGGTTCCGCGGGCGTGGGGTGGTCATGAGGCGACCCGCTCGCTGGCGACCCGGCGGCGGAAGACCCAGTAGGACCAGGCCTGGTACACGAGGACCCCGGGCAGGATCAGCACCCCGGCGACGGTGATCAGGCGCAGCGCCTCCGGGCCGGCCGCCGCGCTCTCCCGGGTCAGCGACCACGCCGGATCGAGGGTGCTGCGCAGGACCACGTCACCGTGCGCGGTGAAGACGGCCACGACGGCGGCGGCGACGGCGGCGGCGACGGCGGCGAACGACAGGCCCTCGCGGGTGCGGCGGGCTAGCAGGCCGGCGGCGAACACGACGGCCGCGGCGGCCAGGGTGAGGCGGCTGCCCGTACCGATGCCGATGAGGAGGAGGGTGACCGCCCCGGCCGTGCCGGTGTGGCGGGCGACGTCGCGTGCCCGGCGCCGGACCGGACCGGTGGTGCGCAGCGCCAGGAACGTCGCGCCGAGCAGGACCGCGGCGAGGAGCGCGGCGAGCGCCCCGAGGCCGGCGGCGGGGGAGAGCAGCGGGCCGAGGCTGCGGCCGAGCCCGGTTCCGGTGACCTCGCCGTCGGCGCCGAGGGCCAGCCCGTCGACGAGGACGCCGAGGACGGCCCCCCAGAGCAGCACGATGCCGCCGGACGAGACGGCCAGGAGCAGGTCGGCGCGGCGCCGCCAGGACGGGGAGTCGTGTTTGCCGCGGAACTCCAGGGCGACGCCGCGAATCGCCAGGAGCAGCAGGATCGCGACCATCGGCAGGTAGAGGGCGGACATCAGGGCGGCGTACCAGTCGGGGAACGCGGCGAACGTGACACCGACGGCGGCGACCAGCCACACCTCGTTGCCGTCCCAGAACGGGCCGATGGTGCGCAGGGCGGCACCGCGTTCGTGTTCGTCGCGGCCGAGGAAGGAGAGCATGCCGACGCCGAAGTCGAAGCCTTCGAGGACGAAGTAGAGGACCCAGGCGAGGACGAGCACCGCGAACCAGAACGTGATCATGGAAGGTCGCTCCTAGTAGGCGGGAACCGGCTCGGGCTCTTCGGTGGCCTCGGGGGCCGGAACGAGCGGCTTGCGGGACAGATGCACGACGAGGCGGCACCAGGCGACCGCGAGAAGGCCGTAGACCAGGGTGAACCCGGCCAGCGACGCGATCACCTCGGCGGCGGTCAGCCCGGGGGAGATCCCGTCGGCGACCTTGGAGATGCCGAACGCCAGCCACGGCTGCCGGGCGGTCTCGGTGAACACCCAGCCGAACGTGTTGGCGGCGGCCGGCAGCAGCGGCGCGATCAGCACGAACCGGCGCAGCCAGCCGGGCGTTCCCCGCCCGGGCTGCAGAAACTCCGGCAGCAGCGGCACGCGGCGGTCGAAGGACCAGGAGGACCAGAGGTGGTACGCCGCAAGCGCCATCCCGAGCACGCCGGCCCCGATCATCAACCGGAACGTCCAGAACGCGACCGGGATCATCGGCACATAGCTTCCCGGCCCGTATTGAGCCACATACGCAGCCTGGAGATCGTCGATCCCCTGCACGGTCCCGCCGAACGACCCGGTCCCGAGGAAGGACAGCAGCCCCGGGATCTCGATGCTGAAGAACGGCCGGTCGTGCCCGAGCTCCCCGATCGCGAAGACCGAGAACGGCGCCGACGTGGTCGTCTCGTAGAGGGCTTCGGCGGCGGCCATCTTCATCGGCTGAACGGCGGTCATCACCTTGCCGAGGTGGTCGCCGCTGATCGCGGTCACCGCTCCGCCGAGCAGCATCATCCAGGCCCCGGCCCGGGAAAGGGTGAGGAAGGCACGATCATATTTGAAACGCCAGATCCCGATGGCCATCAGCAGCCCGCCGCCGGCCATCGCCGCCCCGCCCATGGTGTGCGGGAACGCGGCCAGCACCACCTCGTTGGTCAGTAGCTCGGTGAAGCTGGTCAGATGCGCCCGCCCGGTGACCGGGTCGAGGGCGTAGGCGACCGGGTTCTGCATGAACGAGTTGGCGGCCAGGATGATGTACGCCGACAGCAGCGTCCCGACGGCGACGACCACGATCGTGGCGGTGTGCAGCCAGCGGGGCAGACGGTCCCACCCGAAATACCACAGCGCCAGGAACGTGGCCTCGAGGAAGAACGCGAGCATCCCCTCGATCGCGAGTGTGGGCCCGAAGACGTCGCCGTAGAACCGGGCGAACGCGCTCCACCCGAGCCCGAACTGGAACTCCTGGACCAGCCCGGTGACCACGCCGACGGCGAACGTGACGATCAGCAGCTTGCCGGTGAACTTCGTGAGGTGCAGGTACTTCTCACGGGACGTACGGATCCAGGCGATCTGGAAACCGGCGGCGGCCGACGCGAGCGAGATCGACACCGGTACGAACAGGTAGTGGTAGATCGTCACGACCGCGAACTGCAGCCGGGTCAGGTCGAGCACGTCCATGGCAGCCCCTCTACGACGATTCGTAGTAGATACTACGACGCGTAGTACGACGTCGTGAAGTAGAGTGGCTCACATGGCACGGAACGACCTCGAACGCGAGGTCATGACGAAGTTGTGGGACGCGGGCGAGCCGCTCACCGTCCGGCAGGTGCACGACCTGCTGAGCCGGGAGCGCGATCTGGCGTATACGACGGTCATGACCGTCCTCGACCGGCTCGCCAAGAAGGGCCTGGTCACCCAGCAGCGGGCGGACCGCGCCTACAAGTACGCCCCGGCGCAGACCCGCGAGGAGATGACCGCCGGCGTGATGATGGACGCGCTCACCGCCACCCCCGACCGTGACGCCGCTCTCGCCTACTTCGTCGGCCAGCTGCCGCCGGAAGCGCTGCGGGCCGCGATCGAGAAGGCCACCCGTAACATCGAGCGGTGACCGCCCTCCTGCTCGGCGCCCTCGGGCTGACGCTCTCGCTGGCCGCGCCGAGACTGCTGGCGAGCGCCCGTTGGACCGACCGTGCCCCGGTCGCGGGTGTCCTGCTCTGGCAGTCACTGACGCTCACCGCCGTACTCTGCGCTCTCGGTGTGGTCCTCGCCGCGCCCGAGGAGGTCGCGCGAGCCGCGGGGGCACGCCATCCGGAGACCGTCGCCGCGTTGCTGTTCTCCCTGGCCGTGGCCGCGACCATCGTGATCCGCCTGATCGTGTCGCTGGTCCGGGTGAGTTCCCGGGCCCGGGCCCGGCGCGCCCGGCACCGGATGCTCGTCGACCTGCTCGATTCCGTCGAGCGGCACGAGGGCCTCGGCGGGGCGGAGGTCCGTGTGCTCGACGGGGCACTGCCGCTGGCCTACTGTGTGCCCGGGCGGGACCCGCGGGTCGTGCTCAGCGGCGGCGTCCTGGAGTCACTGGACCGGGAGCAGGTGGACGCGGTCCTCGCCCACGAGCGTGCCCACCTGCGGCACAGGCACGAGCTGGTGATGGAGTCGTTCACCGCGTTCTACCGGGCGGTGCCGGGGCCGTTGCGGTCGAAGGCGCCGCTCGACGCCGTACATCTGCTGCTGGAGATGGTGGCCGACGACGCGGCCCGCCGCCGGACCGGGCCGGCGCCGTTGCGGGCCGCGCTGGCGCGGCTGATCGACGCCGTCCCCCTGGCGGAGGAGGTGACCGCCGACCCGGAGGGTGAATCCCGGCGCCGGCGGCTGGCCCGTCTGGACATTCCGGACGGCGGTTCGACCGCTCTCACCGTGGCCGGGGTGACCGCCGCGGCCGGCCTGCTGGTGCTACCCACCGTGATCGTCGTGGTGCCCTGGCTGGCGCGCGCCCTGAACAGCTGGCCGTTTTAGAACACCCTGCGTGTCGTCGGCTGTGCGGACAGTTCGGCGGCCTGTGCGACCTTCATTTGCCGTCTTGATCCGAGTACGGTGGTCCCCGGTCCGCCCAGCCCCCCATCGGCCACCCGGCCGATCTGACGGACCACCGCCTAATCGTCTGCGGCCGAAAGGCCCACGGCGAACCGGGGAACCGAGCACCTGGGGTGAAGCCGCGGCGACGCGGCCGGGCAGCCTTCCCGCCCGAACCCGTCAGCTAACCCGGTCGGCGGCTGAACGGGAAGAAAGGACAACGCACCAGCGTGAAACGGATCAGCGCGCGTCGCGCCGGCCTCGTGCGCATCCTGATGTGCGCGGTGGCCGCGGCCGGAGTCCTGGTCACGGGTCCCACCGTCGCTCATGCCGAGCCCACTCCGGCTCAGATCGAGAAGCAGATCGACGAGGAGTGGAACCAGCTCGAGCCGGTCATCGAGGACTACAACGGCACTCACACCAAGCTGGTCAAGCTGCGCAAGCAGCAGAAGGAGCTGGCGAAGACGCTGGCTCCGCTGCAGGCGCAGGTGGACGCCGCGATGGTGGAGGTGCGGGGCCTCGCCGTCGACGCGTACATGCAGGGGTCGCCGACCCTGGTGAACGCGATGGTCCTCACCGGCTCGCCGACGGGTGTGGTGGACAAGCTGACGCTTCTCGAGCAGCTTGCCACCAACCGGGAGGCGTCGATCTCCGAGGTGGCGAAACTCCGCGACAAGTACGCCGCCGACAAGGCCACCGTCGACCAGCTCGAGTCCGAGATCACGATCCGCGACACCGATCTCGGCACGAAGAAGACGGCGATCGAGAAGGAGATCACGAAGCTCCAGAAGCTCCGCATCGCGGCCTACGGCAAGGCCAACGCCGACGACGGGGCGCTGCGCACCGGCCCCTGTCCGGTCGACTACACGAACGACAAGGGTGGCCGCGCCGCCCAGCGGGCGTGCGACCTGATCGGCAAGCCCTACGTCTTCGGCTCGAACGGCCCGAACAGCTACGACTGCTCGGGTCTGACGCAGGAGGCGTGGGAAGCGGTCGGCGTGCATCTCGAGCACTACACGAAGGACCAGTGGGGCTCCACCAAGTCGGTGAGCAAGAGTGAGTTGAAGCCGGGTGACCTGGTCTTCTACTACTCCGACATCCACCACGTCGCCATCTACATCGGCGGCGGCAAGGTGGTCCACGCGCCGCACACGGGCGACTACGTGCGGATGGCCCCGATCGATCGCGGCCCCATCGCCGGCTATCGCCGGCCTGCTTGACACACCCCGCGGAAAGGTCGCCGTCTCCTCGACGGCGGCCTTTCCTCATTTCCCGGTACGGCCGTGGTGCTCGACCAGCCGGCGCAAGAGGCCGGCGAGCAGCGCCCGCTCATCAGCCGACAGCGGCGCCATCAGATCGTCCTGGATCGCCTCCACCCGCTCGCCCAGCTCACCGGCCCGTTCCCGGCCGGCGTCGGTGACCGCGACGACGTTGCGCCGCTTGTCCGCCGGATCCGGTGACCGCCGCACGAAGCCGCCGGCCTCCAGTTCGTTGAGCGCCCCCACCAGGTCGCTCAGGTAGATGGCGGTGCGCCGCCCGAGCGCCGCCTGACTGGCCGGCCCGTCGGTGACCAGTGACGACAGCAGCCGGTAGTGATAGCCCTTGGCGCCCACGCCGGCGAACCCGTCGGCGACGAGCCGGTGCGCGTGCGCCGCGGCCTGGGAGAGCAGCCAGCTCGGCAGATGATCCACGTGACGACGATAACATTGGACGGACTAACGTTAGTCAGTCTAACGTTAGTCGCATGAACGACTTCCGGCTCCACATTCCCCAGGCGGACCTCGACGACCTCACCGAGCGCCTCCGCCGGACCCGCTGGCCCGCCGCGGCCCCCGCCGGCTACGGCATCACCGTCGAACGGGTCCGCGCCCTCGCCGACCGCTGGCTCCGCTTCGACTGGCGGGCCCACGAGGCCGAGGTCAACGCGTGGCCGCAGCAGGTCACCGAGATCGGCGGCGACCGGGTGCACTTCCTCCACGTGCGCAGCGCCGACCCGCATGCCCTGCCGCTGATCCTCACCCACGGCTGGCCCGGCTCCACGGTGGAGTTCCTGGACGTGATCGGCCCGCTCAGCGAGCACTTCCACCTGGTCGTCCCGGCGATCCCCGGTTTCGGGCTGTCCGGCCCGACCACCCGGTCGTGGGGCGTCCGGCGGATCGCCGAAGCCTGGGCCGAGCTGATGGCACGCCTCGGCTACACCCGCTACGGCGCGCAGGGCGGCGACTGGGGCTCCGGCGTCTCCCGCACCCTGGCCACCGTCGCCCCGGACCACGTGGTCGCTGTGCACGTCAACTACCTGCCCACACCCGGGGAGCCGGACGGCCTGGGCCCCGGCGACCGGGAACGGCTGGAGAAGACCATGCGGGTGGCCGCCAACCGGCATCCGCACCAGATCCTGTTCGCGGCCACCCCGCAGACCCCGGCCTATGCGCTCAACGACTCACCGGCCGGGCTGCTCGCGTTCCTCGGCGAGAAGTTCGACACCTGGGCCGACCCGGCCACCCGGGTCCCCGACGACCGGATCGTGGCGAACATCGCCCACCACTGGTTCTTCCGGACCGCCGGGTCGGCCGCCCGGATCGTCAAGGAGTCCGGCCCGCAGGAGACCGGCCAGGTCCCGCTGGGTGTCGCGGTCCTGCCCGGCGACATCGTCCAGTCCATCCGCCCGCTGGCCGGGCAGCGGGCGAACGTCGTCCACTGGAGCGAGTTCCCCCGGGGCGGCCACTTCGCCGCCCTGGAGGTCCCCGACCTGTTCACCCAGGACGTGATCGCGTTCTTCAGCCGCTGGTCAGGGCGGTGACAGAGCCGGCGTGCCACCCTCCAGGTCGTGCAGCTGCCGGACCACATGGTCGCCCAGCGCCGACCGGTAGTCCTGCGCCAGCTCGTCGAGCCGCTCGATCTCGGCCACCATCGCCGCCCGGTCGCGGGCCACCTCGTCCAGTGCCTCGGCGTGCTGCCGCCGCGCGTCCGTCTCGATCGTGTCGGCCGTCCGGATCGCGTCGCCGGTCATCTGATCGGCCTGGGCCCGCGCGCTGACCAGCAGATCGTCCGACTCGCGCTGGGCGTCCCGGACGTGCTCCTCGGCGGTGCGGTGCGCCATCCGCAGCACCCGGTCGTCGACCGCCCCACCCTGCTGCCGGGGCTGGGCCGCCGCGCGCACCTCGTCGTGGGCCCGCTCCAGCTGGACCTGCATCTCCCGGGCCTCGTGCTCGGCCCGGGCCAGGCCCTCCCGCATGTGCTGGAGGTGCGCGGCCAGCTCGCTGACCTCGGCGGTCAGCGCACCCGGGTCGGTGAACCCGCCGCTCTCCCGGAGCCGGGCGGCCAGCGCCCCGTTCTCGTCGAGCAGGCGCAGCATCTCCTGGCTCGCCTCCTCCAGGAGAGCATTGACCTCCTCCTCGTCGTAGCCGCGCTTACCGATCGGCGGCTTCTTGAAGTCCACGTTGTGGATGTCTGCGGGAGTGATCGGCATCCCTACCTCGCTTCCGGCGTCCGTTGCGCGTCCGTTGACTGCGGCACGACGCCCGTTCTCGACTACAGCACAACGCCCGAAGTGTCGGTTTCGGCACGGCAGTGTCGGTTTCGGCACGACGGCGCGCAGGTCCGTCGTGGACGGGCGCTGGCGATCGTAACCGGCCGTGACCAGTCCGGCAGGGGTTAACGCGTCGTCATCACCCTTGTTCGGCTGTATCTGCGCAGGTGGGTGGCTTCTGTGGAGATCCGGGGCGAGGTGGCCGCGGCCGGGCCGGGTCACGGCCGGGGCATAATCGGCAGTCATGAGCGATGCCTTGATCAACAGCCTGTCGGCCGCCGTCGAGGCGCGGCCCGACGACCTGACGCTCCGGCTGCACCTGGCCGAGCAACTGGTCGCGGCCGGCCGGGGCCCGGAGGCGATCGGGCACGCCGCTCAGATCCTGTCCCGCGAGCCCGGCAACGCGGCGGCGCGGACACTGATGGCCCGCGCACTCGGCGGCGCTCCGGGCGTACCGCCGCAAGGGTCTCCGGAAGGACCGCCGGCGGAGGCCGCGCCGGCGACGCCGGGTCCGGAAAAGGCCGCGGACAAGGCGGGCATCGACTGGGCGGCCATGGAGGAGCAGTTCGGGGATGTGGTGCCGCCCCGGTTCGCGCGGGCCGACGGTGAGCCGGACCCGGTGCGCGGGCACGCCGACCGGTCGTTCGACGTCGAGCGGTCCACGGTGACCCTGGCCGACGTCGGTGGCATGACCGACGTGAAGAAGCGCCTCGAGGTGTCGTTCCTCGGCCCGCTGCGCAACCCGAAGCTGCGGACCCTGTTCGGCAAGAGCCTGCGTGGCGGTCTGCTGCTCTACGGTCCGCCCGGATGCGGCAAGACGTTCCTGGCCAGGGCTGTCGCCGGCGAGATGGGTGCCGCGTTCATCTCGTTGTCGATCACCGACGTGCTGAACATGTGGATCGGCAGCTCCGAACGCAACCTCCACGACCTGTTCGAATCAGCCCGGGGACACGCGCCGTGCGTGCTGTTCCTGGACGAGATCGACGCGCTCGGCCACAAACGCAGTCAACTGCAGTCATCGATGCGGACCGTGGTGAATCAGTTGCTGACCGAACTCGACGGTGTCGACGGCGGCAACGACGGCGTCTTCGTGCTGGCCGCCACGAATGCGCCGTGGGACGTCGACTCGGCACTTCGGCGTCCGGGGCGTCTGGACCGGACCGTGCTCGTGCTGCCGCCGGACGCCGAGGCCCGTGCCGCGATCCTGGAGTACCACCTCCGTGACCGCCCGGTCGCCGGTATCGATCTGGACGCCGTCGCCGCCACCACCGACCACTACTCGGGCGCGGACCTCGCGCATCTGTGCGAGACCGCCGCCGAGTTCGCGATGCGCGACTCCATCGCCACCGGCGAGATCCGCATGATCAATCAGGACGACATGCTGGCCGCCGCCCGTGAGGTCCGGCCGTCGACCGACGCGTGGTTCGCCACCGCCCGCAACGTCGCGATGTTCGCCAACGAGAGCGGCGCCTACGACGACCTGGCCGCCTACCTGAAGAAGCGCAAGATCCGGTGAACGCCGCCGCCCGGGCCCGGGCCCTCGCCGGTGTCGGCCGTCTCGAACAGGCCGAGATCGCCGTCCGTGAAGGACTGGCCGAGACGCCCGCCGACGCCGAACTCCTCGGCCTGCTCGCCGGCCTGCGCCGGTTGCAGGGCCACTACGCCGAGGCCCTGGAGTTCGCCGACGCCGCGGTCGCGGCCGCCCCCGGACAGTCCGTCGTGCACATCGAACGCGCCGAGTGCCTGCTCCTGCTGTCCCGCGGCGACGGCGTCCGCGGCGGCAGCGCCCGCGGCGGTGAGAGCGGCGGCGCGGCGTCCGTCGTGCGTGCGGCGGAGGCCTCGGCGCGGGAGGCGGTGCGTCTCGCGCCGGACCGTCCGGAACCGCACCGGGCGCTGGCCCGCTGCCTGGTGCTGCGCCGGGCGTTCGACGAGGCCCGGGCGTCGGCCGGCCGGGCGGTGGCACTCGCCCCGCACTCGGTGCCGGACCTGATGACGCTGGCCGAGGTGGAACGCAACGCGGGCAACCGCGACGAGGCCCGCGCGGCGGCGGCGCGGGCGCTGGCCGAGGACCCCGAGGACGCCGAGGGCCGCTGGATGATCGCCCTGCTGGACGCGGAGAAGCTGCGGGTCCGGGAGGCGATGCGCGGCTTGCGGCAGCTGGCCGCCGACCACCCCGACCGGTACGGCGCCCCCGCTCTCACCTGGCCGATCCGTGGTCTGCTGGCGGGACTGCGCCGGGGCATGCTCGCCGGTGTCCCCGCGGTGGCCGCCCTGGCCGTGGCCGGTCGCTGGTGGGGCCCGTCGCTGCTGCTCTCCCGGGGTGCCGCCGTGGTGATGGCACTGGTCACGTTCGGTCTGGCGCTGCGGGTGCTGCTGCCCGCGGGCCGTCTGCCGTGGCTGTGCCTGGGCCTGCTGCCGGCCGGCACCCGCCGTGCGATCGGGACCGGTCTGCTCGCCGCGAGCGCCGCCGCGCATCTGCTGCTGTGGTTCGCGGTGAGCCCGTACCGGCTGACTCTGATCCTGGCGGCGGTGGCCGTGGCCGTGTTGCTGGCCGCCGGCGCGGCCGAGCGCGCGTGAACAGCGGGTTACATCACAGCACCTCAGATGAATCTTGCACGAACTGCAAGATCGGCGGATGCTATGCCCCTTGATCTTCGGGGGGCGGCATGGCGAGTGATGCACGACGGTTGTCCGCGCTACGCGAGCTCGCCCTGATCGCCGCCCTGTTCCTGGTCTACAAGGTGGCCCGGGTCGCCGCGAACGGCCACGTGGACGAGGCGTTCGCCAACGCGCGGACGATCTGGCACACCGAACGGTGGCTGCGACTGCCCGGCGAACTGGCCGTTCAGCAGTCGCTGCTCGGCTGGAACGGTCTCATCGAGGCGGCGAACAGCTACTACGCGTACGTGCACTTCCCGGCCACGGCGGCCTGCCTGATCTGGCTCTACCGCCGGCGGCCCGCGCACTACCGGTGGACACGCAATGTGATCGTGCTGCTGACGGCGGCGGCGCTGGCCGTACACTTCCTGATCCCGCTGGCCCCGCCGCGGATGCTGACCGACACCGGAATGCTCGACCTCGGTCGTCTCTACGGCCCCGCCGTCTACGGCCCGCCGGAGACCGACCAGATCTCCAACCAGTACGCCGCCATGCCGTCCCTGCACGTCGGCTGGGCGCTGGTCGTCGCGATCGCGCTGATCGCCGCCACCACGGGCCGGTACCGGGCACTGTGGCTGCTGCACCCGGCGATCACCCTGCTGGTCGTCGTCGCCACCGGCAACCACTACTGGCTCGACGCGTTCGCCGCGGCCGCCCTGCTCGCCGGAACCTACGCGCTGCTGCGCCAGCAACGCCCGGTGCCGGCCGTCCCGGCGGCGATCCCGCGACCCCGGTCCGCTGTCGACAGCACACCCGGTAGGCTGGCCGATCGATGATGCGCGCGGTGGTCTTCGACCTGGACGACACCCTGGTCGATCAGGTGACCGCCTCCGGCACCGCGGTCGTGGCCTGGGCCGCGACGCTCGGCATCAGCGGCCCCGACGTCACCGTGCGGTGGGCGGCGCTGTCCGAGCGGCACTACGCCCGCTATCAGAGACGCGAGATCACCTTCACCGGGCAGCGGCGTGAGCGGGTCCGCGAGTTCCTCGGCGCCCGGCTGAGCGACGCCGCCGCCGACGAGCTGTTCGCCGGTTACCTGGAGCGCTACGAGGCCGGCTGGACCGTCTTCGACGACGCGGTCCCGGCCCTGCGCCGGGCCCGGGCGGCCGGGCTGGCGGTGGCCGTGCTGACCAACGGCGACGAGGGCCAGCAGCGCCGCAAACTCGACCGGCTGGCCCTGACGTCCGAGGTGGACCTGATGGTGGCGTCGTCGATGCTGCCGGCCGGCAAACCGGACCCGCGGGCCTACCTGCACACCGTCGGCCTGCTCGGGGTGGAGCCCGGCGCCGCGCTGATGGTCGGCGACTCCCCGGCCAAGGACATCGACGGCGCCCTGGCCGCCGGCCTGCCCGCGGTGCTGCTCGACCGCTTCGGCGCCCACCCGGATGCCGCCGTGCCCCGCATCCGCACCCTGGCCGAACTGACGTTCTGAGACCGCCGGGCGGCCGGTGCCACCCGGCGGTCGCCGACGGTCAGCAGTTGCGCAGCTCGGGCGACTGGTTGAGCAGCTGCCCGCGCGGCGACACGAACCGCCGCCACCGCTCACCACCGACCGCGCCGTGATCGAAAGCGGCCACCCGGTGACAGTTCTGGAACGCGAGCCGCGCCCCGAAATGCCGCTCCAGCCCGCCCCGGATGGCGTCACTGGCCAGGGCGCGCAGCAGCTGACCGCGTTCGTCCTCCGACGGCGGCGGGATCTCGTGGTCGGCGAAGTCGCCGCCGGAGTCGCGCAGATCGGTCATCACCGCGCTGACCACCTGCCAGGCGTAGGGCAGCGACTCCCGCACACATCCGACGAACTCGGCGTCACTCACCTCACCGCGTTCGGCGACGTCCAGCAGGGCGGGGGAGACGTTCAACGACATGATCAATTCCTTTCGGGGTACGGCGTGACACCCTCGATTCTTGTTGAAAACGATTCCCAGTTCCAAGTAGACACGCCGGGCTAGTTTGCGGGCTGTGCGACTCGAATGGCCCGGCTGCGTCAACGCCCGCGACCTCGGCGGCACCCCGCGCCCCACCCGGCCGGGAGTGCCCGGCGACCTGCCGGCCCGTGACTCCGGCCTGCCGGCCCGTGACTCCGGCCTGCCGGCCCGTGACGGCGGCCCGCCGGTCGACGGTGTCGGCCTGCCGCTCCGTGACGGCGGCAGCCTTCGCGAGGGATTGCTGATCCGCTCGGACAGCCACGCCCTGCTGACCCCGGCTGCCGTCGCCGCGCTGCGCGAGCGGCCCCCGGCCCTGATCCTGGATCTACGCTGGCCGCGCGAGTGCGCCGCGAGCCCGAGCCCGTTCGCCGCCGACGCGTTCTACCGCAACGTGCCGCTGTTGTCCGATCCGCTGGGCTACGACCCGCCCGACGACTCGTACGCCCCGATGCTCGACCACAACGGCCCCCGCGTGGCCCGATCGCTCCGCGAGGTCGCCGCCGCCGGCCCGGGCGCCGTGATCGTCCACTGCCACGGCGGCCGCGACCGCACCGGTCTGCTCGTCGCGATCCTGCTCACCCTGGCCGGAGTGGCCCCCGACGACATCGCCGCCGACTACGCCGAGACCCCCGGCTGCGACGCCGCCGCGATGCGCCACACCGTGGACCACGCCGAGGCCCGCTACGGAGGCATCGAGTCCTACCTGCTGACCCACGACGTGACGCCCGCCGAGATCGAGGCGATCCGAAGCCGCTTCGCCTAGCTCACATCCGCCGTCCCGGGCATGGACCACGCGCTGGCGCCGGGGAGGGACGCGGGCGCGGGCCGGACCGGGGATGCGGGTGGATCCCCGGGCGGTGCGGAACGCGGGCTGCCCGGCGCCGGGAAGGGGAAAGGGCGGGCGGAAACGCGAACTGCCGCGCCGGGGAGAGCCGGCGCGGCAGTTCGGGGTGGTGGCTCCTACTTGGCGGCGGCGACCTTGTAGAGGGCCTCCGGGGTGACGGCGCCGGCGAGGACCCGGCCGTCGTCGGTCATCAGGACGCTGAACAGTGAACCCTCCAGCAGCTTGCCGCTGCCCCAGGCGCCGCTGACCGGCTTCAGCGTGTCGAGCAGGCCCTGGGCCAGCTGTGACGCCTCGGCGCCCTCCGCGCTCTGCTCGTCACCCTGCTTGCCGGTGATCTCACCGAGTTCGTCGAGGCTGGGGCCCTTGGCGACGGCGACGGCGGTCCAGCCTTCGCCGACGACCTTGAAGTCGCTCTTGTCGGCGCCGGCCTCACGGGCGGCCTTCTCGGCCTCGGCGGCGGCCTTGTGCGCTTCCTTGCCGGCGTCCTTCGCCGCGTCCGCCGGGATCGCCTGCTCGGTGATCTTGGCGCCCGCCGGCGGGTTGAACGCGAACTGCTGGTCGTCCGGCACCGTGAAGTTGATCTGGTCGAACGCGACCCGGATCGCCGGCTTGGTGGTGTTCTTCGCGTAGACGTCGACGCGCAGCGGGATGTGCTCCTTCGCGTCGATCGCCAGCCGCACCTGACCGACCAGGGAGTCGGTGTCGCGCGGGCTGATCACCAGCTCGTACGCGTCCCGCCCGGCGACCTCGGCGGCACCGGTCGTCTCGACCTCGGTGCTGCCGTCGATCGCGGCCAGGGCCGCGTCCGCCGCCTGCTGCGGAGTCAGCGAGCTCGCGGGAGCCGCCTCCTCCGTGCCGGCGCCGGCCGGCAGCTTCACGTGCGTGCCGGTGTTCTCCTTGCTGTCCCAGATCCACACGTCGGAGCCGTTGCGGATCACGTCGGTCTCGCTGCTCGTGCCGAGCAGCGAGAACCGCATCTTCTCCTCACCCGCGTACCACAGGCGAGCGGTGTTGCTCCCGGCGATCAGGCTCGTCAGGTTGCCGCTGCCGCCGGTCGCGTTCCCGAGCAGCCCCGCGATGCCCGGCAGTCCCAGATCGGCGCTCTGCACCACGGTTCCGGAGAACCCCGACGGGTCGGCGCTCTGCAGGTCGACGAGCAGTTGTGCGGCGCTGCGCTCCGGCAGTGCCGGGTCGGCGTTCGCCACGATCGTTCCGGCCGCCGCACCGCCCCCGATGACCGCTACCGCCGCAACCGACGGGACGAGCCAGCGCAGTGCAGGCCTGGACCTCAACACGGACACGATGTCCACCTCCCGAATCTCTGCGTCCCACTGTGCCCGGGTGCCGCTGTGATCCGGCTGAGAAGGTCCCCTAGGGGATGTCCGCCGGATAGCGTTATTTCCGACAAAGGGAGAGTTGGATGGATATCTACGAGGGGCGTCCATTGCCCCGCCCCGGCGAGGACATATACGACCAGGGTCTAGCCTTCGACCTGGCCACCATCCGGCGCAGGCAGGCACTGCGGGTGTTCGGCCTGGGCGCGATGGCCCTCGGGCTGGCCGCCTGTGGCAAGGACGAGGAGACGTCCGGGACCGGGACCAGCGGGACGGCCACGAAGCTGGACGAGATCCCGGGCGAGACGGCCGGGCCTTATCCGGGTGACGGCTCCAACGGCCCGAACGTGCTCACCGAGAGCGGCGTGGTCCGTGGCGACATCACCGCCAGCTTCGGCACCGCCACCGGCAAGGCCCAGGGCGTTCCGATGACGCTCACGCTCAGCATCAAGGACCTGGCCAACGCCGGGGCGGCCTTCGCGGGGGTGGCCGTCTACGTGTGGCACTGCGACCGGGCCGGCGGCTACTCGCTCTACTCCGAGGGCATCACCGGGGAGAACTACCTGCGCGGCGTGCAGATCGCCGACGACGCCGGCGAGGTGAAGTTCACCAGCATCTTCCCGGCCTGCTACACCGGACGGTGGCCGCACATCCACTTCGAGGTCTACCCGGACCAGGCGAGCATCGCCGACGCGTCCAAGGCGATCGCCACCTCGCAGGTCGCGCTGCCCAAGGAGACCTGCGACGTGGTCTACCAGGAGGCCGGGTACGAGGCGTCGGTCACCAACCTGGCGCAGGTCTCCCTCGACACCGACAACGTGTTCGGTGAGGACTCCGGTGCCCTTCAGCTGGCCACCGTCACCGGTGCCGTGATGAGTGGCTTCGCCGTCACCCTGGAGGTGGGCGTGGACACCACGACCACCCCGACCGGCGGGCAGCTCACCGGTGACGGCGCGCCGTCCGGGGCACCCGGTGGGGCACCGCCCTCCGGCATGGGCGGGCCGCCGCCCTCGGGCGGGCCCGGCGGGGGACCGGGCGGGGCACCGCCCTCCGGCGGACCGGGTGGGGCGCCACCGAGCCGCTGAGAGATCGCTGAGAGCTGCTGCGGGAAACGAGCGGCCGCATGGCAGGGTGTGGGAGTGCGGGTGCTGGTGGTGGAGGACGAGGCGCGGCTCGCGGCGGCGCTGCGGCGGGGCCTGCAGGCCGAGGGATTCGCGGTGGACGTCGCCGCCGACGGCCAGGACGGCCTGGAGATGGCCCGCCACGGCGGCTACGACGCGATGATCCTGGACGTGATGCTGCCGCGCCTGTCCGGTTACCGGGTGGTGCGGCAGCTGCGCGCGGAGCGGCACTGGCTGCCGGTGCTCATGCTCAGCGCCAAGGACGGGGAGTACGACCAGGCCGACGGCCTCGACTGTGGTGCCGACGACTACCTGACCAAACCTTTCTCGTACGTCGTGCTCCTCGCCCGGCTCCGGGCCCTGCTGCGCCGCGGTGCCCAGGCCCGTCCGGTGGTCCTCGCGTTCGGTGACGTCGAGCTGGATCCGGCGGAACGCCGGGTGCTGGTCGGCGGCGCCGAAGTCACCCTGACCACCCGCGAGTTCGCGCTGCTGGAGTACCTGATGCGCCGCCCCGGGCAGGTCGTGTCCAAGACCGAGCTGCTCGACCACGTGTGGGACGCCGCCCTCGACACCGCGCCGAACGCCGTCGAGGTCTACGTCGGCTACCTGCGCCGCAAGATCGGCCGTGACCGTCTGGAGACGGTCCGCGGCGCCGGCTACCGGCTGGCGATCGTCCCGCCCGGCACGGACCTGAGCTAGATGCGCCGCATCCGGGAGCTGAGCCTGCGGGCCCGCCTGCTGCTCGTCTCCGCGGCCGGTCTCACCCTCGGTCTGGCCGCCGGCGGGGTGCTGCTGCTCGTCGTCCTCGGCTACGCGCAGATCCGTTCGGTGCACAGCGAGGCGATGAACACCGCCCGCGGTGTCGCCGACCTGGTCGAGCAGAACTCGCTGCCCAACCCGATCATGGTCGCGCCCGGTGTGCAGGTGCAGGTCATCGACGAGGCCGGACGGATCGTCGCGGTGTCGGCGACCGCCGACCGGATGACGCCGCTGCTCTACTCCCGGGAGCTGGACGGGCTGGCCGACGGGGAGAGCATCACCATCGCCGGCGAGCGGATCGGCTACCGCGGCGAGGTCCGCGTCGTCCAGCTCACCGCCGGGCCGCCGACGGCGCCGGTGCGCATCCTGGTCGCCCGCTCGACCGAGCAGATCACCCAGAGCGTGCACGTTCTCAAGATCACCCTGCTGATCCTCTACCCGCTGCTGGTGGCGCTGCTCGCGGCCGGACTGTGGCGGGCGCTCGGAGCCGCCCTGCGTCCGGTCGACGCGCTACGGTCGGGCGCCGAGGAGATCACCGGCGGGACCAGGGCCGGGCGATTGCCCGTACCGGACTCGAAGGACGAGGTGCACCGCCTCGCCGTCACCCTCAACGACATGCTGCACCGGCTGGATGCCGCCCGGGCGCGTCAGCGCGCCTTCGTCGCCGACGCCGCCCACGAGCTGCGCAGCCCCCTGACCAACATGCGCACCGAGCTGGAGGTGGCGCAGCACCTGCCGGACGACACCGACTGGCCGGAGCTCGCCGACGACCTGCTCGCCGACGTGCAGCGGCTGTCCCGGCTGGTCGACGACCTGCTGCTGCTGGCCCGCTCGGACGAGGGTGTGCCCTCCGCCAGGCTCGAGGAGATCGACCTCGCCCAGTTCGTCGGGGAGGCCGCGCAACGCTATCCCGACGTCGTGTTCGACGACCCCGGCAAGCCGTTGCCGCTGCTCGCCGAGCCGGACGCGCTGGCCCGGGTGGTCACCAACCTGCTCGACAACGCGGTCCGGCACCGGCGGTCCCGGGTGACGGTCGCGGCGTTCGCGGACGGGCCACAGCGGGTCGTGGTGATCACCGACGACGGCCCCGGCATCCCCGAACCGGACCGGGAGCGCGTCTTCCAGCGTTTCACCCGCCTCGACGACGCCCGAGCCCGCGATGCGGGCGGTTCGGGCCTCGGCCTCGCCATCGTCCGCGAGCTGGTGCGACGGCATCGCGGTTCGGTCACCCTGGGCGACGCTCATCCCGGACTTCGTGTCGAGGTACGGCTACCGGCCCCGGCCCCCGACCAACGATCTTGCGAAACGTTACCCCGTCCCGACATCGAGCGTGCCGGCGGTGAGCCCTTTCCTTCTGCGTCAGAGGACGGAGAGTAGGTGGTCCAACGCCTCGCACACCTTGGGCCACACCTCGGCCCACGCCTCGGCAAGCGCTTGGCTGGCCACGAACCGGGCGACCGGCCTCGTCAGCCGAATCCACCACGGCTCAGCGACGCGGTCTCCCTCCTGCGCCTGCCCGGGCTGCTGAGTGTCAGGCGCCGGCTCCTGCTGAGCCACCGGCGGCAGCTCCTGCCGAGCCACAGGCTGCTGATCGACCATGGCACCCTTGTCTGTAGCTTTGGTCACATTTACTTCCTGAAAATAGATAGTCTGTGTTATTTGTGCGCTTGATGTGCTTGTGCGATAAAGGCGTGCCCTTATCGGAAAGAGCAACAAATGCAACGGCAGAGCTGCCTCAGGACTCGCATCAGCTGTTGAAAGCAGCGACAAGGCTGTTCAGAGGGAGGCCATTCGGCCGATCTCGGGATCCCCACGTCGCTCCGCGGTTGGATCTCCGTGCACGATGCGTCGCGGTTGGGCGGGGCTCGCGTGTGTGGGTCTCGGCCGAGGCGCAGCGAACGCGCCGAGCATTATGGGCGAACCCGGGCACGGTCTGACAGGGCGAACGAGTTTCGCAAGATCGTTAGTCGAGGACCAACCCGTGGTCAGGTCCGGATCAGGCGGTCACTCCCCGGCACCGTGCCGAAGACCAGATCCTGCCGCTCGGTCACCTCGTCGAGGATCTTGGGATGAGGCACCACGCCGATCCCGTCTCCGGTCGGCACCGGGATGAAGCCCTTGTGCATCACGATCGGCTCGGTGATGTCCCGCGTGAAGAAGCGCTCCGAGGCGGACAGGTCGCCGACCAGCTCGAAATGTTCGAGTGCGGCGAGGGCGACGTTCGCCGCCCGGCCGAGACCGGTCTCCAGCATGCCGCCGACCCACACCGGCACACCGCGCTCGCCGCAGACGTCATGGATGTCGCGCGCCTCGAGGTAGCCGCCGACCCGTCCGGGCTTGATGTTGATGATGTCGGCCGCGCCCAGCTTGATCGCCTCGATCGCGTCCGCCTTGCAGGTGATCGGCTCGTCCAGGCAGATCGGGGTGTTGAGGTACGCGGCCAGTTCGGCGTGCCCCTCCAGATCGTGGGCGGCGAGGGGCTGCTCGATCATGACGAGCCCGTACTCCTCGAGCTCGGTGAGTTTCTTCGCCTCGTCGAGGGTGTAGGCGCCGTTGCCGTCCACCTGGACGGCCATCTGGTGGCCGAGCATCTTGCGGATCATCCGGACCGGTTCCACGTCCCAGCCGGGCTTGATCTTGATCTTGATCCGCTGGTACTCCTGCGACGCGTACTGCAGCACGGCGGCGCGCAACTCGTCCATGCCCATGATGCCGACCGAGACGCCGGCCGGGACCTGTGGCCGCTTCACATGGAAATAGCGCGCCAGGGACGTCCGGCGCTCCCGTAACTGGGCGTCCAGCAGGGCCATCTCCAGCGCCGCCTTGGCCATCGGATTCCCGTCGACCTCGGCGAAGGACGTCTTGGCCGACTCCGCGGTGACGTCGTCCCGGTCCGTCACCAGCGGGATCAGGGTGGTGCGGAGCACCTCCTCGGCGCTCTCGATGCTCTCCGGTGAGTAGATGCCGCCGCGCATGGCCACGCACTCGCCCCAGCCGGTCACGCCCGCCGCGGTGCACACCTGGACCAGCAGCACCTCCCGGTCGTACTCGGTGTAGACCGAGGTCCGGAACGGGGTGACCAGCGGCAGGCGCACCCACCGTAACGCGACGCCCGTGATCCTCATGCTTCGAACACCGGGGAGACGTGGCGGGGGAGGAGGACGTACTGCCCCTGCCGGGTCATGCCGGCGATCCGGTACCCGCCTTTGATCAGCAGCTTGCGGAAGCGCTTACGCATGGCACGGCTCTCCTGCCGGGCCTGGTCCGGGTCGGCCTGCCGCAGCTTGATGATGTCCGGCGGTACCGGCACCAGCACGGCGTCCGGCGTCACCGCGACGTGCCGCCTGGCAGGTGCGTACCCGCTGTCCGGAGCCTGCGCCACCCACGGGTCGCGGAGATCCCACTCCGCCACCAGCCGGTCGGTGGTCTGATCGTCGTTCACGCCATCGTTGAGCCGGCCGTAGAAGTCCGGTTCGAAAGAGGTGACCACCGCACCGAGTTTGCACAGGTTGAAGTACGCGTTTCTGGCCACGAGCGGATCGAAGGTCCATCGCATTTTCTGCAGTCCGCGATCCAACGCCCATCTGCGCTGGTGGCGTTTCATCAGATAGCCGATGCCGAGGTTGCTCTTCGTGGCCCCGGCGATGTCCGAGTGAAGGTGATCCGGCGGTCCCGAAGGGCCCAGCCCGACCCAGCCCACTGCGCAACCGATCATCTTCCTGCCGTGGAACGCGCCGGCCACATAATTACCGGAGTGACTGAGCGAGCGCAGCGTCGTCGTGCTCACCACCTCGACGCGCTGGGCGTCGGTGCGGGCCCCCCAGCGCTTCTGGAGGAGTTCGGCGGCGGCGATCAGGTGTGCCGGGGAGGATAGGAGGGTGACCGCCACGTTCTCAACGGCCCGCCGTTCGCGCACGGCGCCTCCCGTCCCCGCCACCGAAACCCCTGTCACGACGTCGCACACTACGGGGTGCCGGATAGGCTGAATGGGCCCGGGTGTCCGTTTACTGTTCTGCCCGGACCGAAGCGGTCTTTACCAGACGTGGCTACCTCGAGCGTAACGCTTCGGCCAGTTCGTGGCCCTGCCGAAAGCGATCAGTGGCGGTGCAGATGGAGGTCATCCTCTGCAAATACCCCTCAAAGCCATGATCAGCCGCTATCTATTCTGGCGTATTCCTTGAGTCCGTAATTCCCACTAAAGCATGATTTCGGCCGACTGGAAGTGCCTATCCCTCTACTGGATGATGGGGTGGACGAGGACGCGTTCACCGGAACGGCTGTGGTCGGTCCGGCTGGCGTTCGACGAGGGCCGCGGCCATCGCCATCTGATCGCGGATGCGTTGCACCGAGGCGTCCCACTGCCGGGACAGGCCGGGCCGGCCCTCGAGCGCCTGCCACGCCTCCAGCGCGAAACCGTTGAGCCGCGCCGCCGGCATCCAGAGGTGCAGGAGATGGTCGACGGCCGGTCTGAGCCGGACCACACTCTGCGCGGGCTGCTCCACACCTATCCGACTCTGCTCGATGACGGAAAGGAGCGCTGTCAGCAACCAGTCATGCAGGGCCAGATCCTCGAACAGCTCCACGATGTCGTCGATCTCGGCCGGTCCCAGGACCAGCCGCACCGACCGGAGGCCGTCCTCCAGCACGGTGAACCGTACGTGCACGTCGGTGTCGTCCTTGATCATCGCGGCCCAGCGGAGCACCGTGCGGCGGGCGCGCAGCGGTGTCTTCTGGTCCAGCACCGCGGATCCCTGGATCTCGTTGAGGAGCCGGCCGCAGAACGCGCCCATCCCCATCGTGGACGACTCGCGGTCGGCGGCCAGATGCGCGGCCACCGTCCCCGGCATGTCGGGCCGGCCCAGCGCCTCCACCACCCCGAGCCGCGCCAGGTAGTGCGACCAGGCCCGGCGGTAACCACCGGCGACCGGATCGAGCCGGGCCACGGCCGAACTCTGCAGGACCCGCCCGCCGGTCAGGCTGGCCCGGCCCATCAGAGTGCCGACACCCCGGACCTCGGCGCCGGAGCTGGACCGGATCCCGCAGTCCACCCCGGTGAAGGTCTTCGGGCTCACCGCGTAGCTGATCGGCCGCTCGGAGACCCGGACCCGTTCGCCGGCGATCAGGGCCAGCGCGTTCTCGGCGAGCCCCTGCGGGACCCCGCCGGCGTGCCGCAGCGCCGCGGTCTGCACCTCACCGAGGATTAGCACCGCGCACCGGTCCGGTGTCGACGAAGAGGTACTCGATGCGGTTGACGACCTCGTCCGGCAGTGACAGCCCCTCCTTGCCGGCCCGTTCGGTGACCTGGGCCATCACCGCCTGATCGACCGCGACCTGCTGGAGGATCGTGCGGACGGCGTTCTCCACCGGCTGGAACAGCGGCGCGCAGATCGTCATCGCCCGGTAGGCGTTGAACGGTGCCGCGCGCTCGTTGACCCGCAGGATCATCGGCAGGGCCCGCCAGCTGTCCGGGAGGTCGGCCGGCATCGGCTGCGGCGCCGCGATGTGGTGGCCGTTGTCGCGCAGCATGCCCAGCCGCAGCAGCTGCCACACGGCGGCGAGCATGGCGCACGACCACTGGCGGCCGTCGGTGCCGTCCTTCCACAGCTCGATGTCGGCGAAGATGGAGTGGTTCACCGTGGCGTTCTCCGCGGGCGGGCTCCACGGGGTGGCCGGTTTCATCGCCTCCTGTTTGGTCTCCGGTGACCGCATCCCGTTGCAGAGCCAGCCGGTGTCACCCACCGGCGGGCGGGCGCCGGTCGTGCCCGGCGGGGGATCAGCCACCAGACGAGCCTTGACCAGGTCGGCGGGGGACAGGCCGGTCTCGGCGGACTCCGGGTCGGAACCGACCGGCACCGGGTCGGCGCAGCCGGACTCGCGTGCCACGTAGTCGATCTCCACGCCGGCCTTCTGTGCGGCGGTGAGCAGCTTGTGCACCAGGACCGGGGGCGGGTCGAGCCGGCCGAAGTAGTCGTCTATCAGGATGCATGTGCTGATCCGCGGGCTGCCCTTGGGCACCACGTTCTGGTAGGCGGTACGGGCGGCCGAATACCACACGCCGATCCGCCGGAAGTGGTCGACGAAGAACTCCTCGCTCTGCCGCAGGTCCGGTGCGTAGAAGTGGCCGAGCTCGACGGAGAGGTGGGACAGCGGCGCGGACTGGACCCGCGGGTCGGCGGCCGACTCGTAGAACTCGGCGTGGGCGGTCATGCGCCGATCCACTCGTCGTCGACGGAGAGTTTGCGGGACAGCTCGTCGAAGGCCTCCACGGTCGAGCTGTTGGCGACGTCCCGCGCCACCACGTCGTTGTCCGAGATGAGCTGCTCCTGCCATTGCAGTACCGGGTCCAGCGGCACCGAGCCGAGCATCGAGCTGCGGCCCACCCGGTGCACGGCGGCCAGCCGGCGCAGGTCCTCGTCGCAGTCGCGCAACCAGGCGACCTGGGCCGGCCGCAGGCCGCTGAGCTCGGCCGAGTCCGGGTCGACCACCGCCGTACGGACGAACTTGATCGCCGCCTGCAGCCGCTCGGGGTCGTGACCGGCCTCCACGCCGACGTTGAGGATGCCGTTCTGACCGTAGACGAGCCCGCCCGCCGCCGGGATGTGCTGGCGGGTCCAGCGGTGGAAGACCAGCCAGCGGGCGGTCACCCCGCGCAGGGCCCGGTCGGCGGTCGCCCTGAGCACGAGCTGCGTCGCGTACGACCGGCCGGCGCTCAGGTCGATCAGGCACATGTCGAACTCCTCGTCGAGTGCCTGGAACAGGTGCACGCAGCGGCGCAGCGCCTCCTTGTCCGGCTCGAACTCGCCGCCGTCCTGATTGCCGGGGAAGAGCATCAGCTTGCCCGAGCCGGGCGGGCGCTGCCGCAGGCTCCGGCGTGCCGACCGGCTCCAGACGTCGATGCGTTTCGCCTCGCCGGTCGCCGCCACATCGGGATCCTGCAGGTACGAGTGGAGACCGCCTTTCGGGACGCCCCGTGTCGCCTCGGCGATCTGGAAGATCGACCCGGCCGTCGGGGACCCGAAGTCGAAGTCGAGATAGCAGACGTCCGAGCCGGCGAGCGCGCTGCGATAAACGACATTGCAGCTCGTGACCGACCGTCCGGTGCCCCCCTTGTCGGAGGCCGCGAAGACGAGCACCCCTAGTCCCTAGCCTGGGATTCCCGAGCGGCGGCGAGCTTGTCCAGCTCGTGGAGGACCTCCATCAGGTGTTGCGCGGCCGTGCCCGGCTGGGTGCGCAGGATCTGGCGTGCTCTGTTCAGGTTGCTGGCCTGCCGGATGAGACTGTCCCGGAGGGCGGGACCGGCCTCGCCCGAGCCGCGCAGCTGCTCCCTGTCGAACGCGTTCTCCGCCTCGACCAGGAGCTCGGCGGCGAGGGCGGAGAGGTTGCGCCCTGGTGGGGGATTGCGGTGGATGAGGTCCGCCGCGGTGCCCATGCACTGCACCACCCGGGTGGTGTGGTACCAGCTGGGCTCGTCACGGTGGACCAGGCTGGGGAAGACGTTCGCCGGATCGTCCCACAGGTCGGTGCCCCGGCCGTGTCGGAGGCGGCGCTGGCTCAGGTGGTCCCACACGTCGTCGGCGAGGTTGAGCAGTCGCGCCTGCTCCTGCGAGTCGTTGACCTGCGTCGCGAGGGCGAGCACCCGGCCGAAGACGAGACTGGACAGCTCGCCGAGACGCCAGCCGACCCGCGGCGCGTCGACGCCGAGCTGGGCCGCGCCGCCCAGATGGACCCACCGGCCCGGCTGGTGCAGATCGAGTGCCGGGTCGTTGGCCAGCGGCCGCCGCCGGATGCGCCCGCGGTCGGCCAGGTCCTCCAGCACCCGCGCGACCCGCGACAGGTCCGACTGCGGCGCGTTGCGGTCGCCGAGCGCGTGCCGGACCAGCGACAGCACCAGGAGACTGTAGTAGTCGCTCTCCGCCTCGGCGGTGGTCCGCCAGGGCAGCTCCTCGACCGGCCATCTCTGCTCGCCCAGGGTCGCGACGATCGACCAGTACCGCTGGGCAAGCTCCCACTGGACCCGGAGGACCTCCTTGATGGCCTGCTGCTCCTCGTTGAGCAGGCCCTGCAGGCGGGTGTCCTCGGCGAGCAGGTCCCGGATGCCGTCGACCGCCACCACGGTGAAGTAGAGGTAGGGGAAGGGCTCCGCGTACCCCGGCTGGGCGAACGTGGCCGAGGCGGTCTTCACCTCGTCGGCCCCCTGGACGATGCCCCACGACCAGCCGCACTCGAACAGGTTGTTGGGGCCGAGTTTCAGGTCCTCCACCTGCTCGGCGTTGACACCGAGCTCGGTGAGGCCGGCCTCCACGGTGGTCAGCGCCTCGCGGATCCGCCGGACCACGTCGGGGTGGTTGGCGCCGGGGAAGACGTTGTCCTGCATGGCCTTGCCCGACGGGCTGGCCGCGTCGAAGACGCTGATGGTGAAGCTGCGCTGGAGCCCGGCCATCGCGGCGGTGAGCCGTTTCTGCGTGAGGACCTCGACCCGCGCGATCTCGGCCAGGTAGTTCTTGCGCTGGATCGCCTGGCGGTAGCTGCGCAGGAACCGGAGCGCCGCGAGACAGAGCACGATCGAGGTGGAGAACGAGTCCACCACCTCCAGCTCCAGCTGCTCGGGGGTCGGCTGCGCCTCGTCACCGGGCTCGGTGGTCAGGTAGTTGCCGACGGTGAAGAACGGCAGGCCGGTGCCGGGATGCGCATACCTCGTCATGAAGTCGCCGAGCAGGCCGACGATGCGCTGCGGGATCTCGACCGGGGTGCCGAAACTGGCGAGCGTCGTGCAGACGTCGGTCTGGGTCTGGTCCGGCCGGTCGTAGCGGATGTCCGGCAACTTCTGCGGCGGCAGCAGCAGGCACAGGAGCAGCTCGGCGTCACTGATGGAGTTGCTGCCACCCCGGTCGGCCCACTGGAACGAGTCGGCCGGACCGCACCACTTGGAGATCGCTTTCCACACCGACAGCAATTCCTGGCGCGGTTGGAGTTTCATCGGCCGGCAACCACCATTTCATTCACCCTGGTCATTGCTGAAGGCGGCATCCAGTGCCGCTCGGCAGCCAGGTAATCACCGAACTTCTACCGGCGCAGCATATCCCGCCATCTGGCCGTCGGGGACCCCGAACATTCGGGCAACAGTCCTACTTGGACGCGGCGTTGTAATTGATCATTGTTGATTGATAGTCTCGTGACCCGTATGGCCACCCGAGATCGCTCCGGACACCTCGGGCCTCCGGAGAGGGCTCCCGTAAGGTGGGAGAACGCCGGTTTACGCATCGTCGCCGATCACGATCCTGCACTGCCGGGACTTCCTGGCAACGGCGCGCCCCTCGGCAGGGGGAGTGCCTCACGCGATCTCCGTTCTCCGTGATGATCTCGCTTCGACCGGTGGTGTTTCGGCACCTGATCTGTTAATGATTTCGGGAAATATCGCGGATCGGGCGACAACCGCCGAATACGAGAGTGCCCATCAGTTCCTGGCCGCTCTCCGTGACGCGTTCGGGCTGGAGAATCAGCAGATAATCCTGGTCCCCGGCGACCGTGACGTCAACCGCGGCAAGTGCGAGGCCTACTTCCTCCAGTGCGAGGCCGACGAGGCCGAGCCGGTCGCGCCCTACTGGGAGAAGTGGCAGCCGTTCTCCACCATGCTGCGCCGCTTCCACGGCACCGAACTGCCCAAGGACCAGCCCTGGATCCTCACCGAGCACCCCGACCTGCGGGTGGTCGTCGCCGGCCTCAACTCCACGATGGCGCTCACCCACCGCCCCGGCGACCGGCACGGCCACCTCGGCGACGCCCAGATCGACTGGTTCGCCGAGCAGCTCAACACCAAGGACCGCCGTGACTGGCTCCGGATCGGGGTGATGCACCATCGGCCGGCCGGCGGCGGCGCGATCTCCGACGCCGACCGGTTCGCCGAGACCCTCGGCCCGCACCTCGACCTGGTGCTGCACGGGCAGTCGGGCGAGCCGGCCGGATCGGTGTTCGGCCGGGCCGGGGTGCCGATGCTCGGTGCCGGCGGCGCCTGGCAGCTGATCGAGGCCCGTCCCGACCGGGCCCGGGTGCTCCCGGGCGGCCCGCCGATCCGGCTGCCGCACCCGTTCCCCCGCCGGCTGATCCCGCACCAGCGCCGCCCGGAGCCGCAGCTCGGGCTCCAGCGGCTGGTCACCCAGGTGGCGGAGGTGTGCCGGCTGCGCAACAAGGGCGCCGAGGTCGTGCCGGTGCTGCGGCCCCACGAGGCACGGGTCGGGTACCTGCGCGTCTCCCCGGCCCGCAACCGCACCGACCGCGGGCCCGCCGACCAGCACCCGGTCGGCGTGTGCGCGGCGGTGCCGGAGCGGGCCGACGTCGACTGGTTCGTCGAGGTGCTGGCCCGTTTCCGGACCGGCGGCTCGGAGAGCCCGGCCGAACTGGTGCACTCCGGTGGACCGGCCGGCCCGGAGCTGTCCGCCTGGGCGCGGACCCGTGGGGTCGATCTGGTGCCGTTCGCCGACTACCAGGTGGGCCCCGACCTCGACCTGTTCGCCGGCAGCCAGGCCGCCGACCTCAACAACGACCCGGTCTACCGTCCCGATCTGTACGTCGCGCAGCGCTACACCGAGTTCCTGCCACCGCCGGCCGCCCCGTCCGAGGCGCCGCCCGGCACCGACCTGCTCGCCTGGCTGCGCGAGTGGGTGGACGCCTCCCGCGGCCGGCTCGTGGTGGTGCTCGGCACCTTCGGCCACGGCAAGACGTTCCTGCTCAAGGAACTGGCCCGGGGCATGGTCCGGGACGCGTCACGGACCATCCCGATCCTGATCGACCTGCGCGGCTTCGAGAAGGCGTACAGCCTCGACGAACTGGTCGCGGTCCAGCTCTACCGGCAGGGCCAGCGGCAGGTCGACCTGGACATCTTCCGCTACCTGCGCCGCGAGGGCCGGATCACGCTGCTCTTCGACGGCTTCGACGAACTGGCCACCCGGGTCAGCTACGACCGGGCCACCAACCACCTGGACACCATCGTGCAGGCCGCCGAGCACCACGCGAAGGTCGTCGTCACCAGCCGCGACCAGCACTTCCTGACCGACTCCGACGTGCTGACCGCGCTCGGCGCCCAGCTCGGCACCGACCGCCAGGTGGTCCGGCTCAGCAACTTCGACGACGAGCAGATCGTCGCCTTCCTCACCAACCGGCTACGCGACGCCGGCAGCGCCCGCACCCGGTTCGAGCTGATGCGCAAGGTCAAGGAACTGCTGCCACTCTCCCGCAACCCGCGGATGCTCGGCTTCATCACCGAGCTCGGTGAGGACCAGCTCGACCCGGCCGGCGGCCCGATCAACGCCGCCCTGCTGTACCGGCAGGTCCTGGACCGATGGCTGAGCTACGAGGCCCGCCGGCTGCAGCGGCTCGGCCCGGACGCGCCGGACCAGGGTGACCTGATGAAAGCGGTGACCCACCTCGCCCTGCGGCTGTGGGACCAGCCGGACGGCGGCCTCAGCCTCGACGACCTCGGCGACGCCGCGATCGCCCTGTCCCAGCTCACCGCCACCCACGTCGGGGCCGGTCCGGCCCTCGAACCGCAGGAGAGCGCCCACGTCCTCGGCTCCAGCACGCTGCTGGTCCGCTCCGGCGACCAGCGGTTCACCTTCGTCCACGACTCGGTACGGGAGTGGCTGATCGCCAACCACCTGGCCGCCCAGCCACCCGGTGGCATCGCCGCGGGCGGCCTGATCGGGCACAAGTGGCAGCCCCTCATGATCGAGTTCCTGTGCGGGCTGGCCGGCGCCGACGTGATGCGGTCCTGGGCCGAGGGCATCCTGGCCGGGCAGCCCACCTCCCGGGTGGTCAGCGGCAACGCCGTCAAGGTTCTGCGCTTCCTCGGTGTCGACGACTCCGCCACCCCGCTCAACATGGCCGGCGTGGACCTGCGCGGCGAGGACCTGTCCGGCCGGATCCTGGTCGGCGCCCGCCTCAGCGAGGCCGATCTCACCGACACCAGCCTGGTCAGCGTCAACCTCACCGACGCCACGCTGACCGGCGCGACCCTCGTCGGAGCGCGGCTGGACCGGGCGACGCTGCGCGGGGCCGACCTGACCGGCGCCGACCTCAGCGGCACCCGGCTGCTCGGCACCGACCTGACCGGCGCGATCCTGACCGGGGTGCGCCTGCGGCGGGCGGCGCTGGTCGCCACGTCCGGGGTGGACGAGGAGTCGCTGCGCAACGCCGACACCCACGGCGCGGCACTTCCCGGCGTGCCGGCCGAGCCCCAGATCGCCTCGTCCACGGTGATCCACGCGGTCGCCGTGGTCTCCAACGTGCGACTGCTCGCCGGGGCCGGCGCGGACGGCGTGACCCGGATCTGGGACGCGCACAACGGCCGCCCGCTGCGGGTGCTGCCGGGACACACCGGGCCGCTGTGGGCGACGGCGTTCACGGCCGACGGACGGTTCCTGGCGAGCGCCGGCGACGACGAGACCGTCCGGGTCTGGGACACCGCGACCGGCCACCACGCACACACCCTGGTCGGGCACACCGGCCGGATCCGCGCGCTGGCGTTCAGCCCGGACGGCAAGCACCTGGCCAGCGCCGGTGACGACGAGGACATCCGGATCTGGGACACCGACAGCGGCCGCACCGTACGGGCCCTGCACACCGGCAGCGGGCGCATCCACGCACTGGCCTACCAGCCGCGCGGCGGGCACCTGGCCAGCGCCGGCGACGACGAGGCGGTCAGTATCTGGGACACCGGCACCGGCCAGGCCGTCTACACCCTGACCGGGCACACCGGCACCGTGTACGCCCTGGCCTACGATCCGGCCGGCACCCGGATCGCCAGCGCCAGCGACGACCGCCGGGTGCTCGTCTGGGACGTCGCCGCCGAGACCGTCGAGCACCGGCTCAGCGGCCACACCCAGTGCGTCCGGGCGCTGGCGTTCCACCCGGACGGGCGCTGGCTGGCCAGCGGCGGCGACGAGGGCGCCATCCGGGTGTGGGACAGCCACACCGGCAGCCTGCTGCGCCCGCTCAACGGCCACGCCGGACGGGTGCACACCCTCGCCTACTACCCGGACGGGGAACACCTGGCCAGCGCGGGCGACGACCGTACCGTCCGGATCTGGGACACCGCCGACCGCCGCCCGGAACGCACGCTGCGCTCCAGCGGCGGCAACTCGCAGGCGCTCTGCTTCTCGGCCCGGCCCGGAGACCCGTGGCTGGCGGTCGGGTCCAGCGACGGTGCGGTCCGCCTGTGGAGTCAGGTGGCCGGCGTTCCACCGCGCGTGCTGAGCGAGCCGGCCGCCGGGCAGCCGGCCGTCACCGCGATCGCCGTCACCGACGACGGGCTGCTGGCCACCGCCTGCGGCGACGGCACGATCCGGATCTGGGACACCCCGGCCGGAGCCCCGGTACGGCACCTGGCCGGCCACCGGGGTGTCGTGCACGCGATCGCCTTCGCCCCCGGCGGCCGACACCTGGCCAGTGCCGGTGCCGACGGCACGGTCCGGCTGTGGGACCTGGCCGGCGCCGAGGACCCGCGGATCTTCGCCGGGGAACGGAGCACCTACACCGCCGTCGCGTTCCGCAGCGTCGCCTTCACCCCCGACGGGCAGAGCGTGGCCTGCGGCGGCACCAACGGCACCATCCGGATCTGGCACCTGGCCACCCGGGAACCGCACAACGTCTCCGGGCACACCAGCACCGTCCGGGCGATCGCCTTCTCACCCGACGGCCGGCAGATGGCCAGCGCCGACGAGGACGCGGTGATCCGGCTGCGGCACGCCGGCGGCGGCACGCCGATCGCGCTGACCGGGCACACCGGTGCGGTCACCACGCTCGCCTACGCACCGTCCGGGAGCCACCTCGCCACCGGCGGCACCGACGGCACGATCCGGATCTGGGACACCCTGGACGGACGGCCCACCCACACGCTGACCGGGCAGCCCGGCTGGATCCAGGCGCTGGGTTACGCCCCGGACGGACGGCATCTGGCCGCCGCCGGTGGCGACCACGCGGTCCGGATCTGGGACACCAGCCGGGCCACGCCGCACGCGATCCTGGTGCCGCTGGCCGAGGAGGGCTCGATGGTCCACTTCCACGACCAGCGGTACACACTGCACGGACGGCTCGGTGACGAGTGCTGGTACGCGATCGGCCTGTGCCGCTTCGACTCGGGTGAACTCGACCCGTACGTCCCCGCGATGAAACCCGCCCCACCCGGGGAGCCGCTCTGGTGACCGTGTCTCAGGCCAGGTGATCGAGGATCCGGCGGGCGGCGTCACCGACCCCGTCCGGCGCGGCACCGGCCCAGGCCCGGGCCCGCTCCGTCCCGGCCAGGTCGCTGACGAACGTCACCATCAGCGGCGACATCGGCCGGCGCAGCAGGGCCCGGAGCTCCCCGGACGGCGGGCCCGGATCGAGGCGGGCCGCGATCTCCCCGGCGACCAGCCACTCCAGCAGCGACCGGTCGGCGAAGTGGATCCAGTGCCGGTGGTCGCGGACCGGCAGCGGGCCGGCGTCCACCGGCCCGGCGGGCAGCGGGCCGGTCCCGGCCTCCCACAGCCGCCGCGCGAGCGCGGTCACCGCCGTCCGCAACTCGCCGAGGGTGGCCGGCCCGCCGGCCCGGCGCAACTCGTCCAGCAGCCACGCGTCGGCCAGCACCGGATAGGCGCCGGAACCGCCGGGCGGGTCGTCGAGCGCGGCGATCAGCGTCAGCATCCGCGGGTTGGCGGCCATCGCGAGCAGCCCGCCGGAACCGGCGAGCAGCTCCAGCCGGGCCCGGGCACGTCGCGGGCCGAGCCGCCGGGTCAGCAGGTCGCGGATCTCGTCCGGGCCGAACCCGTCCAGGCGCACGTGCAGCACCTCGCCGGCCGGATAGGGCGCCGCCGCCGCGCCGATCGGGCCGGTCGCGCGGCCGGCCAGGACCGTCTTCACCGGTGCGAACCGGTCGCGGACCATCACCTGCCAGTTCGCCAGCCGGCGGTGCAGCGACGCCCGGCCGTTCCGGTCGGCGAGATCGTCCAGGCCGTCGCAGAGCACCACGAAACGGCCCTCCCGGAGCAGGTGGCGGATGTGGTCACGGTCCACCTCCCGCACGCCGCCGCGCACCAGCTGCACGGCGATCAGCTCGTCCAGCGGGGCGCGCCAGTCGTGCTCGGCCAGGTTCAGCAGCACCGGGACGACCGGGTCACGGGCGAGCGTGACGGTCCGTGCCAGCTCCGACAACAGGGCCGACTTACCCGTACCCCAATCGCCGGTGACCGTGGCCAGCCGGCCACCCGGACCGGTCAGCCAGCGCCGCAGCACGGTGATCAGATCGGTGTCACCGGCCCGCGGCGGCAGGTAGAGCCCGGCCGGCGCCGCGGCCTGGCCGGCGGCGGACCGCAGCA
>NZ_JBHSBL010000001.1:43480-116251 GCF_042650585.1 Actinoplanes subglobosus
GCCGATCTGGAAATCGGCGAACTCGACCACCAGGACCTCCCGGTCCCGGGCACGGCGCTCCAGATCCGGGTCCGGCGCCGACCGGCAGACCAGCGTGGCGGCCCGGCCCGGCCGCTCACGGCGCACCACCTCGGCCACGAAACGGTCCACCAGGTCGTCGTCCGGCGCGCCGTCGACGACGCCGATGCAGCGGCGGGCCCCCGACGGGTCGGCGACCAGATAGCCACCGGCCGCGCCCGGCCACTCCCGTTCCACCAGCGACACCCCCGGATGACGGGCCCGGTACGCCCGGGCGACCAGCGCCAGCAGATCGGACCGGCCCGCGTCACCGGGATCGTCGGAACTCCGCGCCGACGGCGGCGGATCGGCGGCCGCCAGCCACCAGTGATCGCCGTAGGCGTGCGTCTCGTCGTGCCCCGCCGACGACACCCGCAACGCGCCCGGGCGCAACTCGACCGTCTGCGCGCCACCCGGATCGCCGACCGACGGCACCCCGGTCAGGCCCAGCTCGCGGACCCCGCCGTCCCGGCCGTGCAGCACCACGTCCAGGAACGGCACCAGCGCCCCGGCGACGGCGGGATCGTGGTGCAGCACGCCGATCCGCAGCCAGCCACGGTCCTCGTAGTCCCGCAGCCGATCACCGAACCAGGTCGTCTGCGCGTCACCCAGGCCGCCCTCGCGGCCGCCCGGCAGGTGACTGACCGGCACCGTGGAGTTCAGCGCGGCGACGACCGTACGCAGGGCGGGGATCTCGAAGAGCTGCCACGGCTGATGCCGCTGGAAGGCGGTGCCGCCGGGCAACCGGGCGGTCAGCGCCGCGAACGGCTCCCACTTGGGCCAGTAGGGCGGCACCGGCTCCAGCCCGTCGGCCTCCTGATCACGGAAGTACGCGAGACAGCGGCCCGCGTTGACGTCGGACAGGCCCGGCACCACCACGATCCGCCCGGCCGGCAGCCGCAGCGCGGCCCTGAGCTCCTCCAGCCGCCGCACCGCCGCCCGGTACTCCGTCGGCGTCGCCCGCCCGGCCACCCCACCGGTCACCACGACCAGGTCGGGCGGTGCGCCGGTGCCGGGGACCGCCGCCGACGGCCCGTTCAGGTGCAGCACCGTCACCCGGTCCCGGGCCCGGCGCACCGGCAGCGCCGTGCCGGTCCCGCCGAGGAACCGCCGCAGCAGGTCGGCCCGGATGCCGGCGAACGGCTCCACGGCCCCCGGAACCTCGCGGCCGGCCGGCGGCGGTGCGGCCACCGGCGGCGAGGCCAGCGCGGTGAACAGGGCGCCGGTGCGTTCCGGATGCTGGTCGAGATAGGCCGACACCGCCGTGTAGACGCGCTCCGGGTCCTCGTCGGCCAGCGTGCCGCCCAGCACGTGGCGCACCCCGGGCAGGAAATCGAACTGCTGCTCGTCGGCGTCCGCGGTGGCCGCCGACAACGGGCGGAGCAGGTTGCCGTAGAGGACCTCGGCCAGGTGCGACGGGCGGGAACCGGGCACCATGACGGTCTGCAGCAGCCGCATCACGGCCAGGTTCAGCGGCCGGGCCACGGTCAGGTAGCGGGCCAGCTCGTACGCCGGGGCCGACGCGCCCGCCCGGAAGTCGCGGACCCGCTGCTCCGCGGAGGGCCGGCCGGTCCGGGGCCGGGCCGGGGCGCCCCGCCGGCCGGTCACCGCCGTCACCACCGCGTCGATGCCGCCGGCCGCCCGGCCCGCGACCAGCCGTGCCCAGGCCTCCAGCCAGCGCGGCTCGATCTCCAGCACCGGCACCGGTACGCCGTCGGCGGGGAACCGGCGGCGGCGCAGCGCCGAGACGAACCGGTAGGCGGCGGCCGGTGCCCCCGGGCGGGGCGCGAAGAGACGTCCCGGCATCGGGGCCAGACCGGTGCGTGACCAGAGCCGCTCGGGCAGGGGCTGGAGGATCGCGACCGGGGCGCGACGGGACCAGCGCCGGAGCAGACCGGCGAAGCCACCGTCGTGCCAGGGCGGGCCGACACAGTCGCTGAGCAGGAGGATCAGGTTCTCACCGGGGCGGTCGGCCAGGCCCGCGGGTGATCGGTGGGTGCCGTCCGGCCGTACCAGATGGATGGTCGTCGCGGTGAGGCCGAGGCGCACCACCCGCAACGTGCGGAAGGCGCCGAGCCGTTCCAGCATGGTCTGGATCTCCTGGCCGAGCCGCCGCCAGACACCGCTCACCGACGTCTCGTCGAGGACCAGCGTCAGATGCAGCCAGCGGTCCGGTGCGGGCCGCCACACCGGCGTCCACAGGCGCCGCTCGGCGATCTGCCGTGCGGTCGCGTCCTCGTCGAGGACGAAACGCCGCGCCGAGAGACGCCGGCGTTTCAACGGGCGCAGCGCGCGCATCACCCGGCCGCTCTGCGGCAGCGCCCCGGCGGTGTGCACCCGCATCGGCCGGCCCGGCGCGGCGGAGAAGCCGACCCGGCCGCCGGACCCGGGCACGTCCACCTCGGCCGGCGGATCCGGCTCCACCGGAACGGGATCGGTGGGCCCGGGCGCCTCGGCCCCGTCGGGCAGCCGCAGCTCGACCTGCCCGGACGGGCCCGCCGGATCCGGGGTCGCCGGCTCCGGACCGGACAGGTCGACCCGCAGGGCGAGCCACAGCGCCTCGGCCACCTCGACCGGGGTCAGGTCCACTCCGGCGGTCCGCAGGACACGCAACAGCCGGTCGAGTGGGGCGGTCACGCCGGACCGGTCAGCCGGCGCATGATCGCCTCCTCCAGCTCGCGGCGGTCCGGCTGCGCCGCGCCGCCGGCCTGGTGCAGCAGGTAGACCGCGTTGAGCAACTGGTCGGTGGCGAGCTGGCCCTGCTCGCGGCGCTCCAGGAAATCGGCGATCAGATCGTGCGCGGCGGCCAGCGCCTCGGCGCCCATCTGCGCGTGGACGATGGCCCGCAGCCGCTCCGGGTCGGGCTGGGCGAGGTCCAGCTGGACACAACGGCGCAGGAAAGCGGGCGGGAACTCGCGATCGCCGTTGCTGGTCATCACGACGAAGGGGAACTCCCGGCAGCCGACCCGGCCGTCCTGGATCGTCACCCGATCGCCGTGATCGGCCGGCCGGACCAGCACCCGCGGCGTCGAGTCGGCGATCCGCTCCAGCTCGGGGATGCCGTACTCGCCGACCTCGAAGATGTCGAGCAGCTCGTTCGGCAGATCGATGTCACCCTTGTCGATCTCGTCGATCAGCAGGACCCGGGGCAGCTCGTACGGCGCGAACGCGGTGCCGAGCGGGCCCAGCCGCAGGAACCGGCCGATGTCGGACTCCTCCACCGACCGGTTGCTCGCCGCCTCGATCCGGCCGACCGCGTCGTAGTGGTAAAGCCCGGACGCCAGCGTCGACCGGCTGGTGATCGCCCAGCGGAGCACGGCGCCCAGCCGCAACTCGTGCGCGACCGCGTAGGCCAGCGTCGACTTGCCCGTCCCCGGATCGCCGGTGACCAGCAGCGGGCGCCGCAGATGCAGGGCCACGTTCACCATCCGTACGGTCGCCTCGTCCGCCTGATAGGAGGCGGACCGTGCGCGGTCCGGCAGACGGCGGCCGACCGGGGCGTCCCGGTCCAGAGGGGTGACCGGGCCACCGGCGAACACCCGCCACGGGGGAGGGTCGGCCCGCCGCCGGATCCGCTCGCCCTCCTCGTCGACGGTCCCCGCCCCGAGATAGATCGGGAACTCACCCACCCGCGTCCCCCCTCGGTGCCGTCATCGGTGACCGCCGCGGCCGGCGACCCGGATCGTCCCAGAACAGCACCAGGTCGTTGCCGCACTCCGGCTGCCCGCCGGCCGCCGCCTGGTTCCGCAGCCGCATGATCTGCTCGGGCACGTCGTCCCGCCCCGACTCGGCCAGCGCCCCGCGCACCGCCGAGGCGAGCCGCGCCCCGGCGCAGTCGTCGTGGTCGACGCCGTCCCCGCCGCCGCAGCCGCTGCGTCGCCACACCATGATCGGGACCCCGGTGTAGAGGCCGACGTCCAGAACGGTGCGCAACGCCGTCCGCTGCCGCGGCGTGTCCGGCAGCACCACCGCGCCCAGCACGGTGTGCAGCTCCAGCTCGGAGTAGAGCGCCGTCTCGTCGCGCCGCTCGTCGCAGTCCACCTGCAGCACCGTGCCGCCGATCCGCCGTCCGGCCAGCGCGTCCCAGCGGGCCTGCCAGTTGACCAGGATCTCCTCGTCCTCCGGCTCCACCGGGTCCAGCTCGAACCGCTCCTGGTCCCGGACCACCACCGGGTTCTTCTGCCCGATCAGCGGCCACGGGTTGCGGCCGGTCCGCGGCCAGCGCTCGACCTCCTCGTCGATCAGGTCCGCCGGCAGCACCAGCTCGATCATCGGCGCCGGCCCCTCGGCCTGGCCGCGCCGGATCAGCCCGGGCAGCCGGTCCCGCAGGTAGCCGCGCAGTTCCTCCGCCGAACGGTCCGGGCCCTCGGTCTCCACCGGGGACAGATCGTCGCCGTCGTGCCGCCAGATCTCGCACCGGTACCGCTGCCTGTCCGGACCGGACGGCCGTACGTGCACCAGCACCGACGGCACCCCGGCCGGCCGCTGGTCACCGTCGCCGCCGGCGGGCACCGCACCGGCCAGGCGGCTCTGCACCAGCTCCCGCTCGTCCGGCGACGGCGCGGCCATCAGCGCCCACTGGGTGAGCTGCGCCGCGATCCGCGGATCCGCCGAACGCGCCCGGTGCAGCGCATAGGCCAGCAGGTCCGGGAACGGCTCGTCGGCCGGCGGCAGCCCGGCCAGCTCGGCGACCACGTCACCGTGGTCGTGCAGCCGGTGGCTGACCGGGACCGCCCGGTCACCGGCGATCGCCAGATAGTCGTCGAACAGCTCGTCGTGCCCGGCCGCCGGCAGCATGCCGAGGATCAGCCGCAGCTCACGCTCGGCCCAGCCGGCGACCGTGCCCGCCTCCAGCGGCAGCCGCCCGGCCAGCAGCAGCCAGCTCCGGTTCCGGCGGTGATGGTCCTCCTGGCGGCGGCGCAGACGCCGGTACTCCTCCGCCGGCATGATCTCGCGCAGCGCCCGCACCGGGACGGCGACACCGCCCGCGGCCGGCTGCCCCTTCATCCGCGCCGCCTTGGTGATGCCGCAGACCCCGCCGGTCACCGTGTTCAGCACCGGCCCGCCGGACATGCCCGGCTCGATCAGGTCGTCGGTGAGCCGGATCATCTCCGCGTACTCCCCGCGATGCGTGTACCACCCGGTCACCGGCTCCGGCGCGCTGCTGTACACCCGGGCGTGCCCCGCCGCGACGAGCTCGGTGTTCGGCCGGGCCCGGTGGTCGTCCAGCCAGACCGAGCGATGGCCGCCGTCCGGCAGATCAACTTCGATGAGAGCGACATCGGGGTACGGCGTGACCTGCCCCCGCCCACCCGGCGCCGAGGCCCACCGCACCACACCCGCCAGGCTCCGCCCCTGCCAGCCGACGGTCACCTCGGCCCCGGACGCACCGGCCACGTGCGCGCAGGTGGCGATCGTGTTCGGAGCGATGAAGAATCCGCTGCCCCGGTCCAGCCCGGAGATGAGGACCAGGGACCTCTTGAGGTGTTCGGTCAGATGGTTGATGACGGGCGAGCCGGTCACCGGCGTCACCGCGGCTCGTCGGCCGGCGGCTCCACAGGTTTCGCCGGGAGGCCCTGACCCCAGGTGAACGTCACCTTCATCGCGGTCTTGGCACCGGCCCCGCCGAGCGCCGCGACCAGGCCCTTGTTACCGACGCTGAGCTCGACATTGACCTCGACCGTCACCCCGTCGGGCTTGGCGTTCCGCAGACCGGCCGTGACATTGGAGGTCACCCACTCGACGATCTCGGGCAGGCCTGGCAGATCGGCCAATCTGTCACCGAGCCCGACGTCGACGGCCTCCTCCCCGGACTCCACCATGACCCACATGGTGTTCCCGGACGGAAGCTCCACCTCGACCGGTTCACCCACGCCGTGTCCCTCCGTTTCGATGAGGTGACTCCACGTGCAACCGTAGTGGCCGGGCCCACCTTCGCATAAGGCCGATCGGCGGCCGTCCTGATAGCGTTCCGCCCCGTGAAGATCGACAGAGCTGCCGCGTCCCGGGTCTGGCACGGGGCCCTGGCCCTGATCGTGTCGGCGTCGCTGATCACCCAGATCACCCTGACCGCACTCAAGGACGACGCGCCCGCGGTCACCCGGTTCGAGCGGCTGTTCAGCTATTTCACCATCCAGAGCAACCTGCTGCTGCTCGCCGCGATCGCCGCCCTCACCCTGAACCCGCACCGCGACGGCCGGCTGTGGCGCGTCATCCGCCTCGACGCCCTGCTCGGCATCGTGATCACCGGCATCGTCTACAGCACGATCCTGGCCGGCCAGGCCGACCCGCAGGGCGCCGCGTGGTGGGCCGACCTCGGCTTCCACTACATCGCCCCGTGGACGGCCCTGGCCGGCTGGCTGCTGTTCGGCCCGCACGCCCGGATCGACGCCCGGACCATGGCGTGGGCAAGCCTGTGGCCACTGCTGTGGATCACCTGGACCCTCGCCCACGGCGCGGCGACCGACTGGTACCCGTATCCCTTCACCGACGTCGCCCGGTGGGGTTACCCGGCCGTGCTGATCAACCTGGGCGTCGTCGTCCTCATCGCGGTGCTGCTCGGCACCGCGCTGCGCCTCCTCGACACACGTCTGCCCGGCGGATCGGCGGCCGCCCCCGAGGCGACGGCGGCCGTCGTGGCAAGCCCGGGTTCCGACGCGGAGTCCGAGACTCGCCGCGTCACCTGACGGCTCCGCCGATGGTCTTTCCTTGTGTTTCCAGGATCAGTGTTCTCCTCGCGGGATGGAAGCTGACCGTGGTTGTCTGCGTAGTCCCGGGATATGTATTCGGCAGCGGTACGCCTATCTGATCCACAACTGTCATTCGGCTCAGGTGTGTGAGGCGGCGTTTCGTGCGGAGATCGACTCAGGATCGCCAGGCGGTGACCACGTCGTCCGGCGTCCAGGTGACGTCGACGGCGCCGTCCGGTAGGTCGGTGCCGGATCGGCTGACGGCGATCAACCCGGTTCGGTCGGGGTCGAAGCCGGGAACCTGAGCCGCGCCGTTCTGGAGTTTCCGCAGGTCGTGGGTGTCGAACGGTTTACCGAGCCATTCTAGGTAGATTCAATCTACATGGCCGCCGGATTCTGGGACGCCCTGACGCGAGCATTGTTTGATGCCCCTGACGGACGTCGCCCGCTGGGGCTACCCGGCGGTGCTGATCAACCTGGGTGTCGTCGTGCTGATCGCCGTCCTGCTCGGCGCCGCGCTGCGTCTGCTCGGCACACGTCTGCCTGCCGGATCGCCGGCTCCGCCCGAGGCGACGGCTGCCGACGTGCCGGGGCCGGGTTCCGCGGATCAGGGAGATGGGAAGCCCTGACCTGGACGGCCATGTCGGCGCCTACTTCGGTGTGGTCAGGGTCAGGGCGTCGTAGAGGTAGTGAGCGAGTGCCCGCGCTGCTGGCGACTGGTCGGTTCGCCTGGTGGTGGCGTAAATCTGCCGGGTCAGGCCGGTCGGCCTGGCGATCGGCAGGTAGCTCACGCCGTGCTGGGCGACGGCTGCGAGCTGGGGTACCAGCCCCACCCCGAAGCCGGCGCCGACCATCGCCAGGAGCATCGGATAGCTGTGCACCCGAATGTCGACTTGGGGCTCGAAACCGGCTGTCCGGCAGGCCATCTCGGTGGCGGCCTGGAAGCCGGTGCTGGTCAGCGCGGCGACCCAGGGAGTCGCGGCGAAGTCGGCGAGGTCAGCGTGCGCGGTTCCAGCGGGTGCCAGACCCGAGGGTACGGCCAGCAGCATCGGCTCCCGGTAGAGCGGCCGCTGGTCGAGTCCGCGCAGATCGGGTCGCGACAGGGGGGTGTACTCATGGGTGACCGCCAGGTCGATCGTCCCCGCCCGCACCTCAGGGAGCGCCTCGGCCGACTCCAGCTCGGCGAATCGTAGCTCGATGTCGGGGTGCCGGTTCCGGAAGACGGTCAGCGCGGGGATGACAAAGCTGATCCCGGCGGTAGCGAATGCCGCGACCTGAATGGTGCCACCGCGCAGGCCTGCCACGTCACGGACGGCTCGTTCGGCGTCGGCGAGCGAGCTCAGCAGCCGTCCGGCATGGTCGGCCAGGACCCGGCCCGCCGTGGTGAGCCGGACGCTGCGCGCGGACCGTTCCAGCAGTGCGGCGCCGAGGTCGCGTTCCAGGGCGGCGAGTTGCTGTGAGGCGGCCGCGGCGGTGCAGCCGGCACGTTCGGCGGCGGCAGCGATGGTGCCGGTGGCCGCCACGTCACGCAACAGGCTGAGCCGACGAGGATCAAGCATTAGCAGATCTTATGCTCAGCCCTAATCAAACGATATGGATCTTTCGCTCCACTTTCGGCACGCTGAGGCAATGCCCCTGGATCCGCATTTGCTTGCCGCATTCACCGTCGCCACGGTCGTCGCCATGATCGCGCCTGGCCCGGACATGCTGTTCGTGCTCAGCTGCGGAATGCGCGGTGGGCCGCGGGCCGGACTGCTGGCCACCGCGGGGTTGGCCACCAGTGAGGCAATCCACGTACTGCTGGCGGCGGTCGGCTTGACCGCCCTGTTCGCTGCGGTTCCGGCGGCGTTCACGGTGCTGCGTATCGCCGGTGCGGTGTACCTGGCGTACCTCGGCATTCAGATGATCCGGCAGCGCGGTGACATGATCCCCGGGGCGGAGGGGGCCGGAGTGTCCGGCCGTCGCGCCTTCCTCAGCGGTTTCCTGACGAACCTTTCCAATCCGAAGATGATCGCTTTCTCGGTGGCCTTCCTGCCGCAGTTCGTCGATCCGGCGCTCGGGTCCGTCGGGGTGCAGTTCGCCGTTCTCGGGCTGATCCTGATCGCGCTGGAGTTCGTGGTGGACGGCGCGATCGGGGTCTTCGCCGGCCGGATCGGGATGTGGCTGCGGCATCGCCGCACGTTGAGCCGCCGGATCGACACGGTCACCGGTGGCGTCCTCATCGCCCTAGGCCTGCGCCTGGCCGCCGAACGGTAAGGATGTCCGGCCGTCCCCTGGCACCCGGATTTGCCGCTGTCCGTGTGCTTCGGCCGCGCGAGGCGCCGACGTATGAGTTCACCCATCCCGTAACAGCAGCGAACGAAGGAACATCCAAAGGCTAGGTCCGGCCACGTACTCGATGTTGTCGGGATCCGAGATCGTGTCGATGAAACCAACCTGGTCGGCGAACTCGCCGCTGGTTACCAGGACGTAGTAGTTGCCACAGCCATCGCCTGCCACTGGCAGCCAGCCGGATTGCCGCCACTGTGGGAACATCGCCAGGTACGTGGCCATATCGAGAAACTCGTGATCGGTCCTGGCACCAAAGACGCCACCAGCGCAAATCCCTTCGCCCTTACAGACGCGCAGCCAGTCGACAAGCGCCTTGGGCAGAGGTATACCGAGCCGCCGTTCCAAGTCGACGATCTCCTGGTCCTCAGCGCCACCGGGAAACGGCTCGCCCGGCGGCCGTTCGGCCTCAGGCAATAGTCGCAGGACATCCCGGCGAGCCTCATGATCGTTCACCGCAGCAGAATGACACCCTTCCAGATCCGGCACGCATCCGGATCTCCCGCAACCCGGGTGGCTGCACAGAGCTTCCCGCAACGGCTCTACGGCGTTACCGGCCGATGCTCTCGATCACGGCGAGGGCATCTCGCCCCAGCTGGGCCGACTCGTCGTCCCCGAGTTCCTCGTAGAGCCGGATAGCGTGGCGGGCCTCATCGGCAGCGAACATCCATTCGGCCACGGTCAGTCGGATCGAGATCACCTGGTCCATGGGAGGCCAGGCGCCATTGACCCAAGGCACCTGGTCCCAGCCGGCCTTGCGGATACGTTGACCCACCTCGACCACCGCCTCGTCGCCGTTCCCGGCCGCCGACGAGATGACATTGTCGATTCCCGCGTCGATGCCAGCCCAGATACGCGTCGGCATGTCCAGCGCCACCACGTCGTCCTTTCCCGCCTCCACGAGAACAATCATCTCGTACTTGCCCTCGAGGACGTCGTTCCGGGTCCAAGCCGGTTGGCGACCGTTGGATCCCGCGCTTCCGGGCAGGACGTGACTACGCCACTAGCTCAGCGAGCCCTCCACGGGCGTACGCCCAACGTCCTCTCCAGCCGCCGGTAGCGCACCGGGAGGTTACAAATAGTGGTGCAAATCCCTCAAAAGTGACGGCGCAATGGCGTAGCCGGCGTCGGGGCGACCGCGTCTCGCCAGATTGTGGACAGTGGCTGGTCGGCCGCAAGGATCTGCTTGCCTTCGGTGTCAGTGCTGGAACCGGATCCAGTCGATGTTGCCGAATTCCTCCTTCTGGGTGCTGGTGAACGTCAGATACACGGTGTGCACCCCGGTGGTGGGCCGGATGGTCATCGAGTAGGTGACGAAGTCGAACCAGGAGTGATTGTTCGGGATCGTCATCGTGCCGACGGGATCGGCGGCGCGGTCGTCCAGGCGTACCTCGACCACTCCGGTACCGTCGTCCTTCGCCCAGTTGGCGGCACTGATCTGCAACCTGGTCGCCGGCACGTCGGTGAACCCGACGTCGTCGTACCGGATCCAGTCGCCCTTGGTGATGAAGCCGACGTGGCGTCCCGAACCGGTCGGTGCGTTCTCGACCTTGATGCCGTTCTGCTCGTCGAACGTCTCCGCCTGGATGACGGTGTAGGCGGTGGCGTTCTGCGGTGGAGCGTCCGGACGGGCCGACTGTGCCGGTGGCTTGTCGCCGGTGCGGCGGGGAACCGCGGCCGTCGCACCGGTGACCGCCGGCCGGCCGTCGTCCCCCGTGCCGTCGCCGCCCTGGGGGTAGGACGGTCCGCTGGGGTCCGGCGGAGAGTCGGTGGCGCCGGTCGGGACGGCCAGGTCCGGGACGAACCAGTACGCGCCGGTTCCGCCGGCGGTCGCGGTTCCCGAATCCGCTGCCGTCGCCCGGGCCACGAGGACGATGGCGAGGGCGATGAGCGCTGCTGCCATGGCGACGAGCAGATTGCGGTGGGAGGGGCGCAACACCGGCGGGCTGTCCACGGCCTCGGAGCGGAGACGGTGCGGCCGGGGTGGCTCACTCGCCGGTCCGGAGTCGCCGGCGGGAACGGTCGCCGGGTCGGCATCCGGCTCGGTGGCTGCCGCGGGCGGGGCCGGCCGGCGAGCGGATGTGCCGGTGGGGGAGTCGGGGTGTGAGTGGGATGGCGTCCCATCGGGTGTGAGGACGTAGGGCCGGAACAGCGAAGCGCTCGGACGCTCCTCCACCGCGATGCATCTCCCTCGACGGAACCTATTCGGTTGTGTGTTCGGCCGGGCTGGACCGGCCGGCCGACGCGCGGTTGATCATAAGGGGAAACCCGGCACCGGTACAGATTCACTCTGGTAATTATTTTCAGGAGTCGATCACCCTCGGGTGTCGCCGCCGGATGCCGGACGGCTCCGGCGGTGAAGTGATCCAGATCAACAGCGCCGGGGTGCGGGCCGCAGTAGCGTGGCGGCGTGTCCTCGACAGCAGATCTGACCAGCGCCGACCTCAATGAGATCCGGCAGTCCGCTCTCGGTGCCGCCGACCCGCTCGGTGTCGCCGCCGACCTGGCCGACGCGGCCCGGGCCGGGCGTCTCGCCGACCCGCAGGACGCGGGTCTCGCGCTGACGCTCGCCGCGGAGATCGCCGAGAGCCGTTCCAAGCTCGACGCCGCGCTGCGGTATGTGGACGGAGCCCTCGAGGCCTTCGGTGAACGTGACGACAGCGCGGCCGCCTCGGCACGGGCGCTGCGGGCGCGGGTGCTGTACCGGACGGGCCGTGGCGACGAGGCGTCGGCCGAGGTCGAGCCGCTGCGCCCGCTGCTCACGCGGTACACGGATGCCGCCGCCTACGTCACCGCCGCTCTGGTGGTCGGCGGGCGGGCCGTCGAGGCCGAGAAATGGCTGACCGAGGCGGTCCAGGAGGTCCTGGCCGAGCGCGGCGCCACCGAGCCGGCCGACGCCGACGACGCGGGTGTGCTGTTCTTCCTGCTCCAGCAGCGGCACCGGCTGCGGCACGCGCTCGGCCGGCAGCACGACACGCACGACAACCTGGCCGAGCGGCTGGAGACCCGGCTCGCCGGCGCCGGGTCCGCGGCCACCACGGTGGACCTGGTCTTCCTGGCGGGTCCGGAGTTCGACCGGCTGGTGAAGCAGACCGAGGCGTACGGCGCGACGTGGGACGATCACCGGGCCGGGCTGGAGCGCGAACTGGTCCGTCTGGCCGGGACCGGCCGTGCCGACCTGGTTCTCTTTCCGGGTACGGCGGACGGGTTCACCGGTGACCCGGCGTCGGCGGAGGACCGGGCCGCCTACGCCCGCAAGCTGTCCACCGGCTCCGCACGGCTCCCGTGGCCGCCGGAGCGCAACGGCGCCTGCTGGTGCGGCTCCGGGCTGAAATACAAGAAGTGCTGCCTGCCGCGCTCTCGCGGCTGACGTCCTCGCGGAGGGCCGCGCCCGCGACGGCGCGGCCCGCGGCTCACGCGGTGTGGACCGGCGTGCGGTCGGTGACGAGTGGATACCGGCCCAGCGCCCGCAGTGCCCGGGAGGC
Source organism: Actinoplanes subglobosus (assembly GCF_042650585.1). NCBI lineage: Bacteria > Bacillati > Actinomycetota > Actinomycetes > Micromonosporales > Micromonosporaceae > Actinoplanes > Actinoplanes subglobosus. Next base: position 56,040 of record NZ_JBHSBL010000001.1, read on the forward strand.
CCGCGTCTCCGGGTGGGCGGTGATCGCCCGCAGCAGCGCGGCCGTGTCCCGCTGCCCGCCCGTCCTGAGCAGGTTCCGCAGCGGCACCGCGTCCTCGCCGGTCCCGGCCGCGATCGCGGCGGCCAGTTCGCCGGCGTCGACCTGGGCGAGCAGGGCGCGGGTGCCGTCGTACCGGTCGGTGGCACCGGCCAGGTGCGGGTAGGCCTCGGCGACCTCGAACGTCGTCACCATCGCCAGCAGCACGTCGTCGGTGCGGGTCGCCCGCCCGTCACGTCGCGCCGTCTCGTCGGCCTCCAGCGACGCCCAGACGGCCGGATCCGCGCCATGGCCGGCGTCCGCCCGGGTGAGCACCGACCGGAGAAGGTCACGCAGGCCACGTCCGCGGTACTGCTGCCGCCCGATCAACCGGTCGCGGACCGGCCACAGCGGTGCGGGCAGCCGTTCCGTGCGGGCCGGCGCCTGACCGGTCCGCAGCGCCCGCCGTACCGCCGCGATGTCGGCGCCGCACAGCCGCAGCAGGGTGACCGCCCCGGCGCCCGGATCGTCGAGAATCGTGTCCAGCAGCTGCCGTGAGCTGCGGGCCCCGGGGTGGTAGGCGGCGCACCGGACCAGTGCGGCCCGCACCCCGGCGGTCAGCGGGAGCGTCGCGTGACCGCGGACGATCGCCGCCACCGGGGGTGCCGGGCCGTCGCCGATGACCCGGTCCCGCAGCACGGTCCGGATCACGGCGGGCGTGATGTCGAAGACGCCGAGCAGCGCCGCGATGTCGGGCGCGGCGCCGGCCATCCCGGCCAGCAGGTGCACGGTGCCGAGCTCGTCGCGGGCGGCGGCCCGGGCGATGCCGAGAACCGCGGGGAACCGGTCGTCGCCGGTGAACGTGACTGCCATGCCCGAAACACTAGGGACGGCGGCGCTCCCGCACGTCTGTCCGCGAGCCGGACCCACCTCTACCGAAGGTCATAGACCGCAGCGGTACGGGTCACCCGCACGACACTGGCGGAAGGCCTCCGAGCGGCCCGGACCGCCGGTGGGACATCGCGGTGTTCCCGGCCCCGGCCGGTCAGTCGCGCCGGCAGCGGTAGGAGACCTCGGTCCCGGCCTGGACCGGCGACGGCTCGAGGATGTTGACGGTGGCGGTCTCGGTGGTCGAGCCGATCCCGCTGAACGTCCACGCCAGCGTCAGGGCGGCCGTCCGCTGGCCGCTGCCGACCCGCTCGGTGAGCACGGCCCCGGGCGGCGCGTCCGACCGGAACCACTGGTAGCGGATCACCCCGCCGCGCCCGTTGGTCTGCACGGTGGCGACCACGTCGACGGTCACGTCGCAGCGATTCCCGGCCGGTTCCGGGACGGACACCGACACGCCCTCCACCTCCAGCGGGCTGAGCCGCTGCCAGATGTAGAACCCGACGACCCCGATCAGCACGAGGGTCAGCAGGCTGGAGAGCAGGGAGACGAGTCGCCGCCACAGCGGCCGCCGTGGCGCGGCGGTGGAGGCGGCCGGCCAGCCCGGTGCGGCGGGCGTGGCGACCGGGGCGGCCGGCACACCGGGACCGAACCGCATCTCCTGCTGGGCACGCATGGTCGGCTCCGACTCACCCGCGAACGTCGCTGGACCGACCGGCCGCACGTGCGATGTCGGATCCGGCCCGGGCAGGTGAACGGTCCGGTCGGCCGGATGACCGGCGGGCCCGCCCGGACCGAGACGGACGGTGCCGTTGTCGGCGGGGCCGGGCAGGTGGACGGTGCGGTTGTCGGCGGGATCGGGCAGGTGGACGGTGCGGTGGGGGTCGCCGAGGTAGGCCGTGGGCGAACCGAGGTTCACGGTGGGCGACGGGGTGTCGGCGGCGGCCCGCCACGGATCGGCGGCCGGCGGCGTGCGGTCGTCGTGCGGTTCGTCCGGCCGGTTCACGCCCGTCTCCCCGTGACCCGCGAAACAGGATCTGGCACGGCGTGCTCCTAACCGGGAGTGCAGTAGTTCTCGAGGGTGACGATCGCCGACGACGAGGACTTGCCCTGGTTGCCGGCGGCGTCCGAGGCGACCACGGCGATCGGGATGCGGGTCGCCGACTTCGGGATCGGCAGCGGGCCGAGCACGCCTCGGAAGAGTCCCCGCGCGGACCCCTTCATCGCCACGGTCCGGCTGGTGCCGTTCAGCGTGTACTGGAAGCTGACCGTCAGCTCACCCGGCCCGCTCACGTCGTCGGTCACGGTCACCGACACGGTGCTGGTGCGCGTCCCGTACTGGCAGCCCTCGCCCTCGATCACCGTCGGGCTCGCGCCGACGCCGCCGACCGACGGCCCGGTGGTGTCGGCCGGTGGTGGGGGTGAGGTGCTGGTCGACGGGCTCGGCGACGTGCCGGTGGACACCGAGGCCGACGCCGGGGCCGAGGCGGACGGCGATCTGCCGGGCGACGGCGAGGTGCCCGGTGCGGCCGGCGTCACCGAGGTGCCCGGTGCGGCCGAGGGTGACGGCGTCGCCGGCGGGGACCCGGCCGCGGAGCTGTCCGCGGTGGCCGCGCCGGACGGCCCGCCCACGGCCGGATCGGTGGTCGGGCCGCCGGCCGGACCACCGGCGATGATCGGGCTCTCCTCGGCGGCCGACGCGTACTGATAGCCGGCCCCGCCGATCAGCAGCGCCGCGACCAGGGCGGCGCTGCCGGCCGCGGCCCACTTGCGGTTGCCGCGGAAGACACCGGACCGGCCGGTGCCGAGGGTCGTGGTGGCCACACTGGTCGCGCTCGCCGAACCGTCCGGGAAGGGCCACAGCGCGGCGAGCAGCGCGGCCCGGCGGGCCAGCTCGCGCAGGCCACGGTCCTCCCAGCTCCGCCCGTACGCCGCACCGGCGACCCGCTCCAGGATGTCGAGGAACGCGAGCGCGTGCGGCGGCCGGTCACCGGGCTGTTTGGCCATGCCCTGCCGGAGCAGCTCGTGCACCGGTGCCGGGGCCGGGTCGGTCGGTATGGGCGCGTTGGCGTGCTGGTCGTGCAGGGCGAACAGGTTGGTCCCGTCATACGGCGGCCGGCCCGTGAGGCACTCGAAGAACGTGGCGGTGGCGGCGTAGATGTCGCACGCGGGCGTCGCCGGCGCGCCGGTCCACTGCTCGGGGGCCATGTAACGGGGCGTGCCGGTGACGACGGTGCCGGTGCCCTGGCCGACCGTCGTGGCGATGCCGAAGTCGGCGAGTTTGCTCGACCCCTCACCGGTGACCAGCACGTTCTCCGGTTTGTAGTCACGGTGCACGACACCGTGGCCGTGGGCCGCGGCCAGCCCGGCGAGCGAGCCCTTCAGCACGACGAGCGCCGCCTCCGGGGTGGTCGCGCCGTGCTCGCGCAGCATCTGCCGCAGCGACACCCCGTTGACCAGCTCCATCACGATCGCCGCGCCGTCGGCGGACTCGACGTACTCGTACAGCCGGGAGATGTGCGGGTCGTCGATCTCGCCGAGCAGTTGCGCCTCACGCCGGAACGCGGCCCGGAACGCGGCGTCGTCGCCGAGGACGTGCACCAGGTACTTGATGGCGACCGGCGTCCCGGTCCGGTCGTGGGTGGCGAGCACGACGTTGCCCGACGCGCCGGCGCCGAGCGGACGAACAGGCGTGTAGCCGGTGAGCTGCCAGCCGCTCATTCGAGAGAACCCCACCATCCAGGGCGGATGCGTGCCTCCGCCGCGCCGATCATTCTGGTCGCGGCGCAACTATAGGGGATCCGCGCATCGGGTGCTTTCGATGACCGGACGGGGGACCGCCTACGAGGCCAGGCTCACCCGCGGGTCGGCGGAACCGCGGGCGCGCTTGACCGCGTACATGGCGGCGTCGGCGTGGGCCAGCAGTTCGTCGGAGTCGCCGGCGCCGTACGGTGCCCAGGCGACACCCAGGCTGGCGTGCGGGACCAGGGTGCTGCCGGCCACGTGGACGCGGGCCGCGCTGAGGGCCGCGAGCAGGTCGGCGCCGATCCGGTCGGCGTGGTCGCGGCCGGTCACGTCACGGCAGACGGCCACGAACTCGTCGCCGCCGATCCGGCCCACGATGGCACCGGACGGCACCGCGCTGCGCAGGCTGGCGGCGACCTGGCTCAGCAGCAGGTCACCGGCGGCGTGGCCGTACCGGTCGTTGATGGGTTTGAAGGAGTTGAGGTCGAGGAAGACGACGGCGGTGCCGGCGTGCCGGTCGGCGGTGCCGAGGGCGTCCTCCAGCGCGGTCATCGTCGCGGCCCGGTTGTGGCAGCCGGTCAGCGGGTCGAAGGTGGCCTGCCGCCACAGTTTCTCCCGTAGCAGCGCCTCCTCGGTGACGTCGGCGAGACAGATGATCGCGCCGGTGACCGCGCCCGAGTCGTCGGTCAGCGCGCGCAGGTTCGCCCGGATCCGGCGGTTGCCGGCGCCGGGTTCGCGATGGCCGTACTCGAAATCGGTGTCCTCCCCGGTCAGCACCCCGGACAACGCCGCGCCGACCAGCGACCGGTCCACCGGCTCGGTCTGGTCCAGCAGCGCCCCGGCGAGGGCGTCGCCGACCTGGGCCTTCACCTGCCGGGCGGCCCTCTCGTTGAGGAAGGTGATCCGGCCCTCCGCGCCGACCTGCACGATGGACAGCGGAATCGTCTCGGTGAGCCGGCGCATCAGCTGCTCGGCGGCCCGGACCGCCTCCTGCGCCGCCATCTCGTCGGAGATGTCCAGCATCTCGGCGGCCACCCGCGGGTTGTCCGGGTCGGCCAGGTAGTTGTGGTTGGTCACCTCGAACCACACGGTGTGCCCGTCGCGGTGCAGGTGGCGCAGCCGCACCCGGCGGGCCGAGCCGTGCGGGGTGCTCAGCATGTCCATCCAGCCGGTGATGGCCCGCTGCTGGTCGTCGGGGTGGACGAGTTCGAGGGTGCGCTGCCCGATCAGTTCCTCGGGGGCCCAGCCGAGCAGCGGGAGGATCTCGGGGCCGACCTCGGTGACCACCGAGACCGGGCTCTTGAGCATCGTGACCAGCCGGGGCCGGACCAGCTCCGGGTGCAGGGTCAGGTCCGCCGCGATCCCGGAACCGCTGATCACGGCGATGTAGACGCCGTACCGGTGGGTGGCGTCGAGGATGTGCATCCGGGCCTTGCGGTCGGGTGCGGCGACCAGGCGGACCAGGCAGTTCGCGACGCCCGCGGCGATCACCTCGGTCCAGGCGTCGATGACCACCCGCTGATCGGCGTCGACGACCAGGCCGAGCATCGAGGAGGCGCCCTCGACCGGTCGCAGGCCGACCTCGGCGATCTCCGGCGGCAGCGGGACGCACAGGCCGTTGCGGCCGATGGCCGCGATGAACGCGTCCGGGTGCTTGGCCACCACGGCGGCGAGGAGGGCGTCCCGGTCGCCGGGCTTCATCACGTTCTTGTCCGACACAGGCCCACTCATCGGCGGTGCGGGTCGGACCTGAGGGTTTTCGCGCCCGGGCCGTGGGGGACTGCCGGCAGGGCCAGCCGCAGCAGCGCCTCGGTGGCCGGGCCGGCCGGTGTCCCGGCGGGAAGTGCCACCGCCACCCGCCAGTCCGGGACCGGGCCGGTGACCGTGGCCGCGTGCAGCCCCTTCGCCTGCGGTTTGCGGGTCACCGGAGCCGGTACCAGCGCCACCCCGAGGTCCTGGTGCACGAAGTCGAGCAGCGTGTGCACGTCGTTGACCTCGACGGCCACCCGGCGGTCGGCGCCGGCCCGGGCGAACGCCAGATCGTTGACCCGGCGGGCGCCCCAGTCGCCGCTGAAGTCGATGAACTCCTCGGTGGCCAGGTCCTCGACCGCGACCGACCCGCTGTCGGCGAGGGCGTGCGCCGGGTGGCAGAGCAGCATCATCTTTTCGGACGCCACCGGCAGCAGGCGTACGCCGTCCGGCGCGGGACCGGGCAGCGCCACGAAACCGGCCTGGAGCACCCCCAGCCGGACCTGCTCGACCAGGTGCCCCGAGCCGGCGTAGCCGAGCCGGACCTCGACACCCGGGTGGGCCCGCCGGAACGCGGCGACCAGCGGCGCCATGTCGATCGCGCCGAGGCACTGCTCGGCGCCGATGGCCAGGCTGCCGCGCAGCAGGCCCCGCACGGCGGCGACCGCGTCCCGGGCGGCCGCCGCGCTGGCCAGCGTCCGGTGCGCCTCGGTGAGCAGGGCCCGCCCGGCGTCGGTCAGCTCGACCCGGCGGGTGTGCCGGGTGAACAGGTCGGCGTCGAGCTCCCGCTCCAGCGCCCGGATCGACGCGGACAACCCGGACTGGGCCACCCGCATCCGCTGGGCCGCGCGGGTGAAGTGCCGTTCCTCGGCCACCGCCACGAAGTACTCGAGATGCCGCAGTTCCACGATTGAGCACCCTAGCTGCTGAATCCGAGCGGTTTCTTCTGTTGGACGCCGCCGGGGCGGGCATACCAGGGTGGTAGCCGTACACATCTCCCGGGAGGAACCATGCAGAGCCGTCACATCGGTGACGTGCGGGTCGCGGCGATCGGGCTCGGTGGCATGCCGATGTCGATCGAGGGCCGGCCGGACGAGGACCGCTCGATCCGGACGATCCACGCCGCCCTGGACGCCGGCGTCACCCTGATCGACACCGCCGACGCGTACCACATCGGCGCGGACGAGGTCGGCCACAACGAGTCGCTGATCGCCCGGGCACTCGCCTCCTACGGCGGCGACACCTCCGGCGTGCTGGTCGCCACCAAGGGCGGGCACCTGCGCCCGGGCGACGGCAGCTGGACCGTCGACGGGTCGCCGGACCACCTGAAGCAGGCGTGCGAGGCGTCGCTGAAGCGGCTCGGCGTCGACGCCATCGGCCTTTACCAGCATCATCGGCCGGACCCGCGGGTGCCGTACGCCGAGTCGATCGGCGCGATCCGGGACCTGCTCGACGCCGGGAAGATCCGGATGGCCGGCATCTCCAACGCGAACCCGCGGCAGATCCGCGAGGCCCGGGAGATCCTGGGTGGGCGGCTGGTGTCGGTGCAGAACCAGTTCTCGCCGGCGTTCCGGTCGTCCGAGCCGGAGCTGGAGCTCTGCACCGAGCTGGGGATCGCCTTCCTGCCCTGGTCGCCGCTGGGCGGCATCCGGGCGGCGGGCTCGCTGGGCGGCGCGTTCGCCCGGGTCGCCGAGCGGTACGGGGTGAGCCCGCAGCGGGTCTGCCTGGCCTGGCACCTGGCCAGGTCGCCGGTGTCGATCCCGATCCCCGGGGCGAGCCGCCCGGAGACGATCACCGACTCCACCGCCGCCGGCACGCTCCACCTGACCGCCGACGACCTGGCCGAACTCCCGTGAAGAGGTAGGAACATGGAATACCGCCGTAGCGGGCGCAGTGGCCTCAAGCTGCCCGCCGTCTCCCTCGGCCTGTGGCACAACTTCGGCGAGGACAAGCCCCTGGAGACCCAGCGGGCGATCCTGCGCCGGGCGTTCGACCTGGGCATCACCCACTTCGACCTGGCCAACAACTACGGGCCGCCGTACGGCTCGGCGGAGGAGAACTTCGGCCGGATCCTGGCGACCGACCTCCGGGGCCACCGCGACGAGATGGTCGTGTCGACCAAGGCCGGCTACGACATGTGGCCAGGGCCGTACGGCAACTGGGGCTCGCGCAAGTACCTGACCGCCTCGCTGGACCAGTCGCTGCGGCGGATGGGCGTGGACTACGTCGACATCTTCTACTCGCACCGGCTCGACCCGGAGACGCCGCTGGAGGAGACGATGGGCGCCCTGGACGCGGCGGTGCGGGCCGGCAAGGCGCTCTACGCCGGCATCTCGTCCTACTCGCCGGCGCGGACCGCCGAGGCCGCGGCGATCCTGCGTGACCTGGGCACACCGCTGCTCATCCACCAGCCGTCGTACTCGATGCTGAACCGCTGGGTCGAGGGCGGCCTGCTCGACACCCTGGAGCAGGTGGGTGCCGGGTGCATCGCGTTCTCGCCGCTGGCGCAGGGCATGCTCACCGACCGCTACCTGCAGGGGGTGCCGGACGGCTCGCGGGCCGGCGCGGACAAGTCGCTGAGCACCGAGCTGCTCAGCGCGGAGAACCTCGACAAGATCCGGGCGCTGGACGAGATCGCCCGGCGGCGCGGCCAGACCCTGGCCCAGATGGCGATCGCCTGGGTGCTGCGGGACCCGCGGATGACCTCCACGGTGCTGGGCGCCAGCAGTGTCCGCCAGCTGGAGGCCAACGTCGCGGCCCTGGAGAACCTCACGTTCACCGGCGAGGAACTGGCCGAGATCGACAAGTACGCCACCGAGTCAGGCATCAACCTGTGGGCGGGCTCCAGCAGCCAGTGACAGCGGCGGCAGCGTGAAGGTGAAGCAGGAGCCGCCACCCGGGTCGTCGACGGCGGTGATGGTGCCGCCGTGCCGTTCCACGATGCGTTTGCAGATGGTCAGGCCGAGCCCGGTGCCGCGGTAGCCGCCGTCGGCGTGGGCCCGGTGGAAGTTGCCGAAGATCGCCTCGTGCTGTCCGGCGGGGATGCCGATGCCGTTGTCGACGATCCGGACGGCCACCATCCCGTGGTCGTCCTCGGCGGTGATCCGCAGGGCCGGGAGCACGCCGGGCGCGGTGTACTTGACGGCGTTGCCGATCAGGTTGTCCAGCAGCTGCCGGACCAGGACCGGATCGGCCCGCACCGCCGGGAGCGGGCCGATCGTGAAGCGGGGCATCGGGCTGCCGGCGGCCGCCGCGGCGTCGGTGCGGGCGAGGGCGATCTCGGCGACCACCTCGGCCAGGTCGACCGGGGCCGGGGTGACCATCGCCTCCCGTGCGGTGGCGTACGCGAGCAGCCCGTCGATCAGGCCCCGCATCCGGGCCGACGATCGGCTGACGCGGGTGAGGCCGTCGTACGCCTCACTGACGCCCGGATGGTCCGGCGCCTCCTCCAGCGCCTCCATCGCGGCCGTCGTCCAGCCGTCCACGCTGGCCAGCGGGTTGAGCAGGTCGTGCGCCACGACACCGGCGAAGCTGGTCAGCTCGTCACGGTGCCGGCGCTCGGCGGTCATGTCGTGGAACAGCACCACCGCGCTGTGCGTGCCGTCCGGGTGCGGCAGCGCGGTGGCGGTCACCCGGATCACCCGGCTCTCCGGTTCGCCCGGGCGGTTCACCACGATGTCGGTGCTGGTGTCGTCCTGGTCGGCGAGCGCACGCAGCCGGGCCAGGTCGTTGTCGGCCATGCCGGCGACGGCCGGGTTGCGCAGCGTCACCCGGTTCTCCGGGCCGATCACCGCCAGCCCGTCGGGCATCGAGTCGATGATCGCGGCGAGCAGGTCGGCGTGCCGTTTGACCTGTTCCTTCTCCTGGGCCAGGGCGGTCACCAGCGTCCGGCGCTCCTCCCGGCCCAGCGCCAGCGCCAAGCCGACGAGAGCGACCAGGGTGACGAACAGCTGCACCACGACCGCGCGCAGGGGCACGTCACCGACCTGGGCGAACGGCCCGTACCCGGCCAGGGTGTACCGCAACGCGACGACACTGACCACCAGGTTGTGCAGCAGCACCCAGCCGGTGCTGAGCCGTACCCCGACCAGCACGGTGATGCCGAGCAGCGCGAACGACACCGGGAACTGGTGCTCGTAGGCGAAGACGGCCAGGTGACCGGCGATGCTGAGCGTCCCGAGTCCGGCGATCTCGGCGATCCGGCGTGGTGGGGCCGGGGACCGGAGGGGGACGCGCCTGGTGAGGGCGGATCCGGCGCAGATCCCGGCGGCTCCGATGATCAGGATGCTGGCGGTGTGCCGGGCCACCGACATGGTCGTGACGGTCAGTGGCGCGGTGCCGGTGATCAGCCAGCGGCCCACCAGGCTGACCGCGCTGGCCGCGAGTGTCGCCCCGAAACCGGCCTTGAGCAGCGCCCACAGGTCGCGCGGGCACCGCAGTGGCGCGTCACCGCCGCCGCCCCACAGGTGCGGCGCCCACCGGGTCAGCAGCCGGAGGAACACCAGGGCCTGCACCAGCCCGACCAGCCCGGCGACGACACCGACCGCCGGGCTGGTTCCGGTCCGCCAGTTGACGGCACCCAGGATCAGGACGAGCAACAGCATGTCCAGGCGCCGGGTGGGCGCCCGCCGGTGCGCGCAGAACCAGATCACCGCCACGCCGGCGGCCGGCCAGGCCAGGTTGTGGTTACCGACCACGACCAGGCGCCGCCCGGCGTAGCAGGCCACCGCGTAGGCGAGGGCGAAGCACACGGTTCGGGCCAGGGAGCGCCGGTGGTCGGCTTTCACCGCTTCCTCCCGGAGGACGGTCGACATCTCCTCATCGGCCGGTCCGGGACGAAGCTGAGACCCTCAGGCCAGGGTGATCCTCGTCCAGGAGACCTGTGGCAGCGTGATCGTCACGATGTTGCCGCTGATGGACGCCGTGTCGTTGGGGCGCGGGGTCACCCGGTCCGGTTCGGTCAGGGTGTTCGCGGCGTACGGATCGTCGTCCCAGATGCCGGTGGCGGTGGCCGACGACAGCTCCGGGAAACCGGTCAGGTCGACGGTCACCGTGGCCGGGCCGGTGGTGTCCCGGTTCTGCAGGAACAGGTGCACCGTGCCGCCGTCGTCGACCGTGGCGGCCGCCGCGACCGCGGGCACCTCGCCGTACCGCTTGGTCGTGACGGTCCCGGCGTCGATGGTGACGGCGAGTGCCGTACCCCGGGCTGCCCGGGAGGTGAGGGAGAACGGGAAGAACGTGGTCTGGCGCCAGGCGGGACCACCCGGCTCGGTCATGATCGGCGCGATCACGTTGACCAGCTGGGCGAGCGACGCCGAGGTGACCCGGTCGGCGTGGTTGAGCAGGGTGATGAGCAGCCCGCCGACGGTGACCGCGTCGGCGACCGTGTAGACGTCCTCCAGCAGGCGCGGCGCCACCGGCCAGTCGCCGATGTCGAAGGTGCCCTCCTGCGCGTTCCAGCGGGTGAAATACCAGACGTTCCACTCGTCGAAGGAGATCTGGATGCGCTTCCCGGAGCGTTTGACCGCCCGGACATGGTCGGCGGTGGCCACGACCTCCTCGATGAAGGCGGCCATGTCCACCCCCGAGGCGAGGAAGCTGCCCAGGTCGCCGTCGGTCTCCTGGTAGTAGGCGTGGCAGGAGATGTACTCGACGTCGTCGTAGGTGTGCTCCAGAACCGTGCGCTCCCACGCGCCGAAGGTGGGCATGTTCCGGCCGGACGAGCCGCACACCACGAACTGGAGACGGTTGTCGACCAGCCGCATCGCCTTCGCCACCTGCGAGGCGAGCTTGCCGTAGTCGTCGGCGGAGCGGTGCCCGACCTGCCACGGGCCGTCCATCTCGTTGCCGAGGCACCACATGGTCACCCCGAACGGCTCCTCGCGCCCGTTCGCCCGGCGCTGGTCGGAGCGCGTGGTTCCGGACGGAACATTGGTGTACTCGAGCAGGTCCAGGGCCTCCGGCACGCCGCGGGTGCCGAGGTTGACGGCCAGCATCAGCTCGCCGCCGACCAGGTCGAGCCACTGCTGGAACTCGTGCAGCCCGACCCGGTTGGTCTCGGTCGAGTGCCACGCCAGGTCGAGCCGCCGGGGCCGCTCGCCGGCCGGGCCGACGCCGTCCTCCCACCGGTGGTTGGAGACGAAGTTGCCACCGGGGTAGCGGATCGTGGTCACCCCCAGCTCCCGGACCAGCTCGACCACGTCACGCCGGAAACCGTCCGGCCCGGCCGTGGGATGCCCGGGCTCGTGGATTCCGTCGTAGATGTGCCGGCCGAGATGTTCGACGAAACCACCGAACAGCCGCCGGTCCACCGCGCCGACCCGGAACGCCGGGTGCAGTGTGAGATGGGCACGGGTCACGCGGGAACTCCTTCACGTCCGACCTTGATCAAGAAAGACTATGTACCCGTGACATCGTTTCGCACCGAACTGGCCTCCCCCCAGCCGGGCCGCGGCAGTCTGCCCGCCCGCGCCCACCTGCGCTCCGACGCGCCCCGTCAGTCGCTCGACGGCACCTGGCGGGTCCGGGCGCTCCCCGGCGGCGACTGGTCGGAGGTCCGGGTTCCCGGGCATCTGCCGCTCCAGGGCCACGGCTCGCCGATCTACGCCAACGTGCAGTTCCCGTTCCCGGTCGACCCGCCGCACCCGCCGGACGACAACCCGGTCCACGAGCACCGGCGCGAGTTCGAGGCCGACCCGGCGGTGCTGGCGCATCCGTCGGCCCTGCGCTTCGAGGGGGTCGACGGCGCCGCGACGGTGTGGCTCAACGACGTCGAACTCGGCACCGTCCGCGGCAGCCGCCTGACGCACGAGTTCGACACCACCGACGTGCTCCGCGCGGGCGTGAACGTGCTGGTGGTACGCCTGGCCCAGTGGTCGGCGCACAGCTACCTCGAAGACCAGGACATGTGGTGGATGCCCGGCATCTTCCGGAGCGTCACCCTGCTCGCGCGCCCGTCGGGCGGCCTCCGCGACGTCTTCGTGCACACCACCTACGACCACCGCGACGGCTCCGGCACGCTGCGGGTCGAGGCCGGCAGCGATGCGGTGGTCACCGTCAGCGTCCCGTCTCTCGGCCGCGACGACCTGGGCGCGGGGCAGACCCATCACTTCCGGTCCGTTCGTCCCTGGACCGCGGAGACCCCTTCGCTGTACGACGTCCGCGTCCACACCCCGGCTGAGGCGGTCACCCTGCGCATCGGTTTCAGGTCGGTGCACGTCGACGACGCGACCCTGATGCTCAACGGCCGGCCCCTGCTCCTGCGCGGCGTCAACCGGCACGAACACCACCCCCTGCACGGCCGGACCGTCGACCTCGACACCGCCCGGGCCGAGTTGCTGCTCATGAAAGAGCACAACATCAACGCGGTACGCACGTCGCACTACCCGCCGCAGGCGGACTTCCTGGACCTCACCGACGAACTCGGCCTCTACGTGATGGTCGAGAACGACCTGGAGACCCACGGTTTCGAGCTCAACGACTGGCGCGGCAACCCGAGCGACGACCCGCAGTGGCACGACGCCTACCTGGACCGGATGCGCCGCACCGTGGAACGCGACAAGAACCACGCCAGCGTGCTGTTCTGGTCGCTCGGCAACGAGGCCGGCACCGGCGTCAACCTCGACGCGATCGCCGAGTGGACGAGACAACGCGACCCGGAGCGGCTCGTCCACTACGAGGGCGACCGCCGCAGCCTGCACGTGGACGTCTACTCCCGGATGTACGCGACGACCGGCGAGGTCGAGCGGATCGGCGCGTTCACCGAACCCGAGGACGACCACCGGCGCGAGCTGCCGTTCCTGCTCTGCGAGTACGCGCACGCCATGGGCAACGGGCCGGGCGGTCTCAGCGAGTACCAGGAGCTGTTCCACCGCTACCCGCGGCTGGCGGGCGGGTTCATCTGGGAGTGGGTGGAACACGCGCTGCACGGCGGGACCACGGACGACGGGCGGACGATCCAGCTCTACGGCGGCGACTTCGGCGAGACGGTGCACGACGGCAGCTTCGTCATCGACGGACTCGTCCACGCCGACCGCACCCCGGGGCCGGGACTGGCCGACGTGGCCCGGGTGTTCGCGCCGGTCGGGCTCACCATCGACGCCGAGCGGTCCACCCTGACGATCGTCAACCGATACCACAGCCTCGACCTGTCCCACCTGGACGCCGGTTTCCCGCTCCCGGACGTCCCCGCGGGCGCGACCGCGACCATACCCCTGAAGGTGCCGTCGACCACCCCGTCGACCATCTCGCTACGGGACCGGGCCGACGGCCGGGAGGTGGCCTGGACACAGCACGTCCCACCCCGTCCACCCGCCACCATCGTCCCGTCAGCCGTCCCGTCACCCGATCTGCGGCTCGGGCCCGCTGTGTTCGATCCGCGGACCGGCATGCCGGTGCGGCTCGGCGATCTCGACCTGCACGACGTGGCGGTGAGTCTGTGGCGGGCGCCGACCGAGAATGATCGCGGCATCGGCTGGGAGGAGCGCGACCTTCCGTCGATGGCCGATCGGTGGTCCGCGGCCCGTCTCGCCGATCTGCGGACCCGCCTGATCGACGTCACGGCCGACGGCGCCGCGCTCGTCGTACGTACCCGCAGCGGCCCGCCGGTGATCGACGCCGGTGTCGACGCGATCTGGCGGTGGACGAGCGACGGCGCCGCGCTCGCCCTGGACCTGACGATCGAGCCCTACGGGCAGTGGCCGTGCGAATGGGCCCGGGCCGGTGTCGACCTGCGCCTGGACCGGCCGACCACCCGGGTGACGTGGGCCGGCTGGGGTCCCGGCCCGCAGTACCCGGACACCGGCCAGGGGGCCCGCTACGGCACCTTCACCGCGGGCCGGGACGAGTTCGCGGTCCGTACCGTCCGCCCACAGGAACACGGCGCCCGCCGCATCGACGACGCCACCGTCGACCTCGGCGGGATCGGCGTGCGGGTACGCGGGGTGGACGTGCCGCTGACGGTACGGCCATGGTCCCGCGGGGTGATCGCCATGACCGGTCACGATCATGAGCTGCCGATTGCCACGTCGACGTGGATCTCCCTGGACGCGGCCACCTCCGGCGTCGGGACGGCGTCATGCGGCCAGGGTGTGCTCCCGGCCTACCGCCTCCAGCCGTCCGCCCAGCGCCTGCGCGTCATCCTCCAGCAGCACTGACATCCGGGGTGCCGTGTCCCGGGCCGGTCCGGCGGGGGTCCGCCGAGGCCGGCCCGGGACGTGGCCGTGGGGTCAGCAGCCGATGCGGGAGCCGCTGACGGCCACGTCGTCGTAGTACAGGGTGTCGGCGCCCTCGCCGTAGCTCTCCCAGCCGAGCCGCAGATCGGTGAGCCGCGGCCGGTAGGTGCGGTTGAGCCACTGCCCGTCGATGTCGTGCGTGGCCACCCCGTCCTGCAGCAGGCCCGGCACCGACACCCCGTCGAGCCAGGTCTCCATCGTCCCGTCCGTGCCGTTCACCTTGAACTCCACGCAGGACCAGACGTTCACCGGCAGCGGCCGGGACAGCGCGACACCGGCCGGGCTCTGCTCGGGCAGCGTCGCGTCGTCGGAGGCGCGGTTCCACTGGAGCGCGCCGTTCTGCCCGCCGAACCGCAGATCACGGTCGCCGTCGGCGGCGTCGCGCAGCGCGACCATGGTGATGTGCGAGGCGGGCAGGGCGGTGGTGTGCCGCACCCAGTAGCGGACGTGCAGGGTGCTGCCGGCCGCGGCGAGCAGTGCTGTGTTGCGGACGAAGACGTGGTTGCAGTACCCGGCGGCGCCACCGACCCGCAGCGACGTGGACCCGCTGTGGGCGACGCTCCTGTCGACGGTGGCCGTCCCGGCGCCCTGGCAATCGGGGTAGGTCACCGCCCAGTCCCCGGCCGGTGCACCGGCCGCCTGGCTCTCGAAGCCGTCACAGAGCGCCCCGCTCGAACAGGCCGGTGCGGGGCTGGACGGGGCCGGGCTGGACGGCGCCGGGCTCGACGGGGCCGGACTGGACGGGGCGGGGCTGGACGGCGCCGGGCTCGACGGGGCCGGGCTCGACGGCGGGACGTCCCCCGCGCAGGACACCCCGTTGAGGGCGAAGTCGGTGGGCTTGACGTTGGCCCCGGAGTAGGCCGCCTGGAACCCGAACGACGCCGAGGCGCCGGTCGGCAGGTTGCCGTTCCAGT
Source organism: Actinoplanes subglobosus (assembly GCF_042650585.1). Classification (NCBI taxonomy): domain Bacteria; kingdom Bacillati; phylum Actinomycetota; class Actinomycetes; order Micromonosporales; family Micromonosporaceae; genus Actinoplanes; species Actinoplanes subglobosus. The sequence goes on from NZ_JBHSBL010000001.1 coordinate 71,584, forward strand.
TCACGTTGGCGGCGGTGACCTTCTGGCCGGCCTGGGAGACCTGGGCGTTCCACCCGTTGGTGACGGTCTGGTTGCCGGCGAAGGTCCAGGTCAGACTCCAGGAGGTGACGGCCGCCCCGGTGTTGGTGAGCTTGACGTCGGCGGTGAACCCGGTCGCCCACTGGTTGACGGCGAAGTCGACGCTACAGACGGCGGCGGCGTGCGCGGCGGGCACCCGCAGCCCGGCGACGATGCCACCGGACGCGACGGCCACCGCCAGGGCGGTGAGGACGGAACGGAGACGCATGGGGGATATCTCCTCGGGGAACGGAGAGAGCGTGGGAGCGCTCCCATATATCGAGGATCGTACATCCCCCAAGCCCATGGTGGACGGCCGCGCCGTCCACCATGGGCGCCGGTCACCTCAGGCGGTCCGGCAGGTCAGCGCGGGCCAGGACCAGTTGCCACCGTGCTGGACGGTGAACCCGAACGAGTTGCCGTTGCCGTTCGGCCGGCCGGTCATGACGTTGCCGCTGGAGTCCCAGGTGGCACTGACGTTCCAGGTGGCGATGATGCGCTGCGGCGAGGAGACCGTCACGGTGACGATCCAGTTGGAGCTACCGGTGACGGTGACCTGGCCGTTGAAGCGGTCGTTCCACTTCTGGCCCTCGCTGTAGGTAGCGGTGCAGCCGCTCCCGCCGGGCGAACCCGAAGGGCTGGGGCTCGGGCCACCCGACGACTCACCCGGGTTGGGCTGGCCGGTGTTCAGCTGGGCGAGCACCGCGTCGTACGCCGCCTTCTTCTGGCCGTTGCCGTTGAACAGCAGCGGGGTGCCGGACGCACGCCACGAGTCGCTGTCGCGGACGCCCCACACGGTGATGCCGTTGCACCGGGTCACCGCCAGGCAGGCCTGGACGATGCCGCGGTACTGGTCGGCCTGGCTCGTCCCGGAGCCCTCGATGTCGAGCTCGGTGATCTGCACGTCGACGCCGAGGTCGGCGAAGTTCTGCAGGGTGGTGTGGTAGTTGCTCGGCACCGGGTTGCCGGAGTTGAAGTGCGCCTGGAAGCCGACGCAGTCGATCGGCACGCCGCGCGACTTGAAGTCCTGGACCATCCGGTAGACGGCCTGCGTCTTCGCGTGCGACCAGTTGTCGGTGTTGTAGTCGTTGTAGCAGAGCTTGGCGTTCGGGTCGGCCGCCCGCGCGGCCCGGAACGCGGCCTCGATCCAGTCGTTGCCGGTGCGCTGCAGGTTGGAGTCGCGGCGGGCACCGGAGGAGCCGTCGGCGAAGGCCTCGTTCACCACGTCCCAGGCGTAGATCTTGCCCCGGTAGTAGGTCGCGACCCGGGTGACGTGGTTGAGCATCGCCGACCGCAGCGAGGAGCCCTCCATGCGCTGCATCCAGCCCGGCTGCTGGGAGTGCCAGGCGAGGGTGTGGCCGCGGAGCCGCTTGCCGTTGTTGAGGGCCCAGTTGGCGATCTGGTCGCCGGAGCCGAAGGTGAACTGGTTCTGGTTCGGCTCGGTCGCGTCGAGCTTCATCTCGTTCTCGGCCGAGATCATGTTGAACTCGCGGTTCGCGATCGTCGTGTACTGCGAGTCGCTCAGTCGGCTGCCGGCGATCGCGGTGCCGAAGTATCGGCCACGCTCGGCGGCGGACGCACCGAGCGTCGACGCGGCGCTGGACGTGCCGGGCCACAGGACGGCGGTGGTGGCCGTCATGGCGACGAGCACGCCGGTGACGGCGAGGGCCCGCCAGCGGCGCCGGATGTTCGGTTCGTTCATAGGGGATGAGCCTCCTCGGCCGTGGGGAACGGGTCTTCCGAAACTTCCGGAAACCTATCGGAAGTTAGTCGGGATCCTACGTCGACATTTGTTCGGCAGATAGATGACAGCCGCTGCCAAAACGTCGAAAGAAATCCGGAACTATCGATTGGAAAATCGTTATGCCGGCGACCGCTGCGGAGTCGGTGGTGGCGAGATTCGCGCGAACATGTCCGAAGCTGTTTTCTTCTGTTGACTTCCGGCATGTAAATAGTTCAGTGTGTTTGCAATGTGCCATTGATCGAGGGGAAACAATCGATGCCGCGATTGCTCTGGAGACCTCTGCTCGCCACCGTCCTGCTGACCCTCTCCGCCCTCGTGGCGCCCGCCGGTCCCGCCTCGGCCGCGGCGGCCGCAGTGCACGGGCTCAAGGGGGAGTACTTCCGGATGTCCGCCCCGGGCGCCCGTGACTTCCCCGGCGCCGGGCTCGGCGGGATCGTGCTCGACCCGAACATCGACCTGCCGGGGCTGGCCGGGACGTTCGAGTCGCTGACCGGGCGCACCGAGCACACGACCGCCCGCTGGACCGGGAAGATCACCGCCCCGGCCACCGGTGACTACACGTTCCACATGATCGGCGACAACGGATTCCGCTTCCTGATCGACGAGCGGCCGGTGATCGACCACTGGGTCGGTGACTGGGACCGCGAGCAGGTCAGTGCGGCCGTGCCGCTGGTGGCGGGGGAGGCGCACACCGTACGCATCGAGATGTTCCAGGATGTCGGCGGCGCCAATCTGTTCCTGCGCTGGTCGGGCGCCGGCCTCGACAAGCAGATCGTCCCGGAGAGCGCTTTCACGCCGCCGGACGGATTCCAGATCTTCCCGGTCGCGTTCGGCGTCGAGCCCGACGGCAGGACACTGATCGCCGACTTCGACGCCACCGTGGACGACCTCGGCACGCTCGCCCAGCACCTCAAGGTGGAGGTCGACACGACCGCCTTCCCGATCGCGAGCGTCCGGAAGAAGCGGGACAAGGTCGTCGTCACCCTCGGTGAGAAGGTGCAGAAGAACCAGAAGGTCCGGGTCGCCTACGACGGCACCGGTGGCCTGGTCGTCGGCGGCGAGACCGTCCCGCAGACCATCCGCTCGGCCGCCAACGACTCCACGCACCGGCTCACCACGCCGTGGGGTGACCGGGTCGACGAGCGCCACCCGCTGCCGGAGTACCCGCGCCCGCAACTGATCCGCAAGGACTGGCTCAACCTCAACGGGCCGTGGGAGTTCGCCGGTGCCGAGGCCGGTGAGCAGCCGGTCTTCGGCGCGAAGCTGCCCGAGAAGATCATCGTGCCGTTCCCGGTCGAGTCGCAGCTGTCCGGCATCGAGCGGCGCGAGGACCACATGTTCTACCGCAGGCTCGTCACCGTCCCGGGCGGCTGGACGGGCAAGCGGATCAAGCTGAACTTCGGCGCCGTCGACTACCAGGCGAAGGTCTGGGTCAACGGCACACTCGTGGCCGAGCACACCGGCGGCTACACCGCCTTCACCGCCGACATCACCGGCGCGCTCAAGGGGCACGGCCGGCAGGAGATCATCGTCGGGGTCACCGACGTCACCGGGCCGGACCAGCCGAAGGGCAAGCAGTCGCTCAACCCCGGCGGCATCGTCTACGAGCCGTCGTCGGGCATCTGGCAGACGGTCTGGCTGGAGCCGGTCGCCGTGGCCGGGATCGACGGCCTCGTCCTCACCCCGGACGTCGCGACCGGATCGGTCAAGGTGAGGATCGATGCGACCTCCGTCGAGTCGGCGACAATCACCGTCAAGGACAAAAAGGGCAAATCGGTGGGTACGGCTAGAGGTCGAGCCAATACCGACCTCACCGTCAAGATCGCCAAGCCGCGACTCTGGAGCACCGACGACCCGTACCTGTACGACGTCGACGTGAAGCTGGGCGGCGACACCGTCCGCGGCTACTTCGGACTGCGTGAGGTGGCCGTACAACAGGTCGGTGGTTTCCCGAAGTTGACTTTGAATGGCAAGCCGGTCTTCTCGCTGGCCACTCTGGACCAGGGGTTCTGGCCGGACGGCCTCTACACCCAGCCCAGCGACGCCGCCCTGAGGTTCGACCTGGTCGAGACGAAGAAGCTCGGCTTCAACGCGGTCCGCAAGCACATCAAGGTCGAGTCCGCCCGCTGGTACCGGCACGCCGACGAACTGGGCCTGCTTGTCTGGCAGGACTTCGTGTCGGCCGACATCACCGGCACCGCCGGTCAGAAGGCGTTCCTCAGCCAGGGCCGGGAGATGATGCGCCAGCTGCACAACTTCCCGTCGATCATCGGCTGGATCGTCTTCAACGAGGGCTGGGGCGAGTGGGACCGCGCCGCCACCGGCCGGATCGCCGAGCAGATCAAGTCCGAGGACCCGACCCGGATCCTCAACGCGCACAGCGGTGTGAACTGCTGCAACTCCAAGGGCGACTCCGGTGAGGGCGACGTGATCGACCATCACGACTACGTCAACAACGACCCGGCCTTCCCGGACGCGACCCGCATCGCGATGGACGGCGAGCACGGCGGCTTCACGCTGCGCACCCCCGGGCACATGTGGCCCGGCCCGCCGGCCGTCATCTACAGCGGCGTCGCCGACAAGGCGGCCCTGACCGCCAAGTACGTCGACAACACCGAGCGGTACTACCTGGAGGCCGCGGCCAACGAGCTGTCCGGCTCGGTCTACACCCAGATCACCGACCTGGAGACCGAGCTCAACGGCCTCTGGACCTACGACCGCCGGGAGATCAAGGTCGACCCCCAGGCGGTACGGGCGGTCAACGCCCGTGTCATCGCGGCCGGAGCGGCGTCGGGGCAGACCCGGACGTACCCCGGCCACGGCGACTGGAACCTGGACGAGAACAGCGGCACCACCGCCCGCGACAGCGGCGGCGACAGCCACCTGACCCTCACCGGGAACACCGCGTGGACGCCCGGCGTGACCGGGTCGGCGCTGAGGTTCGACGGTGACGGTGACCACGCCGACACCGCGGCGCCTGTCCTCGACACCACGAAGGACTACACGGTCAGCGCCTGGGTGACGCTCGACAAGCTGCCCGGCAACTACGCGACGGTCGTCAGCCAGGACGGCCGCCGCACCGAGAACCCCTTCTACCTGCAGTACGGCCAGGGCGCCTTCGCCTTCAGCACGCCCGGTGGCAACCGGGCCCGCCTGGTGACGACGCCCGAGCTGAACCGCTGGTACCACCTGGCCGGGGTCCGCGACCACGCCACCGGCCAGATCCGGCTCTACGTCGACGGCGTCCGCGTCGCCACCGTCGCGGCCGGCCCCGACGTGGTCAGCACCGGGCCGCTGTCGGTGGGACGGGCCAGGTACGCCGGGAACCGGGTCGACTTCTGGTCCGGCGCCATCGACGGGGTGCACGCGATCGACCGCGCCCTGACCGACGAGGAGATCAGCGCGCTCCACCAGGCGCGCTGACCACGGGCCGGCGCCTCAGTCCTTGAGGCGCCGGCTCAACTCCTCGGCGAGCCGGGTGTTCAGATCGGCCAGCTGCTGGTCGGTGAGCGTGCCCAGGTCGCCGGTCTGGCCCTGCTGCGCCTGCTCCTGCTGCTTCTTCTGCTCCTCGATGCGCTTGAGCTCCTGCTCCTCGGCCGAGCCGGGCGCCGCGTACGCACACCGGATCAACACGCCCTCGGCCGTCTGCAGGCAGGTCGCCTCCCGGCCGTTCACCTGGCCACGGCCCACCACCCGGTAACGGATGCTCTGCCGGCTGCCGATCGTGGCGGTCCACGTGGTCCCGCCGGTCGGCACCACCTCGAACACCTCGTCCCCGTTCCAGCAGCAGGCGTCCCGGTACTCGGCCTTGATCAGCGCCACCACTGCCTCCGGCGACGACCACGTCGGGTTCAGCCGGTGCACCGTCATCGGGGCGAGGTCCAGACCGGTGTGCCGGGTCGGCACCGTGGACACGGCCACCACCGAACTCGCCTCGCCCTGCGGGGTGAGCGGTGTGACGTAGGCGCTGCTCGTGCCGTTGGTGTAACGCAGCGTGAACTCGGAGTTGTTGTCCTCGTTGGTGCCGTCGTCGGAGGCGTCCCAGCCGCCGCGCTCGAACCACCAGTCGGCGAAGCCGCCCACCGCGGCCGTGCCCTCACGCTGACGGGCGGCGAGACTGATCGGATAGGTCGACCCGGGGATCGAGGCCGTGTCGGTGGTGACGGTCAGCTGACCGGTGTGCCCGTTGTAGACCGCCGCCCCGGCCGGCCGCTCGGTCACCGTCAGCACCCCGACTTGCCGTTTCAACGGCACCACCACCATCGGGGTGTCGCCCGCGCAGTACACGTAGACGTCCCGCTCGTCGAACCGGACCCACCGCTGCTCGGCCGAGATCCGGCGCCCCAGGTTGTGGCCGAACCAGCCGCCGACCCGCGCGCCGGCCGCGTCGAGGTCGAAGGCACACCGCTGCGTGCTCCGGCCGTTGCTGCCCAGCGGCACCTCCTGGACCAGGCCCACCTCGTACCCGGCGAGCCAGCCGCGCCGTTCCACCAGGGTCCCGAACCGGTCCGTGTCCGGCAGATAGGTGATGTCGACGATCTCGCCGGTCACGTCACCCAGGTTCGGCGCGGCCTGGGCCTCACCGACCACATAGGGCGCGCGCGCCGCCAGACCCGGCACCGGGTCGTCGACCACCCGCATGGCCGACGCGTAGTCGCGGTCCTGCAGATACGAGTTGACGACGAGCCAGCCGACGCCGAGCACCAGCCCGATCACCAGGCCCAGCCAGCCCGTGGCCACCCCGAACCGGGCCCCGGCCGCGGCGAGCGCGGCGACCAGCACCGCCAGCACCAGCCAGGGAGTCAGATTGCGCAGTTCCCACACCGCGATCGTGGTGACGTAGGAGGCCCACCAGAGCAACAGGACGGTCACCGCCAGGACCGGAAGACCCCACCACAGCGCACGACCCACCGGAACCCCCTCGCCACGTCGTGGAGGCTCCGATTCTGGTGCACCGTGTCCAGTCCGGAGCAGGTCAGGATCGCGAGCCGTCGCTCCGGCAGGTCATGCGCGGCCGTTGAGGTCGCTGGGCCACGGCTCTCAGCGGCCCGTCACGGTCAGGGCGGCGTCCACGATCGACGCCGTGTCGATGCCGTGCAGCCGGTAGGCGTCGGCCAGGCTCGACGACTGACCGAACTCCGTCACGCCGAGGCACCGGATCCGGTCGCCGCGGACCGCGCCGAGGAACGCCAGCGTGTGCGGATGACCGTCGAGCACGGTGACCAGCGGCGTGCGGGGCCCCTCCGGGAACAGCTCGGCCAGGATGTCGCCGCCCACGCCCGCGTCCCGGGCACCCCGCTGCTGGAACGACCGGAACACCAGATCCGGACTGGTCAGGCAGACCACACCGGCGTTCACCCCGGCCGCGGCCAGCGACCGGGCGGCGGCGATCACCTCCGGCATGATCGCGCCCACCCCGACGAGGGTGACGTCCTCCGCCTCCGCCGCGTGCTCCGCGGGCAGCCGGTAGCCACCCGCGACCGCCTGCCGGCGGCGCCGCTCCCGCAGGGCCGGGTCGTCCGGCACGGCCGCCGCCAGCGGGTCGATCGGCCGGGTGGAGAGCCGGAAGTACGCCGAGGTGCCGCCCCGCACACCCACCCGGTCCATCGCGTGCAGGAAGCACCACTCCAGGTCCTGCGCGAACGCCGGCTCCCACGCGACACAACCCGGCTGCTCCAGCCCGATCGACGGCGTGGTGATCGACTGGTGCGCGCCGCCCTCCGGCGCCAGGGTCACCCCGGACGGCGTGCCCACCAGGATCGACTGGCCGCCCGCGTAGATGCCGTAGGACCACGGCTCCAGCGCCCGGGACACGAACGGGTCGTAGAGCGTCGCGATCGGGATGAGCCGCTCGCCCCACCGCGACCACGTGGCGCCCAGCTCACCCAGCAGCGACACCAGGTTGACCTCGGCGATGCCCAGCTCGATGTGCTGGCCGTCGCGGTTCTCCTGCCAGCGCAGCACCCGCTCGGCGTCGTCGGCGAACCAGTCGTGCCGGTCCTGCACCGCCCAGACACCGGTCTTGTTGATCCAGCCGCCCAGGTTGGTGGACGACGCCACGTCGGGGGAGCAGGTGACCACCCGGGCGGCCGCCGACGGGGCGTCCCTGGGCAGGTCGGCCAGCAGCCGGCCGAGCGCGGCCTGCGTGCTGATCGGCTTGCGGTACGGATGCCCCAGCTGGGCCGGAACGGTCACCGGTGCCGGTGCGGCGACCGGCTCGCGGCGCAGCGCCCGCCCCCGGTCGGCGCACAGCCGCGCGGCCGCGGTGCCGTCGGCGAACCGCTGCCACGGCGCGGCCCGGTCCACACCGGACGACGCGGCCAGCACGTCCATCTGCGCGCCGGTCAGCAGGGCCGAGTGGTTGTTGGGATGCCCCTCGGTCGGCAGGCCGCGGCCCTTCACGGTGTAGGCGAACACCACCGTCGGCCGGTCCGCGTCGACCGTCCGGAACGTGTCGACGAGCAGCCCGATGTCGTGGCCGCCCAGGTCGCGGACGGCGGCGGCCAGCTCGGCCGGGTCGATCTCGTCCAGCAGCGCCTTCAGCTCCGGCGCGCCCGGCAGCGCGTCACCGGCGGCGAGGATCCGCTCGGCCGTCTGCGCCGGGCCGGCCCGCAGCATTCGCTGGTACTCCTCGTTGGGCATCGCCTCCAGCCGGGCCCGCAGCACCTGCCCGCCGGGCCGCTCGAACAGCTCGGAGATGATCCGCCCCCACTTGAGGACGACGACCTGCCAGCCGGCGGCGGCGAACATGCCCTGCAGCTTGGCGATCTGGATGTCCGGCACCACCCGGTCCAGGGACTGCCGGTTCAGGTCGACGACCCAGAGCAGCTCGCCCATCCGCGCGACGGCCGGGTCCATCACCGCCTCCCAGATCGCGCCCTCGTCGAGCTCGGCGTCACCGAGCAGGCTGACGAACCGGCCGCCCGCGGGGGTGCCGGCGAACCGCGAGGCCAGATAACGGTGCGCCATCGCCGCCCACAGTGCGGCGGTCGCGCCGATCCCGACCGAACCGGTGGAGAAGTCGACCGTGTCCGGATCCTTCAACCGGGAGGGGTACGACTGGAGGCCACCCTTCTCCCGCAGCCTCGGCAGGTACGACTCGTCGAGGTCGCCCAGCAGGTAGTTGACGGCGTGCAGCACCGGCGACGCGTGCGGCTTGACCGACACCCGGTCGGCCGCGGTCAGCTCGGCGAACCACAGGGCCACCATGATGTCGACCATCGAGGCGCTGGACGCCTGGTGGCCGCCGACCTTCACCCCGGAGTCGTTGGGCCGGCCGGCGTTGGCGGCGTCGACGATCGACGCCGACAGCCACAGCACCCGGCGGGCGATCTCCCGCAGCACGTCGACGTCGGGGGCGGGGTGGGTCATGACGGTCTCCGGATCGGGCTGGTGAGGGCGCGGTCGAGGTCGGTGATCAGGTCGTCGGCGTGCTCCAGGCCGACCGAGAGCCGGACCAGGTCGGCCGACGGGCGGGCGTGCGCCGCCACCGGCCGGTGGGTGAGCGCGGCCGGGTGCTGGATCAGCGAGTCCACCCCGCCGAGCGAGACGGCGTGGGTGAACAGCCGGGTGCCGGTGGTCAGGCGGCAGGCGGCCTCGAAACCGCCGCGCAGCGCGACCCCGATCATCGCGCCCGGCCCGCGCTGCTGCCGGCAGAGCAGGCCGCGCGGGTCGCCGTCGAGGCCGGGATAGTGCACGCGGGCGACCGCGGGGTGCCCGGCCAGCCAACCGGCGATCCGGCGCGCGCTGTCCTGCTGGGCGCGCATCCGCACGGGCAGCGTGGTCAGGCCGCGGTGCAGCAGATAGGCGCCCCAGGGGTGCAGCAGGCCACCGGTGACGGCCCGCACCTGGCGCAGCCGCGCGGCGGTCTTCTCGCCGCACGCGATCACCCCGGCGACGACGTCGCCGTGGCCGCCGAGGTATTTGGTCGCGCTGTGCAGGGCCATGGTGGCCCCGAGACTAACCGGATTCTGCAGCACCGGGGTGGCGAAGGTGTTGTCCACCAGCAACGGAACCTCGCCGGCCTGCTCGGCGACGGTGGCGATGTCGACCAGGTCCAGCGTCGGGTTGGCCGGCGTCTCCAGGATCACCAGACCCGTGTCCGGCCGGATCGCCCCGGCGACCTCGTGTTCCGCGCAGAACGTCACCTCGGTGCCGAGCAGGCCGGTGGCCAGCAGATGGTCGGTGCCGCCGTACAGCGGGCGGACCGCCACGACGTGCCGCTTGCCGGTCGTCGTGGTGTGCGCCAGGATCGCCGCGGTCATCGCCGCCATGCCGGACCCGAACGCCGCCGCCGTCCCGGTCCGCTCCAGCTGTGCCAGGGCCGCCTCGAATCGGGCCACCGTCGGGTTCCACAACCGGGCGTAGACGGCGCCGCCGTCGGCCAGCGGATGGCCGCCGGTCGCCATCGCCTCGTAGGACGCGCCGCCCCGGGACGGATCGGGCAGCGGATAGGTCGACGACAGGTCCAGGGGCGGAGCGTGCACGCCGAGGGAGATGAGGTCCTCACGGCCGGCGTGCACGGCCACCGAGTCGCTGTGCAGAGGGCTCGTCATGTCCGTAGGGTTCCGGAATTCGCAACCCGAACATAGAGTCGCCGTCGAATCGGTAACCAGCCGGTCATAATTCGACTTTTTCAGCAGCGAAACAGCGAAGGGGAGCGATCACCTTGCGGAACCCGCAACAGCCGGTCACCCTCGATCACGTCGATCACCAGCTGCTGCGGGCGCTCTCCGACGACGCCGGAGTCACCAACAAGGCGCTCGCCGGCCGCCTGGGCCTGGCCGAGTCGACCTGTGCCTACCGGGTCCGGGCACTGCGCGAGGCCGGCGTCATCACCGGCACCCGCGCCCAGCTCGACCTGGCGCTCCTCGGCCGGCCGCTGCAGGCGATGGTCAAGGTGCGGCTGGGCAGCCACACGATGGCCAACGTCAGCCAGTTGTACGACGCGCTCGCCGCGACACCCGGGGTGCTCCAGGCCTTCCACGTCGCCGGGGCCGACGACTTCTACCTGCACGTGGCCGTCGAGAACGCCGAGGCGTTGCGCGACTTCGTGCTGCGCCACGTCACCAGCCACCGGGTGGTCCGCCAGACCGAGACACACCTGGTCTTCGAGGTCCGCACCGGTGCGGGAGTGCTGCGCACCTGACGTGATGCGCGTGGCTTCCGTCAGCAGCCCAGCCGGCGGGTGCCCAGGGCGAGGTCGTCGATCCACAGGTCGAACGTGCCGGGTGTGGTGCCGGCCTGGTAGAGCTGCCAGCCGATCTTGACGGTGGTCACCGCGGGCAGGACGAACGGCACGCCGGCTCCGCCGTGCTCGGTGGTGGACGCGGTCAGCTCCGGGTTGGCGGCCCCGTCGATCCACACCGCGACCCGGTCGCCGGACCGGTCGAGCATCCACTCGAAGCACTGCCAGGTGTCCTCGGTTACCGGGGCGGACTCCCGCCAGTTCGTCCAGTCGCCGGTCGGCCCGCCGTCGGCGCCGACGCCCCAGAAGGTCCCCGGAACGGTCGGCGCGAACTGCCCGCCGACCGGCCGGACCACCTCGGTGCTCCCCGTCCCGGTCGCCTCCACCAGCGTGAAGTGGGCCCAGTCGGGGGCCGTCGGGAAGGCGTCGACACGCAGTCGCATCCGGCCGAACAGGCGGTCACCGGGCACCGCGAGGTCGTCGACCCGGAGGAAGGCGCGCCCGTTGTCGACGGTGTGCACATGCAGCACCCGGCCCTGGCGGGACCGCTCGACGGTGAGGGTGCCGTTGCGGGTGTCGACGCCCCAGTCGACGGTGGCCGGCCCACCGAGCGGCCGCCGGTCGAAGTCCTCGCAGAAGAGCAGCCCGCGGGTGCAGGATCCGTGACCGGCGGCGCCCGCCACCCCGGCCGGGACACTGCCCGCCACGACGCCGAGCATCGCGGCCGTGACAGCCGCGGCGATGAGCTTGCGCATCATTGCCTCCTAGGTGTGGGAGCGCTCCCGGCATCGTAATCCATCGATGCGTCGCGCCGTCCCGACGCCGCCGGCCGGCGGCGCTAGGCGGTGAGGGGCAGGTAGTAGGCGGCGAAGGTGTCCGGCTCGAAGCCCTCGGCCCGGTAGAGGGCCTGCGCCGTGTGGTTGTCCGGTGCGGTCTGGAGCTGCACCCCGACGGCGCCGGCGGCCCGGGCCTCGGTGGCGCACGCGCGGACCAGGGCGCGGCCGGCGCCGGTGCGGCGGGCGGTGGGGGCGACGAACAGGTCGTTGAGTGTCCACACCGGAGCCATCGAGAGCGACGAGAACGTCGGGTAGACGTTCGCGAACCCGGCCGGTGTGCCGTCGGCGGTGCGCGCCAGCAGGAGCACCGCCTCGCCGCGGTCCTGTCGCTCCCGCAGGAACGCGAGCACCCGCTCGGCCGGTGCCGGCCGCTGATAGAAGTCGAGGTATCCGGCGAACAGCGCGGCCACCTCGGGCATGTCCCCGGCGCCGGCCCGGCTGACCGTGATCATCTCGGTGTTCCTCTCGTCATGACATCGCGACGGGGTCATCCTGCCCGCGCGCCGATCGGGCGGGCGGGCGTGGGCGGTGCCGTACCGCACACCGGGATCCCGGCGAACAGTCACCTATTGTGATAGTCAGTATCGGTGACTACCTTGAGGGTATGACGACAGTTGAACTGACCCGCTTCCGTGTCGAGCCGGCCCGCGTCGAGGAGCTGCTGAGGGCCCGCCCGGCGATGCTCGCCGACTTCCGGGCCGACCGTGCCGGGTTCCTCGGCGCCCGGCTCGTCCGGCTGCCCGGTGACGAGTGGCTGGACATCGTGACCTGGAGCACTCCCGAGGACTTCGCCGCCTCCCGGGCGAAAGGCGCCAACCTTCCCGGTATCGCCGCTTTCTTCGCCGCGATCGCCGCGCTGATCAGTGCCGAGGAGGGTGCAGAGCCGCCGTTTTCGGGCAGCTGAGGCACGGATCCGGGATATCGCGCGGGATCCAGATCTGTCACGATGATGACCCTCGAAATTTTGATCGACTCCGCAGGCAACGTTTCGAGCCGCAGCCCCGTCATCTAGTCCGTACGGCCATGGATGGCGCACCCGGGACCCCTCGATTGTGAGAGCCATGATTCAGCGACGCAAGGTCATCATCGGCACACTGAGCGTGGCCGCGGCCGCTACCGCCGCCGGATGCACCTCCTCCGGCAAGGGTGCCGACGGCGGCACGGCCTGGGTCGAGCCGGTGGCCGAGACCGAGCAGGCCGCCGCGCCGGTCCGGCTGAACATGACGCCGGTCTCCGGGGCCAAGGACTGGTCGCCGGTCAAACCGATCGTCGTGGCGGCCGAGGAGGGCACCCTCAAGTCGGTCACGGTCACCGCCGGCAAGACCACGATCAGCGGCTCGATCCAGTCCGACGGGACGTGGCGGTCGGACGACGAGCTGGCGTACGGCAAGAGTTACAAGGTGGTGGCGACGGCCGCCGACAGCAAGGGCGTGGACAGCGAGCACACCTCCACCTTCTCGACGGTGAAGCCGGCGAACGTGGCGAAGGTGACCTTCCAGGCCAACTCGATGACGGCCCTCAAGGACGGCAAGACGTACGGCGTGGGTCAGCCGGTCATCGTCGCGTTCAGCCGGGCCGTCAACAAGGCCGCCGCCGAGAAGGCGATCGAGATCGAGACGTCGCCGTCCGTCGAGGGCAAGTTTTACTGGCGTGACGACCGGACCGTGCACTGGCGGCCGAAGAAGTACTGGGCGGCCGGCACGAAGATCAAGGTCTCGGTCAAGGCGTTCGGCGTCAAGCTGGGCAAGACCGTCTACGGGGCGAAGAACACGTCGGCCAGCTTCAAGATCGGGCGTGAGCTGATCGCGATCAGCGACAACCGGACCCACATGACCAAGGTCTACATCGACGGCAAGCTGGTCCGCTCGATGCGCAGCAGTCTCGGCAAGGGCGGCTACACCACAGGGGCCAACGGGCAGAAGATCAACTACTGGACCGCCGGCGGCCCGCACGTCGTGCTGACCAAGGAGCGCGTGCACGCCATGAGCTCGGCGAGCTACGGCGTCACCGACCCCGACGACCCGAACTTCTACGCGCCCAAGGACATCGAGTACTGCGCGCGGATCAGCTACTCCGGCGAGTTCCTGCACGCCGCCCCGTGGAACGGGTCGCTCGGCCGGGCCAACCTGTCGCACGGCTGCATCAACCTGAGCACCGCCGACGCCAAGTGGGTGTACGAGAACTTCATGCTCGGCGACATCGTCGACGTGAAGAACAGCCCGCGCGACCTCGAGGTGTGGAACGGCATCGGCGACTGGACGATCCCCTTCGACAGGTACGGTGACTGACCCGGCGGTGCACTGACCGGTGGACGTCCTCTTCGACACCGTCGACCGGGCGCTGGAGAGCGCCCGCCGTCGATGGCCACGGACGCTGTTCGTCGTCGGCGCGGTGCTGTGGGGTCTGGTCACGGTGGCCGTGGTCGGGGTGGCGCTGCTCGACAGCAGCCCGGTCGCCGGGGTGCTGCTCTGTGTCCCGCCGGCCGCGTTGCTCGCCGTCGTGGTGGCGCGCGGGATCACCCGGCTGCGATGGCCGGTCTGGCCGGTGGGTGTCGCGCTGCCGGTGTTCCTCGCCGGTCTGGTCGCCCCGCAGGCCGCGCGGTTCCCGGAGCCGTTCGACTGGCTGGTGCCGATCGTCGTCTTCGTCTACGCGCAGATCTTCCTGGGGACGGTCGCGGCCGGTGACGAGTTGTTCCGGCAGCGGGCCGGGCGTACCGGCAAGGGCCGTGACCGGATGAGCGCGATCGGACGCCGGCGGATCCTCCAGGTCAAGGTGCTGGTGGCGACGCTGGTGGTGCTCGCCTCGTCGCAGCTGGTGGTGGGCGACGACTACGCGGGGGACAACGCGGTCGGGCGGACGTCGTTCGAGTACGCGTTCTTGTGTCTCTCGGTGCCGATGTTCGTCGGGGTGTGGTGGCGGAAGCCCGCGTTGGCCTGGTACGCGGTGGTCGTACTCCCGGTGGTCTTTGCTCTGAGTCTTCTGCCGCGCACACCGGAGGCGCGGTGGGAGGCGCTGCTCGCGCAGGGTTGGATCGTGGTCGCGGCGGCGTGGCAGTGGTCACGTGCGGCCGTGAAACCGTTCTGGCGGCACCGGCGAAACCTGGCGCGACCGGCGGCGCCGCCGTTCTAACCTATTTGCCGCGATCGATTTTAAATATGGTGAAACTCGGCCATCGTTTGCTGCGGATCTATCAGGATATTGCCTGCGCTGACCCCATTCATTGATCGAAGGAGATCAGCGTGATCCGCAAGAGAGTGCCGGCCGCCGTCGCCATGACCCTCGCCGCCGGAGCGGGTGTGGTCGGCCTGACCGCCTCGCCCGCGGCGGCCCAGGCCGTGCCCTGCGTCCAGAAGGTGGCCGTGGTCAACAACGGCGGCTTCGTGGTGAATTTCCAGATCACCACGCGGGACGGTCAGCTCTCCGCGCCGACCGACGACTACCCGATCAACCAGTGGCGGATCGTGGACCTGGCGTCCACGCCGTTCGCCGAGGGTGTCGACGTGCGGCCGCTCGTCCACGCCCAGGCCGGTGACGACGTGCCGGGCAACGTCTTCGTGTCGTACTGCGCGAACGGGCAGACCGCGACCTACACCGCGAATGGCACCACGCTCGACTACTCGGTGACCCTGCTGACCTGAGTCAGCCGCTGAGGCGGGAGCGGAACTCGGCGCGTGTCAGCACCGCCGCGTTCCGCTCCTCCACCGGGAAGATCGCGATGTCCGCGTCGTCCTCCTCCAGCTGCGGCAGCCACTCGTCGAGGAAGACCCGCACCGGGATGCGGATGGCGTGCTCGCCGTCGACGTCGCCCTCGTTCTCCAGGCGGGCGACCGTCGCGAACGGCCAGATCGGCAGCAGATCGCGGCGGCGGCCGTCCTCGGTGAAGAGGATGTCGCCCTCGTCGCCCCAGACCCACAGGGCGCCCCGATCGGCGATGGCCTCGAACGTGGCGGCCACACGAGCCGCGGCGTCCAGCCCGAGCAGTTGCTCCGCGTCACGCCGGGAGATGTCATCCGATGCCATGCCGCTGATCGTATCGGCCACCGGGCGACCGTCCGACGGCCGCCCGGTGGGACCGGGGTCAGGCGCGTGTGCAGGCGGTTCCGTTCAGGGCGAACGACGAGGGACTGGCGAACGTCCCGCTGTAGGTGCCCTGGAAACCGAACGACGTGCTGCCGCTCGCCGGGATGCTTCCGTTGTGCGCGGCGTTACGCGCCGTGATGGCTCCCGACGTGCCGCTCAGCGCCGCGTTCCACGAGCCGGTGATCGACTGGCCGGACGGCAGCGTGAAGGCGAGCGCCCAGCCGTTGATCGCGCTGCCGCCGGTGTTGGCCACCGTGACGGTGGCGGTGTAGCCGGTGTTCCAGACGTTGGTGGCGTAGGTGACCCGGCAGGAGGCACTGCCCGGCGGTGTGGAGGGAGACGTGGAGGGAGACGGTGACGGGGACGAGGTTCCGCCGCCGTTCACCGTCGCCGAGAAGTCGGTCACCGCGAGGCCCGCGCCGCCGATCCACGGCTCGAAGCCCGCCTGGACGCTGGTCAGGTACCAGGAGTTGGTCACCGACGTCCGGGTCTTGGTGTCGTTGATGAAGTCCAGCACGCTGAAGTTCCAGCTGCTGATCGCCGACGGGGCCAGGTAGGACACCACCGCGTTGGCGCCGTTGCTGCCCTGCCACACCTGCCAGGTCCGCCCGCCGATGGTGGCGTTGCCGACCGGGGAGCCGATCGGTTGGATCGAGCCCTGCCGGTTGAACCAGATCATGATCTCCTGCGCGTTGACGCCGTCGGTCCGCGGTGACGGGTCGAGCCAGATGTCGTAGGCCGCGTCGTAGGTGGCGCCGGAGACGTACTGGAAGCTGACGTTGCTGGTGGCGCTGCTGATCGAGCCGACCTGGATCGGCAGGTTGGTGCCGGGGGAGCACCTGGTGTAGTGGCATCCGAAGTAGACGGCTGGGTAGGACACCGGCGCGCCGCTGGTGTTGCCGGTGCCCTGCTGGCTGGTGATGGAGAAGCCGGTGCCGGTGACGTTGATGCACTGCTGGGCGGAGGTGCCCCAGCGGTTGTTCATCACGACGTATCGGCCGCCGATCGTGGTCGTGCCGTACTGCTCGCAGATCTGGGTGTCGGCCTCGGCCGGACCGGCGAGCGTGAGCGCGGTGATGCCGGAGACGGCCAGCAGGCCTATCGCCAGCAGGGAACGGAGGGGACGGATCACGGGGGAGCTCCTTCTCGGGGACGTGTGGGAGCGCTCCCAGAAGCCTACGTCCATCCCTGTTTCGTGCCAACGGGCATCTATCTCACAGGAAATTCATAGCTGTCCGATTCGGATGGTCGCGCCGCGGCCGGAGCACCGCCGGCCGCCCGACCGGAAGGACAGCATGACTCAACCGACGAACCGGCGCGGACGCTCCCGCCTGATGGCAGTGGGCGCCGCGACGGGCGCACTGGCGCTCACCGCGGCCGGGGTGGGTGTGGCCCGGGCCGCGACCACCCCGCCGGCGCTCTCCTTCGTGGCCGCCACCTCGGCGGTCACCGCGGAACGCTACGAGTACGACGGCGACGTGTGGCTCTCGTTCGACCTCGGCCTGCACGTCATCGCCGGCAAGGACCCGTTCGAGATCTGGGCCAAGCGCACCGGTTACGACAAGCCGATCGTCGCCGAGCAGGTGGTGGTCCAGAACGGCAAGAAGAAGAAGGTCACCCTGCCGGCCGGGACGGTGGCCGACTTCACCGGGCTCAAGGACTTCACGAAGTTCACCATCGTCGACGAGGCCGGCCGGACGGTCAAGGAGTACACGACGGCGTTCTGCGGCAACACCTGGGGCTCGGCGCGCACCCGGCCGGACGCCCCGGCGACCAGCCCGTACCCGACCGACTGCGGTGGCTACAACCCGTTCACGCTCGGCGCGGTCTGGGGAGTGCAGGCCGGCTGGAACTCGTCGGTGCCCGACCGGCCGTTCAGTGACGGTCGCGGCGACGACGGCTTCGACCTGCCGGTCGGCAGGTACACCGCCACGGCCACGGTGAACCCCACGTACCAGAAGATGTTCGGCATCCCGGAGAAGTCGGCGACCGTCAGCGTCGCGGTCACCGTGGTCGACATGTCCGACGAGGGCAAGGGCGGCCTGGTCCGGGCGAAGAAGGCGGAGGCGAAGGAACTGGCGCCCGCCGACGAGCACTCCCTGCACGCCGGCGAGGGCGACGCCACCCGCCAGGTGTCGTCGTACCTGCCCGAGTTCCGGGCACCGGCCAAGCGCCCGGCCACGCTGAAGGCCGCGCCCGCCGGCGGCCCGAAGCCGGACCTCCGGTCGCTGCCGGCCTGGGGCATCGACCTGTCCGAAGAGGACGGCAAGTGGTACGTCAACTTCGGCGCCACGGTCTGGAACGCGGGCACCTCGCCGCTGCTCGTCGACGGCTTCCGGCGTTCCGGCACCGAGCTGATGGACGCCTACCAGTACTTCTTCGACGCCAAGGGCAACCAGGTCGGCTCGAAGGAGGCCGGCACCATGGAGTGGGACGCGCGTGAGGGCCACAAGCACTGGCACTTCACCGACTTCGCCCAGTACAACCTGCTGTCGTCGGACCAGAAGCTGGCCGTGCGCAGCGGCAAGGAGGCGTTCTGCCTGGCCAACACCGACGCGGTCGACTACACGATCACCGGCGCCAAGTGGCGCCCGGAGAACACCTCGCTGGAGACCTCGTGCGGCGCCGACACCGTCGTCGCGGTGCGTGAGGTCCTCGACATCGGCAACGGCGACACCTACAGCCAGAGCCGTCCCGGCCAGTCGTTCGAGATCACCGATCTGCCGAACGGCACCTACTACATCCAGGTTCTGGCCAACCCGGAGAAGAAGCTCGCCGAACTGAGCACCACCAACAACACGGCGCTGCGCGAGATCATCCTCGGCGGCACACCGGAGGCACGGACGCTCACCGTGCCACCGGTGCACGGCATCGAGGGCTGACGTATGCGGTGGCCGTCCCTTCCTGCGAAGGGGCGGCCACTCAGCGGACGAAGTCCTCGTAGGCCTTCAGCACCAGGCCGTGGAAGTGGTGCACACCGTGCTCGGACAGGCCGGAACCGTCCGGGTCGTACACGATCCGTCCCTGATCGAAAGCGGGCGTCGCCATGCCCCGCTGGACACTTTCCACGATCGCGATGTCCTGCTGCTGGAGCACCTCGTCGATGTAGCGGACCGCCTCGGTCTCGGCGCCCTCCAGCTCGGCCGTCTCGAAGAAGAAGTCCCACGTCTCCAACGTCCGGTCCGGCCCGTCCGGGATCACCTGGAACACCATGAAGTTGCCGCGCCCGGGATAGCGCAGCAGGCAGGTGTTCGGCCAGAGCCACCACACCGCGTGCTGGGTGACCGACGCGCCGGACACGTCGTAGGCGGAGTTCTCCTGCTTGCCGGCCTCGGCGAAGTGGCTGGACCAGATGCCGTGCGTCTGCACCTCGTAGGTGTCCATGTCGACCAGCGCCACGAACTCGCGGTGCGCGATGTGGCAGTGGTAGCACTCCAGGAAGTTGTCGATGACGTTCTTCCAGTTCGACTTCACGTCGTAGGTGAGCCGCTTGGCGAAGGTCAGCCCGGCCACGTCCGGCGCCCACCGTTCGATCTCGGCGAGCAGATCCGGCGCCTGCTGCGCCAGCGGGGCGGCCGAGCCGTCCAGGTTGACGTAGACGAAACCGCCGAACTCCTCGACCGCGATGCGGTCGAGACAGATTTCCGCGCGATCAAAACCGGGCATGCGGTCGGTCTGGCGGGCGCGGCGCAGCGAGCCGTCCAGGTCATACACCCAGGCGTGGTACGGGCAGACGATGGTCCCGGTGACGCCGGAGCCGGACAGCAGCTCGTGCGCCCGGTGTTTGCACACGTTGTAGAAGGCCCGCAGCCGGCCGGAGCGGTCACGCACGACCGCGATCGGCGCCCCCGCCACCGTCGTCGCCACATAGCTGCCCGGCGCCCTCAGTTTCTCCACGTGACAGACCCACTGCCAGGTGCGGGCGAAGATGGCCTTCTGATCCACGTCGAGCCACCGCGGGTCGACGTAGGCCGCCGCCCGCAACGACATCGAGCGGGCCGGGTCCGGGTCGTACCCCGAACCGATGTCCTTGACGTCCTGCCGATTGACCGTCATGACTCGCTATTGTGGCGGCTCCGGCAGGATGCGCTCGAGAGCCGCGCCGGTCGCGTCGGCGAGGGCCGACAGCAACGCGATCTGCTCACTGGTGGCCCGCCGCGTCGTCGACCAGTAGACGCCGACCGCGCCGAGCGGGTCGGCCGCCCGGACCGGGATCATCGCCAGCGACCGGACGAAGGTGGGACGGTAGGCCTCCTGCGGGATCCGCTCGTCCACGCGGATGTCGGGGATTATCGCCGGCACCCGGTTGAGCATCGCCCAGCCGCTGATGCACTCGGTGATCGGGAACCGCTGGCCCTTCCACAACGGGCTGATCGCGTCCTCGTCGGCGTAGAAGCACTTGTCGCCCTCGCGCAGCACGATCGTGGCGCCGTGCGCGTCCACCAGCGCCCGCGCGTTCCCGCGCACCAGACGCTGGACGGTGGTCAGGGTACGGGCCTGGTCGAGGGCGGCGATCACCTCGCGCAGCATGTCGTCCGTGGAGTGCACAGCTAACACAGTAGGGGCGGTGGTGGGATGTCGGCGCCACTCCGGAGAGTGATGGCCTGACCGTTATGCCGGTTCCATGCCCGGGTGTGCCGGGGCTGGACCGACGATCGAGCCCGATTCGGCCCGCGGGTCGGGCGCGACCGGCCGAACGGGGGCGTTGAAACGATCTTAAGTCGGGCTTCCGGGGCAGTTGTTCCCCGGAGCAAGTTTCCTGTGCCACGGTTGTCGCTTCCCGCCGATCAGTGCCGGCGAAATCCGGTGCGAGAAATGTGGAGGATTCGTGGCGAACATCGAGACCGCGCTGAAAGAGGCCATGGCCCTCGAAGGCGCCGTCGGCGTCGCGCTCGTTGATTACACCAGCGGGCTCACCCTCGGTTACCTGGGCGGCGACGGGGTCATGGACATGACCGTCGCCGCGGCCGCGAACACCGACGTGGTCCGGGCGAAGATGCGGGCCCTGGAGCT
Organism: Actinoplanes subglobosus; assembly: GCF_042650585.1. Classification (NCBI taxonomy): domain Bacteria; kingdom Bacillati; phylum Actinomycetota; class Actinomycetes; order Micromonosporales; family Micromonosporaceae; genus Actinoplanes; species Actinoplanes subglobosus. The sequence goes on from NZ_JBHSBL010000001.1 coordinate 92,501, forward strand.
GCTCGGCCTGCAGGACGGCATCGAGGACATCCTGATCACCCTCGACTCGCAGTACCACCTGATCCGGCTGCTGCGCTCCCGGCACAGCGGCGACGCGCTCTTCCTCTACCTGGCCCTGCACAAGAGCCGGGCCAACCTGGGCCTGGCCCGGCACCAACTGCGCAAGATCGAGTCGGACCTCGACGTATGACTGGCCCTCATGGCGGTCTGCCGAGCCGCCTCGCCCCGAGGCACTCCGCGCCACCGCAGTCCACCCGGTCCGTCCAGCTCGACCCCGTGACGGACCCGCGGCGGCCGCTGCGGCTGGAACTGGCCGGGTTGCGGCACCAGGTCGTCGGGGTCACCGGCTGCCTCATCGCCGGCGTCGACGGCCTGCTGATCCTGCACGACAGCCGGACACCGGGTGAACCGCACGACGTGGCCGCGATGGCCGCCGCCGCCCACGGCATCAGCCGCACCTGCGGCGGCGCCCTGGGCCAGGGGCAGTTCCAGGAGGTGACGATCCGCAACCGGGACGGATGCCTCGCGGTCTACGGGATCGGCGACCTGGCGCTGCTGGCCGTGGTCGGCGACGGGATGGTCAACATCGCCCGGCTGCACCTGGAGGCCCGGCCGGTGCTGGGCCGCCTGGCGCAGATGCTCGACCTGACCCAGCTCCGGTGACTCAGTTGTAGGAAATGATCTTGTTGATCAATCCGCCGCCCGGGAAGTCCATCATCAGCACCCCGGTACGGGTGAACGAGCCGGAGTTCAACCGCCCCAGCAGGTACGGGTTGACGCCCTGCTGGAACAGCGCGCCGCCGGCCACCCAGTAGGGCGGGGCCAGCGCGCCCGAGCCACTGGTGAAGTTGACGTAGATCTTCGTCGGGTCACCGGAGTTCGTGGTGGTCAGGAAGTTGTTCACGGCCGCGCGCTTGTCGGCGATCTGGGCGAACGTCGGCACACTGTACTGGTCCTGGACGTAGGTGGACGATCCGTCGGCCCACCCGGAGAACTGAGCGAGCCCGTAGTCGGCGAACCGGCCGCCGCGCGGGCCGTTCAGCACCGCCAGCACCACCTTGCCGCGGACCGCGCCGAGGGTGGGCACCGCGGCGGCCGACGAGCGCGTCACCGACGGCGTCCAGAACAGGCCGGGGCGGGCGGCGACGTACGAGTCGAAGATGTCCGGGAAGCTCTTCTGCCCGGTCGCGTCGGTGCAGGACCCGGTCTCGCCGGTGCAGTCGTGCTTGAAGCGGAGCAGCACCGTCTCGGCCGGGTGCGCGGTGAGGAACGCCGACAGCTTGCCGAGCACGTCGTCGAAGTTGGCGACCTGGTAGACCGCGCCGTGGTGGATGGTGAACGTGTTGCCGTCGTTGATCCTCGCCCGCACATCGATCGCCCGGATGCCGGCGTTGAGCTGCGCGGTCAGCGTGCCGGCACTGGAGCCGTAGTCCTCCTGGGTCTGCGTGTAGTCGCCGCCGTGGATCGAGATCGTCTCGTGGGTGCCGGGGATCGACAGCGCGGCGAGGCTCCGGCCGTCCGGGATCCGGGCCATCCAGTCCGGGTTGCTCGCGCTGCTCAACGTCCGGTACGAGGTGTCGGCCGCGTACGCGGGCTGGGGCACGAGCAGCAGTGCGGCGGTGGCGAACGCCGCGGCGAGAAGACGCTTCATGCGACGAGAAGATATCGACTGCGCTTTATAAGCGCTAGATACAGCCTTGATCCGGAACCTCGCGCACCGTGCCGACGAGCGAGGTGGCCGCGTCGGTGTGCTTCGCGTAGGCCTCCGGGAAGGCCGAGATCTGCACCGCCTGGGCGGCCTCGGTCAGCCGCATCTGCTGCCAGCCGCGGACGTCGAGCAGCTTGTCGTAGAACTTGTTGGTCTGGTACGCCGGGTCGGAGAGCTGCTTCGGCGTGCCCCACCCCTGGCTCGGCCGCTGCTGGAACAGGCCGATCGAGTCCCGGTCGCCGCCCTTCAGATTGCGCAGCCGCGACTCCTGCATGGCCGTCGCCACGGCGATCACCAGGCCCTGGTCCGGCACCCGCCGCTCGGTGCCGATGGTGACGATGAGGCGCACGTTGGCGAGTTGCTCGTCGCTCCACCGGCCGGCCGGCGAGGCCACGGGCGCGGGGGTGCAACCGGCGTCGGCGCGCACCAGAGGGCTGATCAGAAAAGCGACGAGAACGGCGACGGCGGTCACGAACAACGCGCGCACAGGGGGCTGCACCTTCCGGAAGATCACGGGACCGGCGAAGGGTACCGATCTATCAATGCCGAGGGAAAGCTCACGGGATCGGCCGTTCGGCCGATGAAGTCTCTGTGGAGAGCACGGAGGCGGCCGTGCCGCGCTGGAGGCCGACCCGCACAGTCGTCGCGTCGATCGGTGTCGCCGCGGTGGCCTGGGTGTGGTTCGCGATCGGCCTGTTCGTCCACACCCCGCCGGTGGCCGGGTGGGCCCTCCTGATGCTCGCCGTGCCGATCGCGATGTCCGCTGCCTGGCGGGCCGGCGCCGCGGGACGCACGTTCTGGCGGTACGCCTCGGGCGGCATGGCCGGGCTGGGCCTGGCCTCGATCTCCGCGGCCCGTGACTACTTCAGCGGCGAACAGGCCGGCCAGCACATCGGTGGTGTCACCGCGGGGCTGTACGTGGCGAGCCTGATGGCGTTCCTCATCGGCCTGCTGCGCATCCCCGGGGCCCAGCGCTCCCGGGTCGAGTGGACCCGGTTCGGCCTCGACGTCGCCACCATGGTCGTCACGGTGACCACGTTCAGCTGGTACCTGGTCCTGCCGCGCTGGGAGAGCTGGACCCGGGGCACCGCGGCCGGCGCCGCCTCGATCGTGGTCATCACCACCGCCGCGATCATCGGCATGCTCGCCTTCGTCAAGGTGTCCTTCACCGGCACCGGCCCGATCGACCGCCGCGCCCTGTACGTCCTCGCGATGACCGGCGCGGTCGGGGCCGGGGGCGGTGCGATGGCGCCGCTGCTGGCCGACCGGCCGTACCTGAACACCGGCCACGTGCTGCTGCCGACCACGTCCCTGCTGGTCTGCCTGGCCGCCGACCGGCAGATCCGGGCCTCCCGGGTGGGTGTCCCGCCGCCCCGGCCGCTGCCGCGACGGCCCAGTGTCATGCCGTACACCGCGGTCCTGGCCACCGGCGCGCTGCTGCTGTCCGCCGCCGCGTCCGGCACCGGCAACCTGCTGGTGGTCGCGGCCGGATCATTCGTCGTCACGCTGCTCGTCGCGACCCGGCAGGTGCTCGCGCTCCGCGACAACGTCCGGCTGCTCGACGACCTCGACGCCCGGCAGCGGCAGCTCGCCCACCAGGCCGGCCACGACGGCCTCACCGGCCTCGCCAACCGGACCGTGCTGGTCCGCGAGATCACCGCGGCCCTGGCCGGCGGCTCACCGGACGTCACCGTCGCGCTGCTCGACCTGGACGACTTCAAGGCCATCAACGACGACCTGGGGCACCCGGTCGGCGACGCGCTGCTCGGCGCGGTGGGGGTACGGGTCTCCGCGCAGATGCCGGACGGCTGCCTGGTGGCCCGTCTCGGCGGCGACGAGTACGCACTCCTGCTGCGCGGCGACCACACGCCGGTGGTCGCCGCGATCGCCGCCGACCTGCGCCGCCCGCTGCACGCGGGCGGGCACGAACTGGTCGTCGAGGCGAGCATCGGGCTGGCCCCGGCACAGCCCGGCGACACCGCCGACGAGCTGCTGCGCCGGGCCGACGTCGCGATGTACGAGGCGAAGAGCCAGGGCAAGGGCCGGCACGTCGTCTACCACGAGCGGATGGACCACCGGACCGCCGAGCAGTCCCGGGTCGCCGCCGACCTGCGCGGCGCCCTCGACACCGACCAGCTGCACCTGCTCTACCAGCCGATCGTGGCGATGCCCGGCGGGGAGCTGTTCGGCGTGGAGGCGCTGGTCCGGTGGACCCATCCGGTGCGGGGCCCGATCGGGCCGAACCTGTTCATCCCGGCCGCCGAGCGCACCGGCCTCATCGTGCCGCTCGGCGCGTGGATCCTCGAGGAGGCGTGCCGGCAGGCCGTCAGCTGGCGGCAGACGATGGGAGCCGCCGCGCCGCGGACGGTCAGCGTCAACGTGTCGGCCCGGCAGCTGCGCGAGGCCGGGTTCGCCGAGGAGGTGGCGGCGGTCCTGCTGCGTACCGGGCTGCCGCCGGACGTGCTGACGGTGGAGATCACCGAGACCGCGGTCTTCGACGGCGGCACGGCACTCGACGAGCTCAAGTCGATCGCCGCGCTCGGTGTGAAGATCGCCCTCGACGACTTCGGTACCGGCCACTCGTCGCTCGGTCTGCTGCGGACCTGCCCGGCCGACATCCTCAAGGTCGACAAGTCGTTCGTCGACGACGTCACCGGGGGCGGCGAGCCGGCCGTCATCGTGGCCGCGCTGCTCACCATCAGCGACGGCATGCGGCTGCGCGCCGTCGCCGAGGGTGTGGAGACCGCCGAGCAGGCCGCCGAGCTGCACCGTCTCGGCTACCGCTACGCGCAGGGCTACTTCTACGCCCGCCCGCTGCCGGCCGGTGAGATCGACACCTACCGCCCGGCCGGTCTCACACCTGCGCCGGGTCCCGGTGCTCTCGTTTGACCTGGTACATCCGGGCGTCGGCGGCGGCCATCAGGTCGTCCGCACCGGTGGACGGCCCGGCCACCGCGACACCGATGCTCGCGCCGATGCTGACCCGGTGCTCCGGCAGGTCGAAGGGCAGCCCCATGTCGGCCATCAGCCGCCGGGCCCGCGCCTGGGCGTCCGCCGCGTCCGTGATGCCGGTCAGCACGGCGGCGAACTCGTCCCCGCCCAGACGGCCCAGCAGGTCCTCCTCGCGCAGCCCGGCCCGCAGCCGGTTCGCCGCGGCCACCAGCAGGGCGTCGCCGGCGGCGTGACCGTAGTCGTCGTTGACCGCCTTGAACCCGTCCAGGTCGATGAAGAACAGCGCCACGGCCGCGTCGTCGGCCGAGTCGCGCAGCGCCCGGCCCAGGACCCGCAGCACCTCGGCCCGGTTCGGCAGGCCGGTCAGCGGGTCGTGGGCGGCGGCGTGCGCGAGCCGGTCCTGCTGGGCGCGGCGGTCGCTGATGTCGCGCTGGTTCGACACGATGCCCCGGACGGCGGGATGGTCGAGCGCGTTGCGCAGCAGGACCTCGTGCCAGTGCCAGGTGCCGTCGCGGTGCGCGACCCGTACCTCCAGGCTCGCGTGGCTGTCCGGGCCGTCGTCGGTCAGCCCGGCCAGCGCCGCGCCGACCCGGTCCCGGTCGTCGGGGTGGAACAGGTCGAGGTAGGCGGTGTCCTCCAGCTCGCCGGGATCCCAGCCGCTCACGTGTTCGACGGCGGCGCTGACGTGGGTGAGCCGCCCGCCGGCGTCGATCACCGAGACCACGTCGGAGGAGTCCTGCACCAGCGCCCGGAATCGTTCCTCGGCGCGCTGGAGGGTCATCGAGGCCTCCTCGGCGCGGGCCGCGGCCAGTCCCAGGTTGCTCAGCCCGAACCCGGCGAGCAACAGGTTGACGATGGCGGCGAGGTGCGACTGGGCCGGCTCGACCACCGACGGCGTGAGGCCGAGCTGCACGGCGATCTGGGCCGCGAGGGTCACCACGGCGGTGACGATCGTCGCCGGGAGCCACGTGCGGGAGCCGGACCAGCCGATGTGCAGGACGCCGATCAGGACGACGGCGGCCGGCAGCAGGAATCCCCAGCCGCCGAGCAGCAGCACCGACCCGATCAGCAGGGTGGCGTGGAACAGTCGCAGCACCACCCGGTTGTGCAGGTGCCCGCCGCCCAGCCACCGCTGGTAGCGTTCGCTGCCGCTCGCGGCGAAGACCACGACCAGCGCCGACAGCACCAGCGGCGACCCGAGGATCGCCCCGTGCCGCTGCCCCCACGCGGTCAGCGCCCAGGTCCCGAGGAACAGGACGGGCGCGCCGATCACCGGCGGCACGGCGTCGGTCGCCGGGCGCGCGCCGAGGAAGGGCCGGCCGGCAGGCACCTGCGTCACGTCGCTCCTCCACCCTGGAACCGGTCCTCGGTCTGATCGGGCGGCGGCAGCGCTACATGAGAACTTTCCCGGACGGTTACTGGTCGGTGTAGCCCTGGCTGATCTCGACGATCACCCCGTCCGGATCCTTCACCCACACGGTGCGCCAGCCCGGGATGAACTCGTCGAAGGCCAGCGGCCCCAGCGACACCTCCAGTTCGCCGGGTACCCGGGACAGGAAACCGTCCAGGTCGTCGACCTGGAAGGCCAGGTGCCGGACCATGCCCGGATGCTGCGGCCCGTCCGCGTCGAACGTCTCCGGGGCCTGGCCGGCCGCGTCGAACAGCTCCAGGTGCACGTCGCCCTGCCGCAGGAACACGATGTCCGTGCCACCGGCGCTGACCACCCGGGACCGTTGGAAGCCGAACAGGTCGGAGTAGAACCGTTCGGTCTCCCGCTGGTCCCGGCAGTTGAGGCCGACGTGCGCCCAGCGCACCGCCGTCGAGGTGGCCATCACTTGCCGGCCAGGACCGGCCCGAACGGCACCGTGTCGTGGAAGTTGGCCATGTACGTGATCTGCCCGTCGCTGACCTCGAAGTAGTTGCACACGTCCGCCTCGACGGTGGCGCCGTGCCGGGTCCGGCCGGAGATGTGCGAGACGACCGCCGCGTGGGTGTCCGACACGACCACGTGCCGGGGGAGGTTCGCGAAGGCGGCGTACGTCTCCGGGAAGCCCTTCATCATCTCCCGGAGCGTCTCCCGGCCCTCCACGTGACCGGCGAGCTGCTCGTCCATCCGGGTGTCGGTGGCGAACAGGTCGCACCAGTCGTCCCAGTTGCCGGCGTTGGCGAGTTCGTAGTAGCGGTCGATGACCTGCCTGGTGTCCATGGTCCCCCCTGGGATCACTGCGGAAGAGTGACGCCGACCTGCCGCATCAGCCCGGCCGTGTCGGCCTGCACCCAGCGTTCGGCGACGAGGTCGTTCTCGATGCGGTACACCTCGATGCTGGTCCAGCTGACGTCCTTACCGGTCGGCTCGACCCCGAAGATGGGTTTGACGTGCCGGCCGGTGAAGGTGATCTGCATGATCACCCGGTCGTCGGCCGCCGGGTAGAGCGCGTCGAGGCCGGCCCGGAAGTCGAGCGCGTCCTGGGCACCCGCGATCAGGCTCTTCAGCGCCTGCAGGTTGTCGACGCTCCAGGCCGGGTTGTGGTCGACGAAGTCCGGGGCGAACAGCGCGTCCATGTCGTCGTAGCGCCGGGCGTTGACGGCGTCGCTCACCTTGCGGCAGAGGGCGAGGTTCTGGTCGGTCGCGGTGCTCACAGCGCGGCCAGTTCGTCGACGCGGTACTCGGTGATCACGAGCCCCTGCTCGGAGTTCGTCCGTGCCAGCCGCCACGTCTGCCGCGCCCGCATCGCCAGCCGGGAGTCGTCGGAGGTCTGGGTGGCCCGCCACACCACCACGACGGTCACGTCGATCCGGTCACCGGTGGCGGCCGGGGTGACCTCCTCGATCTCGTGCGTCTCGTCGGTGTAGAGGTCGCAGACCTTGGCGTACCAGTCGCGGAAGTCGGCCACCGAACGCAGCGTGCGCTCCGGGAACACCATCACCAGGTCGTCGTTGGAGAGGCAGCTCGCCAGCTGGTCGGCCGGCGCGTGCCTGTCGAGGTACTTGAACCACTGTGCGGCGAACGCCGACACGGCGTCGGACAGGGTTTCGGACTTGGTTGTCACCGGTTCTCTCCAGGGTCGTCGAGGACGGCCTCCACCAGGTATGGGCCGTCGTGGTCGAGCATCGTTCGCAGGGCCCCGGGCAGGTCGGCGGCGTGCCGGACCCGGGCGGCGGGCACGCCCATGGCGGCCGCGAGGTGCACGTAGTCGACGCGCGGCTCCCGCACGTCGAAGAAGGGCGGGAACGCGGCGTGCGGATCGGTGTTCTGGTCCCGCCGGTAGCGCGCCAGATTGTCCTTGAGCAGCTGGTAGCCGCCGTTGTGGCAGATCACGAACTTCGCGGCCACCCGATGGTGTGCCGCCGTCCACAGCGCCTGGCAGGTGTACATTCCTCCGCCGTCGCCGGTGAACCCGACGACCGTACGCTCCGGATGGGCGATCTTGGCCCCGATCGCGCCCGGAACGCCGACGCCGAGCGTGCCCCCGGGGGTCTGGAAGAAATGCCCCGGCCGGGTCGGCGGCAGCCAGCGGGTCAGCGCCGGCGAATTGGTCAGCGCCTCGTCGAAGACGATGGCGTCGTCCGGCAGCATGCCGGCCAGCGCGGCGGCGACCGCGGGCATCCGCAGCGGTGCCTTGTCGGCCTCCAGGCCGGTGCCCAGGTCGTCGGTGAGTGCCTTGTCCAGCGCCGACGCCCGCAGCGCGCCGCGCCGCCGGACCCGTTCGGCCGCGGCCTGCCGCTGCGGCTCGGTCATCGCCTCCTCGATCGCGGCGGTCAGGGCCCGCAGCGTCAGCCGCGGGTCGCCGATCATCCCGGCGGTCACCGGATGGTTCTTGGCGATGGCGTACGGATCCAGGTCCACGTGCACGACGGCGGCGCCCGGCCGGAACGGGCTGTCCAGGGACGGGAACACGTCGGGGAACACATAGGTTCCGCAGATCAGCACCGCGTCGGCGTGTGCCACCAGCTCGGCGCTGGACGTGCCGAACATGTGCCCGGTCAGGCCGCCCCACAGTGGATGGGTCCACGGCATGAGCAGCTCGGACGCCATCGCGCCGTGTACCACCGCCCCCCAGATCTCGGCGAATCGGGTCAGCTCGTCGACGGCGCCGGAGGCGGCGATGCCGTCCCCGGCCAGGATGATCGGCGCGTGCGCGGACGCCAGCAGGCGGGCCGCGGCCGCGATCGCGCCGGGCTCGGGCACGACCCGGGTGTCCGGCACGGTCGTCGGCACGATCGCCTCGTCGGCGTACTCGTCCAGGACGTCCTGCGGCACGGCCAGGAACACCGGCCCGCGCGGCGGGGTGGCGGCCACCTTCAGCCCGCGCCGGATCAGCCGCAGCAGGCTCTCCGGGTGGGTGACGCGGGTGGCGTACTTGGTGACCGGTTTGGCGATGTCGACCAGGTTCACCGACATGTGGGCTTCGAGGGCGTCGTAGGCGACACCCGCCTCCCCGGCCATCACCAGCATCGGCGTCTGCCGGTGCAGCGCGTGGTAGAGGCTGCCGACGGCGTTGCCCAGGCCCACGCCGCTGTGGAGCAGCACCACGCTGGGCCGGCCGGTGGCCTGCGCGTAGCCGTCGGCCGTGCACACCACCGCGGCTTCCTGCAGGCCCAGCACGTAGTCGATGTCGGGGAACCGGGCGATCTCCTCCAGCAGGCCCTCCTCGCTGGATCCCGGGTTGCCGAACAGGTACCGCACCCCGTCGGCGCGCAGCTGTTCGAGCAGCCGCCGGTGCCCGGTGCGCAGCGTGGCGGTCGCCGGCCGGGCCGGTGCGGCGGTCACGACACACCCGCCGGGACGGCGGCCCGGGCATGGATCTGCTCGATCACGGTACGGGCGAACACCCCCGCCTGCGCTCCGGTACGGCCGGTGACCAGGTCGTCGTCGACCACCACGTCGGCGTCCACATAGTCCGCACCCATGTTGAGCGCGTCGCCGTACAGATTGGGATGGCAGGTCAGGCGCCGCCCGCGGACCAGCTCCGGGGTCCGCGACAGCAGCCACAGCCCGTGGCAGATGATCCCCTTGACGATTCTCGGCTCGGCGAACGCCCGCCGCACGAAGTCGGTGGCCGGCGGCAGTTTCGACAGGTCCTCGCTGTAGCGCAGCCGGTCGCTGACCATCGCCGACGGCACGATCACCGCCGAGTAGGAGCGCAGCGTGTCGTCGTCCATCCCCTCGAACGACGCGGCGCAGACGAACGGTGCCTTGTACTCGTGGCCGGTGAAGGTGATCGACTCCTGGCCCCAGAGCCGGGTGAGGAAGTGCAGCTCGGCACCCTCCTCCGGGAACCGGTACGAGTAGTACCAGATCTCGTGCTCGTAGAAGTCGCTCTCCACCAGCACCGCGACCTTGTGCCCGGCCAGTGGCCCGCTCACCAGCCGTACCTGCGCAGCCCGTGGTCGAGGACGTCGACGATGGCCCGCCCGCAGCCGGCCGACGACTCGGTGGACCGGGCCGTGACGAACGGGTAGTCGACGATCACGCTCTCGGCGTGACCGACGTTGCCGATGAACTCGCCGTCCGGCCCGACAGCGTCGCGCAGGATGAACTCGAGCGGGTAGAACGGCGGCCCGAAGTTGACGTAGCCGTCGCCGAAGCCCCGGTTGGAGCCGTCGAGCGCGTGCGGGCCCTCGAAGCCGGTGCCGTCGTGGTAGTCGTAGTCGATCGGGTGGCCGGTGACGCGTTTGCCGCCGATGATGCTGAGCTTGCGCAGCGGGTCCCGGGCGAAGGCCAGTGCGGCGACGCCGTAGCAGACCGCGGCGACCGGCTTGTCGAGCCGGACGAAGCCGAGGATCAGCTGGTGCAGGCGCTGGTTGTTGGCCAGGTCGACCATGGCGCCGCTGCCGCCGACGATCACCAGCGCGTCGTACGACGGCAGGTCGTGGGTGACGATCCGCTCGACCTTGCGGTAGTACTCCTCGGAGTCGCGCAGATAGGTCGGGGAGCTGGGGTACGGCCGGGCCGGAACCCACCCGGCCAGGTCGTGCGGCTTGTCGAGCCGGTCCGAGGCGTCCAGGTCACGTGTCCGCTTGGCCATGTCCTCGCTGGTCACCGACTTGCCCTGGGGCGGGTCGGCGTACGACGGGTCCATGCTGACGGCCAGCGGGGTGGGCCGGGCCCCGGTCGGGGTGACGAACTCGATCTCGTACCCGGCCTTGTCGCAGGCGTCGAGCGGTCCGATCAGCTCCTCGCCCCAGTAGCCCCATTCGGAGATGGCGAAAAGAACCTTGGTCATCATCGGCCTCCCGTGGCTCCGGCGCCGGCCCCGGCCAGCTCCTGGATCAGTTCGGTGTCGTTCAGCTGCTCGGCCGGCTGGCCGGCGGCGTTGACGACGGTGAGGGTGTAGTTCTCGTGCTGGCGGGTCATGGCGAGGTCGCGGACCGCCTCGCCGTCGATGTGCATCAGGTCGGCGGCGTCCAGCATGATCGCCGTGCACCCGGCGTCGCGTGCCTCGGCGAGCCGGTCGTGCAACTGCGGCAGGGTGGTCAGGCTCAGCGTGCCGGCCAGGGCGATCTCGGCGCGGCCGCCGTCCGTGCTGGTCAGGTCGGCGCTGAAGGTGAGCCCGGCGGGGGTGAGGCGGACCCGTACGGTCTGCGCCTGGTCGCTGTGCGGCAGCGTGACCGTCATGGCGTCCGGGTCGAAGTCGTGGTGCTCGTGGCCGTTGACCCACACCTGCAGGATCTGCACCCGGCCCGGCGGCAGCAGGTCGGGCGCCACTCGCAGGGTCGCGCCGAACGCGCCGGGCTGCGGGTGGAACCACATGTCCATCGGCTGGTCGCGGCGCAGCAGGTTGCCGTAGACCGCGGCCAGGTAGCCGAGCTCGGCGCTGTGGTACATGGCCATCGAGTGCGAGCCCTTGCTGCGTTCACCGCCCAGCTCGAACGGGGCGCCGTTGGCCAGCACGTTGAAGTAGACGCCGCCGGCACCGGTGTCGAGCATCCACGCGTTGTAGAAGGCGGCGCCCTCGCGGGCCTGCTTGGCGTATTCGGGACGATCGAGGACGCCGTCCAGGATCAGGTACGCGAGGATGCCCTGTTCCTGCTGCCACCAGGCCTTCCGGTCGTGCCACACCAGACGGTGGAACCTCTCGCCGGGCGCGACGACCCGCTCGACCATGTCGTACCAGCCGCCGCGCTGCGGGTCGGCGCCGACCGACGGCATCAGGTCGGCGATCCGGGTGGCCAGCGTGACGTAGGAGTCCTTGGGCCGCAGGCTGTTCATCCGCGTCAGGTTCCACGCGATCTTCAGGTTGTGCCCGACGATGGCCCGGTTCTGCTGCTGGCCGTACGTCTGGTCCTTGCTCCAGTCGCCGAAGAACTTCTCCTGCACGAACGGGCTGTTGTCGTAGTCCGGGAACCGCTGCACGATCGTGTCGCAGCAGTCCTCCAGCATGTCGGCGTAACGCTGCTCGCCGGTCGCCAGGAACAGGTTGATCAGATACGCCGGGATGTGGTCGCCGACGGAGTTCCAGTTCTTGCGGTCGGCGTTGGTGTGCCCGGCCGTCTCCAGGGCGGGACTCTTCGGGTCGAACGTCACCGGGTCGATGTGCGACCAGTAGCCGCCCTTCTCGGTGTCGCGGAAGTGCTTCTGGAACAGGTTGATCGTCAGGTCGATGATCTCGCGCAGCCGGGGGCTGCCGGTGACCCGGTACACCTGGGTGAGGCCGGCGATCGCGTAGATCTGCTCGTAGCAGGGGATGGCGTTGTAGTCGTCGCCGAACTCCGAGGCCAGGATCTTGCGTTCGGCGCCGTCGGGCAGCACGTCGATGGCGTGGTACCAGTAGGCGATCTGCTGACTGCGGTCGACCGCGCAGAAGTGCTCGACCAGGTAGTCGGCGCCGGCCGTCGCGGCGTCCAGATAGGCCTGTCCGCCGCTGAGCAGGTAGGCGGTCGCCAGCCCGTACACCAGCCGGGAGATGGTGTCGGTCTCCTGCCGCACCGACTGGGTCTTGGTGCCGAGGATCGACAGGTCGGTGCGGTAACCGCGGTAGTCGAAGATGCCGGCCCCGCCGAACTCGGCCTGCAGGTAGAAGTCGGCGATCGCCCGGACCTGCCGCTGCCACCAGTCCGGCGACTCGAACCGGTAGTCGTCGGCCTCCTTGCCGAAGAGCACGACGTGCTTGGCCTCGAACCCGGTGCCGCGGTCCTCGGAGGGGTAGAAGACGCCGTACACATGGATGAACCGGCCCGGCTGGAGCAGGCCGCGCAGCTGGGCGCCGGCGTCCACATAGGCCTCGCCGAGGTTGCGCAGCATCTCGGCCACCGTCGTCGGGGTGAGCCGGGCCGCGAACGGCCGGCCGTCGGAGGTATGCAGCTCGACGGTGTCGGTGGCCGGGTCGTATCCGGTCACGTACCCGGCGACCAGGTCGGAAAAGGTGAAGTTCAGCTCGTTCACGGGGTTTCTCCAGTGAGGGTCCGCAGCAGCACGATGCTGTGCGCGGTGACCAGGTAGCCGCCGGTGGTGACGGGTTCTTCGCCGCCCGGCGTGGCGATGTCGGCCGGTGAGGCGAGCGCGGTGTCGATGACCCGCGCCCAGCGGCGCCGCGGGTCGAGCTCGAACTCCAGCGGCGCGGAGTGCATGTTCATCATCAGGTGCAGGTCGGGTTCGTCGCCGGTGCCGGTGAGCGTGCAGGCGAAGGCGCGGCCCTGCGGGTCGTTCCAGTCGGGCGGGGCCAGCAGGGTGCCGTGCCAGGTGACGTCGGCGGCGGTCCAGAACTCGTCGCGCCGCAGTGTCGAGTGCCGGCGGCGCAGCGCGATCAGCTCGGTCCAGAACCGCAGCAGCCCGGCGTTGGTCTCCGGCAGTGACCAGTCGAACCAGGCGATCGGCCCGTCCTGGCAGTAGGCGTTGTTGTTGCCCCGCTGGGTGCGGGCCACCTCGTCGCCGGCGGTGATCATCGGGACGCCCCGGGAGACCATCAGCAGGGTGGCGAGGTTGCGCATCTGCCGGTCGCGCAGCGCCAGGATGCCGGGGTCGGTGGTGTCGCCCTCGGCGCCGCAGTTCCAGCTCATGTTGTCGTCGTTGCCGTCCCGGTTGCCCTCGCCGTTGGCCTCGTTGTGCTTGTGGTCGTAGGAGACCAGGTCGGCCAGGGTGAACCCGTCGTGGCAGGTGACGAAGTTGACGCCGTTGACCGGCCGGTGCCCCCGGAACTGGTAGAGGTCGGCGCTGCCGCCCAGACGCATCGCCACGTCGCCGATCAGCCCCGGTTCACCGCGGACGAACCGGCGGATCGTGTCCCGGAACCGGCCGTTCCACTCGGCCCAGCGGTATCCGGGGTAGCTGCCCACCTCGTACGCCCCGGCCGCGTCCCACGCCTCGGCGATGATCTTCGTGGTGGCCAGCGTGTCGGAGAGCTCGATCTGCCACACCACCGGCGGCTCGTCGAGGATCGCGCCGCCCGGCCCGCGGGTCAGCACGGCCGCCTCGTCGAACCGGAACCCGTCGACGTGCATCTCCCGGACCCAGTACTCCAGGCAGTCGACGATCATCTTGGTGACGATCGGATGGTTGGCCATCAGCGTGTTGCCGCAGCCGGAGTAGTCGTCGTAGTACCGCTTGTCGGCCTGGTGCAGGTAGTAGTAGTTCGGGTTGTCCAGGCCCGCCCAGCAGAACAGCGGCCCCAGATGGTTGCCCTCGTCGGTGTGGTTGAAGACCACGTCCAGCACGACCTCGATCCCGGCGCGGTGCAGTGCCTTGACCATGTCGCGGAACTCGGCCACGTGCGTACCGGCCTGCGGCGACGTGCAGTAGCCGGCGTGCGGTGCGAAGAATCCGGCGGTGCTGTAACCCCAGTAGTTGTTCGCCGTGGCGTCGAAGTCGAAGACCGGCAGCAGCTCCACGGCGGTGACGCCGAGCGCGGTCAGGTAGGGGATCTTCTCGGCGACGGCGGCGAAACTTCCCGGCCGCGCCACGCCGGAGCCGGGCGACCGGGTGAAGCCCCCGACGTGCATCTCGTAGACCACCATTTCGGACATCGGACGATTCAGCGGCTGGTCGCCCTCCCAGTCGTAGCCGCGCTCGTCGATGACCGCGCACCGCAGGGCGGTGGTCACCGTGTCGCCGGGCACGCACGCGGCCGCCCGGTTCCACAGACCACGATCAAGGCCGCGGGCGTACGGGTCGGCGAGCACCTTCTCCGGCTGGAACCGTCCGCCGTCCCCGTCCGGCCCGGAGACCCGCAGCGCGTAGAAGGCCGGCGCCCGCAGATCACGCAGGTACACGTGCCAGACGGCGAAGCTGCGGTGGGTGTCCGGGTCGAGGGTGACCGTCTGCACCGGTTCGGTGTCCGCGGCGTTCTCGAAGATGAGTAGTTCCATGGCGGTGGCGTGTTCGGAGAAGAACGCGAAGTTCACGCCGTCGTCGTCAGGGGTGGCGCCGAGTGGATGGCTGCGCCCCGGTTCGGCCAGGTAAACGGGCCGTTGGAGCTGGCTCACGCTCATGTTCAAAGCCTATGTAGCGTCGTGAATAATTTTCACGTTTCTGGGTATCCGGCCAGGCGGTGTCAGCGCTCGTGTTCCAGGTGTGTCACGACGTCCTGGTAACTCTCCGGCTCGATCCGGACGGTGCCGGCGAACGGGTAGTTCAGCTCGACCGCCAGGAAGACGTTGACCCCGATCGTGGCGGCGACTCCGGCCACCAGCACCCGCCGCAGCATGTCGTCCCGGATGCCACAGGTCACGCAGAGCGACAGCACCACGATCGATCCGGTCAGGACCGAGATCCACACGACGTTCGGCAGCTGCTGGTCGTGTGCCAGGCGGACCGCCTCGGCCCGCAGTTCGGTCGCCCGGGTGAGCCGTTCCATCGCGTCGTGCACGAACGCCTCCTGCGCCTCGGTCCGCGGCGTGATCCCACCGACCGTGACCACCAGCGACTCCAGGGCCTCACCGACCGCCGGGACCGCACTGCCGGTGACGCGGTCCGGCCAGGCCGCCAGCACGTCCCGGTTGTAGGCGAGCACGCCCGCGTCGAGCGCCGCCCGCGCCGGCGGATCGCAGACCTGGGCGCCCTCGGCCACCGCGAGCAGGTTCATCGCCTCGGCCTCGGTGGCCGCCCGGGCGTCGTTGCGCTCCTCCCACAGGGTCACCACGCAGAGCCCCATCGCCACCGAGTACACGACCGCGGCGGCGGACAGCATGATCCCGGTCGCGTCGTTGTGCTCCCCGCGCCGCCAGTGCGGCAGCCTCCGGTGGACCAGGGATTCGAGCAGGAGCATGACGGCCGGCAGCCCGATCACCAGGGCGATCAGCACGACCCATTCCGGTAGTTCCGCCGCGAGCCACTTCGCCATCGCGTTGCATCCCATTCCGCCGAGGAGTCCCCGAGGCATTGTTGCCGCGGGACCCCTCGCCGGACGTGTTTTCGCAGATAGTCGCCGTGGTGGCACCCCGGCCGCTGACAATGGACAGATGCGACGCGCCCTTTTGTCCATGGTGACCGCCGGCGTTCTCATCGCCCCGGCGCTGCCTGTGGAGGCCGCCACACCCGATACCGGATGTGCCGAGACCAGGCAGCCGGAGGGGATCGCCGGGAACATCATCGGCATCGCCGAGACCGCCCGCGGCGAATTCGGCCTGAGCGCCGTGATCGTGCGGGTCTCCGAGGGCGGCCACGAGGTCGTGACACAGGCCGTGGGCGAGTCGGCGGCGGGCGTCCCGGCGAGCACGGACATGCGGTTCCGCACCGGGGCGGTCGGGATCACCTACCTGACCACGCTGCTCCTGCAACTGGCCGGCAAGGGCGTCGTCGGCCTCGACGACCCGATCGCCCGGTGGTATCCCGAACTGCCCCGATCCCGCGACGTCACCCTGCGGATGCTCGGCAGCAGCACCTCCGGCTACCCGGACTACGTGACCTACCAGCCGTTCATCGACCGGCTCTACGCCGACCCGTTCCGGCACTGGACCGAACAGGAGCTGATCGACCTGGCCCTGGAACGGCCCCTCTGGTACGAACCCGGCACCAACTGGAGCTACTCGCACGCCAACTTCGTCATCCTCGGCCGGATCCTGGCCCGGGCCGCCGGAACACCCCTCAAAGACCTGCTCCAGCGGGAGATCTTCGGCCCGCTCGGTCTGCACACCACCGTCGCCGAGGACACCGCGGAGATCCCGTCACCGGTGCTGCGCGCCTACACCACCGAACGCGGCCGGTACGAGGACTCCACCTACTGGAACCCGTCCTGGACCACCGCCGCCGGCGCGATCCTGACGTCCGACATCTGCGACCTGGAGACCTCGGCCCGGGCCGTCGGCACCGGCCGCCTGCTGTCCGAGTCCGATCAGCGGATCATGCTCAACCCCGGCACCATCGGGCTCGGCGGGCCGACCGCCACCTGCCCGGCGACGATCTGCCTCAAGCACACCGAGAAACACCACTACGGCCTCGGCCTGGTCGTCGAGGACGGCTGGATCAAACAGACACCGTCGTTCGCCGGGTACGCCGCGGTGCAGACCTACCTGCCCGGACGCGACATCGCCATCGCGGTGGCGACCACCCGGGGCCGTACCACCGACGACGTCAACACCGCGGCGACCGTGGCCACCCGGATCGCCGCCGCGCTCACCGGGAGCTGACGGCGGTCCGGGCGGCCAGCACCTCGGCGGCCAGGGCACGGGTCCGTGGATCCGTACCGTTCTGCTGTTCGCTGCGGGCCAGTGTGATCGCCTGCTCGACGGCCTCGCCGATCTTCGCGGTGGCGGCCGCGTCGAACGCCGGACCGGTGAGCGCGGTCATCTCCGCCAGCTCGGGCTCCGTCACCATGCCGGGCATCGGCATGCCGACGTGTGGGTTCTCCGCGGGGAGTCCGGCCAGCTCGTGCAGTGCCCGCAGCTCGGGCAGTTCCGCCTCGGTGAACACGCGGACGCGTGCGGCGAGATCCCGTGTCGCCGCCGTGCCCGTGTGCGCCGGGACCACGTCGAGCAGGGGAACGACCTGCTCGTGCATGGCCAGGGTGATCTCGATCCAGGCCCGGTCGGTGCCGCCGAAGGTGGAGGACTGTTCCGGAGCCGGCCGCGGCGCCGGGGCGGGCGCGCCGCAGCCCGCGAGAAGCAGGGCCACCGGTACGGCGTACCACATCCGCCGGTGACCCCGCCCCCGCATCGCCGTCAGCCGAACGACGGCGTCGTGCCGCACTTGGCGTTCGCGTTGATGCAGACCTTGACCAGCGCGGCCAGCTTCGCCGGGTCCCACGCGTTCATGAAGTCGCCGTGGATCGACGACGCCATGCCCGACGACAGGGTCAGCCCGTCGCCACCGAGCGAGTCGTAGCCGAGCATCATCGAGATGTTCGGGATCGCCACCGGGAACCTACCGGTGCAGACGCCGTTGACCGACGGGCCCATGTGCGACTTGTGGTCCGGCGAGTCGATGTGCTTGCCGTCCCAGCAGTCCTGGTAGGTGAGCTGGTAGATCATGTTGCCGCCGGCCGCGCACTTCGGCCAGTTGCCGTCGGAGCTGCGGCCGATCTCCGCGCTGCCCGCGCACCAGAACTGCCCGCTCGCCCCCTTCGGCGTGGCCACCTGCCGCTTGGCGTCACCCTGCACCATGACCAGGCCCGGCGGGAACGGCACGACCGTCGCCGGGTCCTTGATCTTCGCGCCGTAGTAGGCCCGGAAGTTCTTCATCTTCACCGGCTTGCCGTTGAGCAGCAGCGTCGGCGCCCAGTAGGCGCTGTTGTCACCGGCCGCGTCACACGTCGTCGACTGCTTGCGCAGCTGCGTGCCGGTGCTGCTCGCGGTCACCTTCGGCCCGAAGAACGTGTGCAGGTGCGAGGCACCCGGCAGGTTCGGCAGCACGATCGGGTCGTCGGCGGCCTCACCCGAGACCGTGCAGTTGGTGTGGAACTCCGGTACCCGCACGATCCCGGCCGGGACCGCCTTCGGCTGGACCGCCTTGTGCAGGGCCAGCGTCTCCTTCCAGGCCGCCTCGTCGACCGGCACCCAGCCACCCGGGCTCGCGGACGGGTTGGTGGGCGCGGCACCGGAGGCGGCGGGCTTGGACGGAGCGGCACTGGACGGCGCGGCACCGGTCGGGGCCGCCGTCGCCGGGGCCGAGCTCGCCGGAGCCGGGGCGGCGACGCCCACATTGAAGTGGTTGATGTTGACGAAGTCCGAGCGCGACTTGCTTTTCATGACCAGGACCAGCGTCTGCCTACCGGCCGGCACCTTCGCGGCCTTGGCGGTGACCGTCGTCCACTTCTGCCAGCCGCCGGTCGACGCCACCGGGAAGGTCGCCAGCAGCGTGCCGTCGCGGCTGCCCAGCCGTGCCTCGATCGAGCCGCCGTCGGAGTTGTCCGAGGCGATCCGGGCACTCAGCGAGGCGCTGCCGATCGTGACGTTCCGGTATTCCAGCCAGTCACCGGTGGCCAGCCAGCCGACGTTCCTGCCGCCGCCGGTGTCCGAGGTGCTCTCCGTCCTCGCACCGGACTGCGCGGCGAACGCCTCGGCCTGCAACGTGCCCGGCGTGGTCACCTCGCCGGCGCCGGCGGTGGTGATGTAGATGCCGCTCGCGCCGAGAGCGGCGACGACGGCGACACCGAGGACCACCCGGGTGGTACGGCGGCGGCGCTTCGGGTCCGGCGGGGCGACGTGCTGGGATTCCATACCCATATCGATCCTCAACAAAATGGCGGGGAAAGGGTGCGGCACGAATTATGCAGACGCATCACACACGGTTCAATACGTCAAGAAAAAATTCATTTCCCCTGGTCAGGGCGGTGCTGGTGGCCGCCGTAACGCCTTTCAATAACAGTTTTTCGCCATACTTTCCTTAAGTTTCCATTAACTTGACCGGGGTCGATGGGCGCGGCCATTTATCGTCGGATGCGAGGCTGACCGGTGGGCGGGGCTAGGATCCCCCGGTGCGCTGGTGGAGAGCTCGGGACCCGATGATCCGGGACGCGGCCGGAGCGGTCCTGCTCGCCGTGGCGGCGTTCGTGCCGGGGATCGCCGAGCTCGGCCTGGAGATCGGCGAGTTGCATCTGCGCGCCGACGACCGGATCAGCCTGGTCCTGCTGCTGATCCAGGCGCTGGCCCTGACCCTGCGCCGCAGCCGGCCCGCGCTGTGCCTGGCGATCATCGCCGCCGCCTTCGCCGCCCACCAGCTGGCCGGGTACCCACCGACCGTCGCCGGGCTCGCCCTGCTCGTCGCCCTCTACAGTGCCGGCGCCCACCAGGAACACCCCCGCCGGGCGGTCGCCGCGACGGCTGCCGTCGCCTACGTCGTGCTCGCGGTGGCCCTGCACCTGCGCGGTTCGGCCGAACGTGTCATCGACTTCGCCACCTTCGCCGCACTGCTCGCCGCCTGCTGGGCGGCCGGGCACGGGGTGCGGGCCCGCCAGCGGGACGAACAGCGCCGCCGGCTCGAGAGCATCGGCGCGGCCGTCACCGCCGAACGCGCCCGCATCGCCCGGGAACTGCACGACGTCGTCACCCATCACGTGACCGCCATGGTCGTGCAGTCGGACACCGCGGGCCTGCTCATCGGACCCCAGCCGGACCGGGCCGGGGAGTCGGTCGCCGCCGTCGGCCGGGCCGGGCGGGAGGCCCTCGCTGAACTTCGGGTGCTTCTCGGCGTACTCGACAACGGTGTCGATCGTGAAGAACCCGCCGAAAGCCGCCTCGCCGACCTGGTGGACCGGATGCGCCGCGCCGGTCAGCCGGTCGACTTCGCCGAG
This sequence comes from Actinoplanes subglobosus, assembly GCF_042650585.1. Classification (NCBI taxonomy): domain Bacteria; kingdom Bacillati; phylum Actinomycetota; class Actinomycetes; order Micromonosporales; family Micromonosporaceae; genus Actinoplanes; species Actinoplanes subglobosus. The sequence continues at coordinate 112,826 of NZ_JBHSBL010000001.1, forward strand.
GAGGGCGGGCCCGGGCCGGACGGTGGCCTCGGGCTCGCCGTGCACCGGGTGGTTCAGGAGGGCCTGACGAACGCGGTCAAACACGCGCGGGGCCGGCCGACGCGGGTGCTGGTCCGGCACGACGGCGACGGCACGCTGATCGAGGTGGTCACCGCCGGCTCACCGCACGGTCCGCCGGGCGGCCCGATCCGGCCCGGCCGGGGCCTGACCGGCCTCCAGGAGCGGATCAAGATCTTCGGCGGCACGTTCGACGCGGCCGCGGGCCCGGACGGCGATGTCACGGTACGGGCATGGCTGCCCCGCGGAGGCCGCACATGATCCGGGTCCTGGTCTGTGACGATCAAGCTCTGATCCGGGCCGGATTTGTGACCCTTTTCGGTCTCCAGCCGGATCTTGAGGTGGTCGGCGAGGCCTCCGACGGTGAAGCCGCCGTACGCGAGGCCCTCCGGTTGCGCCCCGACGTCGTGGTGATGGACATCCGGATGCCCCTGCTGGACGGCATCGAGGCAACCCGCCGCCTGGCCGGCCCGGACGTCGCCGACCCGATGAAGGTTCTCGTGGTGACGACGTTCAACCTGGACAGCTACGTCTATGAGGCACTGCGGGCGGGCGCCAGCGGTTTCCTGCTCAAGGACGCCCAGCCCGCCGAACTGATCGACGGCATCCGGACGATCTCCCGAGGCGAGGCGTTGCTGGCCCCGGCCGTGACCCGTGCGCTGGTCGGCCGCTTCGGTGATCGAATCCGGCCATCCATGGGGGCTCCGGACGCCCGCCTGAACGCGTTGACGGCCCGCGAGTCGGAGGTGTTCCGGTTGATGGCCGAGGGCCTGTCCAACGCGGAGATCGCGGAGGCACTGGTGATCAGCCACGAAACGGTGAAGACCTACGTCTCGCGGATCCTGACCAAACTGGCCCTACGGGACCGGGTCCAGGCAGTGATCCTCGCCCATCGGGCGGGCCTGGTCACCTAGCAATCCGGCTTTACGGTGTCGCCCGGCCGTCCCCCGGGAGAGCTACCGCAGGGTGTCCACCGCGGCCCGATGGTGCCGCCCGGCCGTCCCCCGGGAGAGCTACCGCAGGTGTCCACCGCGGCCCGATGGTGCCGCCCGGCCGTCCCCCGGGAGAGCTACCGCAGGTGTCCGCCGCGGGGCGATGATCGTCGATGCGAGGCGGCCTAGCGTCGTACCCATGAAACGCCTTGCCCGAGGTCTTGCCCGGCCGCTCTCCCTCCTGCTCATCTTCATCGCCGTCGACGCGCTGGTGGTGACCACCCTCAACGCACTGTCCGGCAGCGCGATCCTGTCACTCGCGGCAGGCGCGGCGGCGGCCTTCGCGACCATCCGTCTGTACGCCTGGACGACCCGCCGGATCGAACGGAAGGAACCGGAGGACCTGCCGGAACCGGGCCGGTTCCGGACGCTGTGGCGCGGGACGCTCGCCGGCGTCGGCCTGTTCACGGCGACGGTCCTGGCCATCGCGATCTGCGGTGGTTTCCGGATCGACGGCTGGGGTTCGTTCAGCGGGATGCTCGCGATCCTCGGCCTGATGACAGGCGTCGCGACGGTCGAGGAGGTGCTGTTCCGCGGCATCCTGTTCCGCCAGATCGAAGAACGCGCCGGAACCTGGCCGGCGCTGACCGTCTCCGCCGCCCTGTTCGGCCTGCTGCACCTGGTCAACGACCCCACGGCCATCGGCGGCGCCCTGGCGATCGTCGCGGCCGGGCTGATGGCGGGCACCGCCTACGTGGCGACCCGCGCCCTGTGGCTGCCGATCGGCCTGCACCTGGGCTGGAACTTCGCCGAAGGCGGCATCTTCGGCGTCCCCGTCTCCGGCGCGGACAGCTCCACGCCGGGCCTGTTCCGCGGCGTGTTCGACGGCCCGGCCGCACTGACCGGCGGCACGTTCGGCCCGGAGGCCAGCATCTTCGCGGTCCTGGCCAGCCTTGTGGCCACTGCCTACCTGTTCCGCCTGGCCCGCCGCCGCGGCAACTTCCGTCCCCGGCCGGCCGTCCATCCTGATCCGGCGGCTGCCTGACGGTCGCTTTCGGGCGCGATCCCGGGCGCCCTTCCATCGGAAGCCTGGAGATCGCGACAGGTCTCGCAGGCGAAGCAGCTGAGCGGCGGGCAGCCGGCTCCGAATCCTCTACCGAACGTCACCGTCCCTGGCACCCGCCGCCCGTTCCCGCCACCGATCCCTGACCTCCGCCCGCTTTGTCTGGCTTGCGCCGTCGCTTCTTGTTCTCCGTGCGGTCCCGGTTCCGCTTCTGCTTGCGCTCGTGGTTCTTCGCCGGTGTCCTCTCTGGCTTCTCTCCTCCCTTCCACCTTCCTTCCCTCCCTCCCTCCTCCTTCGCTCCCTCCCCCTTGCCGTTCTCGCTTGCCGCTCTCTCCTCCTTCCCGCTCTCTCCTCCCTCCCTCCCTCCCTTCCTCCCGCTCTCGGTCGCCGTTCTCGCTTGCCGCTCTCTCCTTCCTTCCTCTCTTGGTCGCCGTTCTCGCTTGCCGCTCTCTCCTTCCTCCCGCTCTCGGTCGCCGCTCTCTCCTCCCTCCGGCTCTCCCTCCCGCTCTCGCTCGCCGTACTCATTGCCTCTCCCTCCTCCCTCCCGCTCTTCTCGGACCCAGAGAGGCCGCACCTCTTGCGTTGAGTCGATGCGTGTCCGTCGCTGCTCGGAAAGGTGCCCTCTGGAACAGCCCGGCGGCGTATTCGCTGCATTCTGTGATGATGGTCGCTTTCCTCTTTTTGCCACCACTTGAAACCGTGTTCGAATCTCGTGAGAAAGTAGTGCGATATTCCATGGATTTGATTTGGCATGATCCACAGCTGACATTTTCGGATCGGGGCGAGGGAGGATTCATGCATGGGGCAGGGATCGCTATTCAGTAGGGCAGATGTGGCGTCGATGCGTGACCGGACCCGGTCTCGAAACTATTCTGCGGCGCGCGATGAATTTCGGCGTGAACACGAGCGCCACCGTGCCTGGGGCTTACAACGCCGCCATGCCGAGAAGCTTCGTCGTCTCCGCGATGCCGAGCCGGCACCCGCGGTAGGAGGCGACCGAACCCGACCGGCAGAAGCACCCGCACGGCCTCCGATTCCCGACCAGCGCCAACAAGCCTCGGCCCGAAAGCTTTCCGCCGCCCCGACGTCCGCTGCCTCACCGGAGCCAGCCGGCATCTCACCGGAGCCAGCCGGCATCTCAGCGGAGCCAGCCGACACGATTGACGATACGGTGCGTTCGGTGTCGACCGAGGCATCGGAGCTGGCTGTGATGCCTGTGTTGGCCGCCGCAGCCTTCGTGCCAGGGCCGAGCGACTTGGGCGGGTCGGCTGCCGTGCCATCACAGACCGGCGTGCCGTCGCCAACCGGGCTTACGTGTCTCGCCGGCGCTGCCTTCGCCGGCGCTGCCTTCGCCGGCGCTGCCTTCGCCGGCGC
>NZ_JBHSBL010000002.1:0-147519 GCF_042650585.1 Actinoplanes subglobosus
GGCCGCCGGGACGAGGCGCTGGAGCCCAGCCAGGAAGCCGTCACCATCTACCAGCTGCTGGCCGAGGCGAACCCCGGCGCCTACCTGCCCGACCTGGCGATGTCGTTGAACAACCTCGGTATCCGGCTCTCGGAGCTGGGCCGCCGGGACGAGGCGCTGGAGCCCAGCCAGGAAGCCGTCACCATCTACCAGCTGCTGGCCGAGGCGAACCCCGGCGCCTACCTGCCCAACCTGGCGGCGTCGTTGAACAACCTCGGTATCCGGCACTCGGAGCTGGGCCGCCGGGACGAGGCGCTGGAACCCAGCCAGGAAGCTGTCGCCATCTACCGGCGGTTGGCCGAGGCGAACCCCGGCGCCTACCTGCCCGATCTGGCGATGTCGTTGAACAACCTCGGCATTCGGCTCTCGGAGCTGGGCCGCCGGGAGGAAGCGGTCGCCGTGTTCCAGGCGGCGGGCGAAGAATTGGACGCCGGACCCCGGGCGGAACTGGACGTGGCTTTGGCACGCTGGCGGGCACGAGAGGCCGGCCTGGTCGGTGACGTCACCCGCGATCTCATTCGGGCAGCCAGCCGCGCGGACGACGAGGAACACCCGCAGCGCGGTGCCCGTGCGCGGCGCGCTGTCCGTACTGCCGTGATGGAGCTGGAACCTGATGATCCCCCGGCCGGCTGGCCGGGCTGGATCGCCGAACCGCTGCCGGACGAGACTGTCGCCCTACTCAACCGGGTACTGGCCCAGACGAGCTGGGTGGAACGGGCCGTCGTCCTCCGATTGCCCGAGGCACAGTCCGTCTTCGGGCCGTCGGCGCGACCGGTGCGTGCTGCTCTGGCCCCCCTCTACAGCGACAACCCCGCGATCGTCCACGTTCTTGAGGTACTCGACGCAGCCGAGGAACAAGGGCTGGACACCGTCCTCGACGCGCTCCAGGCCGACGAGAAGCACCAGACCCTGGTCTACGGCTGGCTGGAAACTCCGACCTGGACCGCGTCCCGCCGGTACCTGCGCAGCCACCCAGGCCTGCTCACCGATCCCAGGACCGTCGAAATCCTGGCAGCCATCGCCGCAGACCCCGTCGTTCAGCAACACCTGGCCATCGCCCGGCTGTCCGCTTCGATGCCGATCGACACTGTGTACGACATCGTCCTCGATGCACCCGACGCGGTCGAGGCCGCGCTGGCCGCGATCGAGCGCGCCGACCTCGACCAATTGGCCGAGATTTGGTTCGCCGCACCGAGCTTGAGCCGCAGCCCGTTCGTCGGCCCCTACGTGGCGGCCGTCCTCACGGCCCGCCAAGTGGGCGGAGACGACCAGGCCCGAGAACTCGTTCGTATGGCAGCCGAACAGGGCGACCAGGAGACCCGCCGCGCAGCGGCCGCGCGACTGTCCGCATTGGCCGAGCGCGTACCCGACATCACCGAGCTCCTGCTCGATCTTGCCGGTCTCCTGACCACGCCGGATGCCGACACACCGCCAGCGACTACGGAACCCGTCTCGTCGCCATGACCCGCGACGGTCACCGGGGCACCCGCCCGCTGACGTCCGGGGAGCGGGCTCGCCTGGCGCAATACGTCATCCTGATCGCCACGACCCCCGACGCCGAACGCCACCACGCCTTCGCTGCGGCGGTCGCCGCCGCTCGCGACTACCGCGCCGAGGATGTCACCTGGGACGAGATCGCTGGGGCGCTCGGGGTGAGTGCCGATGACCTGCGCAGCTGGCGTGGTGCCACGCCCCGGAACCACCCCGTCTCGCCCGTGCCCCTGCCGTCCCTCGCAGCGGGGTACAGGTCAGCGACGGACCCGGAGCCCGCAGGTCCCGTCCTCGTCGCAATGGGCGACCCCACGGTCAACGGCAACGACTTCGCCAGTGAAGCCGCCTGCATCCGCAAAGCCTTGACTCCGCGGGCGATCGTCATCGAGCGGGCGAACATCGAGATCGCCGAGTTTCGGCGGGAGATCGAGCAGCATCAGCCCACTGTCGTGCATCTCGCCGCCCACGCTGACATGGGACTGATCCACCTCACCATCGACGGCACGCCCATGGCCGTGGAACCCGCCGCGATCGCGCAAGCCATCCGCGCGGCCGCCTTTCGTCCCCACACGGTTGTGTTCAACTTCTGCGACTCCGAACAACTCGCTCGCCACATGGCATGGCGCGACGACCGACGATCCGGGACCGTCACCCAGGCGATCGGCTGGCGCGGCAACATCACCGATCAGCAGGCACGAACCTTCGCCGCCCTGCTGTACGGCCCGTACGCCGGACCCCATTCGATCATCGCCGCCTTCGGCGACGCACGGCTCACGGTCACCGCCCGGTGGCCCGGCCAGGCCGTGCCACTACTGATCGCCTGAGAACCGGTCCGGGTGCCCGGAGATGTTCGTGGCCGGCGACTCCGGGGAGTCGCCGGCCACAGCCGAGGAGAGCGCGGGCGCTTTATGCCAGATCCTCCGCAGAGCGGAGGTTCCCGATTTGAACGGAAATAGAAGGAAGCTCCCGCATGACCTCGGTGGTCCTCACTCGGGGATCAGCTCACCGAGCCGATCCAGCGTATAGATCTCCGACCCCTCCGGCAGCCCCTCGGGAGCCTCGATGCCGATCCAGGTGACCGGCTCGTCCGGCAGCACCCCGTCCCACACCGTCACGTCCGCGCGAGGACGCCACAGGTCGAGCAGGTACGACAGCGTCAGGTAGCGCCGTTCCATCAGGGCACGCACCCGGTGTGCCGTGGTGAGCGTGTTGCCCTCCACCCGGTTGAATGCGGGATGTCCGTTCAGGTACAGGTGCAGCCACACCGCCTGCCAGCCGGTCTCGCCCTTCGCGAACACCATCGGCAGCGCCACCCGGCCGCGGCCGCGCATCTGCGACCGGGCCCGCACCGCCCGCGGCTCGAACGGGGCGCCCTTCTGCTCGGCGGTCCGCGTCTGGTAGCCGAACATCGACTCGGCCACCTCCTCGAACCCCTCGCCGGAGTAGATGTTGACCTGCGGCACCACGTACGGCGCGCCGACGGTCAGGGTCACGTCGATGAACTCGGTGGCGCCGTCGGTGGCGTCGGTGAGGTCACCGGAGTGCTTCATGCCGTTGCCGCGCAGATTCGTCCACGACACCTGGCCGGCGCTGTGGAAGTCGTCGTCGAGCAGCAGCATCGACAGGTCGTAGTCGGTCCGGCGGGCCGTCTGCCGCCAGTACATGAAGAACCGCAGCAGCTCACCGGAGACCGGCGCCCGCGAACCACGGGGCAGCACCGCGAAGCCGGCCTCGGACGCCTTGCCCGACAGCGGCAGGGCGACGCCGAGCACGTCCGGGTCGACCAGCAGCGGCCGTCCCGGCTCCGGCAGCCGGGTGCTGATCTCGCCGTCGAGCAGCGCCGACAGCTCGTCCACCAGGTCGGCCGGCAGCGGCTCGCGGGTGTCCGGGCCGACCCAGGAACGCTGAAACCGGTTTACGTACATCCGGGCCACATCCGGGGACAGCCGGTTCGCGACGTGCTCGCGCAGCGACAGCAGCACCCGGCCGGACGCCGACGCCAGCGCCCCGGACACCGCGTCGAGCACGGCGGCCCGCTCCGGCACCGCGGTCACCCGCAGCAGCCGGTCCGCGGCGCGCAGCAGCTGGCCCGGTGCGGCCGACAGGATCCGTGCGGCACGAACCGGTGCGTCGTCGCGGAACGCCCTCTCCGCCCGGCCGGCCAGGGTCGGCACCCGGATCTCGTCGCGCGCGACGGCGAACACCTTCTGGGCGTGGGGCCACTGGCCGTACTCATGCGGGTGAAGCTTTTCTCCGAGCCTCTTCCAGCGCTCGGCGAGTCGCGTCACGTCGGCGAGTTTCGCCGGGCTCGCGCCGACGACCTCGTCGAGGGCGGCCAGCAGCACCCGGCGTTCGGGCCGGCGGAAGGTCCGGAACCGGGTCGGCTCGGCCAGCGACACGTCACCGCCGGAGACCTGGCAGGCCAGGCGCAGCACGTCGGTCACCGTGTCGACGGCGACCAGCGGCCGGCCGAGGACGATCCGGACGCCGTTGAGCACGGCCCGGTTCTCCCGCACCGGAACGGTTTCCGGCTGCGGGCCGTCGGCGCAGGTCACCGCGAGCTCGCCGAGGATGGCGAGATCGGCGGGGCCGTGCGGCGTCACGCTGGCGGCCAGCGCCAGGTAGAGCCGCTCGGCCTCCCGCTCGGCGGAGTCACCGAGGTGCAGGATGGTGAGCCGGTCACCGGCCGATGCGATCAGCTCGTCGTGGACGGCCAGCATGTCGGCGTAGGTGTGCTGGTAGGAGCCGTACCCCGGAAGGTCCAGGAGGTCGACCATGCCCGGCAGGACCGTCGCGCCGCTGCCGGCGGCGACCGCGGCGCGCATCCGCTCCATCCAGAAATCGAGCGTGTCCGGTACGCCGTCCGGGAAGCCGATGAAGTAGGTGTTGTGCTGGACGTGGTCACCGACCAGCTCCCGCACCGCCGCCACGACGGTGGCGGCGAGATCCATGGCCGGCTCGGGCGCGAGCCCGCCGACGTGGTCGAGCAGTCCCCGCGACGCCGCGAACCCGACATCGAGCAGGACCGCGTCGAGCTGCCGCGCCACCGCGGTCCCGTCACCGGCCGTGCCGTCGCTCGCGGGCACGCGCAGCGTCTTCTGAATGATCGTCTTCTCGTGCACGTGATTCCTCCGTCCCCCGCCGGCGGTGTTGCCGTTTCGAAGTGGGCCGCCGGGGACTCGAACCCCGAACCCTTCGATCCAATAAGGAGAAGGAAGCGCCCCCATGACCGCGCTGAACGGAAGGCGGACGCGCTACCAGCCGAATGCTCTGCCAGTTGAGCTAGCGACCCGCCGCAGATGTTGCCACGCCGCGCTCGGGCGCAGCCATCGAGTTTCTACTTGGGTCCGCGGCCGATGTACTTTCCGGTCACGAAGATCGCCACGATGGAGGCGGTGCCGGCGCTCATCACGAGGGCGCCGTTGAGTGGGGAGCCGAGGTCGGCGTAGTGCCAGGCGAGCAGCGCCATGGTGATGACGCATCCGAAGCCGAGGACCACGCCCACCATCTGCCGGGCCCAGTGGGCCCACTCGAGACGGTGGACGTGCTTGCGCTCGGCCACCAGGATCGCGATCAGCTTGTCCGCGGTGTCCGGTGACCCCTTCTCCAGTTCGGCGACCCGGTCCCAGACCTTGAGGCTCTGCCACTCCTGCTCAGGGTCGGTCATGGGGTCCCCTCGAACGGTCGTCGTCCGCGTCGAATGGCGGTCCGATCTCACGGGTGAGCTGGTCGAACTGGTCTTCCAGGCGCGCCCAGGAGGCGTCGACGGCCCGGTCGGCCGCGGCGTGGGCGCTCTTGCGGTCGGGCAGGGAGAGGTCGAGGACGTCACGTACCGCTACGACGGCGGACCGCCACGCGCTCGCCAGCCGCCGCCGGGCCTCGGCGAAGGAGACGAACCTCGGCATCCGGGCCGGCAGTGCGGTGTTCACCGCCGACGTCGGGTAGCCCGGCCCCGGGAGAACCCAATGGTCGGGCGGTTTGCCGTTGCGGAGCAGGCCAACCCTGTCGCGGTCGTGCGACTTGAGGTAGAGGAGATCGTCCGGGCCGGACAGTCGGGGCTGGAGACCTCGGTAGACCTCTTGCAGGCCGAGCAGGGATGGCCCGGCCGGGAACGGGCGGAGACCGCTGTCGAGCAGCGCGCCGCTGAACGCCGTGCCCACGCCGGTCGCAGCCTCGGACGCGGGCCGGGAACCGGAGGCGATCACCAGCACCTCGCCTCTGTCGATCTCGATGTGGGCCAGCGCCTGGCGGGTGGAGTCGGACCCGGCCGCGGCGGACAGGGCACCGTCGAGGACGAGCAGCCGGTGACGAGCCGTGGAACGCTCCAGCTCGCGGCGGAGGTCGTCGATCGGGAGGGCGCTCCACCGCAGGCGCGCGGGGTCCGTGTCGTGCATCGCCAGGAAGGTCTCGCCCTCGTCGACGATCAGGTGACCGGCGAAGTACACGAGAACCGTGTCGGTGGCCGTGTGTCCGGCCTCGGCGATCGCGCGGCTGACCTCGTGCAGACCGGGGTTGTGCAGGATGAGGCACCGGTCGGCGGCGAAACCGCTCCTGGCGGGATCGGTCAGGGCGTCGGCGAGGGCACGGAGACCGCGTTGGACCGTGGACAGGCCGGACAACGCCGGGTCGGTGTAGTCACTGACACCGATGAGGATCGCTGTCGAGCCGGCTCGGTCCGGTAGGTGGACGCGCGGCGGACTCGTCTGCTGGGGACCGCGAGGCGAGCCCTGCTGGGGACCGCTTCGCCCCACCTCCTCGGACCCGGATCGAGGCGGAGGAACCGGCCGGGGATCCCGCGGGCCGGGCTGGCGCGGCACACGGGGCTGCTGTTGCGGCAGACCGGCGGGGTCCGGCCACGACGGGTCGGGCCGGGTCATGATCGGCGGGCCGGCTGCCTCGGCGAGTGCCGTCGAGAGCCGGCTCGCGATGCCCGCGACGGCCGAACCCGGGTCCAGCCGGGCCTCCCAGCCATTACCCGTGGACACGGTGAGGACGGGGGGATCAGGGCGGGCCCGCATCCAGCCGAGCAGTGCTCTCGCCAGCGCCGGCGACGAGGCGACGGAGTCCAGTGTGACCACGATCGACGCCGCATCGCCCATCGCCCCCGCCGACGGCGGATACGACTCGTCGGCATGCAGGCGGCCGCGAAGGTCCGGATCGGCGCGCAGCCAGGCGCGCAGGGAGTCGGCGTCGGCCTGATCGGCGTCGGGCGGCAGCAGAAGCGCAAACTCGATCATCCGGCTGAATCGACACCCGCCTCCGCTGAGCACGGCCGACCAATCGACCTTGATCGTTACGACGAATCCGACGCTACCCAATCGCCGCGGCCACGGCCAGCGTCCGTACCGGCAAAAGGGGTCACCGGGGTGAAACCTGCCGCGCCGCACGCTGGCGGGCATGAAGAAGGTTGCCGTTGTCGTCGTCGCGCTGGGTTTCGCGCTGACCGGATGTGCCGTCACCGAGGAGCCGGAGGGTCCCGGGGACACGCCGCCGTCCGGGGTGGCGGATCCGTTCACCAAGGTGGTCGCCTATGCGGAGTGTCTGCAGGGGCAGGGGCTGCCGGTGAAGATCAAGCCCGGGGACGGCTACACGATGCCGCTCGGGACCGACCGGGCGAAGATCGACGCCGCCGAGGGGGCCTGCCGGAGTGTGGCGCCGCCCGGGATGTATCAGAAGCCGTCGGCCGAGGAGCTGGACAGGTATGTGAAGGTCGCCCAGTGCCTGCGGGACAAGGGGATCAAGGTGACCGATCCGACGATGGAGCGGCCTCAGCTCCAGATCGACCAGCAGGCTCCGGCGAACCTGAAGGAGCTCCAGGCCGGCTGCGAGGAGGAGGCCGGGATGTGACGTGTCCGACCGCGGGCAGGTCGACGTGGACGGTGAGGCCGCCGTCCGGGTTCGGGGTGAGGGTGGCGGTGCCGCCGTGGGAGCCGGCGATCGCGGCCACGATGGACAGGCCGAGCCCGGCCGACGTCGAACCGGCGGTGCGGTCGGTGTCGAGGCGGCGGAACGGTTCGAACAGGTCGCCGGCCCGGTCGGCGGGGATCAGCGGGCCGGTGTTGGTGACCGTCAGGCGGGCCGGACGGGTCAGGGTGATCGTGACGGAGCCGCCGGGCACGTTGTAGCGGACCGCGTTCTGCACCAGGTTGGTCACCAGCTGGGCGAGCATCACCTCGTCACCGGGGACGACGACGGCGCCGGGCGTGTGGAACGCCACCGGCACGTCGCTTGCGGTCTGCCCGGCGACCTCGGCGACGACGGCGGCGAGATCCACGGAGGTACGCACGTCCGGCCCCCGCTCCCCCTTGGCGAGCAGCAGCAACCCGGTGATGAGACGTTCCGAGCGCAGGGTGTTGCGCAGCAGTTCGGCGCGGATCACCCGGAGACGTTCGGGTGTCGGGTCGGCCAGCCCGACCTCGATGGCGGTCCGCTGCACAGCCAGTGGGGTGCGCAGTTCGTGGGAGGCGTTGGCGACGAACCGGCGCTGGCTGTCGACGGCCCGTTCGAGCCGGTCCAGCATCGCGTCGAACGTGTCGGCGAGCCGCCGCAACTCGTCGTCGGGGCCGGTGAGGCCGATGCGCTCGTGGAGTGTGGACAGCGACAGCCGCTGGGCGGTCGCGGTGATCCGGTGCAGCGGCCGCAGCAGCCGGCCGGTCAGCCACCAGCAGACGGCGAAGCCGAGTACGGCGATGACGGCGATCGCGGCCAGGGTGGTCAGGCGCTGGCCCTGGCGTACCCTCTCTTGAAGGTCCTGGACCGGCGGTGCGTCGCATTGGTCGCCCTGGCATTCGGCGCCGCCGCGGCCGATGGCGACGGCGGTGAACCAGCGCTGGAAGCCGAGGGCGGTGAGCAGCACGGCGACGGTGATGACGGTGAAGAAGCCGCCGTAGAGCAGGGTGATCCTGGTCCGGACCGAGCCGCTCACAGGCGGTAGCCGCGTCCGGGGACGGTCACGATGACCGGCGGGTCGCCGAGTTTGGCGCGCAGTTTGCTCATGGTCACCTTGACGGCGGTGGTGAACGGGTCGATGTGTTCGTCCCAGGCGCGTTCCAGCAGTTCCTCGGTGCTGACGACGGCTCCTTCGGCGCGGAGCAGGACCTCCAGGACGGCGTACTCCTTGAGGGCCAGCCGCAGTGGGCGGCCGTCGCGGGTGGCCTCACGCACGGTGGTGTCCATGGTGATGCCGTGGCGGCGCAGCACCGGCGGCAGCGGCCGGCCGGTGCGGCGGGTGAGGGCCCGGATCCGGGCGACGAGTTCCTCGAAGGCGAACGGTTTGGCCAGGTAGTCGTCGGCGCCGAGGTTGAGGCCGCCGACCCGGTCGTGGAGTTCGCCGGAGGCGGTCAGCATCAGGATCCGCACCGGCCCGCCGGCGCGGGTGACCTCGCGGCACACGTCGTCGCCGTGCACGCGGGGCAGGTCGCGGTCGAGGACGAGCACGTCGTAGTCGTTGACGGCGAGGCGTTCCAGGGCGGTCGCGCCGTCGTGGGTGACGTCGACGGCCATCGCGTGGGCGCGCAGGCCGTCGGCGGCCAGGTCGGCGAGGAACGGTTCGTCCTCGGCCACGAGTATCCGCATCGCTCGATTCTCACAGCGGCGGGGTTTCGTGGCGGTCACCGGCACGAAACCGGCGGGTGGCCAGGCTCGGCGGCATGTCCTACGTGAAAGGCACGATGGTGGCGCTGCTCTCCCTAGGGGCGTGTGGTGCGCCGACTCCGGCGGCGGAGCAGCCAGTCGACCTGCCGACCGTTTCTGTTCAGCGCACGGATCTGTCGAGCGCGACCCGGGTGGACGGGACGCTCGGGTACGGCGGGTCGTTCACGGTGCTGGGTCCGGGTTCCGGGCGGATCACCTGGCTTCCGGGGGTCGGGGAGATCGTCGGGCGGGGGCGGGCGGTGTTCCGGGTGGACGGGCGGGTGGTGCCGCTGCTGTTCGGTGCGGCGCCTCTGTTCCGTACCCTCGGATCAGGGGTTTCCCGCGGCAGTGACGTCAGGGTCCTGGAGCGGAACCTCAAGGCGATGGGGTACGGCCAGGACCTGACCGTCGACTCCCGGTTCACCTCGGCCACCCGGGCGGCGGTCCGGCGCTGGCAGAGGGCTCTCGGCACGACGGTCACCGGCACGGTCGGGCCCGGTGATGTGATCGTTCTGCCCGGACCGATCCGGATCACCTCCCTGACGGCTGTTCCGAGCGGTCCGGCGGCCGGCACGATCCTGACCGCGTCCGGGACCACCCGGCAGGTGACGGTGCAGCTGCCGGTCGGGTCGCAGCGGCTGGCCGTGCCGGAGGCGGCGGTCCGCATCGAGTTGCCCGGCGGTGCGTCGACGACCGGCCGGATCACCGAGGTCGGCACGGTCGCGACCGCCGAGACGACGAACGCCCGCTCCCAGACCGGGCAGAGCACCGAGTCCGCGACGATCACCGTCCTGATCGGGCTGGATCGGCCGTCCGACGCGGGCCGGCTCGACGGTGCCCCGGTGGTCGTGGCATTCACCAGCGGCGAGCGTCGGAATGTGCTGGCCGTGCCGGTGAACGCGCTGCTGGCCGCCGACCGCACCTACACGGTCAGTGTGGTCGGCGACGGCGGCGCGGTCACGTCGGTGCCGGTCACGCTGGGGATCTTCGACGGCGACCTGGTCGAGGTGACCGGCGCGCTGGCCGAGGGCGCGAAGGTGCAGGTGCCGGCCTCGTGAGCACGCCACTGGTGGCTGTCGAGAACGCCACGAAGGACTATCCCGGCGGGGTGCGTGCCCTGCACGACGCGTCGCTGACGGTCGACGCGGGTGAGCTGGTGGCGATCGTCGGGCCGTCCGGTTCGGGCAAGTCGACGCTGCTGCAGCTGATGGGCACGCTGGACACGCCGACCACGGGGCTGGTGCGGATCCACGGGCACGACGTGGCGCGCCTGCCGGATCGGCGGCTGGCTGCCGTACGCGCGCGGTGGATCGGTTTCGTCTTTCAGCAGTTCTTCCTGACCGCGCACCTGTCGGCGGTGGACAACGTGGCGACCGGCCTGCTCTATCACGGCTGCTCCCGGCGCCGCCGCCGGTTGCTGGCCCGGGCCGCCCTGGAGCGTGTCGGTCTCGGGCACCGTCTCGGCCACCGCCCGCATCAGTTGTCCGGCGGCGAGAAGCAGCGGGTCGCGATCGCCCGGGCGGTGGTCGGCGAACCGGCGCTGCTGCTGGCCGACGAGCCCACCGGCAATCTCGACTCGGCCGCCGGCGTCGGGGTCCTGGAGGTGCTGAACGGCCTGCACCGGGACGGTGCCGCGGTCGTCGTCATCACCCATGACCGGGACGTGGCCGCCGCCCTGCCGCGCCGCGTGGAGATCCACGACGGCCGGGTGGTCTCGTGAGTGTCCCGCTGCCCGCCCCGGCCCGGCTGCACACCGGCGACCTGGCCAGGGTCGGTTTCGAGGGGTTGCGCGGCCGTCCGCTGCGGGCGGTGCTGTCGGCGCTCGGCATCGCCATCGGGGTCGCCGCGATGGTCGCGCTGGCCGGGATCGGCGCGGTCAGCCGGGCCGGGTTGATCGCCGAGATCCGGGCGCTCGGCTCGAACCTGCTGGCCGCCTCCCCCGGCCGCAGCCTGACCGGCCAGGACTCGACGCTGCCGGCCGAGGCCGAAGGCATGGCCGGCCGGATCCCCGGCGTCACCGACGTGTCGGCGATCGGGCTGGTCAGCGACGCGACGGTGCGCCGTAACGACCGGATCAACCCGGCGGTGACCAGCGGTATCGCCGTGCAGGCGGCCCGCGAGGACCTGCTCGGCACGCTCGGCGGCACGGTCCGGTCCGGGGCGTTCCTGAACGCCGCCACCGGCCGCTATCCGGCGGTGGTGCTCGGCGCGGTCGCCGCCGACCGGCTCGGGATCGCCTCGGCCGGTGCGCACGTGTGGATCGCCGGGCGGTCGTTCCTGGTCACCGGCATCCTGAACACGCTGCCGCTGGCCCCGGAGATCGACCGGTCGGCGCTGATCGGCTGGTCCTACGCGACCGGGCTCGGCTTCGGTGGCCACGCGAGCACCCTCTACATCCGCACGATCAACGACCGGATTTCCACGGTGTACGAGCTACTGGCCCCCACGATCAATCCACGCAATCCCGCCGAGGTGGAGGTGACCTCGCCCGCCCGGGAACTGGAGGCGGAGGCGGCCGCCGAGGAGACGTTCGACGCCCTGTTCCTGGGGCTGGGCGCGGTCGCGTTGCTGGCCGGTGGGGTCGGGGTCGCCAACGTCATGGTCATCTCGGTGCTGGAACGCCGCCAGGAGATCGGGCTGCGTCGCTCGCTGGGGGCGACCCGGCGGCAGATCCGGATGCAGTTCCTCACCGAATCGGTCACCCTGTCGGCACTCGGCGGGGTCGCCGGTGTCGCCGCCGGGCTCGCCGCCGGTGCCGGGTACGCGCTGGCGATGGGCTGGCCGCTGGCGCTGCCGATGACGGCGGTCGCCGGTGGCACGGGGGCGGCGGTGGTGATCGGGGCGCTGGCCGGTCTGTATCCGGCGTGGCGGGCGGCCCGCCTGACCCCGGCGGAGGCGCTGGCCACCGCCTGACTGGCGTTCGCGGGTTACGGTTCCCGAATGCGATTCGAGCCGGGGCAGACCATCGTTCGTCGATACGTTCGCGGCGAGTGGCTGATGTGGGCGCAGGCCATGCGGGTGATCCGCGACGACGCGGACGGGCTGCTGTTGTGGCAGCCCGTCGGCGGTGACTTCGCGACACTCGTCGACGCCGGCGGGGCCAGCGCCCACGAGGTGTCGCCGGACGCCATGGTGTCGCCGGTGCTGGAAGCCCGTGGATGGTTGTATTCGGACGTCCTGATCCTGATGCCGGCCGACGCGGCGTACTCGGTGTGGTGGTTCTTCCAGGAGGGTGTCTTCACCGGCTGGTACGTGAATCTGGAGGCGCCGTTCACCCGCCGCGACGACGGGGTGGAGACCACCGACCATGTCCTGGACGTCGTCGCCACGGCGGAGCGGGAGTGGCGGTGGAAGGACGTCGAGGAGTTCGCCGGCCGGATCGGTCACCCGCTCTACTTCGACGCCGACGAGGCCCCGGTGATCCGCGCCGAGGGGGAACGGCTGATCAAGCTCATCGAGGCCGCCGAGTTCCCGTTCGACGACACGTACACCGGTTTCCGCGCTGATCCGTCCTGGCCGGCACCCCGTTTCCCGGGACCGCTATGAGGGACACGCTGGGGGTGACGGCCCACCGCGGTGGGCTGATCGCCGAAAGTCAGGTGCTGACTGTCGGTGTGGTGTCCGCGATCGCCCGCCCCGGCGGTGTCGAGCTGGACCTGATCGCCCGCCGCCCCCGCAGCCTTCCGGCCGTCGCCGCAGCCGCCCGCAGGCTGCTGCCCGCCTACGACGAGGGCCTCGACCTGCGCGTCGGCTGGCTCGGCGCGGGCGATCACGCCCTGTGGGAGTATCCGTCGCGCACGTCGAGTGACGGCTACGAGTACCGATCGGTCGTCGACCTGCCGCCGCTGTTCGACCGGATGTCGATGGTCCTCGCCTGGCCGGAGATCGGGTTCCCGGAGACCGTCGTCGACCTGCCGCTGCCGGGCCGGACGGCCGTCGAGCGCGGCACCGTCTCGGTATGGGAGGCGCCTGCCCGGTTCACCGCTCCCCCACCTGGTCTGCGGCACCGGCTCGGCGAGCATCCGCCGGACCACCCGGCGATCGAGGCGGGCCGCATCGTCGCGGGGCAGCAGGTCCTGTGCCGCAGCGATACGGCGGTGGTGGTGCTGTCGCGCCTGACCGCGGTCGCCGGGGGCGTGGCCATGGCGGTCACCACGATGGCCGACGGGGACATCGATGCCTTCCGGTACGACCACATGGGCCCGTCGGTGGCGGTCGTCCTCGGCGGCGAGGCGGTCCAGCTGCGTCCGCTGTACGGCGAGTCGGGCGGCGGCGACGGGCATTTCGAGTCCACCGCCGAGTTCGCCCTGGCCCGCCCGGCCCCGGACGTGCTGCCGCTGCTGATCACCTGGCCGGAGGCCGAGCTACCGGACGCCTACGTCGAGGTCCGGCTCACCTAGGCTCGCCGGGTGACAAGCTTCCCCGCGCTCGCCCGGCTGGTCCGCGACGTGAGCCTGCCGCCGCACCGCCGCCGCTCCCGGCTGCGGAACTGCATCCACCATTTCGCACCGCTGGGTTTCACCGCCACGTGGAACCATCTCGAGGCCGCCCACCGCATCCCGCGCCGCATCGAGAAGGACCCGGATTCCCTGGTCCGCGCACTCGACGAGCTCGAGGCCGCCCGTGCACTGGTGCTGCCCCGGGCGGTCGCGTTCGCCGACCGGCGCCGGGCCGAGAAGCAGGAGGGCCGGCGGTCCCCGGCCACCCTGCATCCGTGGAACTCCTGGGGATGCAACGGCATCGCCTACTGCCCCGAGCCGCAGACGCATCCGGGCGAGCCACTCCCGCTGGTGGTCGGCCGTGTTCTCGACGCGTGCGAGGCCGGAGTCTCCCCGGTCGGCCGCTGTTTCGTCTGCGGAGACGAGGCCCGACGCCCCCGAAGAGCATGCCGCATCTGCGGTGTCCAGCCCGGTGGCCGAGGGACTCCCCTGTGAACCTGACCTTTCGACGTCGGCGAGGTCGTTGTCGTATTCGGGCGGGATCGTTCGTAGGTTGAGTGAGCGGCCGCCCACGAGGGTGCCGCCACGACCGCGGGAGATGTCGAGCGATGCCGCATCCACTGGCCAAGATCCGCCGCATGTTCGAGCTCATCGAGCCGATCGCCACCGTCACGTTCTCCGAGGTGGCGAACGAGGCGTTCCTGGCCGTCGGCATGCGCAACTACTGGGACGGCTACTTCGCGGGCCGGGCCGCGCCGCTGGGGCCGGCGCCGGCCGAGGTGGTCCACGCGGTCTTCTACAACTTCGCCGATGGCGAGGTCGCGCGCCACATCCCGTGGGTGTGGGGCAAGGTCACCCCGCAAGAGGCGATTGCCGTACGCGAAAGGGGAAGCACCGCGGCCCTGCGGCAGGCCATCGGTGACCTGGCCGACTCCCCCGGCCTGGCGCGGGCCGCCGATCTCGCCACCCGCGCGGCGGTCAGCGCCCCGACCGAGGGCCGGGTGCTGTATGCCGGGCTCCGGGCCCTGGCCGTGCCGACGGAGCCGGTCGCCCGGCTCTGGCACGCGGCCACGCTGCTGCGGGAGCACCGCGGTGACGGCCACAACGCCGCCCTGGTCGCCCACGGCATCGGCGGCACCGAGGCCCACGTCCTGCTCGCGCTTTCCCTGGGTATGCGTCCCGAGGAGTTCGGCCGTGTCCACCATCTGCCCCGGCCGCAGCTGGCCGCCGTCGTGGACGGCCTGCGTGCCCGGGGCCTGGTCGACGCCGCCGACGGATTCACCGAGGCCGGCCGGCAGATGAAGGACCGGATCGAGGCCCTGACCGACGAGCTGGCCGCTCCGCCCTACGAGATCCTCGGTCCCGGCGAGCTCGACACGCTGATCGCCGATCTCGAACCGATCGCCGCCGCGTTCTGACACTAGCCTCTACTGTGCGCCATACAGTACAGTGTGGCGCATGGTAGGCGACGTGCACGACAAGCTCGAACTGGAGCTGCGCCGTGGCGTCGTTGTGCTCGCCGTCCTGTCCCGGCTGCGCACCCTGCGATACGGCTACGAGCTGCGCCAGTCCCTGATCGCGGCGGGCATGCCGATCGAGGAGGGCACGCTCTATCCGCTGTTGCGGCGGCTGGAGAGCCAGGGCGTTCTGACCAGCGAGTGGCACGGCACCCAGGGCCCGTCCCGGCGCTACTACGTGCTCAGCGAGGCCGGCGCCGACCTGCTGGCCAGGCTGACGGCGACGTGGCACGGCATGACCAAGGCGATGGGCGACATCCTGGACGAGGGGCAGAGCGATGACACCTGACGAGATGATCGACGGATATGTGGCCGAGGTCGTGCTCCTGCTGCCCCACCGGCAGCGCGCCGACGTGGCCCGCGAGCTGCACGACCTGATCGTCCAGGAGGTGGCCGACGCCGCCGAGACCAGGCCCGGCCGTGCGGAGGCGGTGGCCGCGGTGCTGGCCGGTTTCGGCCGCCCCGCCGAGGTCGCCGCCCGCTACCGTGCGCCGATCGTGCTGATCGACCCGTCGGACTCGCGGCGGCTGTTCACCCTGGCCGCCGGCGGTGCGGTGCTGATCCTGGCCGGGGCGATGCTCGGCGAGCTCATCGATCATGTGCCGCCACAGCGCGATCCGGCCGCGGCGGCCGACCGGGCGACGCCGTTCCTGTTCGCCTGGCTGGGCCTGCTCGCGGCGTGGTTCGCGGTGGCCGGCTGGTGGCGCCGGCGCCATCCGGACGAGGCGTGGAAGCCGCGCCCGATCCCGACCGACCGGATCAGCCGGCCCGGGCGGCTCGCGGCGCTGGTGTTCTACATCGCGGGCACGCTGGCGCTGGTCGACCCTCCGGGCATGCTGCGCCTGGTCAGCGGCGGCCGGGCGGCACCCGCCGCTTACCACGCCATGGAGTACGACGACGACTTCCTCGCCGTACGCGGTCCGGTCGTGCTGGCCCTGCTGATCCTGAGTCTGGCGCTGCAGGCGATCGTGATCGGTCAGGGCCGCTGGCTGTCGTGGACCCGGCAGGCCGACCTGGTCCTGAGCCTGGTCATGTGCGTGGTGCTGACGTGGGTCGTGGCCGCCCCCGTGTTCGTTTCGGGAGCCGCCGACCGTACCGCGAAGGAGATCGTCGCTCTGTTGATCTTGATTTCCCTGGCCGACATGGCGTTCAGCCTGCGCCGTCACCGGGTCCGCCAGGCCGTCCTGAGCCGGTGAGCTACGCGACGGTCAACAGCGATTCCGCAACCTTTTCCGGTACGGCCAGCAGGTGCGCCACCTGCCGGCGCGCCTCCGGGGCGGCCGTCGCGTCCGGCGACGCGATGTGGGTGAGGCGGGCCCCGCGGATCTCGGCACGGAACCCGTAGCGGAAGGTCTCGTCGCCCCCGTAGGTCAGCGCGATCGCACCCTGCCAGTCGATGCGATGGCCACCATCGCCGTCAGCGGTGAAGGTGACCGTGTGGTCGGCGACCGAGTCGTGCCCGAGCAGGTAGATATGGAAGGCCGGTTCGGCGTCCAGGTCCTCGATCGGCAACGGGTCGGCTGTCAGCGACCGGGGCTCCGGGGAGAGGAGCGGGAACGACCGATCGGGCGTCGCCGCGAGCAGTCCGGTGGCGTCCTCCCAGTAGGACGACGACAGGGTGCACCGGTGGTAGTTGTTCCAGCCGATCGGGGATTCCCAGTCCGACTGGTCGTCCGGTTCCGCACCCTCGTCTTCGTCGCTGCCGCCCGTCTCGTCGTAGAACGCGCTTCGGAGCGTGAGGTCGAACCACAACCGGCCGGCCTCGTCGAGCCGACCGGTCCAGGCGAAGTCCTCGACCCGATGCCCATCGGGCCACGGGTTCCCGGGGAACCAGATCCTGCCGTCCATGATCCGGCACGGTACACGCCCGTAACCGCAGCCGTGTGAGCTAATGACTGATGGGCAGCTGGGGAGACGGTCCCTTCGACAACGACCAGGCGATGGATGTCATCGACGACCTCGCTCAGATGGGTGCGGACGAGCGGAGGGCACGCCTGCACGAACTCTTCGCCGCCGTGTTCGCCCCGGCCCCGGCCGGCACAGAAGTGCCGTTCTGGCCGAAGGAGGTCATCGCCGCCGCGTCCCTTGTCGCGCTGGTGCTGCCGGGCGGCTCGGTCGTCCTCGATCCGCAGAGTTCGGATGACTACGTTCCCGATGACGACGCCGAGTGGACAGACGCCCTCCTGACCGATCCCGGCGAGGAGTTGATCAGGGCTGCGGGCCGGGCCCTCGAGGTTGTCGCCGATCCGGAGAGCAAGTGGTTCACCGACTGGGTCTGTGGCGACGACGACGAGGCCGCATGGCTGGCGAACATCGTCCGGGTGCTGCATGCCGGGACCAACCGAGAAGCCTGACGACGCCGGAGCTTGCCGTTAGACGTATACGCCTATAAGGTCGACGGCATGCCGCTGGATGCCGCACGCAACAGTCTCGTACTCCCGATCCTCGGCCTGCTCGTCGAGCAACCTGCCCATGCCTACGAGGTCACCACACGCCTGGAAACCCGCTACGCGCACCTCAAGATCCGCCGCAGCAGCGTGGTCACGCTGCTGAAATCGCTGGCCGACAGCGGTCTGCTCATCGCCGGCGCCCCGGAGAGCGTCGCCAACCGCCCGGCCAGGACCATCTACCGGCCCACCGATGCCGGGATCAACCTGTTCCGTTCCCGAGTTCGCGAAGGACTCACCGAAACGGCAGCCGCCTCGGCCGACTTCCTCACCGCCGTGGCCTACCTGGGCATCCTGCCCGCCGCCGAGGCGATCGCCGTGCTGCGTGCTCGCGCGGAGCGCCTGCGCCGCGAGACGCCGGTGCTCCCGCCCGGCCTGCCCGAAATCCAGATGATCGAGGTCCACTACTGGCTGCGCGTGCTGGCCACCGAGATCACCTGGCTGACCGAGACCGCCGACCGACTCGCCGGCGGCGACCTGGAGGTGCTCGCATGAAGTTCGGTATCTACGTCGGCAGCCGCGCCGGAGCCACCTGCGCCGGTCCCCCCGACCCACTTCGGATCGGCCCACTGGTCGACGACCTGTCCGGCGGGAAGCCCTTCGTGATCCGCGAATATGTCCACTGGTGCGGCGACAACACCGCCCTGGAACAAGAGATCGACGCATCGAACGACCTCGACCACCTGACCATGCCCGACGACTGGTATGTCACCGGCGGCCGCGAGCTGGACCTCGTGCTCAGCTACCTGCCACCGGTCGCCGACCTCGACGGCTGGCTCGACTTCATCGACCGCGCTCTCGACCGCTACGGCCACCTGGTCCGATACCTCCAGGTCACCCTCGAGGCGAACTTTCCCATCCCGCTCATCGACGGCAGCTCACCCGGCGTGATCGCCGCACTCACCCAGGGGCTGCCCCACGCCCGCGCCCGCGTCCGCGACGACGTCAAGGTCGGCTTCTCGCTCGCCGAACCCGCCGAATGGCTCGGCGGCGACGACGACTTCTGGAAGAACCTCACTTCAATGCCGTACGCCGCATTCGCCGCGCATGTCGACTACGTGGGCCTCGGCCTCTACCCCGACGGATTCTCACCCCTCGACGACGTGCACGCCGCCACCTCGCACGCTCTGGACCACCTTCGCCGCCGCCTGGCCGAGGCGCACTTCCCCGCTGATCTGCCACTTCACATCGCCGAGGCGGGCAGCCCCAGCGGTGCGCACCGCACACCCGCGGGTCAGGTCTCCTCGCTGACCGCACTGATCGACGCATCCGCCGCGGCGGGGGCTACGCAGTTCGAGCTCTTCGCGCTCTCCGACGCCGACTCCGACGATGAATCACCGCTCGGCACCTTCGGTCTCTGCACCGGTGACTACCTTCCCAAGCCGGCCTACGAGACCTATCGGTCCCGCGTCAACCTGCATGATCGGGTCTGATCACTGGGCGGCGCGGCGCGACCGGCAGCCACGACTACTCAGCCACGTCGGGCTGGTGCCGATGTACGACAGACGTGCGGAGGGTGTGGGTCGGTGCCGTGACGGCGGCCGTGCTGATGATCGGTGGGTCCTCGGCGTCCGTACCTCCGGCCCGTGAAATTCTTGATGCCCCGCAGCTCATCGCCTTGGGTGACCCGGCCGCCCCGCGCCGCGCCATTCTGCTGGGTTCGTTCGTCGTCCACTCCACGCAAGGGCAATGTGTGACCTTCGATCCGCCTGCCGGGCTTCCGGTGCTCGCCCGGCTCGACGAGGCCATCGCCCGGAACGGGCAGCTCTACACGATGAGATCGGTCGGGTGGGCACCTCACATCGATGGTCGCGTCTGGTTGGTGGTCGA
Source organism: Actinoplanes subglobosus (assembly GCF_042650585.1). Lineage (NCBI taxonomy): Bacteria > Bacillati > Actinomycetota > Actinomycetes > Micromonosporales > Micromonosporaceae > Actinoplanes > Actinoplanes subglobosus. The sequence continues at coordinate 19,396 of NZ_JBHSBL010000002.1, forward strand.
CGCGGCGGTGGCCTCCCCGGGTTGTCCGGGGAGTGCCAGCCTGTGGGAGTTCGTGTTCGCCGCGGCCGACGGGACGATCCATCAGCCGACACCACAGGGGCGGCGGGGAGAGTTCACCTCGTACGACATCCCGGCCGACGGCTGGGCGGGTGGCCGCGTCTTCTTCGACCTGCCCAGTGCAGACGTCCGAGGCGGCGCGGTCGGCTTCCGGCAACCGCGTTTCCCGAATCGCTATCCAGAACCGAACCGGCCGTACGGGCTGTGGCCCGTACCCTGGCCTCTCCCCGACGCCGACGGCCCTACCGGATATCCGGTCGCCTGAGCGGCCCGATCACCCACGATGCCTCCGCCACCCCCTATCTCGCGGATTCGGCCCGGTCGTTGATCTTGCCTGGCTTGCTCTCAGTGGTGTCTCCGCTCGCCCAAGGCAGCCGGACAAGATCCACCGTCACGCAGTGGCGGCCATCGGCCCACGCATTGCTGGTCAGGGGTGGCGGCGGCGTGCGTTCGTATGCGCTGGTTGTCGTGATAGCGAGGATGAACGATCACCTTCATGGGATTGCGTGCGTTCATCCTCGTCCTGGATTCGGGTAAGCGGTCTTGCTGTGGGTGTCGGGTGCGGGTGGCGATGAGCGTAGATGTGAGCACGCCTCGCAATGCCGTCGAGTTGACTCGCGCCTTTATGGACAATGTTGCCACAATTGTCCGAGGTGATTCTGGGTTCACTCTCACTCCTTGGAATTGGCCAGCGGTTCGGCCCTGAGCTGGCCTTTTCGACTTCTTGATCGTCTTTGTGTCCGGGTTTCAGGTCGGGTCAGTCAAGAGGGTTTGATCAATTGGGTTCGCTGGGGGTGATGTTCTAGATTCGGACCGGGGATTTGCTGTTCGTCGCTTCTCGCGAGGTCGTCGTTGGGGGTGGGTCGATGGTCACCGGCATCGTGGTCGACGGTTCTAGCTGGGAGTTGCTGGCCGCTGGTGAGCGGGTCGGCTCGCGGCGGGTGTTGTCGGAGACGGACGAGACCTTCCTGGCTGATGTCGGTGTGCGGTATGTGCGGGCGGTTCAGGCCGGCGCAGCTGATGAGGTGTTCCTCGGGTTGGGCCGACAGTTGTGGTCGTGGCTGGACGGTGATGGCGCCGGGTTGTCGCGGTTGTTGGAGTTGGTGCCGGGGCAGGTGACGTTCGAGGTGCGGGGGCCGCGGTCGCCGTCGGGTCGGGTGTGGGCGTTGTTGCGGGCGCCGTTGGAGTTGTTGGCGCGTCCTGGTGGTGGGTTTCTGGCTGCGGATGCGGTGGTCCGGTTCGTGGTGGTGCGCCGCCTCGGTGCGCCGTCGGCGGTGGCGGCTGGTGCGGATGGGTTCCGGTTGGGGTTGGCGTTCATGGCGTCGTCGCCGCGGGGTCAGCACGAGCTGGATTTCGAGGCGGAGGAGGCCGCGATCCTGTCGGCGGTCGACGACGCCCGGGTCGACCTGCTCGTGGAGGACACCGGCAATCCGGGCCAGTTGGGCCGGCGCCTGGCTGATGTGGGTGGGCTGCCGGTGCTGCACCTGTCATGTCACGGCGTCAACAACTGGCGGCAGCGACCGGATGAGCCCGGGGTGCCGGTACTGATGATGGAGGACGAGTTCGGCGATGGCCTGCCGACCACGGCCGCTGACCTGGTCCGGCTGCTACCGGTGCTACCGCGGTTATTGTTCGTCTCCGCGTGTCTGACCGCGACGCCCGCGAACACGGAAGGCCTTCTCCCCGCCGGCGAGGGCCGGCGGGCCACTGCTGGCGAGCCGGGGGTGATGGTCGCGCATTCGATGGCGACGTCGCTGGTTGCGGCAGGAGTACCGGCGGTGCTGGGCTGGGACGGTTCGGTCGATGATCGGGCGGCGACGGTGTTCGCCCGGCAGTTGTATGCGCAGTTGGGTAACCGGGTGAATCTGGCGTCCGCGGTCGGTGACGCTCGCCGCAGCCTGCTCGAGCACGAGGACAGCCGGGTGCGGTCGGATTGGCATCTGGCGCGGTTGTGGCTCGGCCCGGCCGGCGGCGGCCCCGTGGTCGGCGGCACCAGGCGTCGGTCGCGGGTGTCGGCGGTGGCCGGAACCAAGGCGTTCCTCGACGGTAAGAAACACGTGCCCGTGGCGGCGCCGCAGATGTTCGTCGGCCGCCGGCCGGAGCTGCAGCGGGCGCTGCGGGCGTTGGGTTCGGGTGATAGGGCGGGGGTGTTGTTGCACGGGCAGGGCCGGTTGGGTAAGTCGAGTCTGGCGGCGCGGATCGCTGACCGGCGCCCGGATTTGGCGTTGGCGGTGGTGTTCGGTGACTACACCGCCGCCGCGATCGTGGATGCGATCGCTGACGCGGTCCGCACCGACCCCGCCGCCCGCGAGTTGGTCGATTCGCGTCGGGAGGCGGTGCGTGATCGGCCGGAGTCGTTGGAGACCCTGCTGATCGACTTGTTGTCCGGGCCGTGTGCGAGCAGTGAGGCGGGCCGTCGGCCGTTGCTGCTGGTGATTGATGATCTCGAACAGGTGCTGGTCGCCAATCCGAACGGCCCGCATCGAGTGGATCCGGTGGTGGCGCCGGTGCTGGCTGCGGTGTTGCGGGCGTTCGATCCGGCGGAGACGGACAGCCGGTTGCTGGTGACCAGCCGCTACCAGTTCACTCTGGATTCCCTGCCGGACCGCCTGGAGCAGATTGCGTTGCGGCCGTTGTCGCAGGTCGCGCAACGCAAACTCCTGAGTCGGCAGCGGGCGTTGGTGTCGTCGCAGCGGCGGGCTGAGCGGGACGGGCTGGCGGGTCGGGCGGTGGCGGTCAGCCGGGGCAATCCGGGGTTGCAGGACCTGATCGGCTCCCGGCTGGTGTACGGCGAGCAGGTCGACCTGGCCCGCGCCGAGTCCGCCGTCGCCGGTATGGAGTCCTACCTGCAGCAGGGTGACCTGCCGTCCGAGACCGAGATCCGGGCCTTCCTCGAAAGGCTGGCCCTCGACGAGTTGCTCGACCAGGCCGGCCCACCGCATCGGGCACTGCTGCGCGATCTCACCCTGTTCGACCTGCCCCTACCGGAGCCGGTCGTCGCGGTGCTGGCCGACCGCAGCGGAGGATCACCGGCCCGCCTGATCGGGCTGGGTCTACTCGACGTGTACCCCGACGGTTTCGACTCGCAGCGTCGTGCGGTGGCCGCCAACGCGCTGGCTGCCGGCCGGATCACCCCCCTGACCGACGACGAGACCGCCACCCTCGCGGCCGTCACCGTCGGTCCGTTGTTCGCCGCCTGGGGCGGCACCGAACTCGGCGACCGCCGCAGCTACGACATGGATCTGCAGCTGACCCGCCTCGCCCTTCATGCCGGCGACCCGGATGTCACCGCTGCCTGCGCCGCCGACGCCGTTCACGCTCTGCGGTCCGGTCCGGCCGTCGACGCGTTCCGTCTCGGCCGCGCAGCCGTCGACCTGCTGGACCGTCACCACCGGCCGGTTCCGGTGTTTCTGCTGCGGCGGGTCGCCGCCGCAGCCAGAACCAGCGGCGACGGCGACGCCGCCCACGAACTGTTCACCCGCGCCGTCAACCAGGCTCACGCCCATGCCGAACTCGCCGACCCCCTCGACCAGGCCCGGGCGATCGCCGAGCATGCCCGCAACTTGATCGACCGCGGCGAGCCGGACCAGGCCGAACAACTCCTGCACCAAGCACACCAACTGTTCGCCAACGGCGGATCCGAACGGGAGGCCGCCGTCTGCCAGGGCACCCTCGCCGACATCCTCTACCAACGCGGCGACTACGACGAAGCACTACGCATCCGCCGCGAGATCCAACTACCCGTCTACGAACGACTCGCCGACACCCGCGAGACAGCGATCACCTGGGGCAACATCGCCGATATCCTCTACCACCGCGGCGACAACGACGAAGCACTACGCATCCGACGCGAGATCGAGCTGCCCGTCTACGAACGACTCGGCGACACCCGATCAACGGCAATCACCTGGGGCAACATCGCCGACATCCTCTACCAACGCGGCGACTACGACGAGACCCTACGCATCCGACGCGAGATCCAACTACCCGTCTACGAACGACTCGGCGACACCCGATCAACGGCAATCACCTGGGGCAACATCGCCGACATCCTCTACCAACGCGGCGACTACGACGAGACCCTACGCATCCGCCGCGAGATCCAACTACCCGTCTACGAACGACTCGGCGACACCCGATCAACGGCAATCACCTGGGGCAACATCGCCGACATCCTCTACCGACGCGGCGACTACGACGAAGCACTACGCATCCGACGCGACGTCGAACTGCCGGTCTACGAACGACTCGGCGACACCCGATCGACGGCGGCCACCTGGGGCGACATCGCCGACATCCTCTACCGACGCGGCGACTACGACGAGACCCTACGCATCCGCCGCGAGATCCAACTGCCCGTCTACGAACGACTCGGCGACACCCGATCAGCGGCGATCACCTGGGGCGACATCGCCGACATCATGTTCCAGCGCGGCGACTACGACGAAGCCCTACGCATCCGCCGCGAGATCGAGCTGCCCGTCTACGAACGACTCGGCGACAGCCGATCAACGGCAATCACCTGGGGCGACATCGCCGACATTCTCAACCGGCGCGGCGACTACGACGAAGCACTACGCATCCGACGCGAGATCCAACTACCCGTCTACGAACGACTCGGCGACATTCGATCGGCGGCGATCACCTGGGGCAAGATCGCCGACATCATGTTCCAGCGCGGCGACTACGACGAAGCCCTACGCATCCGCCGCGAGATCGAGCTGCCCGTCTACGAACGACTCGGCGACGCCCGCGAGACGGCGCTCGCCTGGGGCAAGATCGCCGACATCCTTTACCAGCGCGGCGACTACGACGAAGCCGCCGAGCTTCAGCTCGAACGGCTGAGGGTCGACGAGGCTTTGGGTAACCTCGACGGCATCGCGTCGTCCAAGTGGGGGCTCGCCCAGATAGCACTTGCACGCAATGACTACGACGCCGCATTCCCGCTACTCGCCGACTCCTTCCGTCTCCTTCAACAACTCCAACGGCCAGACGGAATCGCCACCGTCGGCAATATACTCGGACAAATACTACTTGCGGCAAAACAACCTGAACAAGCCGTCCTCGTCCTGAGGATCAGCCGCACCGCCGCCGACAAAATCGGTGCAACGGCATTCTCCGCATACCTCGGAGAGCTGATTGAAAAGGCGACCGAGTAGCAGCAGGAACGCGCATGTGCCTATCATTTCTGTCTCGGTCGAACGCATCTTGGCCGGCAGATCAATCGTGGGGTTCGCGTCAGTCGGATGTTCGAGGCCGTTGCGATCGTGCGCCGGGCGTACTTCGGGCCGGTGTACCGAGGTTGAATGGTCAGGGTGAGTTGATCAAGGTGGTTGCGGGCGCAACGCCAAGCCGGTCCCGGCGAGGAACGCGTCAAGTAGCTCGGGCCGGTACTGCAGACTCTTGAGCCGGCTGCGCACGATCGCGGCGAGATCGGCGATCGTGCACGGGGCCAAGTTGCCGATCCCGCGCTTGATGTGCGACCAGACGCTCTCGGTCGGGTTGAGTTCCGGGGCGTAGCCGGGCAACTGCACCACGGTCAGCCAGCCGTGGGCGTCCACGAACGCACGCATCACCGCGCTGACGTGGTGATTCAGGTTGTCCCAGACCAGGATGATCGGGGCGCGCAGTTGGGCATGCACCGAGCACAGCATCCGCATGTACTGACCTTGAAAGGTCAGTAGCGGTTTTCGTGGGAGCCCATGGCTGCCGTGCCTCGCCAGACTATCGAATCATGCGAGCGGCAAGTTCTCGGTCGTCCCCGGCCTCACCATCGCGTACCGATTGCTGACTCGGCGTGCCGCCTACTGAGACGACTCGCTGTGGCGGCGCGCGGCCGGCACCGGAAGAGGATGTCGCGTCGGCGGGTGGTGGAACGCGGCGTCCGATCACCGCCAGACAGCCGAGTTGCCGTCGACCAGGCTTGCTGTCATGAACAACGGACTTGCTGACAAGGTCGCCCTGGTCACCGGCGGGGGTCGCGGTATCGGCGCTGCCGTGGCGCTGCGTCTGGCCGAGGATGGCGCTGATGTCGCATTCACGTTCCAGCAGAACCGACGACGCGCCGACGAAGTAGTGGACCAGATCAAGACCGCCGGACGGCGGGCGATCGCCATCCAGGCCGACAGTGCCGACCCTGCCGCGGTGGCCGCCGCGGTCGACCGGGCGTCCGGCGAACTGGGGCGGTTGGACATTCTGGTGAACAACGCCGGCGCCTTCCTGCTCGGACCGATCGAGCAGCTGAGCCTGGCAGAGTTCGAGCAGACCGTCGCGGTGAACGTCCGGGCACCGTTCGTCGCCTCGCAGGCTGTGGTCCGCCACATGCCCGCCGGTGGGCGGATCATCAACATCGGCAGCAACGTGGCCGAGCGGGCGGTCTTCCCCGGTTTCTCGTTGTACGCGATGAGCAAGACCGCGTTGACGGGCCTGACCAAGGCACTCGGCCGCGAACTCGGCGGCAGAGCGATCACGGTGAATCTGGTGAATCCGGGGCCCACCGACACCGAACTGAACCCGGCAGACGGTCCGAACGCCGCCGCCATCAACGGGTTCACCGCACTCGGTCACTACGCGAGCCCGGCCGACGTGGCCGCCACGGTGGCGTTCCTCGCCGGCCCGGGCGGCAGCTACATCACGGGAGCCACGGTCAACGTGGATGGTGGCTTCACCATCTGATCGTCACCACGGCGGCGTCCACGGCCGCCCGCTTGAAGCACGGGGCACCGTCCCGTCATCGTGAACACTGTCCGAGGGAGTCCCCACAAGATGAAGGAGTGACGTGGCCAAGGAACTGGTCGTCGACTTGCGAGGCAACGGGATCGAGACGCTCGACGACTTCTGGGATGCCGTTTCCGGTCCTTGCGGCCTCCCGCCCTGGTTCGGGCGAAACATCGACGCTTGGCGCGACACGATCCAGGCGAGGGGAATCTCGGACGTCATCGATCGCCACGACGTCCTCGTCATCCACGTCGATCGAGCAGGTCTCTTCTCCCGGAAGAATTACGAGGCCCGGGCACTAAGGGAGGCTTTCGCCGGCCGCCGCTCGCGACTGGTGGTGCACCAGCCGCTCCCGCTGAACGGCAGCGATCCGCACGATGAGGCCACCGATTGAGCCGCACAAGCGGCCGGGCAGCGATCGGCCCTTGAATGGTTCGCGTGAACGACTACGGTGTCGATCATGGGGATGTATGCGTCGGTGCGGGGCTGGCTGGAGATCGACTTCGAGCAGCGGGCCCAGGCGGAACAGATCATCGACCAGAACCGGCACGAGCTGTACTCGGGTGGCTGGGCCTTCCCCGCGAAGCCGTTCAACTGGTCGCTCTACCTGTTCTACGGCGGCGACATCCGGCAGCGCCAGATCGGCTGGTTCCGCGAGCAGATCGACCAGCTCGCCGCACTGCCGCCGGCCGACGAGGACGACGACTGGCCGAGGGGCCTGTTCGTGATCACCTTGGAGGATCGTGAGGACGCCGAGACCTGGCAGATCCGCGAGGGCGCGGTCACCGTACTCCCGGCGCCGGATCTGTCATGGCTGGCCGAGTGACCTGGTGATCCTCGCCCATTTCGCGTGGATCTCCGCCGGCCGCTGGTGGCCGCACTCGACGACGTTCCCGTTGTCGTCGGTCACCCGCGCGTAGGGGCTGCCCCGCTCGATGCTGACGGTCACGTTCTCGATCCCGGCCGCACGGTCCTTGGCGGCGGCCGAGAGGTCGATCAGGAAGTCCCGCTCGTCACCGTCGTAGTCGGACCGGATCCGGAACGTCTCCCCCGGCCGCATCCACCGGTCCTCCCCCAGCGGTTCGAGCCACAGCGTCAGCCAGCCGGCATGACTGTTCGTGATGTCCAGGATCCCCATGGCCGCCCAGTCTAGAAGAGATCGAACAGCGCCTCCTGCTGCGGCGGTTCGAGGACCCGGCGCAGGTCGGCAAGGGATAGACGATGCGCGCTCCCGGCGATGCCTCGTCCAGCCCACCGGCGAAGTCCGCGGCGTCGTCGTTGTCGAACGGCCCGACACCCCACGCACCCACGACACCATTCTTTCAAAACCCGATCCCGGCGTACGGCGTACGCCTCCAGCAGTCAGATCCTCCCGGTCAGGTTCTCGCCCACCGCTGCGATCAGGCCCTCGACCTCGGCGTCGTCGAGGCCTTCCAGTTCGATGATGAGCCGGTCGACGCCCGCGTCGGCGTAGCGGCGGACGGTGTCGAGGTCCGGTGGCACCGGCGGGGTGATGGTGATCTCCAGTTCGCCGAGGTCCGCCGGCCGCTGCTCACGGCGGGCGGTCTCGGCCAGCACCGTCAGGGTCTGCGCGGTCTCGTCCGGGTCGAGGCCCCAGCCGTACCATCCGCTGCCCTGCCGGACCGCCCGGCGGTAGGCGGCCGCCGAGTGACCGCCGACCACGATCGGCGGGTGCGGGCGCTGGACGGGCGACGGATGCTGGACGACACCGGAGTACGACACGAACCGTCCGTCGAACGAGGGTGCGGCCGCCCACAGCGCACGCATCACGGCCAGGTATTCGTCGGTCCGCGCGCCCCGCTCGGCGAGGGTCACCCCCATGGCGTTGAGTTCCGGTTCGACGTATCCGGCACCGACGGCGACGGTCAGCCGCCCACCGGACACCACGTCCAGTGAGGTGAGTTGTTTGGCGAGCAGCACCGGCTGGCGTTGCGGGAGCACGATCAGGCCGACGCCGAGGCGGACCCGGCTGGTCACGGCCGCGAGATAGGTCAGCGCGACCATGGCTTCCAGCCGTGGCGGGTTGCCCTCGCCGGCGGGCAGCGCGATGTGGTCGCCGACCCACAGTGACTCGAAGCCGGCCTCCTCGGCCAGCCGGGCCCGCCGGGCCAGGACGGTGGGGTCGACGTTGCGGTCGCGGTGCAGCCCGTACAGCCCGAACTTCATTCTCGTCCTCCGCCTCTCACCGGTCTGTCCCGCACACTACGGATCGCGGTCCACAATGTGGCATGCGCACGATCACGACCGCCCGTCTCCTGCTGCGCCCCTGGCGGGACGACGACGCCGATTTCCTGCTGGATCTGGAGTCGCGCTGGGAGGTCGTACGCTTCCTCGGTCCCCATCCCACCATGATGCGGACCAGGGCGGACGCGCTCGCGTCGATCGGACGCCGCCGTGCCGTCGATCATCCCGTTCACGGGATCTGGGCGATCACCACGACCGACGGCCGGCTGGCCGGCAACCTGCTGCTCAAGCCGATCCCGATGTCCGCCGGCGAGTCGCCCGCCGACCCGCCGGAAGTCGAGATCGGCTGGCACCTGCACCCGGACGCCTGGGGACACGGCTACGCGACCGAGGCGGCGGAGGCCGTACTCCAGGATGCCTTTGCCCGTGGTCTGACCAGGGTCGTCGCCGTGACCGATCCGGACAATCACGCCTCCCAGGCCGTCTGCCGGCGGCTCGGCATGACCGCGCGGGGCCGCACCACGATGTTTTACGGCACCGTCAACGAACTCTTCGACCTGTCTCGGCCGCCCGCTTGACGTAGTCGCCGCGTTTCCGCAGCAGGCGCTCCAGATAGGGGGCCAGCACGTAGCGGGTCACCACCGCACCGAGCGGGCCGAACGGTGCGGTGATCGTCAGCCGGTCGGTCATGCGCGTTGATCCGTCACCGCGGGCTTCGAAGAGATGCTCGTGACGCATCGCCCGGAAGGGCCCGCGGGTCTGCTCGTCGACGAAACGTGACGGGCGCTCGTACGCACTGATCCGGCTGGTCATGCGCCAGATCAACCCGAAATGGCGGGCACGGAACGTCACCTCGTCACCGAGCGTCAGCTGCCGGCGACGCGAGCTCGCCGTCTCCCGGCTGCCGGCCAGCGACGCGGCGTGGACGTCCACGTCGAGTTCGAGATCGAACACCGTGGCCGGGGCGGCGTCGATGACGGTGACGACTTCGATCAGGGCTGGCACCACCGCAGCGTAACGCTGTGCGACCATACCGCCGTGGACACCGAGCGCTGCTGGGAGATCATCGAGGCCGCGCGGGCCGACGCGAACCTCGACTGGGACGCGTGCGACAACGAGGAGCACACCCTCGACGTCGTGGTGGGCGATGCGCTCGTCGCGCGTCTGAAGGCGCTGCCCCTGCCGGAGATCCTGGCGTTCGAGGTCCGCTTCTCCCGGTTGCAGGGCCGTCTGTCCCTCCGCAAGGGCGTGCACCAGGCGCTCTACGTGATGACGCTCGGTGTCGGCGACGACGGGTTCACCGACTTCTGCGCCGGGCTGGTCGCTCTCGGCCGGCACTGGTATGACCTCATCGTCGCCGACCCGGACAATCTCGCCGACCATCCGGCGGTGCTGCTGATGGCGGCCGGCAGACTCGACAGGTATGCGCTGCTGGCGGAGGGTTTCCAGTACGCCGCGAACGAGGCCTACGGGGAGATCACCGGCGACGTGGACGCTCTGTTCCGGGAGATCGACGACGTCGAGGACGCGATGGAGGACGACCGCGGTCCGGAGCCGCCGGAGATTCCTTCCCGGATGCTTCGCCTCCGGGCCCTCTTCCCCGACAACGATGCGGTCCTCGCCCGGCGGTTCGGCGAGACCGACATCGACTACAGCAACACCATGGCGTACGAGCCCCGCGCGGCCGTGATCGCCTTCAAAGACCGGATCAACCACCGCGATCTGGACGGTCTCGTGGCGTTGATGTCCGATGACCACACGTTGATCGACGCCTCAGGCACGACGGTCACCGGCAAGGCCGCCTGCACCGAGGCGTGGCGCACGTTCTTCGCCACGTACCCCGACTACCGGAACCGTTTCCACTCCGTCACTGCTGACGACGGTGTCGTGACCGCCGACGGCCGTTCCGAGTGCGGCACCCCCGATTTGGCCGGGCCGGGCCGCTGGACCGCCACCGTCCACCTCGACAAGATCACCCGCTGGCAGATGCCCGCGCCCGGAGGTGTGCCGGGCTGACTCTGGCCGGCTGCCGCACCCGAACCAGATCCGCCACCGTCCTGGGTGCCAGGATGTCCGTCGTGGACGCGCTGACGAGAATGCTTGCCGAGCACGAATGCCAACGACTGCTCGTGGAGTTCCTCCGCCGGTTGGATCTCGGGGATCCGGGATCGGTCGCGGAGCTGTTCACGCCCAACGGCATCTGGGAGTGGCCGGACGGTGACCGGCTGGTCCGCGGGCGGCAGGAGTTGCGGGCCTACTTCGCGTCGCGTCCCGCCGATCGCATGTCGCGGCGGCTGTGCACCAACGTCCTGATCGACGTCGAGTCACCGACCCGGGCGACCGGCACCTCCTACCTGGTCACGTACCGGGTCGACGGTTATCGGGGCGAGATGGTGCCGCCTCCGGCACCGGCGAACGTCGGCCAGTACGAGGACGTCTTCGAGCATCACAACGGCGCGTGGCTACTGGCCCGCCGTGTGACGGTCCTGCCGTTCGGCGGCGCCACACCCCGCCTCTGACCGGGTCGGCGGGTGGGGCCGGCGGCGGCCGCCGGCACGGTTCGGTACTGCCCGTCGGCGCAACATGACAGGCTCCCCCGGGCACCTGGTCGACCTATCGCGTTGGCGGGCGGTGGTTCCCGCCCACCGGCCACCCCCGGCGATCGTTCAGCAGGTCGAGTGGAACAGGCCCGCGACGGCGGCACCGCTGGCGGCAAGGTCGTTGTAGATCTCGACCGCCTCGGTGGTCTCCGCCACGTGGACGGTGATCCCCCGCTCGGTCAGCAGGGTGTGCGTGCGCGGGTCGACCTGGAGCTGCAGTTGCATGCCGCGCGACAGCACGACGTGCGTGGCGCCCTGAGTCAGGAGCTCCTCGACGTCGCCGGGCTGGATGCCGGGACTGTGCCGGGTGCCGGTTTCGGACCAGTCCCACGGGCGGCCACCGCCGGGGTAGACCTTGAAGTCCTTACCCACGCCGAGGCCCTCCACCTCCATGCGACCCCAGGCTATCGACAGGATGCGCGGCGAGCGGGACATCGGTTCCTCGATTCAGGCGTGGTGGGAGCTCAGTGGGGGTAGGCGCGCGGGATCCGGGTCGTCGGGAGCTCGTTGCGGAACGTCTCAATGCGGCTGATCACCTGGCGGCGGCTGACGGTGTTCTCGATCCGGTCCAGGTAGAGGCAGCGGGCGGCCAGTTTGTCCAGGTCGACGGTGAAGTAGACGGCCATCAGCGGGTTCACGAACAGGGTGCTGCCGCTGGTGCGGCGGGTGAACTGGACGTCGCCGAAGGCGCCACCGACCGCGGCCGCGATCTGCCCGTTGACGATGCTCGGGCGGTCCGGGGTCGCGGCCTGCGCGTCGGCGACCGCCTCCCGGTAGAGGGTGGCCTCGCGGCTGTCCCGCGGGATCGACAGGGCACCCAGGTAGCCGCCTTCCCGGTCGAGGGCGGCGAGGTTCTCCAGGACCTGCACGTGGTTGACACCGTGGTAGGCGTCGATGCCGAAGCCGAGGCAGGTGACGAGTTTGATCGGCACGTCGAGGGCGGTGACGGCGGCGACGCTGGTGATGTCCTCGACGGGGGTGCCGAGGGCGTGTTCGTCGCCGCGCATCAGGATGTCGGTGCCGCCGTCGACCAGCACTATGGCGTCGATGTCGTGGCGCTCGACGAGGAAGCGGTACGCCTCCCGCAGTGCCGGGACTCCGAGGGGCGGGAACGCGTACACGGTGGACGGCATGTCGTGGGCGGCGAGCCAGCGGGCCAGGGTGCGTTCCGGGAAGTACCAGTCGGGGCTGGCCGTGCCGGGGGTGACGGCGGCGACGTTGCGTTCGGCCCACGACTCCTGGTCGATGAGTTCCAGCTGGGAGAAGGACAGGCTGGCCAGGTGCACCTCGACGCCGTTGTCGCGCAGGGCGAGGGCCAGGGGCAGTCCGGCGTAGACGTCGAAGCCGCCGCCAGCTCCGGCGATCAGGACCCGGCGGGCCGGTGCGAGGGCCGCGAACAGGGGCGGTGTGGTGAGGGAGAACGTCATGCCGGGGCTCGCCGGTAGCGCAGCGGGATGACGGTCCCGACGGCCAGCATCGCCAGGCCGAGCAGGGTGAACGCGACGGCGACGGGGACGCGCCACGGGTCGGACAGGTGCAGGGCGAGGAACCACAGCCGGTTCTCGCTGCCGGTCAGGATCATCCACAGCGGGATGATGCCCTGCGGGAACAGCGGGATCCAGCAGACGATCCACATGGTGGTGACCAGGGCGGACAGCCGTGGCGGTAGTTTGACGGCGTCGGCCCGGACGACGGTGGCGGTCACCGTTCCCCCGGACCGCATGGTGGCCAGCAGTTCCGGGCCGGTGGCGCTCAGGCGTGCCGCGGCGGCGCGCCCACCCCACAGGGTCAGCCAGACACCGGTGACGAGCGCGACCGGGACCGCGGCCCAGGTGAGCAGTGGCCGGTCGAGGCTGGTGCCGGCCCAGGCCACGGCCACGGCGGGAACGGTGGTCAGGCAGACCAGCAACAGCGTGCCGATGACCTGCCCGAAGATCGGCCCGGCTTCGAGTGGGTTGCCGCTGCGGCGTCGCGGTTCCAGGACCGGGACCAGGGCGAACACCGACACGAGGACGATCAGCCCGGCGCCGCCACCGAGCGAGGCGAACAGCAGGGCCAGCGCCCACGCCCACGTCTGCGCGTCACCGCCGGCGGCGATGGTGCCGGCCACGGTGGCCACGACGGCGACGGGCGCGGTCCGCAGCAGCCAGGCGATCTGCCGGCCGCGGATCTCGGTCTGCTCGCCGCCGGGGTTGACCAGGCCGAGCCACAGGGCGGTGCCGTCGAGTCCGATCAGGTTGGCGGAGGTGGCGGCGGCCATCGACACGATGATCACGCCGGTCCACGGGAGCATCCCGGGCCAGTCGATGAGCAGCGGGACGAGCGTGTAGAGGGCGCCGAAGAACACCGAGTAGTAGAAGAAGTGGGTCCGCATCAGGTCACGCGAGCCGGTACGGAGCTCCTTCACGACAACGGCGTTCGTCGTGAACCTGTCGAGGAGCGAACCACGACCGGCCTGCATACCGGCACGGGTCGTCGTTCGCCGCGCCAGCAGCCGTGCCCATGTCGCCAGCGCCGCGCCGATGAGCAGGGCGAGGCCGGCGACGGCGGCCACGGCGAGGGTCCAGTCGCCGTTGGCGGCCGCGTCGATCGCGACCAGCCCCCACGAGGACGGCAGCCATTGCAGGGCCGCGGTGAAGCCGGGCGGGAAGCCGTAGGTGAGCAGTTCGGAGTCGACGGCCGCCCAGATCAGCACCCACGACTGGTTGAGCAGGACAGCCATGGCGGCGTTGACCAGCGCGGCGAGGATCGCGCCGGTGCGGGACCGGACGGCGACCGCGAGCACGCCGACGACCAGCCGGGACAGCATCAGCACGAGGATCAGCTGGAGGGCGACGGCGAGCACCGACACGGCGACGGCGGCCGTGCCCAGAGCGGTGGCGTAGGCGATCAGGGCGGTGAAGGCGATCAGGCTGACCGCCGGGGCGACGCCCACGAATCCGGCGGTGAGCAGTCCGAACGCCAATGGCAGGGGCCGCAGGGGCAGGAGGGCGAACTGTTCGGGCCGCAGGCTGTCGTCGCCGCCCCCGGTGTAGACCGGTCCGAGGATCCACCCGAACATCCAGCAGGCCAGGACGATCGCGAGCAGGTCACCGCGGACCGTGTCGGGTGCCAGGGAGGTGGCGGCCAGGGCGACGGTGGCGGCGGCGAGCAGCAGCCCGGCGACGCCGCCGCTGATCATGCTCGCGGCGCGGGCTCCGGTCAGCGTGTGCGCGAGCACCCGCAACCGCATCGCGATCAGGACACCAGCCACGACGGCGCCTTCCGGGTGGCGGCGCCGGCACCGACGAGTTCGACGAAGCGGCCCTCGAGAGTGCCGCCGCCGCGGACGTCGTCGAGGGTGCCGGCGGCGACGACGCGGCCGTTGTCGATGACGCCGACGTGGTCGCAGATCTGTTCGACGAGGGCCATCACATGGCTGGACAGCACCACCGAGCCGCCGCCGTCGACGAACGTGCGGAGGATGCCGCGGATGGTGAGCGCCGACACCGGGTCGACGGCTTCGAACGGTTCGTCGAGCACGAGCAGGCGCGGGCCGTGCAGCAGTGCGGTGGCCAGGCCGATCTTCTTGCGCATGCCGGTCGAGTAGTCGTTGACCAGGGTGCGTTCGGCGTCGAGCAGGTCGAGGACGTCGAGCAGTTCCTCGGCGCGGCTCGCGGCGGTCGCCTTGTCGAAGCCGCGCAGCCGTCCCTGGAAGACCAGCAGCTCACGGCCGGTGAGACGCTCGGGCAGGGCGAGCCCGTCGGGGAGGACACCGACCTTGGCGCGCGCCTTGACCGGGTCGGCCCAGACGTCGGTGCCGAAGATCCGGGCGTGCCCGCCGTCGGGCCGCAGCAGGCCGACGGCCATCGACAGTGAGGTGGTCTTGCCTGCGCCGTTCGGCCCGACCAGACCGTAGAACGAGCCGGCCGGCACGGTCAGAGTCACGTCGTGCACCGCGGTCTTGGGACCGAAGTGTTTAACGAGTCCAGCCAGCTCCAATGCGGAATTCAAGAAAGACGCCCCCGTCCGGTACAACATGATCGAACGCGAATCCTAATCGGGGTTCGATCTTCCGGTGGGGTGCGGTCACACGGCCAGCATGCGGAAGGCGTTGCCGTCCGGGTCGGCCAGCCGACCTTCGCCCAGGTCGGTGGCGCCGAGGGCGATCAGGCGCCGGGTCTGCGTCTCCTCCCGGCCCCCGATGTCGTACGCGAGACGAGTCCCGCCGTCACGAGGTGCCAGGGGCGGGCCGCCCCAGGTGATCTTGGTGCCACCGCCGGGGGATTGGATCGCGGTCTCCTCGTTCTCGTCCCACACCAGCGGCCAGCCCAGCGCCTCGGCCCAGAAGTACCCGACCGCCTGACTCCCGTCGCTGGCCAGCGCCCCGATGAACCCGCATCCGGCGAGGAACCTGTTGCCGGGCTCGATCACGTCGAACTCGTTGCCCTCCGGATCGCCGAGGACCACGTGATCGACGTCGCCCTGTCCGATGTCCAGATGCCGGGCTCCGAGCGCGAGCGCCTTGGCCACGGTCTGTTCCTGGTCCTCGATGGACGTGCTGGTCAGGTCGAAGTGCATGAGGTTCGCTGTCGTCTTCGGTGCCCGCTCCGGGACGAACCGCAGCCGGAACCCGCTGTCACCGCCGATCAGCACTCCCCCGTGCGGGTCGTCGAGTCGCCGGTAGCCGAGCATCGCGGCCCAGAATTCGGCGAGCCGTCCGGGATCCCGGGCGTCGATGCGGAGGGCGTACAGGTCGAGCGGCATGGTCAGGTCCGATCGGTGAGGATGTCGGGGCTGCGGGTCGCCAGCCAGGCCAGCAGGGCTTTGGCCTGGGCCCGCTGGAAGTCGCGGACGGTCGGTGCGGACGGCGGCCGGGGCAGCATCGAGCGGCTGACGAACAGGCCGGCCCCGGCGACGAGGACGGTGTCGATGTCGTCCCGGTCGATCGCCCTGGTCAGCGGGTGTTCGTTGATCAGCGTCTCGACGTCGACGCCGGCCATCGCGAGGCTCGGGGTCATCAGCGCCAGGTCGAACCAGCCGGCGCCGGTGCACGCGTTGGGCCAGTCGACGATCCGCACGCCGTCCGCGCTCAGGATCATGTTGTCCAGCCGCAGGTCCCCGTGGACCAGCGCGGTCCCGTCGGCAGCGTCCGGCCAGCGTTTCTCCCGGGCGGCGAGCGCGCCGGCGGAGGTGCCGGCGAGTTCGGGGTAGGCGTCGACGACCGCGGTCCACGTGCCGGCGGCGGCGATGCCACGCCAGCCGGAGAAGTCCTCGTCGTACTCGTCGACGAGCCGGGGCAGGCCGGGCGGGCTGGGCGTCTCCCCCAGCGCGGTCACCGCCGCCATCACCGGGGCGAGATCAGCAACCTCCGGGGTACGCCCGTCGACGTGCTCGAACAGCATGACGGTCCAGACGCCGTCGTCGTGCCACCACAGCAGCCGTGGGGTGGGCACCCGTGCGGGCAGTGACGCGGCGACCCGCGTCTCCCGCAGGTAGTCGGCGGACACCTCGGAGGTGTGCCGGGCGATCGCCTTGACGAAGAAGCGGGCGCCCGACGCACCGGCGACCGTCGACGCCACGCCCGGGGTGAACCCGCCGGACGCGCTGGAGATCTCGTGCAGCGGGGTGGCCACGGCTGCCTCGGCCCGGCTCCGGAGAGAGTCCGGGATGTCGGTCCAGCGCAGCCGTGTCGTGTTCATGCCGTGGCACGCTACCGGCACACTTCCCCCACGGTCACCGCATTTACGACAGGCCGAGTGACTGCCGCAGGAAGGCCAGCTCGTACTCCCACAGGCCGTCGACCGCACCCATGTGGGAGGCGCCCGGCAGGGGCAGGACGGTGTGCGGGCGGCCGGCGGCTAGCAGCGCGGCGGACAGTTTCATGGTGTGCACGGGCAGGACGTTGTCGTCGACGAGGCCGTGGATCAGCAGCAGCGGGCGACGCAGGTCCGCGGCGTCGTCGATGAGGGACGCCTGGGCGTACATCGCCGGGTTCTCGGCCGGCAGGCCCAGGGTGCGTTCCTGCCAGTGGGAACTGTAGAGGTGCATGTCGGTGACCGGTGCTCCGGCGATGCCGGCGTGGAAGACGTCGGGGCGGCGCAGGACGGCCAGCGCCGCGAGGTATCCGCCGGCCGACCAGCCGCGGATACCGACCCGCTCCAGGTCGAGGTCGAACAGGTCGGCGGCGGCGTGCAGGGCGTCGACCTGGTCCTGCAGGCGCGGTGCGGGATGGTCGTCGCCGCGGGCCCGGTCCCAGGCGGGTCCCCGGCCGGGGGTGCCGCGGCCGTCGGCGATGACGACGGCGAATCCCTGGTCGGCGAACCACTGCGACGCCCAGTAACGGGAACGGGCGGCGACGGCGCGCTGGGCGGCCCGGCCACCGTAGGGGTCCATCAGCACCGGCAGGGTGCCGCCGGTGTAGCCGGTCGGCAGGAGCACCGCGGTGCGCAGTCGGCGTTCGCCGAGCCAGTGCAGGTGCGGGCGCGGGTTCAGCGGCGGGACGGCGGCGAAGCTGTTGATCGGGCGGCCGTTGACGGTGATGGTCTCGGCGTCGAGCGTGCGGGCGTCGATGACGGCGGTGCCGCCCCGGAGCCGGCCGTCGTGCAGACCGTCCTCGGTGGTGATCCGTTGCAGGTGCCCCGGGGACCAGGTCCACAGTTCGCGGGACGACGGGTCCTGGAAGGCGCTGAACAGGACGGTGTCGCCGTCGATCGACAGCAGCTTGTCGATCTGCAGGCCGGGCGGGGTGACCGCTTCGCCGTCGACGGTGAGGCGGCGGGTGTCGCCGTCCTCGACGGTCCACAGCAGGGCACCGGAGGAGGTGTGGGCGGGCAGGCCGGAGACGATCGTCGTCCAGTCGGGGGCGGTGTCCTCGTGGCGCAACGTGGTGCGGCCGGTCGCCGGGTCGGCGGTGAGGATCCGCATCACGGTCTGCGGGCGGTTCTGGACCGTCACCAGCAGCGCGGTCGCGTCCCAGGTCACCCGGGTGACGTATTCGAAGGCCTTGCGGTCCCAGTCGATCTCGACGCGGGAGCCGTCCAGGGCGAGGACGTGCAGGCTGACGTCGGCGTTGGGGGCGCCGGCGGCCGGGTAGCGCAGGGCGGTCGGCGGGCGCTCCGGATGGGCCGGGTCGCTGATCCACCAGACCGGGACGGGCGCGTTGTCGACCCGGGCGGCGACCAGTGACCGCCCGTCGGGGGCCCACCAGTAGCCCTGGAAGCGGTCCATCGACTCGGACGCCTCGTGTTCGGGCAGGCCCCACGTCACCTCGGGGCCGTCGGGTTCGGCCAGCGGGCGGTCTTCTTTGCCGTCGCGGCTGATCACCCGCAGTTCGTCGTCGTGGACGTAGGCGATCCAGTGGCCGGTGGGGTCGATGCGTGCCTCGGCGACCGGTGTCCGCGCGGCTATCTCGGTGACTTCACCGGAGGACACATCGGCCACGAACAACCTCATGTCGAGGGTGAACGCGATCGTCCGTACCCCCGCGTCGGTGTTGAAGGCGCTGATCCCCGCGGACCTGTCGCGTGCCCGCTCACGCCGCGCCCGTTCGCGCTCGGACATCTCGCCGGCGTCGGCGGCGCCGAGCGCCGCCGCGTCGGCCAGCAGCCGTTCCTCGCCGGTCGCGACGTCGAGGATCCACAGGCTGGCGACCAGATCCTCGCCGCCGGGGGTCCGCAGGAAGAGGACCCGCTGCCCGTCCGGGGTGATCACCAGGTTACGGGCGAGTCCTAGCGTGAACCCCTGTGTCCGGGCGACCAGCCCGGGAAATCTCGACGTCATTCGGATACTCTGCCGCAAATGTCGCCAGCAGTGTGACCTTGTCGGCGGCTTCGCTTCCGGCGTCCGGGTGGTAGACCACCAGCATGATGCCGTCGGTGCCGCTGACCAGGAGTTTCTCGCGGTTGAGGGTCAGTTCGCCGACCTGTGGATGGTGGAAGGAGATGATCGCGCCGGCGCGGGGGCGGACGTCGTGGCGGGCCCACAGTCTCCGGAAGAGCGGGCTGGCGAGGGAGAGTTCGCCGACGAGTTCGATGAAGCGGGGGTCGTCGGTGTCGGTGCCGACGGATTCGCGGAAGCCGGCGACCAGGTAGGTGGCGGCGAGTTCCCAGTCGGGGAAGAGGTCCTGTTCGGCCGGGTCGAGGAAGACGTCGCGCAACCGGTTGCCTCCGGTGACCAGGCGCGGTGACAGGGCTCTGGCGAGGGGGTTCGCGGCGAGGACGTCGAGGCAGCGGCCCTCGACGAACGCGGGGAGCGGCAGGCTGGCGACGAGTTTCGCGGTGCTCGGCGGCACCGTTTCGCGTCTGCGTCTCGTCGTGCGGCGCGGTTTCGGGCCGGCCAGGCCGATCAGGTAGGCGCGGGTGTCGTCGTCGAGACGCAGCACCCGGGCCAGCGATTCCAGGACCTGGAGGGACGGGTTGAGGTCCCGGCCGCGTTCCAGTCGCAGGTAGTAGTCGGCGCTGATGCCGGCGAGCATCGCGACCTCCTCGCGGCGCAGGCCGGCGACGCGGCGTACGCCGGTGACCGGGATGCCGGCATCACCCGGGGTGACCAGTTCGCGGCGGGCCTGCAGGAAGGCGCCCAGTTCCGATGGCATGGCACCACGGTAGGCCGCCGCCGGTCCCGCAGAGGGGGTCCTGCTGGGGACCTGGCTGTCGGTGCGCGTCCGCCGGATCGTGGTTGTCATGACACAGCGTGTTCTCGTCACCGGTGGTTCAGGTTTCATCGCGGGTCACTGCATCCGGGTTCTTCAAGATCAAGGCTTTGCGGTACGGGCGACCGCGCGCTCCCCGCGGCCGGGGTTCGTGCAGGCTGACCTGCTGTCCGACGACGGCTGGGCGGCGGCCGTCGAGGGCTGCGACTATGTGCTGCATGTGGCGTCGCCGGTACGGCCGGGGCATGTCGCGAACGAGGACGACCTGATCGTCCCCGCCCGGGAGGGCACGCTGCGTGTTCTGCGGGCCGCCGCTGCCGCCGGGGTGAAGCGGGTGGTGCTGACGTCGGCGTTCCATGCGGCCGGGTTCGGGCATCCGCACACCGATCACGTGTTCACCGAGCAGGACTGGTCGGTGATGGACGGGCCGGGCATGGACGCGTACGGGCGCAGCAAGGTCCTCGCCGAGCGTGCGGCGTGGGAGTTCGCGGCGTCGAGCGGGCTGGAGCTGACGACGATGCTGCCGGTCGCGGTGATGGGCCCGGTGTCGGGTGGGGCGGTGTCCGGGGCGAACCACATCGTGCAGCGGATGCTCGCCGGGGAGATGCCCGGGTTCCCGGACCTGCACATCCCGATCGTCGACGTGCGGGATGTGGCGGCGGCGCATGTGGCGGCGATGACCGCGCCCGGTGCCGCCGGGGAGCGGTTCCTGCTGTCGAGCGGGCCGGTCGTGTCGATGAAGGAGATCGGGGCGGTCCTGCGTGCGCACCTCGGGTCGGCGGCGTCCAAGGTGCCGACCCGCAGCATCCCCAACCTGGTGGTGCGGCTGGGTGCGCTGGTCAATCCGTCGATGCGGGCGTTCGCGGGTGAGCTCGGCTACGTCAAGCAGATCTCGAACGCGAAGGCGCGGCGGGTGCTGAGCTGGGAGCCCCGGCCGTCGGCGGAGGCGATCGTCGCGGCCGGGGAGAGTCTGGTGGCTCAGACCACGATCCGGCAGTAGAGGTGTTCGGAGCGGCCGACGGCCCGGGCCGCGAGGTCGGCGAACGCGGTCAGCCAGGGTTCGAGGCCGCTCGGGTCGGCGCCCTGGAACTCCTCGATCGTGGCCCATCGCTGGGCGGTCTTCCGGATCGCGTCCGCGTCCAGGCCGGCCAGTGCGTCGCGCAGCGTGTCGGTGACGGTGACGACGATGGCTTCGAGGTCGGTGGCGGTGACCGGGTTGCCTGCCCGCGGGTCGGCCGCCACCTCGCCGAAGGTGCGGCCGGTGAGGAAGACCTCCAGCCAGGTCATCGGAGCGTCCGGGAACAGGTTGTTGCCCTGCAGGAGGAGCAGCCCGGTCCGCGCCACCTTCACGCGCGGGATCCTCGCCTGCTCGGGGTCGGTCCGGTACAGCTCCTTACCGGCGGCGACGTCCTCGGGCGACAGGGAGATCAGGCCCTCCTCGTAGTCCGCCGCCCTGGCCGCGACGTCGTCACCGGCGGCCGCGAAGTAGTCAGTGAGGATCGACATCCCGTGATCATCGCAGGCGGCCGGCTGTTCGTGGTTGCACGTCGGCTTCGAGCCGCGCCTGGAGTCGTTCTACCTCGACAGTTGCGGTTTCCGGGCGACCGGGGCCGGGCTCATCCGGCTGCGGTGAGACGTCGCCGGAGCCGATCGAACGCCTGGGGCGGTGTGCCCAGGTGGTGGGCGATCTGTTTCGCGCACTCGTCGGGGCCCGTCTCGGTGGTGTCCACGACGATGTCGTACTCGCCGTGTGCGTAGACAAGGGTCTGGGACCGGGCCAGCCCGATCGGGCGGTCTCCGCGCTCGCGTTCGCGCCGTTCGAGCTCGTCCGGGGAGCACCGGACCTCCACGAGCGTCACGTCGTACCCCGCCAGCGTGTCGAGCAGATCGGTGACGCGCCACCGCTCGCTGAGCGGATAGTCCATGATCACGTCGTTGCCGGCCGAAGCCATCGCAGCCACGGCGCGGTGGTAGCCGACCCGGGTCCTGGTGAGCATCTCGGCGATCTCCGTGTCGTCGAGCACCCTGGTGTGGACGGTGGAGCGCATGGCGTTGATCGCGTCGACCGGCATGAAGAACCACGGGTCGGGCAGCAGCGGGAGCAGTGCCCGGCCGATGCTGCTCTTGCCCGAGCTGGAGGCACCGTTGAGCAGGATGATCCGGCCACCGCGCTCTGACGTCACGGCGACACCCTAACGTGGCGGGGTGAGCAGGGCCTCGACGGCGACGGTGACCGTCTAGGAATGGAGCCCGTCCCAATGTCCGAGCTGGCACTGGAGAAAGCGCACCCTCCCACGATGCCGGACCCGACGCCTCAACGGTGGTCGTTGAGGTGTCCCAGCTACGGCCGGCAGGGTTGCGGGGGCGGCACGGCCGTGGGTTATGGTCTCGGTGCGAGCCGACGTCCCAGTCCGACCTGTCTGGCGGTTCGCCGCTGGAGCTCATCTTGCGTACAGGTCGTTCTTCTTTTCGTCATGCCCTTTCTCTCGGGCGCCGTTTCTTCTTCGCCGCCGCCGTCGCCCGTCTCGGGGTGGCGACGTCCGGGCTGGCCGTGTTCTGGGCCGTGCAGGGATCATCCGGGTCGTTCGGGACGGCCGGGGTCGCGACCGGTGCCTTCGCTGTCGCGGACGCGCTGGCCGGGCCGCAGGTCGCACGTCTGGTCGACCGCCACGGCCAGCGCCGGGTGATGCCCGCGGTGACCGCGCTGTTCGCCGCCGCCGGTCTGCTGCTGATCGTGGCCTGCTCCTTCGCATGGCCGGGGATGTCGGCGGTCGTGCTGTCCGCGGTCGTCGGCGCGACCGTACCGCCGGCCGGAGCCCTGTCCGCGGCTCGCTGGCGCAAGGTCGCCCCGGGAGACGCGGACGGCGTCCTGGCCCGGGCGCTGTCGATGGAGGGCGCGGTCAACGACGTGGTGTTCCTGGCCGGGCCGGTCCTGGTGACCACTCTGGGTACCGTCCTGGCACCGTGGGCGGGCCTGGTCCTCGCCGTGTCGCTGCTGGTCGCGGGCATGGCCGTGCTGTTGTCGGACCGGGCTTCGGAGCCACCGCCGGCCGGGTCGTCACCGGGGGCGCTGATGGACCGGCGGCTGCTGAACCGGCGTTTCGCGGGCCTGTTCGCGGCGAACCTGGCGCTGGGCTTCTTCTTCGGCGGCATCGGGGTGGCGATCACGGCGTTCGCGTTCGCTCATCAGGCGGGCGCGCTGTCGGGCCTGATCACCGCGGCCGCCGGGGTCGTCAGTCTGTTCGCGGGCCTGGCCTACGGCGCCGTGGCCCCGGGCCGGCCCGCGCCGGTGATGCTCGTCGCCGGTGTCGTGCTCACCGCCGGGTGCGCGGTCCTGGCGCTGACACCGTCGGTGCCGCTGATGTTCGCCGGGTACGCGGTGGTCGGTGGCTGTGTGGCGCTGGTGCTGATCCCCGGTTCGATCCTGTTGCAGCAGGCGACCGTGGCGGAGGTCTACACCCAGGCGATGACCTGGATCAACTCGGCGAGCGCGCTCGGCATCGCGACGTCGGCGCCGGTCGTCGGCTTCGTGGTGCAGCATCACGGCTGGCCGGCCGGATTCCTGGTGCTGGCCGCGCTGACCGCCTGCCTACCGGCGGCGATCGCCGTGCTGCCCACCACTGCGGGACTCACGCAGGAGGCGGAGGCGTTCCCGGTGGTGTCGGGCCGAGGACCGTGATGCGGAGTCGGCGAATACGGCAAGGTCCATGGGAGGTCCGGGTCAACGCATCTCGGTGTAGCGGGCGGCGAGTTCGGCGGCCCGCCGGTGCAGGGCGGCGCGCAAGGCCGGTGGGCTCAGCGCCTCGGCGGCCGTGCCGAGCTGCCACATCGCCCACACGGCGTGCCGCAGGTCCTGGAACGTCACCTCCAGGTGCAGGCGGCCGCCGGCGGAGGGTTCCTCGGCGCGGACGGCCACGGCGCTGGCCAGCAGTTCCTCGCGGCGTGCCGGGTCGACGCGGACCCGTACCGCGATGTGGTCGTCGGACAGGAACCGGGCGCAGCGTTCACGCCAGGCCCGGTCGAGGTCCACGAGGTTCGGGCGCTGCGCGGGCTCGGGAAGCTCCTCGGCGGCCAGCACCCGCGACAGCCGGTACGTGCGGTCCTGGCCCGCCCGGGTCGCCAGCAGGTAGACCCGGTCGCGGACGGTGACCAGCCCGATCGGGTCGACGGTGCGCCACCGGGCCGGTTCGCCGGTGGCCGCGTAGTGGATCCGCAGCCGCCGCCCGCCCAGGACCGCCCGCCGGACCTCGGCCATCGTCGCGCCGGGCACCTCCTCGACGGCCGGGCGACGCGACAGCAGGTCGGTCTCCGGTTCGACGAGAAGCCGCTGGACGGCGTCGCTCGCGGTGGCCCGGTGGCCTTCCGGCAGGGCGTCGACGACTTTGCGCATGGCCGAGGTGAGGGCCGCTCCGAGACCGAACGCCTGCTCGCCGCGCCCCGACCCGGCGGTCAGCAGGGCCAGGGCCTCGTCGTGGTTGAGGCCGGTCAGCTCGGTCCGGAACCCGGGCAGCAGCGCGAACCCGCCGTGCCGGCCCCGCTCGGCGTAGACCGGGACCCCGGCCGCGGACAACGCCTCGATGTCCCGCAGGACGGTCCGCGTCGACACCTCCAGCTCGCGGGCCAGCACATCCGCGGTCAGCCGGCCGCGCTGGCGCAGCAGGAGCACCAGGGACACCAGCCGGTCGGCGCGCATCCGCGAACACTATCGGAATACACGACAGAGGATGTCGTGATTCACGGCCAGGCTGACCTGGACATCAACATTCGACCTTCGATCGGAGCCCGAAGTGTCAGTGCAACGCGTGGCGGTCAACCCGTGGCCGTGGTCGGTGGAACTCGGGTTCAACCAGGGTGAGGTCGTCTCCGGCCACACCCGGACCCTGTACTGCTCCGGCCAGACCGCGATGGACGCCGACGGCAAACCCCAGCACGACGGGGACATGGCCGGCCAGCTGGCGTTGAGCCTAGACAACCTGGAGGCCGTGCTGGCCGGGGCCGGCATGTCGCTGGCGGACGTGGTCCGGCTGAACGTCTACACCACCGACGTCGACCTGCTGTTCCCGCACTACGGGGTGCTGGCGGGCCGGCTCGGCGCGGCCGGGGTGGCCCCGGCCACCACGATGCTCGGCGTGACCCGGCTGGCGATCCCCGGCCAGATGATCGAACTGGAGGCGACCGCGGTGGCGTGACCCCGGTCAGGGGACGGGTGCGACCAGGATCCGCCGGGTCCACTCCAGCTGCCTGACGATGGTGTAGGTACCGGTCCGTCCGCTTTCGGGCGGCGGACCGTCGTACTCGACGAACGAGTGGAAGTCGTCGAACCGCACACCGTAGGTCCGGTCCCCCGGGGTGACGTCGGAGACCGTGCCGATCGCTGTCGAGCCGGGTGGGTGGCGGCGGGTCAGGGCCGCCCACTCCTCGCCCGACATCGGCGACAGCCGGTAGAACCGGGAGCGCATCCCGGCGTCCAGCGGATACAGCCGCACCTGGCCAGGCCGGTGGATCAGCACCTCGAACAGTGCCTCCCGCCCGACCTCCGGCCACGCGCCGGGATTGTCGGGCAGGTGGATCACGTCGACGAACCCGCCCGGCTCGGCGCCGAGATCCACGAAGAGGCCCGTCCGGCCGGCCCCGAACGGCAGCGCACTGACACGGCCACGCACCCGGTCACCGACGGGAAAACGTCGCCGGGCCGCGGTGAGCTGGTCGAACTCGGACATCGACGACAGTCTTGCACAGTGCCGGTAGGTTCGGTCGTCGTGTTCAACCATGCGCCTGACGACTACGTGTGCCCGTTCTGCCGTCGCGTCGCCGGTCTGCCCGACCTGCGCGGCATCGGCGACCCGCAGGACATCGTGCACCGCACCGACCTGGCCACCGCGTTCGTCGCACCGCGCTGGTGGCCGAACAATCACGGTCACGTGCTGGTGATCCCCAACGCCCATCACGAGAACATCTACGACCTTCCTCCGGAGTACGGCCACGCGGTCCACGATCTGGTCCGTGAGGTCGCGATCGGGATCCGCACCACGTACGGCTGTGACGGCACGTCGGTGCGCCAGCACAACGAGCCTGCCGGCTACCAGGACGTGTGGCACTATCACGTGCACGTGTTCCCTCGTTACCCCGGCGACGAGCTGTACATGTCGAGCGCGTATCCCGAGTTCGTGACCGCCGAGGAGCGCCGGCCGTACGCCGAACGTCTTCGAGGCTTTTTCGGCTCAGACCCGGCGGGCCTGCTGTAGGCGTTGCCCGGTCCGGTAGAGCTCGATGAGCAGGGGCCGCAGCCGGGAAGCCCGGTGACCGGCATGGAACGGTCGGCGGCGAACGAACGGTTCCAGGCTCTGGGCCTGCCGATCCGGGTGCGCCCGAGGCACGTCTACACGGCCGGCGACATCGCGTTGCTGATCGTCGACTGGGCGATCGAGGGTACGGGCCCGGACGGCACCGGCATCCACATCGAGGGCACAGCGACCGACGTGGCCCGCCGCGGCCCCGACGGCACGTGGCGCTACGTGATCGACAACCCGTTCGGTGTCGCTCCTGGACCTCCGGCAGCGCCCGTGCTCCGATGAGACGGTGCGATTCGACGTCGACACGACAGCCACACCGGAGCAGGTGTGGTCGGCATTCACCGACTTCAGCGACCGGCGGCTGAGGATCTGGAGCCGCACCCTGGACCCCAGGAGGTACGAGGTGCGCGCTCAGGGCGACGCCTGGGCGGTGGCTCGTGAGAGCACCCCGGGTTCGCCGTTCTGGGTGGTGGTCCGCTACGACTGGTCCACCCCGTCCGTCATCCGCTGGACGGTCGAGGAGAGCAGTTACGGCGGCGGCGGTGACGGCGAGGTGCGCATCAGCCCGGCCCCGGGCGGAGGCAGTCACGTCCAGGCCGCGTGGACCTACACCGACGCCCGCCCGTTGCAGCGCCCGCTGCTCTACCTGCTGCAACGCCGCCCGATGGCCGGCATGATCGCCCGCATGTGGACCGACGCGCTGAACCGCTGCGCCACCACGTCCTGAGGTCCGGGCCGGGTCCCGATCGTGGATCGGGACCCGGCCTTCGGTCAGCGGAGGATGTACGCGCGGATCGTCTCCTGGGTCACCGTGTTGCCGGCGTCGTCGGCGGCGCTGGCGCGCAGTGACACGAAGCCCGGCCCCGCCGGATGGGTGACCGTGACGGTCCGCTGGTCACCGGTGCCGCTCACGTCGGCCCGCTGCCAGGTCGCGCCGTCGTCGTAGGACACCTCGGCCCCCACGTCGGTGGCGGTGCCGGCCGTGGAACCCGGCTGGTGGTCGACGGTCAGCGGGATCGTGAACGTCGTCCCGCCCGGAGCCGTGTTGTGGTCGTCCAGCGGAGGCCTGAACCGGACCGTCGACAGCGGCAGCCGCTGCGGCTCGTCGACGTGCCCGGACCGGAACGTCCAGGCCACGGCGACCCTGGTGGAGGTGCGGAACGGCGCACCGCGGGTGTCCGACGCCTCCAGCCGGTAGGTGGCCTCCTCGGCCGGCAGCCGGAAACTGGTCCCCTCCCCCACCTTCGTGTCCCCCTGGTGGAGGGTGATCGTCGGGTTCTCGGTGAACCCGCTGCCGGGATGGCCGGCGCCGTCGCCGTACAGAAGGAGCATCAGGTTCAGTTCGTCGCCCTCGCGGACGATCCATTCCCTGGGGCGTTCCGGCTGGGTGACGGTCGGCGCGAACACCCCGGAGTTCCACTGCTCCCGAATGCGTTCGCCGGCCTGGTACGACGCCGACGCGTTCAGCTGGCCGCTGATCGGCTCGGGGTATTCGCCGGGCAGCTGTTGCAGGAAGATGGACCTCCAGGCGATCCCCGGGCTGTGGTATTCGGTGCGGTGCGCGGGCAGGTCGAACGTCAGGTCCACCGAGTTGCCGTAGCCTTCGGCGCTGTACAGGGCGGCGTGGCCCTGCACGCCTTCGGCCCCGGTGGCCTCGACCGCGTAGTCGGCCTCGACCACGGCGAGGTCCTTCAGTTCGGGCCGGTAGGTCAGTCCGTCGAACATCGCACCGCGCTGCACGTACGCCAGGTCGGCGGTCCAGGGGCTGTCGTGGAACGTGCCGTCCGGGCCCGGGTCGCCGAAGGTCCCCGCCATCCCGGCCTGGAAGAAGTCCCTGCCGACCGGGGACGCCGGTGCCACCAGCACCGGTGCCACCAGCAGCTCACTGAACGAAGTCCCGGAGATGCCGGTCGAGAACACGTGCTCGCCGACCACCCATTCGGCGTCCACCCGCGCCATGGCGCTTCTGGCACCGTCCTGCGGCGCGGCCACGTCCAGGGGCTTGGCCGTACGGGCGTCGAAGGTGATCGTCATGTCCCGGTCGACGACCAGTTCACTGATGGTGAGCAGGGCGGTGCGGCTGGAGTCGGCGTCGACGATCTGGCTGTAGGCGCCGTACCGGCCCGAGACCAGCGAGACCGTCGCCTTGCCCTCCACCGGGTTGACGGACACCCTATCGCCGGTGTCCAGGTTGAACAGGTCGGTGAACGAGCGGGTGGCCGGCGTACCGTCGAGATCGACGATGTTGACCGTGACGTCGACGCTCTTGGTCTGGCTGACCACGCCGAGGGCGGTGCTGACCCGCTGGTCGCCGGCGGTGGCGGTGGCGGTGAGGTGCCCGCCGAGATCACCCGGGACCACCGTCCTGGTGTCGGCCGTGACGGTGGTGCTCGCGGTACCACCGGCGGGGACGGTCAGCCGGTCGTCGGCCACCGTGAAGGCGGCGCCGGTGACGGCCAGGTCGAGGTCGGCCGCGGCCGTGCCGGTGTTGCGGTAGGTGACCGTCTTCGTCACCGGCTGGTCGTCGTCATGTGGCCAGTCCTGCACACCGAAGCTGACACTGCCCTGGTCCACGGTGACCGTCTGGGTGATCGCCCGGGCCACGTCGAGGCGGCCGGCACCCTGGTCGTAGGCGTTGAGGCCGGCGGTCGGGTTCGCCGCGGCCATCAGGGTGTTCTTGCGCTGTTTCGGCGACCAGTCCGGGTGCTGCTGGACGAGCAGGGCGGCGGCGCCCGCCACGTGCGGGGTGGCCATCGAGGTGCCGCTGAGCGCCACGTAGCCGTCGGCGGCCGGGGTGCCGATGTGGCCGTTCGTGGCCTTGGCGGCGACGATGTCGACGCCGGGCGCGGTCATGTCCGGCTTCAGTCCGCCGTCACCGATCCGTGGGCCGCGGCTGGAGAAGTAGGCGAGCCGGTCGTTGCGGTCGACGGCGCCGACCGACAGTGCGGAGTCCGCGGTGGACGGCGAGTTGACGGTTCCCGGGTAGCCGTCGTTGCCGGCCGCGACCACGAACAGCGTGCCGTACCGTGCGGTCAGGTCGTTGACGGCCCGCTCACCGTCGTCCAGCCCGGTCCAGTCCCAGCTGCCGAGGCTCATGTTGACCACCGGCACGCGCTCGGCGGCCCATGCCATGCCGGCCAGCATCGCCGACAGGCTGCACGTCCGGTCCTCGCACACTTTGCCGATCGCGAGTTTCGCGCCGGGCGCGACGCCTTTGTAGCGGCCTCCGGAGGCGGCACCGGTGCCGGCGATCGTCGACGCCACGTGCGTACCGTGGCCGCTGATGTCGTCGATGGAGGCGGCCGTGGTGAAGTTGGCCGTCTCGGTGATCTGGCCGGCCAGGTCCGGGTGGGTTTCGTCGATGCCCGAGTCGAGTACGGCCACCGTCACTCCGGTGCCGTCGTAGCCGGCCTTCCACGCGGCCGGCGCACCGACCTTGGCGACGCTCTCGTCGAGGTCGAGGTGGTACTCGGCGTCCAGCGACACACGTTGGAGACCCGCGGTGAGGGCGCGCTTCTCGTCAGTGCCGCTGGTCAGCGTCGACCACAGCGAGTCGCCTTCGGTCTCGGCGGCCATGATGCCGAGCTGCGGGATGTCCCGGACGACCTCGGCGTCGCCCGCGGTGATCGCCCGGCGCGCGGTTGCCGTCTTGTTCTTGCCGTACGAGACGAGCACCCGCAGCCCGTTCCCGCTCTGATCGGCGAGGGCGTCGATGTCGAACAGCCGTTTGTCGAGCCGTTCGGCCCGCAGCAGCCCGACCGCGTCCGACGGGATCACATACCGGTGCTCCCCGTCGGATTCGCTGATGAACTGGATCCGGTTCCGCCCCGGCCCGGCCTTCACCGACATGGTGTCGCCCCGGAGGCTCACCCGGTCGCCGGTGATCAGGGTGACCGTGCTCGAGACCGCGGCCACGGGCTGTGCCGCGATGACCTTCCCGGTAGCCGGTGGCCCGGTGACCGGTTCCTCTTCCGCTGAGGCCAGCGCCTGCGCGGATCCGACCGCGACAATCGCGGTCACCCCCACGGCAAGCCATTTCCGTCGACGCATCCGACGCCTTCCGCTGTCAGGTATCGATCACGCGTCCACGTGATCGCCCCGGCACGGTAGAGGCCGATATGTGGGTTTGCTGTCCGTCACGGAAAGTGCCGGGTGCATCACACCACCCGGATGTGGCCCTGCTCGCCGGACCACCCGAGTCCCTTGGAGATGAGGGTGATGTCGGCACCGCTGTAGATGTGCAGGTCGATGCCGGCGAACGAGAGCCAGAGACCATGTGTGGACCAGCCTCGCACCTGGTCCATCGGCAGGTCGCCGGTCAGGTCGGCGGTGCCGGGGAAGTACGGGCTCTCGGTCACCGTCCATCCGGTCAGGACGCGGCCGGTGACCTCGGCGAGCGGATCGGGCCTCGACGAGCGCCACTCGTACGGACTTCCGACGAGGGTGGGCGAGGTGGTCAGGTCGATCGTGTTCCACGTGATCGACAGATCGCTCGTGCCACCCTGCCAGCCGACCTCCAGCTGGGTGCCGCCGTCGAACACCAGCACCACCGGAAGGGCCGGCTGCCACACGTCTCTGGCCGGGTCCCAGCCGGTCCAGCCGGTCTCCAGGTGCCGGCCGACGAGCGCGTTCAGGGCGGATCTCTGGTCGTGGAGCTGCGCCTGCGCCGGTTTGAAGTCGGATCGCCAGCCGGAGACGGCGTGGTCCCCGCTAATCGGGGATCACCAGGAAGTCGGTGACGAAAGCGCTGATCGTGCCGTCGGCGGCGTAGCCGACGAAGGTCGGGTAGACGCCGTCGCCCCAGCCGGTGGAGACGGTGATGACGTTGGCGCCGGTGGTCTCGTCGATGAGGCCGTCGATCGGGGCCGGGCCCGGCGGGATCTGTGCCGGGATGTAGACCTCTTCCAGCTGGTCGTAGTCCCACTCGGCGAGCGCGGTCACCGCCGACAGGTCGGCCAGCGTGCCGACGCCGGCGTCGACCGGGTAGCCGAAGTAGCCGTCGGCCTCGTCGAGGACGCCGACGTCCTGGCCCTCGTTGAGGGCCATCTCCCAGCGCACCGCAGGCTGATCACTGACGGTCAATTCCAATGCGGCGGTACGGTGCTGAGGCTCCCGTTCCTCCCGGCTGACCACCGCCACCCACGCGGTGAGCGGATAGGCCCCCGCCTCGATCGTCACGGTGAACGCCTCGGCCCCACGCGCACCGGTGAGCGGGTCGCACGCGGTGATCTCGCCGGTCGGAGCGACGACGGTGCCGACCGGCAGCCGCTCGATGACGTAGGCGATACCGTCGGCCTCGAACCGTGCCCCCGCACGCAGGATCGCGGTGAGATCAGGCGAATATGGCACACGTCCTCCAGCGCTCGGCTACCGAGATCATGGTGCCATGTCCGATCGGCGAGGATGGCGCCGCGGCAGAGCAGTACGTCTCGGTACACCGCCGACCCGGCCGTGGTGACACCGGCCGGGTCCCCCGCGGGACACGGGGTGGGCGGCCGCTACCCGGTGCGGGACGGCGCCAGGTAGGCGGCGACCAGGTCGGCGTACGCCTTCGCGCTGGGTTTCGGGGTGCGTTCGAAGGTGGTCCGGTCGACCTCGTGCAGGCCGTACTGGAACGCGTACCCGAAGATCCATTCGAAGTTGTCCAGCAGCGTCCAGTGCAGGTAGCCCAGCACCGGCACGCCGTCGGCCATCGCCCGGTGCAGTGCGTCGAGGGCCGGTTCGAGGAAGGCGGCCCGCAGCGTGTCGTCGGGGGTGGCCATGCCGTGTTCGGTGACCAGGATCGGACGGCCGGTGCTCTGGTACGCGTAACGGACCGCCCCGGCCAGTGACCCGGGTTCGATCGCGCTGCCCATCTGGTTACGCGGCGCGCCGGCCGGTGGTGGCACGGCGCCGAGGGCGTCGTAGGTGAGCCGTTCGTAGTTCTGCACGCCGACGAAGTCGTCCTCGCGGGCCAGGTCGAGCCACCGGGCGTACACCTCTGATCTTTTGCGGTCTCGCAGTGTCGCGTCGTCGCCGGCGACCAGGTCGTCCACGATGGCCAGGGAGAAGCCGACCGGCAGGTCGGGCCGGTGGGTTTTGATCGCGGCGCGGGCGGCGCGGTGACCGGCGGTCATGCCGTCGGCGATGGCGTCCATCTCCTCGGGCAGCATCACGTTGCCGACCCGGTAGCGGGGCACTCCGGCGGCGCGGCCGGCGGCTTCGAGGGTGGCCCGTTCCCGGTCGCGGATGTGCGGTGGCAGGTCGAGCCAGGTGAGCAGGCGGGCCAGGTTGGGTTCGTTGAGGGTGACGGCGACCGCGATCCGGTCGGCGAACCGGGCGGCCACCCGGTCGCAGTAGCGGGCGAACACCTCCGGGGCGTCCGGGTCGAGCCAGCCGCCCCGCTCGGCGAACCAGTGCGGTGAGGTGAAGTGGTTGAAGGTGACGACCGGTGCCAGGCCGCGTTCGAGGCAGTGGTCGACGATCGCCTCGTAGTGATCCAGAGCGGTCTCGTCGAAGGCGCCGGGTTCGGGTTCGACGCGGGCCCACTCGACGGAGAAGCGGTAGGCGTTGAGGCCCATGCCGGCGGCCAGGGCCACATCGTCACGCCACCGGTTCCAGCTGTCGCAGGCTTTGCCGGACGGTTCGGCGAAGACGGTCGGGTCGACGTGTTCGAGGTACCAGGTGTCGCTGCCGGTGTTGTCGCCCTCGGTCTGGTGGCCGGAGCCGGAGACTCCCCACAGGAAGGTCATGCGTCCAGCTCCTTCAGGGTGTCCTCGATCCAGTCGGCGGTGTAGGCGCCGACGTGCGGGAGGTGGTCGAGGCCGATGTGCTCGGTGCCGCCCTCCTCGGGGGTGAACAGCCGCAGGTCCCTCTTCGGGGCGTTGACGGCTTGGTCGTACGACTGGTGGGCGTATTTGACGTTGATCTGCCGGTCGTTGGTCCCGTGGGTGATCAGGAACGGGCAGGTGATCTTGTCGACGACGCCGTTGAGGTTGATCCGCTCGGCGTTGGTGATGAAGGTGGCGAGGTCGGTCTCGCCCCAGACCCAGAGGACGTGCTCCCAGTAGTGCGGGACCGGGTTCTCGCCCTCGCGTTCCAGGCGCTTCTTCTGGACCTCGCCCCAGTTGTGGTTGGCGCCCCAGGCGACGGCGAAGGCGAGGCGTTTCTCGAAGGCGGCGGCCCGGGGGACGTAGTAGCCGCCGAGCGACCAGCCGGCCAGGCCGATCCGGTCGTGCCGGACATCCTCGCGGCTGAGGAGGTAGTCGACGCACGCGGCCGCCCAGTCCTCGGTCTCGACCCGGGCGGTCAGGCCCTGCAGCCGCAGCGCCTCGCCGGAGCCGGGGCAGTCGACCTGGAGCACCGAGATGCCACGGGCGGCCATCTCGGCGGGCCAGCCCGAGGTGTACATGTGTTCCTTGGTCGAGTCCAGGCCGTTCCACATGATCACGGTCGGGGCGGGTGAGCCGTCGGTGGAGGCGTTGGTGAAGTACGCCGGCAGGGTCGTCCCCTCGAACGGCACCTGCACCCGGGTGGTCGCCGGGTCGATCAGCTCGAACGCCTTCGCCATGACCTCCAGCAGGTGCCGGTAGGTGGGGATGCGCAGTGGCGAGGAGTTGGACAGCATCCGTTCGGCCTGGCACAGGTAGCCGCCGGCACGCAGGTATTTCTGTCCGGCCGTACGCGGATGCCCGGATTTCTCTGCTTCTGAGGCTTGTTGCTCGACCTGGTCGGCGACCTTGCGCCAGGACGCCATGAACTGCTCGGTCCCGACGTCGGAACCCTGCTGGGCGAGGTCGCGGATCGGCCGGCAGGCCCGGTCCACCTCGTCGATCGCACCGCCGGAGTTGAGCGCCGCGGTGACGCCGAAGCTCCAGATGTAGTTGCCCGGGAAGTATTCGAACATGGTGGTCCTCAGACGGGCGGGGCGACGAAGACGCCGTGGTCGGGGGCGTTGAAGCTGTCCTTGGCGATGATCTCGCTCATCGGGTCCGCGGTCCCCCACTGGTCCTGGGTCTGCGGGTCGGCGATGTCGTAGAGCGTGGGGTGCCACTGGTCGGTTTCGAGGCGTTCCAACTCGGTGGTGTATTCCATGGTGTTGCCGCTGGGGTCGAGGAAGTAGGTGAAGGTGTTGTTGCCGGCCAGGTGGCGGCCGGGTCCCCAGATCTTCTTGATGCCGGCGCGCATGACCCGGCCGGTGCCGCGCATGTATTCGTCGAGGCCGCGCATCTCGAACGACACGTGGTGCACGGAGGTGTGCGGGCCGCGGGCGATGGCGAGGCTGTGGTGCCAGTCGTTGCACCGCATGAAGTGCATCATCTCGCCCATGTGCTGGCTCCACAGCGTGTCGGACAGCTTGAAGCCGAGGTACGTCTCGTACCAGTCCTTGGTGGCGGTGGGGTCGTTGGAGTTCATCACCGCGTGCGAGATGCGGACCGGGATGGCCTCGCCCTCCTCGATGGCCCGGTGCCGGCGGGAGGCGACGTCGGAGGAGATCTCGATGGTACGGCCGTCGCCGTCGAAGAACCGGAAGCCGTAGCCGCCGCCGGCGGTCTGGAGTTTGCCGGGCTGGCTGACCAGCTGGACGCCCTGGGTGCCGAGCTTGGCGGCGAGCGCGTCGACGGCGGCCTCGTCGGTGGCGCCGAAGGAGATCAGGTCGAGGCGCTTCTCGTCGGCTTTGCGCAGGCGGATGACGTACTGCTCGGGTGATCCTTCGGCGGCGAGGTAGGACAGGTCGCCGTCGGTGCCGACCTCGGACAGGCCCCAGGTGTCGCGGTAGAAGGTGCGCTGGGTGGCGTAGTCGGGCACGGCCAGGTCGACGTGCCGCAGGTGGGTGATGCCGAATGCGTTGAGGTGGCTCACTGGGGGGTTCCTTTCACCGGTACGGCGCTCAGGCGACCGCGACCGTGCGGACGTTGGTGAATTCGCGGACGCCTTCGGCGGACAGTTCGCGGCCGTAGCCGGAGCGGCCGACACCGCCGAACGGCAGCCGTGGGTCGGAGGCGACGGGCGCGTTGACGAACAGCGCGCCGGAGCGGATGCGGCGGCCGACGGCGAGGGCGTGCTCCGGTTCGCCCCAGACCGAGCAGCCGAGCCCGAAGTCGGTGTCGTTGGCCAGCTCGATGGCGTGGTCGTCGTCGCGGGCGCGGATCACGGCTGCGGCCGGTCCGAAGGTCTCCTCGGTGAAGACCGGCATGCCGGGGGTGACGTGGTCGAGGACGGCCGGTTCCAGGTGGTAGCCGGGGCCGTCGACGGGGGTGCCGCCGGTGAGCAGTGTGGCGCCGGCGGCGACGCTCTGCTCGATCTGCCGGACGATGGTGTCGCGCAGGTCGGCGCGGGCCAGCGGGCCGATCTGCGGGATCTCGGTGAGCAGGGCGGCGACGAACTCGTCGGCGATCGCGTCGACGACGATGAACCGTTTGGCCGACACGCAGCTCTGCCCGGCGTTGCCGAATCGCGAGCGGGCGGCCGCCTCGGCGGCGCGGGGCACGTCCGCGTCGGCGAGGACGACGAACGGGTCGGAGCCGCCGAGTTCCAGCACGGTCTTCTTCAGCGCGGCCCCGGCGGCCCGGGCGATCGCCGCTCCGGCTCGTTCGCTACCGGTGAGGGTGACGGCGGCGATCCGCGCGTCGGCGACGATCCGGGCCGACACCGACGGGACCCGCTGGGCCTCGACGATCAGGGACCGGAACAGTCCGGGCGGGGCGCCGGCGTCGGTGAACAGCGCCTCGATGGCCAGGGCGCAGCCGGTGACGTCGGGGCTGTGTTTGAGCAGGGCGGCGTTGCCGGCGGCCAGGGCGGCGCATGCGAAGCGCAGGACCTGCCAGAACGGGAAGTTCCACGGCATCACCGCGAAGATCACGCCGAGCGGTTCGTAGGAGATCCACGAGCGGGTCGCGGCGGAGTCGATGGGGTGGTCGGCGAGCCAGCCGGGTGCAAGGTCGGCGACGACCCGGCAGTTCCAGGCGCACTTGTCGATCTCGGCGAGCGATTCGGCGAGAGGTTTGCCCATCTCGGCGGTGATCAGGGCGGCGTACGTGTCACGGCGCTCGGTGAGCAGTTTTCCCACGGCGAGCAGCAGGGTCAGCCGGTCGTCGAGGGCGACGGTGGCCCAGTCGCGGGCGGCGGCGGCCGTCGCGGCCAGCGCATCCTCGATCGCGGCGTCGTCGTGGGCGCGATAGCGGGCCAGTTCGGCACCGGTCGCCGGGTTGCGGGTAAGGATCATTCAGACCCCCTGGGGTACGCGACGACGCGCCGGCACGATCGGCGGCACCTGTTCGGTGCTCTCGACGATGCGGTTGCGGACCGTGCCCAGGCGTTCGATGGTCATCTCGACGACGTCACCGACTTTCAGCGGCGGCGGGGTGAGGGTGCCGGTGCGGCCCCATGCCTCGGCCAGTGCCCCGGAGGCGCAGGTGCCGGAGGCGAGGACCTCACCCGCTTTCACCCAGGAGGCACGGGACGCGTAGGAGACGAGGTGCTCGAACGACCAGCCCATGTGGGAGCTGCGGTCGGCGCCGGTCTCGACGCCGTTGACCCGGACCGTCATGGCCAGGTCGAGGAAGCCGTCGGCGTCGCGGCAGTCGTCGAGCTCGTCGGCGGTCACCACCCACGGCCCGATGGTGGTGGCGAAGTCCTTGCCCTTGGACGGGCCGAGGCCGAGTTTCATCTCCCGGCCCTGCACGTCGCGGGCGGACCAGTCGTTCATCACGCAGTAGCCGCCGATCGCCGCGCGGGCCTGCCCGGGGGTCACGTTGCGGACGTCGCGGCAGATCACCGCGGCGATCTCCAGCTCGTAGTCGAGGCGTTCGGTGTCCGGCGGCATCAGCACGTCGTCGTGTGCTCCGGTGACCGCGTGCGGTGCCATGAACAGGAACGACGGGGCGGCGTACCACTCCGGTGGTACGGACGCGTGGCCCTGCATGCCTTTGCCGACGCCTTCGACGTGGGCTTCGAAGGTGAGGAAGTCACGCATCGCGACCGGGTACACCGGTGGCAGCAGGACGACCTGCTCCGGTTTCAGGCCGTCGCCCTGGGCCGCGGCGTCGGCGGCCGCCTCCCGTTCGCCCGGGTCGGCGGCGAGCAGCGCGACCAGGTCGGTGCCGTCCGGGAACGGGTGCAGCCACCAGTCGTCGCGTTCGCCGACGACCAGTCCGGTCCGGCGGGCGCCCGCCGGCTCTCCCGCCGTTCGGTAACTGGCCAGTCTCATCGTCGTGTCAGCCGATCGTCTCGTAGAAGGCGCGTTCGCGCTTGGTGAGCACCGGGATGGCCTGGTTGAAGCCGTATTTCTCGAAGTGCTCGGACGTGCCGTGGGCCTTGTAGGCGTCCTCGTCGTCGTAGATCTCGAACAGGTGGAAGGTGCTCGGCTCGGCCGGGTCCTGGTAGGCCTGGTAGAAGCGGTTGCCCGGTTCGGCACGCGACAGCGGGGTGAGCTTCTCGATCGCGTCGAGCACGACGCCCTCCTGGCCGGGCTCGGCGATCCAGGTGGCGCTGACGACGTAGGCCATGGGTGTTCCTCCTCGGAAACGGTGGTGTCCAGGTCACGCTAGGCGTGGGCCCGTGCACGGCGGAAAGCGCTGAGAGCGATGCCAGCCATCACCGCGACGAGGGTTCCGAACCACATGCGACGCGTGTTGTCTGTGAGCCAGACCACGGTTAACAGGATCGTCATATAACCCCAGGAGACGCCGTGAATCGCGAACCCCTCGGTATAACCCTCGCCGCTCTCACCACTCTCGCGCTGGCCGCGTGCAGTTCCGGTGGGACGCAGCCCGCGACCGGTGCCGGTGACGCCGCCGGCGCGGACAACGCCAAGACCATCGTCTTCTCCCCGCTCGCTCTCAAGATCCCGGCGATGAAGGGCCTGTCCGAGGGCCTGAAGGGCTACGGGTCGAGCAAGGGCTACACGATCCTCGTTCAGGATCCCAACCTCGACCCGCAGAAGCAGCTCACCGACCTCAAGAGCGTCATCGAGTCCGGCCGGGCCGGCGGCGCGTGGGTCATCGCGGTCCAGCCGAACGCCCTGTCCGGCCTGGTCAAGAGCGCTCAGGAGAAGAAGGTGCCGCTGGTGCTCAACGGGGTGCCGGAGGACTACGGGCTCAGCGGCATGCAGCCCGGCCTCACCTTCGCCAAGATCGACTACGCGGCGCAGGGCAAGGCCATCGGCGAATCGCTCGGCAAGTGCATCAACGAGAAACTCGGCGGTACGGCCAAAGTCATCCTCACGGTGTCGCCCGCGGGCACGGCCGGTAAGGCCGACGTCGAGAAGGCGCAGCTGGACGCCCTGAAGGCGACCGCACCGGCCGCGGAGATCGTCACCGAGGTCACCGTCACCGACCGGGCCAAGGCACAGACCGACATCGGCAGCGCCCTCCAGGGCAACCCGGACGCCACAGCGGTGCTCGGCAACAACGAC
Organism: Actinoplanes subglobosus; assembly: GCF_042650585.1. Classification (NCBI taxonomy): domain Bacteria; kingdom Bacillati; phylum Actinomycetota; class Actinomycetes; order Micromonosporales; family Micromonosporaceae; genus Actinoplanes; species Actinoplanes subglobosus. Next base: position 58,294 of record NZ_JBHSBL010000002.1, read on the forward strand.
GAGGGTGCCCTCGGCGCGGTCGGCGCGTTCGCCGCGGCCGGCAAGGAGCTGCCCTGCATCGCCGAGACCGGCGGCAACGACGAGGTCCTCCAGGCCGTCAAGGACGGCAAGATCTACGCGTCGGTGGCGTTGCAGTTCGAGGCCGACATGGTGCAGTCGTTCGACAGCCTGACCACGATGATCGCCGACCCGACCGCTGTCGGGAAGCAGCTCGCGACGCCGCAGAAGGTGATCACGGCGGGAAGTGGGCAGTGACCGTGACCGCACCCGCGGCCGAAACGACCGTCCCGACCGGCCATGACGTCCCGCGCATGGTCTCCGTGCTGCTGTTCGTCCGGGACCGTGGCATCTTCGTGCTCTGGGGCCTGATCATTCTGGCGTTCTCGTTCTGGTGCGCCCCGTACTTCGCCACCATCGACAACGCGCTGCTCATCGCCAACGCGGCCGCCCTCACCGCGATCTTCGCGGCCGGCGTGGCGTTCGGGGTGATGACCGGGGTGCTCGACCTGTCGCTGCCGGGCACCGCGGCGTTCGCGTCCTGTCTCGCCGGCTGGATGATCACCAGCGGGCAGCCGGTGTGGCTGAGCCTGATCGCCGGGCTGGCCTCCGGAGTCGTAGTCGGGCTGGTCAACGGGCTGATCGCGCTGCGCGGCTTCAACCCGATCATCGTCACCATCGGCACCCTGTCGGCGCTGTCCGGCCTGGCCGCGGTCATCGCCGGCGGCTACACGTTCCCCGGGCTGACCGGGCTGACGTTCATGGGTACCGACCGGTACCTCGGGGTGCCGGCACCGGTGTACATCGTGGCGCTGCTGTTCCTGGTGGGCACGGTGTTCCTCACCCGTACCCGCGATGGGATCCGTTTGATGGCCGTCGGCGGCAACGCCGAGGCCGTGCGCCGCTCCGGCATCCACGCCGACCGCTACAAGGTCCTCGGGTTCGTCATCTCCGGCCTGTGTGCCGCCCTCGGTGGCCTGGTCACCGCGGCGATCACCACCGAGGCCACCCCGGACGCCAGCCCGAGCATCATCTTCAACGCCCTCACCGCCGTCGCGCTGGCCGGTGTCGCGCTCACCGGCGGGCGCGGCAGCCTGCCCCGGGTGCTGGTCGGCGCCCTGATCCTGGCCACCATCGCCAACGGCCTGACCATCCGCGGGGTACAGCCCTACTGGGCGACCGTCACCACCGGCGTGCTGCTGCTCGCGTCGCTGCTGCTGGAACGGATCGTGCAGACCGGCGTCTCCAACCGGCTCATGGGCAGCGCCAACCTGTCGGTCCACCGGAAGCAGGCCTGAGATGACCTCCCCCGCTCTGCGACTCACCGGCATCGACATGCACTACGGCTACGTGCGGGCGCTGTCCGGCATCGACTTCCACGTCCAGCCCGGCGAGGTGGTCGGCCTGCTCGGCGACAACGGCGCCGGCAAATCCACCCTGCTCAAGGTGATGTCGGGGGCGCACCGGCCCAGCGGCGGCACCATCGCGGTCAACGGCCGTGAGGTGAGCTTCCACTCCCCCAGCGACTCGGCGGCCGCCGGGATCCAGATGGTCTACCAGGACCTGGCCCTGGTCGACCCGCAGGACATCTCCACCAACCTCAACATCGGCCGGGAGATCCTGCGCCGCGGGCCGCTCGGCTGGCTCGGGTTCGTCGACCGCAAAGCGATGCGCAAACGGTCCGAGGCCGAACTCGACCGGCTCGGCGTACGGACGGCGCCGATGACCCGCCCGGTGGAGATGCTCTCCGGCGGCCAGCGGCAGGTCGTCGCCCTGGCCCGCGGCGCGATCCGGGTGTCCGGCGAATCCGGCGGTGTCCTGCTGCTCGACGAGCCGACCGCGGCGCTGGGCTACGAGCAGACCAAGCAGGTCGAGGCACTGATCCGGCGGATGGCCGGCCAGGGCATCGCGATCGTGCTGGTCACCCACAACCTCCCCCTCTGCAACGAGGTCGCCGACCGGATCGTGGTCCTGAACCGGGGCGCCAAGGTCGCCGACGTGGCCGTCGCCGACACCGACACGGACGCCGTCGTCGGCTGGATCACCGGAGCACGCCCCTCACAATTCGCCTGAAAGGCACAAGACCCCCCATGGTTGACTCACCGGCCCGCCGGGTCCTCGTCGTCGGCGGCGGCATCACCGGCAGCACCCTCGCCCTCGCACTCGCCCAGGGCGGCGTCCACGTGATCCTGGTCGAACTGCGCCGCGAACTCGGCGGCGTCGGCCACGGCATCACCCTCCAGGGCAACGCGCTCAAAGCGTTCCACCAGGTCGGCATCCTCGACGAACTCACCGAGCACGGGTGCGCCTTCGACAAGCTGCGGATGTTCCGGGCGGACGGCGTACCGATCATGGAAATGCCGGCGCCGCCGATGGGCGGACCCGGCCTGCCGCCCACCATGGGCGCGCTGCGCGCCCGGCTCGCCGACATCCTGGCCCGGCGAGTCGCCGAAGCCGGGGTCGACGTCCGGACCGGCACCACCGTGACGGCGATCGACGACCGCGGGCACGAGGTCGTCGCCACCCTCTCCGACGGCAGCACCGAAACCGTCGACCTGCTGGTCGGGGCGGACGGCATCCGGTCCAGCATCAGGTCGATGATCGGCATCGACGCCCAGCCGCACTCGGTCGGCATGGGCATCTGGCGGGTCGTCGCCCGGCGGCCGGCCGCGATGGACTGCTCCGGGCTCTACTACGGCGGCCCCAAGTACAAGGCCGGCTACACCCCGATCTCCGACGACCTGTGCTACGCGTTCCTGCTGGAGGGCAACCTCGACCGGTCGTTCGTCGGCGAACACCCCAACGGCAAGATCCTCAAAGAGCGCGGGCAGGGGTACGGCGGCGTGTGGGGCGAAGTCCGCGACAGTCTGGCCGACGACGCGGTCGTCAATTACCAGTACATCGAGGCGATCCTCGTCGACGACCCGTGGCACCGGGGCCGGACCATCGTGATCGGCGACGCCGCGCACGCCTGCCCGCCACTGATCGCCCAGGGCGCGGCCATGTGCGCCGAGGACGCGGTCGTGCTCGCCGAGATGCTGACCGGCGGCGACCACATCGACCGGGTACTGCCCGCCTTCATGGCCCGGCGGCTGCCCCGGGTCCGGATGGTGCTGGACAACAGTCTGCTCATGGCCGAATGGGAGATCCACCCCGACACGCCCGACGCCGACCCCGGACGGCTGATGGGCCAGACCCTCGGCGCGCTCTGCGCACCCGCCTGACCACCACGGCCGGACCGGCTCAACGGCGAGCGGGTCCAGCCGCGCTCTCCGCACCCGCGCTCTGCACACCGGCCCATGGGCGCGGCTGGGCCAGCTCGACGGATAGCTGGTCCAGCCGCGCGAACAGCCACCGGTGCGCCGGGTCCGACAGCCGGTCACCGGAGAACCAGTAGCCCTCCGCCAGCACCACCTCGCCGAACGGCGGCTCCACCAGCGCGATCGGACCGTTCTCGGACAGATGCATGCGGGCCAGCCGCTCCGGCACCACCGCCACCATGTCGGTGCCCTCGATGACGAACGCCAGCGGCAGGAAACCCGACACCTGCAACGCGATCCGCCGGTCGACACCCACCTCACCGAACACCCGGTCCACGGGGGTGAGCACGCCCGGCCCGAACGCCGCCACCGCGTGCGGCAGCTCCGCCAGATCGGTCAGCGTCAGCCGGCCCTCGTCAAGGCGCGGGTTCCGGCGGTCGGCGATCACCACCATCCGGTCCCGCCACAGCGGCCGCGACTCCCCCGGAAAACCGAAACCCAGCGGCGCGACCAGGGCATCGTGGTCGAACAGGATCCGCTCCGAGGTCCGCGCGTTCGGGCCCAGATGCTCGATCACCAGCCGTACGCCCGGCGCCGCGCTACTGAGCAGCCGGACCAGCGGCTCGTGCAGCACCGCGATGGCGTAGTCGCTCATACCCAGCCGGAACGACCGTTCACTGGTCGCGGCGTCGAACTGTGCCTCCACGTCCAGGGCGCGGGCCATCAGCCGGACCGCATGCTGCACCTCCGGCAGCAGATCCCGGGCGAACGGCGTCAGCTCGTAGTCACGCCCGGCCCGCACCAGCAGCTCGTCGTCGAACCGGCGCCGCAGTTTGGCCAGGGCCGCGCTCATCGCCGGCTGCCCCAGATCGAGCCGCGCCCCGGCCCGGGTCACGTTGCCCTCCTCCAGCAGCACCCGCAGCAGGAGCAGAAGATTCAGGTCGGTACCGCCCAGAGTCATCCACACGCCTCCTCGTGCCCGAGACTAAAGGGGTGAAGGAACGGCTGCGGGAAGTCGACGCCAACCTGTTGCTGTCGCTGCACGCGCTGCTGGAGGAACGCAACCTCACGCACGCCGGCGAGCGGATGACGATGAGCCAGTCCGCGATGAGCGGTGCGCTCACCCGGCTGCGCCGGCACTTCAACGACGAGCTTCTGGTACGGGAGGGGCGCGGCTTCGTCCTGAGCCCCCTCGCCGGCCGGTTGCGGCCGGTCGTCGCCGACGCGGTCGAGGCAGCCGAGGCACTGCTGGGTGCGCAACGCGAGTTCGATGCCGAGTCCAGCACCCACCGGTTCGGGGTCAGCATGTCGGAGTATGCGATGACGGTCCTCGCCGAACCCCTGACGCGCCTGGTCGCGCAGCGGGCGCCCGGATGCTCGCTGGCGCTGGAACCGCTGGAGGCCAACCGGGAACAGTTCGAGACCCAGCTGATGCGCCGTGACCTGATCGTCGGGCCGCTCGGCTACGACTTCCCCGGCCGTACCCAGCCGATCTTCACCGACGACCTGGTCTGTGTCGTCGCCCGCGACCATCCGCGGCTCACCGATGGCGCGCTCAGCCTGGAGGATCTGCGGGCCGTGCCGCACGCGGTCGCCGAGTTCAGCGCGGCCGGGGGCCGGCGGCGGCCGCTGGAGGTGACGATGGAGGCCCACGGCCTGGCCGGCCGGACCGTGCTGGTGCAGGTGACCAGCCTGCTGACGTTGCCGTTCGCGGTCGGCGGGACCGGCATGTGCGCCTTCGTGCCGTCCCGGCTGGCCCGCCGCTGCCTGGACATCCTTGACCTGGTGATCGCCCGGACCCCGCTGCCGCCGGTGCACATCACCGAGACGGCCCATTGGCATCCCCGCCGCGAAACCGACCCGGCGGTGGTGTGGCTACGCCGCCTGCTGCACGACGTAGCCGTCGCCGTCGAGGACGGCACCTGACGTCAGCGACCTACCACAGGTACGGCCCGGTGCCGGTTCCTTCGACCTCCCCGATGCGCAAGCTGAGACTGGTCATCAGGTCCTTGACACCGCCGTCGAACTCGCGCTCCAGCCACCTACACGGCATCTGCCGTCTCTGAAAGACGCTGGGCCTCAGCTATGAATGCCCTCCGGGCGACAAGGAGGTCGTCAAAAGTCGCCTGCAACTTCTTCGTGGACTTCTTGTCGCCGGTTCGCTCGGCCTCGATGGAGTACTAGCCGGCCGTCCGCTGCAGCTCATTGACCGCATCGGAGAGCGCCTTCGGGCCCAACACCTGAAGCTGTGATGTGCTGGATGCAAGGGTTGTCCAGGCTTCCTGGGCATTCTCCTTGAGTTTCTCATAGGCGTCTTCGGCCGTGGCGTCGGTGTCCTCTTCCAAGGCACGGGCACATTCTCTGAAGGTATCCAGGTCCTTCAGGTACTCATAGCAGGCCACACGCCTGGCCTCGCCCAACGCATCGTGACGGTCACGACGGCGCCGTTCCTTCTCGACATCGCGGGCGTCCGCATTCACCTGATTGAGACGGTCGATCTCATGAGCGTGCGCCGCCTGCTGCTTGTTGAAGTCGTTCTCAGCAGCAAATCGAGCACTGCGCATCTGGTACCTATTGTTGAATGCAGTTGTCGCGACGGTAACGACGCCGCCGGACAGGGTGCTGAGAAGGGTGATCCAGAACGTGGTGAGGGTATCGCTCATGCAGCCACCTCATCACGAGTGACCACGGCTCATTCCCGAATTCGGGATCGTAGCGTCGTCCCGTCTTCCGCTGCCGGAGCGTAGCTATCTGTCAGATAGAGGCCCCCTGCGCTGGACGCTATCGGATAGATGGGCGGGATGGGGCTGTCCTGGGCCCCGACCCAGTCGGCGAGGTCGAACCCGGTGCCACCAGCGGACCAGATCGGTGAGCCCGAATCGGCCCTCGCCGATCGTGCGACGCCTGCCGACCGAACATCGGGTCGTCATTGGGCCGTCTGCGGCAGGAACAAGGCCAGGTTGTCGGTGTTGACGCCATGCTCCGAAGTCCACCAGCAGGCGGGATAGGCGGTGTCGACAGGACGCTGCGCTCGCTGGCCGGCAGGAACATAGGACTGCGCGTATCCACGATGATCGGGCGTCTCCACAATGCCGCAGACTCCCAGGATCTCCAGCAGCGTGCCTCGTTCGTCCTTGTTGCCGGGCACCATGCGCAGCTCCGGAAGGATGGAGGTGGAGGTGGCCTTGCGGTCACTGTTTCGCAGGACCTCGATCAGTCGCCTGCTGATGTCGATGTCGGCGCCGGTGGGTGTCAGTCTCGGCGCGCGGGCGAACTGCTCCAGGTCGAAGGCGACATATCCGATGTCGTCTCGACGGACGCCGCCCCATTTGAACCGCTCGAAACTCAGGATGTTCACGTCCACCGTCTGCTCGCCCGGACGGAGACCACAGGTCAGGCACATACCCGATCCCGGCAGTTCCTCGAAAGCGTGGGAGGGCAGCAGGCGGGCCACCGCATAGGAGCCGAGGGCGGAACGGAGGTCGAGCCGCCGGCTGGTGAGGCTCGCGAGAAAAGCGTCGCCGGCCTCGTCGAGGGAGATGACGGCGGCGGCACGGCGAGCCCGTTCCACCAGGTCGTCGTGGTTCGTGGTCCACGGCTCCTCGAACATCACGCCGGCCGAGATGGCACGCTGCACGGCCGGGGTATCCGGCAACCTGCTCGGCGTCCGCCAGCCGTGCGGTCCCCAATAGGTCTCCATCAGGCCCCGCAACGACTGCGGCGACGGGTCGTACGGCATGACCGCATCCTGGCACGCACCTGGGCTACGGCTCCTGGCAGGTCCAGGTCACCGTGCCGCTGATGGCGGCGCCGGGCAGGCCGCCCTCGCCGGTCTTCGCCAGTTTCGTGAATGTCCAGGTGCCGCCGCCCTTGCCGTCGGTGGTCGCCTTGCTGGCGGTGCTGTCCGGCCAGGTGCCGTAGATGGAGTTGTCGATCGCGATGCTCGGGCGCGAGCCGGGCGCGACCAGCTGATCCTTGGGGTAGGTGCCGGGGCCGGTGTAGTCGGCGATCCACAGCTCCATGGTGATCTCGTGACCGTCGACCGGGCCGTCGAGCAGACCGGCTGCCAGGTACTGCTTCTCGGCGGTGCCCTCGGCGTACTCCGCACAGGTCTTGAGGAAGTGTGGGCCGCCGGACGGGGCGAGCGCGGTCGTCGTACCCCTGAATTCGACGGCGCCGGTGATGTCGAAGTCGAGGGTGACCTCGGGGCCGAGGCTGGCCTCCCCCTCGTCGGAGATCTCGCTGCCGCGGGGGCCGGTGTCCGGGATCGGGCCGGCCTCCGCGGTGCCGCACGCGGTGAGGCTCGCGAGCGCGATGGCGGTGATCAGGGCCGAGGCGGTGCGTCGGGCGCTGAGCATGTTGTCTCTCCTTGACTGACCTGTGCGGACAGCATGAAGAGACCCGCCAAAGAATCACCAAAGGGCCGCGGCAACTACCACAGGCTCGCTGTGGTCGCTCCCTCGAGATCCTCGATGCGCGTGCTGAGGGCGACCATCAGGTCCTTGACGCCGCCGTCGAAACAACCGTCCAACCAGTCCTCCTCGATCCAGACCGACTCCTCGCGAAGGATCTGGGCCCGCTGGGCGGGGGTGACAGTCGAGACGTCGGCAATGGGTTGTGGCTGTTCAGTCATGGAGGGGATTCCAGCACAGGGGTCTGACATTTTCGTCCGGCCTCGACGCCGGTGCCCCTATTTCGCTTGCAACCGCTCCGCCTGCCGGCTGCCGACCTCGGTGGTTCGCAGCAGGTAGCGCTCGATCACCGCGAGTTCCGCATCGGTGAAGTCCTGGAGTGCCTCGGCGAAGGCGTTGCCGGGCTCGTCCCAGGCCGTCTCCAGTTGCCCGTCACGCTGTGTGGTCAGCGAGACCAGGGCCTTCCTGCGGTCCTGCGGGTCCGGCCGTCTCTCGACGAGGTTGGCCCGCTCCAGCCGATCGACCAGGCGGGTGGCCGAGCCCGAGGTGAGACCGGTCAGCTTGGCGATCTCACCGGTGGTGAGCGGTTCCGGTTCGAGGTCGAGCAGGCTCAGGCACTGCAGATCCGTCGGGTGCAGCCCGAGCCGGTCGGCGAGGGCCTGGTTGAACAGGGTGTAGGCGGCGTGGTGCCGCCGGGCGGCGGTGGTGACGGCCGAAAGCAGTTCGGTGCGGCTGCTGTTTGACACCGCTCGACCTCCCTCAATAAGTTACCTGCGCCACGCAGATAATGCGTGACGCAGGTAAACCCTATGCCGATAGGAGATCATTGTGAACACCTCGTCTGCCGCCCGGCTCCGCGACCTCTACGACCGCTGGGCCGAGATGTGGCGCGGCGACTTCAGTCATGCCGACGAGATCCTCGACCCCGGCCTCATCGTGCACCAGGCGCGGCCGGACGGCACCGACTCCACCGCGACGACCGGCCCCGCACGACTGCTCCCCGAGATCGAGCAGACCATGGCGGCGTTCAGCGAGATCAGCATCTCCGTCGATGTCGGACCGATCGTCGAGGGAGATCTGATCTCGGCGCGGTGGACCATGCGCGCCACGTTCGCCGGAGGCCTGCCGCACGCGACGGCGCCGATCGGCACCCGGATCGCGTTCAGCGGCCACGACATCCTGCGCGTGGCCGGCGGCAGGTTCGTCGAGTTCTGGACCTGCACCGATGTCCTCGATGGCCTCGCCCAGCTCGGAGCGATCGCCGGGCCCAACGGGCCGGGCCAGCGGTGATCCGCGACCCGATGCCTCAGACGGTGATGACGATGCCGACGCCCGCTGGACGCTTGATCCGCAGGAGCCGGGCGATCGTGCCGCCGATGCGGGCGGTGATGTAGCGGGACTCCAGGAGACGGCGTGCGTTCTCGGTCTCCGACGGCGGCAGGAGCGTGGCGGTGCCGCGGACCGGGCGGGCGTCCGGGGCGACCTTGCCACGGATGTCACAGGCGACCAGCTCCACCTGGGGGTTCCGGCGGATGCGCTTGACCTTCCAGGCGTCGGCGGCCGACACGGTGGTCACCGTGTCGCCGTCGGCGACGTGCCAGACGGGGGTCGACACCGGAGTGCCGTCCTTGCGGTAGGTGATGAGGTTGACCTGCTTGCTGGCGGCGATGTCCGCGGGGACCGTCATGGAGAGTCCTGTCGATGGTGAGTGACGTCGTGGGCAGGTCCATACCTACCGCACCGTTGTTAAGACGGGCGCCGGCGGGCCGTACCGATCACCTATCTGCTGACCGCAGATCGGCTTGGCCCGCGGCTGTGGCCGCGGTGAAGGTGGAGACGGCACGCAGGGCCGAGCCGGAGGAGAGAAGCCATGCAACCATTCACTGCCGCGGCGGCGGGCGGGACCGGGTCCGTCGACGACCAGCTGTCCGTCCAGCTGCTGCACCAGCGCATCATCGTGCTCGGATCCGAGGTCGACGACCCGATCGCCAACCGGATCTGTGGGCAGCTGCTGCTGTTGTCCGCGGAGGATCCGCTGAGCACGATCAACCTGTACATCAACTCGCCGGGCGGTTCGGTCACCGCCGGGCTGGCCATCTACGACACCATGCGGCTGATCCCGAACGACGTCAGCACGCTGGCGCTCGGGCTGGCCGGGAGCATGGGGCAGTTCCTGCTCACCGCCGGCACGCCCGGCAAGCGGTTCGCGTTGCCGCACGCCCAGATCCTGATGCACCAGGGTTCGGCCGGGTTCGGCGGCACCGCGGCGGACGTGGAGATCTACGCCAACCAGCTGGAGCGGCTCGGACGGACGCTGCTGCGGCTGACCGCCGAGCACACCGGGCAGCCGATCGACACGGTCGAACGCGACAGCCGGCGGGACCGCTGGTTCACCGCCGACGAAGCCTTGGAGTACGGCCTCATCGACCGGGTCCTCGACAGTGTCGACGACGTCCGCCCCGACATGTCACGCCAGCCGATGGGACTCAGCGCATGAGCCACTACACGATCCCGACCGTCGTGGAGAAGACGCCGAGCGGGGAACGCGCCTTCGACATCTACTCCCGGCTGCTATCGGACCGGATCATCTTCCTCGGCACCGAGATCGACGACGGGGTCGCCAACGTGGTGATCGCCCAGCTGATCCACCTGGAGTCCAGCGGGGAGCAGGAGATCGGGCTGTACATCAACTCCCCCGGTGGCTCGTTCAGCGCACTGACGGCGATCTACGACACGATGCACTTCATCCGCTGCGACATCGCCACCACCTGCGTCGGGCAGGCGTCGTCGGCGTCCGCGGCGCTGCTGGCGGCCGGCACACCGGGTAAGAGGTCGGTGCTGCGGCACGCGAAGGTCACCCTGCACCAGCCGTCCGGCCAGGCTCGTGGCACGCTGCCGGACCTGGCCGTGGAGGCCAAGGAGGTGGCCAAGGTGCGGGCCGAGATGGATCAGATCCTGGCCGAGCACACCGGTCATTCGATCGCGAGGATCCGGGAGGACACCGACCGCCGGATGACCCTGTCGGCGCCGGAGGCTGTCGCCTACGGCATCGCCGATCGGGTCATCACCCGGCGCGAGCCACGCGGTTACCGGCTCAACGCCGCCTGATCAGGCGGCCAGCAGGACGACGTCGCCAGGACGGTTGCCGCGCGGTGCGGGTGCCGCGCGGCGCAGCCTGGCCATGTCCAGCCGCAGGACCGGGGCGCGGTGCACGGTGAGGTCGCGCCCCACCTCGGCCAGCAGGTCGGCCAGCCCGATGCCGAGGGAGTCGCAGACCGCGGCGACGATCTCGGAGCTGGCCTCCTTACGGCCGCGCTCGACCTCGGACAGGTACTGCACCGAGACGCAGGCGTCCCGGGCGACCTCGGCCAGGGTCCGCTCCTGCTCCAGCCGGCGGCGCCGCAGCACCTCACCGAGCAGGGTACGCAGGAGCGGTCGGGGGTGCTGCGTCTCGTCTGCCATGCGACGACGGTAGTGACCCAACGCCGCCGCCGACACCTGATCCGGCCTCGTTCTGCCAGCAGCGTAGGAACTGCCCGGGCTGTATGGTCACGAGGCGTTTCGCGCCGTGCGGAGGAACTCGTCGGCGAGTCCGCCGATGGCCTCCGGGTCGAGGCGGCGCAGTTGCCCGATGCAGGTCTGCCACTGGCCGGTCTGCAATGCGGCGGCCACCAGGCGCGCCGCCGTCGCGGGCTCGACGTGGCCGGCCAGGGTGGTCAGGAGGTCAGCCCGGCGCTTCGGATCGTAGACGGCGCGGGCTGCTTGTTCGGCCGCCGCGACGATGGGCGTGGCCGCCGCGGCACCGTGCGCCCGGGTCGCGTCCTGAACGAGGTCTATCAGCAGTTCGGCCCGCAGCTCCGGCTGGCGGATGGCGTCCGCGACGGTGGCCGCTTCCTCGCGCAGTCCGGCGTCGAGCAGCGCGTCCGCCAGGGTGCGGGAGACCGCGGCCTGCCGCGCGGTGTCGGAGATGTCGCCGGCGGCGGCGATGGCCTCGAAGGCGAATTCCGAGGCACCGGACGCCATCGCCCTGATGTAGACGGCTGAGATCCGGGCGCGCATGTCCCGGCTTTCGATCTCCCGGACCACCCGGATCGCCTCGTCACGACGGCCGTCGGCGTTCAGTGCCCGGGCCAGTTCGGCCAGGTTCCGATCCCGGTCAGCGGAGTCCGCGACGGCGGCCGTCGTCTGCAGGGCCCTGGCGGTGTCTCCGGCGAACGCCCACGTCCGGGCCAGATCCAACAGCACCTTCGAGCGATCCCCCACCGGTAGGGAGAGGTGGACGATCTCCTGGGTGACCGACGACGCCTGCGGGATGTCGCCGCGGGCAGCCAGCGCCTTCACCAGTCCGACCAGTGCGTACGCCCGCTCCTTCGGCGACTGCACGGCCTCGGCCGCCGTGCGCACCGCGTCGGTGAGGTCAGCACCGAGCGCGAGCATGACGGCGGCGAGCGTCGTCGCACGCCTCGCCGCGCTGACGATCGCCCCGGAGACCTTGAGCGCCCGGTTCCGGTCGCCCGCCACGGCCAGGGCCTCCGCCAGTTCGCCGCGGGCCCGGTCTCGGCTCAGGTCGACCAGGTTCCCGAGCCGATCGCGCCGTCGGCCACCGGTCGCGGGCGGCGTCGTGTCGTCGGCGATGAGGGACGCGGCGTCGATCGCCCTGGTACCGGCGTCAGCGATGCGGCTGTGGTCGCCCGCCGCCGCGAGAACCCGGATCAGACCCGCCAGATACAGCACCCGTTCGGTCGGTTCGCGGATCGAACCGCTGCGGCTCAGGGTGTGCTCGGCGACCGCGTCGTAGCTTTCCAGCAGCACCGACGCCAAGGCCCCGAGGGAGTGCTCGCGGTCCTCGATCGCCTCGGCCGCGATCGTACGCAGTACATAGGAGGCCACCGGCGCGAAGTGTGCCACGGTGACCTGGGCCTCGACGACCTCGGTCAGCAACCGCCTGCGCAGCGCCGGCGTCGGCACGACTCTCGCCGTTGCCAGGGCACGGGCGTGCTCATCCAGCGCGAGCATCAGCCTGGCCAGTTCCGCGAGGACCCGGCCGCGGTTGGTTTCGGCCGTGATCCGGTGTGCTTCGGCGAGCGCCTGGGTGCAGACGTCGACGGCCCAGTCGCGATCGACCGGGATCAGCGGCCGGACGAGGGCGGTCAGCGCCTCGGCCCGGGTGACGACGTCCTTGATGCCGGTTGCGACCGACAGCGCCCGGTCGTGCCGCCGTTCGGCGGCGAGCCGGCGCGCCAGGTCGCCGAGCACGATGCCGCGGTCCCGCTCACCGGGGATCCGCCCGGCGATGTCGACGGCCTCGTCCAGGCGCCGGGCGTCGGCCACCACCGTGGCGAGGGAGCTCAGGACGCGGCCTCGCACGGCTGGATCCTCGGCCGTGGTGGAGAGGGTTCGGGCGCCCGCGTAGTCCGAAGCGGTGGCGGCCTCGATGACGAGCAGTGTCAGGGTCTGCTCCTGGACGTCGCGGTCCTCGATCTCGTGAATCAGCGTGGTCGCCAGCTCCCGGCGCTCGGCGGGGAGTGCGGCGGCCACAGCGGCCAGCGCCCTGTCCCGTTTGCCGCTCTGCCGGACCGATCGTGCGGCCTCGACGGCGCTGTCGAATCTTCCGGTGCGGGCCAGCGTGCGGGCCCGGGAGACCTCCTCGTCGTCCTGGACGACCGGCCCGGCGGAGCGGCGCCAGACGAGACTGGGAGTATCCAGGGCCGCCGTGCGTTCCGTGTCGCTGGCCAGTTCGGCGGCCAGCAGGGCGCGGTTGACGTTCTGCGATTCGAGCGCGCCGACCGCGTGTGCGGCTGCCTCCGCACGGGTTGCCAGGTCGCGAGCGTCGGTCGGGCGGCCGGCGGCGAAGACAGCACGGGCGAGGGCAGCCAGCAGGTTGGCGCGGGTCCGGGGATCTGGCAGTTCTTCGATCGTCCCGGTGGTCCGGCGGATGGTGACCGCGGTCCCATGGTGATCGCCGGCCGCTGCCTTGGCCCGTGCCAGCGCGGTCTCGGCATGGATCTTCATCACCCGGTCGGGGATGTCACCCGCCAAGGTCTCGGCCCGGCTGAGGTCACCGGCGTTGATCAGCGCGTCGACCACCGATTTCAAGGCCCGTGCCCGGGGCTGTCCCTGCCGGATATCCTCAGCGGCCTCCCGGGCCTGCTCCCTGGCGTCCTCGGCACGCCGGTGATGGCCGGCCGCGTCCAGTGCCCCGGCCGCTGCCACCAGGGCAGGCACCCGCTGCGCGACCGGAATGCCGCGGGCGGCGTCGAAGGCGGTCGCGGCAACCTGCGCGGCCTTACCCGGTTGGCCGGCGGCTACGAGCGCATGCGCCAGGTCAGCCAACGCCCAGGTACGCCGGTAGTGGTTTCCGTAGCTGTCGATCGCCTTCGAGTCGTCTAGAGCCCTCCGGATGACCATCGGCGCCCTGCTGTCGCCCAGCGCCGACAGTACGGGAATCAGGGCTGTCAGGATTCCTATCCGGCCGTGTGGCGCGAGGCCATCGGCGACGGCCAGTGCCTCGCCGGCGAACCTGGCGGCTTTCCTGCCGGGAAGGGCGGCCGCGAAGCGAGCCTGGACCATGCCCCGCCCCTCCATATTGGCGGTGCCTCGGGTGAGCGCCGTCGCGGCGTGCACCAGGTCGGCCGGCAGGTCCGCCGTGATCGCCACCGAGACCGCCGCGCGGACCTCAGGGTCGGTGATCGCGGCGACGAACGAAGCCGCGCGGTCCCGCTCGCCCGAGGTCGACAGGGCGTGCGCCAGGCGGACCAGCGCCTGCTGCCGGGCCTCGGGGTTCGCCGTGTCCGCGAGCAGCGTCCGTGCCCGGTCCGCCTCGCCGACCAGGCCGAGCGTCTCCACCAGGTCCGGATACAGATCCACGCGGACCTTCGGATTGTCGATCGCCCGGATCGTGCTCGTGGCCTGGATCGCGGCGGCGACGCGACGGTCGCCGGTGGATACCCGGGCCAGCTCCATCAGGGCGCAGGTCTGGGCGTGCGGATCGGCGATGCCACGGACCAGCGCGTCGCTGCGCTCCGGACGCCCCAGCCGCGTCCACAGCGCGGGCAGGGTTGCCGGGATGTGGGCGTTGCGACCGGTCAGCGCGCTGCAGTGCACCGCGAGCCGGGCGATGGCCACCAGATCTGGCACATCGGCGGCGGCGAACGCGTCCTGGGTGGTCGCGATCTCGAACAGTGCCGTGCTGTCACCACCGCTGAGGTCGAGCATACGGTCGTGCCGCCGGACGTCGGTCGCGAGCGCGAGCATGCGGGCACGGTCGCCGGTCGCCCGTAGCAACTGGAAGTAGCCGCGCAGTAGGTACTCGGGCGTAGTCTCCGGCCACGCCTTCCGGCGGTAGTCGTCGGCCCAGAGGTGCAGGCGCTCCCGGTGGCGGGCGAGTTCCTTCTCGCCGAGGCGTTCCACCGCGAGCCGCTGGATCTGCTCGTGGCCGAGTACGTAGACCTCGGGTCCGATGTCCGGC
This sequence comes from Actinoplanes subglobosus, assembly GCF_042650585.1. Lineage (NCBI taxonomy): Bacteria > Bacillati > Actinomycetota > Actinomycetes > Micromonosporales > Micromonosporaceae > Actinoplanes > Actinoplanes subglobosus. Next base: position 73,431 of record NZ_JBHSBL010000002.1, read on the forward strand.
TGCCAATGGCTGAGGCGGGTGTCGAATGAGCGCCCCGCCACGGTGTGCAGGCGACTCTCGATGTCCCAGCTGTTGCCACCGCCCAGCTCGATCAGGTCGCGGACGCTCAGGCCGCCGCCCGCCGCCGTGATCAGGCCGAGCAGTGCGCTGTCAGCGCTCAGCAGACGGTCGAGCTCGCGCATCATCTCGTTCTGCGCGGCATCGGCGTGATCAGAATGGGTGAGCTCGCGGACGATCCCGTCGTTCCTCAGCGGATGGCCCTCCGGCACATCCTGCGGGATCGGCGGGTTCGGGCGGCTGGACACGATCACCCGTACATCCGGGGGCAGTCGCTCGGGCAGCACGGCGGCGATGCTGTGTCCCCGGCCGTCCGACGTCACTCCTCGGTCCTCGTCGAGGCCGTCCACCAGGAGCACCAGGCGCCGGCCCTGCGCCCGGACGTGCTCTGCGGCCCGTGTGAGCACCGCCCGGAAGTAGAGGTCCTGGGTGGCCTCGCTCATCGTCGGGACCGGCTCGCTCATCAGCTCCGCGAGCTGGGTGACCACCAACTCGGTGAAGGCGGCACGGTTGTCCTGGCCCGCGTAGCGCGCGGTGATGAAGAACGACACGATCTGCACGCCGTCCGGCGGGTTCAGCACGAACGTCGACATGAGCGCCGACTTGCCCGCCCAGGCCGGCGCCCGCCACCAGACGTACGGTCCGCGGTCGTCGGCGGTGCAGAAGTCGGCCAGCTCGGTCAGCTCGGCCTCCCGGTCGAACAGGTCCTCGGGGGCGATGAGGCGCACCTGGTCCACGTAGGTCACGCGCACCGTCGGCCGTGGCGCCTGCCAGATCACGTTGCGTGCCCACCACAGACCGGCCTCCCGGGTGAACGAGCCACCGTCCACGGAGACGAATTGCGGCTGCTGATCGGGGGCCGCCTCCTTCAGCGCGGCATGCAGGTCGGCCGACCCGATCATCTGGCCCGCGGACGGGACACCACGGCAGAGGGTCTCGATCATCGCGGCGGTGGCTCGGCCGCCGTACGCCGGTCGGGTGGCGCTCGAGGTCAGCATCTCGATCCGCCGCTTGTGGCGGCCCAGCCCGACCTGTTTCCATGCCGCGACCTGGCCTGCGGCGGCCCCGGCATCGCAGGTGTCGAGCAGGACCAGCAGGCCCTCGACACCGGGGTGGTCACGCAGGTGTTCCTTCAACGTCTGGGACAGGTGAAGGTCCTGCTGCTGGCTGCCTTCGGCGGCGGCGTCCCGGGGGAAGTAGTAGAAGTCGTCGTCGATCGCCAGGCCGTGCCCGAGAAAAGCGAGCAGCAGCGTGGCCCCGTCACCGTCGTCGGCGGCCCGGAACGCGGCTGACACGGCTGCACGTACCTCTGAAACCGTGGGATCGCAGAGCAGGCCGTCACCGACGGCGGGCAGGCAGGCACCGAGCTCGGGGGCCATCAGGACGTCCCGGAGCTGTGCGGCGCGGCTCGGCAGGAAGCTCAGCTCCCGGTCCTTGCCCAGCACAGCACACTGCGAACCGATCACCAGGACCAGTCGCCGTGTTCGCTGCGTGTCCATACGGTCACCATTAGACCGGACACCATCAAGCCGCGACACTCCACCGAGGAGCTCACCTTGGCCGTCATCGTGCTCGTCCACGGCATCGCCCAGGAGCAGAAGTCCGCTGACACCCTGGTCGGCGAGTGGACCGACGACCTCATCGGCGGTGTGCGCAACGCCGGCCACGACGATCTCGCCGATCGGCTCCGGCGACGCGCCGTGGACGATCCGGACCTCATCCGGATGGCCTTCTACGGCAACGTGTTCCTGCGTCCCGACCAGCAGGGCGGAGCCTCTGGTGAACTGGACTCAGGACAGCGGGAGCTCGCCGAGGAACTGGCCACTGAATTCCTGCACAATGCGTCCGAGTCCACCCGGCCGCGTGACGCGGGCAACGCAACGCTGGCGCTGCGCGCGCTGGAGCACGGGCCCGGGGACCGGCAGGGTGTGGGGGCCGTCGCCGGGCGCGCCGTCGCCGCCCTCGACGGCATCCCCTGGTTGAGCCGGGCCGGCATGCATCTCGGGAAAGTCAACAGGATCGTCAGCCAGGCGGTGCGCTACCTGACCGAACCGCCGGTACGCGACGCCGCCATCGCCTCCGTCCTCAAGCATCTCGGTCCGGAGACGAGGGTCGTGGTGGCGCACAGCCTCGGGTCGGTCGTCGCCTATGAGGCCTTGCGCGAGCGCCCCCAGCAGCTACCCCTCTTCCTCACCCTGGGCAGCCCGCTGGGGCTCAACGCGGTCGTACGCAACCTGCGCCAGCCGCCGGCCTTCCCGACAGGCGTGCTCCGCTGGACGAACCTCGCCGGCCGCAACGACGTGGTGGCCGCGCGGCCCCAGCTGACCAGGATCTTCGATTGGGGCAGGCCTGCGGGCGCTCACTTCGAGAGCACCTACACCGTCGACAACGGTGCCGAACCGCACACCGCCGACTTCTACCTCACGAAGACGACCGCCGGTGCGGCGATCGCCGAGAGACTAGGCGCGGTCGTGTAGTCAGGTCTTGCATCCGGCACGGACCGCCGCCAGCGCTCGTCCAGCCCACCACCCGCTGTGGGCATCGTGTCAGGTACGGCAGGTGAAGAGGAGTGGGGCGATGCCGCAGCAGGAGACGACGAACAAGACGCTGAACGCGGCAATCGTGCGGATGGCCGTGTCGGCCCGGCTGACCTCGTCGAACCCGATGGCCTGTTCCACGACCGTGGCAATGATCCAGACGAGTACGAGACACGGCAGGTAGATGTCCCAGGACGAGTCACGGAAGGCGCTGAAGTCGCCGTTACCGCCGGCGATGTACTGGGGGCACTCTTTCAACTCGGTGGCCGGATCGAGTATCAGGAGCAGGCCACCGAGGAGCAGGCCGCCGATGCTGACCGACCACAGCCCACGAAACGGCGACAGATGTGCATGATCATTACTCACGGGCGCCACCATACGAAGCGTCCGCGAGGATGCCTCGCCGATGGCATGGACGGGCCGGGGAGCGTCGCCCTTTCCTGAAGCCGGTCCGGAGCGTGTGGCGTCAGCCGAATCGCTCGACGGGCAGTGAGACGCGCATGTGCTCGATATGGATCGTGTCTCGCGGCAGCGGATCGAGTGCCACCACCTGCAAGGTCACGTCGTCGTCAGCGGTGAGCTCCAACATCCCGGTCTCCAGGAGCTTCTTCCGGTGACCGTGGTCGATGTGCACGTTGCAACGCCAGACTCCGTCGCCGTCGCGCCAGACGACGACCTCAACATCTTCGTTGTCGACATCTCGAGGCATGGCGGGAAGCGTAGTACTCCGCCCGGGCATCCGACCTTGGCCTGGTCGTCTTCTCAGGAACGCGACCGGGATGCCGAAGGGCAGGGGCTGTGAGCAAGCCTTCACGCTGGTTGATGATCGTGGTGGTCGCTGCCGTGGCGGCTTCCGGTGGGGCGGTCTGGGGCGCGCGCCGAGGCCGGGCCGCGACCCTGCCGGCTGTCGCACCGCCGCGACCGGAACCGGTCATGCCGTCGGCGCCTGCCCCGATGGCCCGGCCGCCGGTGCGGGCCGACGGTCTCGCACGCGCGGGCACGCCACGGCGCTCCGCCGTCGTCACCGTGGCCCTTCTGGCCGTCGTGGTCCTGGCTGGTGTTCTCGTGACGGTCCTCGACCGGCCCGCGAAGGTCGATCCAGTGCCCCAGGCCGCTGCCGTGGTGCCGAACGCCTCCGCGTGGACGACGCCCGATCTCACCATGCCGGCCACGATGCCGCCGACACCTCCCGACTTCGCCGGACCCACCACCGCGCCGACCACGATGCCGCCGGCACCCGTGCCGGTCGGTGGTGTGCTCCCGCCCGACGGCTCCGTCGTCATGCGCGGCGACAACGGTGAGGAGATGATCCTCGCGGTTGTTCGTATCGACAACCCGGCGCCGTCCGTCGACATGGACAACCCGAGCGCCCCGGAGATTCCGCTCCGGCTCGGCTACCGCCTGGTGGCCGTCCACGTGCGGATCGACAACACCGGTGGCGTCCCGTTTCTCACCGACATCGAGAAGCACGCCTGGCTGGTCGACAAGAAGGGTCGCACCTACCCGCGCAACGTGGAGATGACCGATGCACGCCAGCTGCATCCCGCCTCGCCTCTCACTCCGGAGGCGTCGAACGGGCGCGTCATCGTCTTCGAGATCAAGGGCAGCGTGGACATCACTCGATTTTGCCTGAGTCTCCACCCGGGCGTAGCCAAACAGACCCAGGAATGGCGCCTCACCTGATCACGATCGTGTCAGGCATGCCGTGCTGAACGCAATAGAACTAATTCATTTCTATTCTCGGGGCGCAAAAACGGTGAGACGGAACCGGCGGCGGGACGTCAGCCCCGCCGCCGGTCAGATCATTGGTCGATCAGCAGATGAACCAGGCGCCCCAGCCGGGGCCGAAGTTACGGGTCGAGCACCAGACGTTGCCCGAAGCCGCAACGTAGACGCTCACCCCACGCCGGCCGTCGTTGGAGTAGTAGGCCGACCAGGTGTCGTCGGCCCGGCCGTTGTTCGGCATCTGCACCCAGCTGCCGGATCCCGGCCACGCGTGCCAGATGGCCCGACCAGGAGAGATGCCGAAGCACTCGTCAGCGGTGGTGTTGGCGTCCTCCCAGTCGACGACCAGGATCGACGATCCGTCCTTGAACGTGCCGGTGTAGCCGAAGCAGGTGGCGTCGTAGCTGCGGGTGCTGACGCCGCCGGACACCGGGATCTTGGTGACGGTGGGCGTCGGGCCCCCGACGGCCGGCCGAGGGTCGACCTTGTCGGCTGCCCGCGCCGTGGAACCGACCGCGAGCATTGCTCCGACCAGCGCCATCACTGACATGATTCGCAGGATGGAATTCTTCACACTGTTCCCCGTTTCCCCGTTTCTGTCGCCGCCGAATGCGATCGACGAACGTCACTGTAGTTCGCCAATCACGCGGTAGCTATCGATTAACGCCGATGTCAATTTGGCGACAGAATGAGCCCACGGGAAATGATCATTTCGGCAGTCGGCGGGCGGCCGTCCCGGCCAGCAGTGACGCCGCCGCCATCACGGCCGCCGGCACCACCGCCGAATCGGCGCCGCCGAGCCCGACCAGCGGTGACACCGCCGCACCGAGCGCGAACTGACCGAACCCGAGCACCGCGCTGCCGGTCCCGGCGACCTCACGCACCTCGGCCATCGCCAGCGCGGCCGAGTTGCCCATGATGCCGCCGTTCGCGGTCACCGCCACGAAGACGGCGACCGGAAACGTCCACACCGGCGCCCCGGCCACCGCCAGCACCAGGAACGACACCGTGGCCGCCACCTGCACGGCCAGGCACCAGCGGATCATCCGGGCCGGATCGACACGCCGCACCAGACGCCCGGCGACCGCACCCGCGCCGATCAGCCCGGCCGCGTTCACCCCGAACAGCACGCCATAGCCGATCTCGGACAGGCCCACCACGTTCTGGTAGAGGAACGGCGACGCCGCGATGTAGGCCATCATCACCGCGAAGGAGAACGCGAACACCGCCACCGGCGCCCGATATCCACGGCTGCCGGCCACGCTCCGCAGCGCGCCGGCGAACGACGCCGTTCCCCCGGCGGGCGTGTGCGTCTCCGGCACCACAGCGATCACCGCGACGAGCAGGGCCACGCTCAGCAGCGCGACCGCCCAAAGCATGCCGCGCCACCCGACCGGCCCGGCGAGCACACCACCGACGCTCGGCGCCAGCACCGGCGCGACCCCGCCGACGGTCAGCATCAGGGTGAACGCGCGCGCCGCAGCCCGCCCGGTGGCGAGATCGGCGATCACGGCCCGCCCGATCACCATGCCACCCGCGCCGGCCAGCCCCTGCACGAGCCGGGCCGCGACCAGCAGCGGCAGCGTCGGCGCCACCGCGCAGGCCACCCCGGCCACCACACTCACCACCACGCTGACGATCAACGGGTTGCGGCGCCCGAAGCGGTCCGACAGCGGGCCCATCACCAGCTGGCCTACGGCCATTCCGATCAAGAACGAGGTCAGAGTCAGCTGTACGCCACTCGCGTCCACACCGAGCTCGGAGCCGATCGCCGGGAACCCGGGCAGGTACAGATCGGTGGCCACCGGCGCGACAGCGGCCAGCGCGGCCAGCACGAGCAACAGCGGCCACCGGATCTCGCGGCCGGCCAGGACCGGGCCGGCGGGATCTTCGGTGGCGTTCGAGGGCGAGGTCACCGCCCGAGCCAATCGGCCCGGCCGTCCATCCGGAACGTCTGGTTTCGGTATGCCAGCGATCGGTGCTGGCGATGGCTGCGATGGTTGTCGTGGGGCGGCCGGTGGTGCCCAATGAGGTGCGGGCGCTCGGGTCCCGTACCCGATGATCCCGCTCTTGATCTGGTCTTTGGTTGAAGGAGGAAACGTGACCTGGGACGACGGCACGCCGTATGTGGATCGGCTCACCGAGGGCGTGTACGCCTACATCCAGCCCGACGGCGGCTGGATGGTGAACAACTGCGGTGTGATCGTCGACGGTGCCGGCTCGGCGATCCTGGTCGACACCACCTCGACCGAGCGTCGTAACCGGGCCGTCCTCGCCGAGGTCGCGAAGGTCAGCAGCGGTGCCCCGCGCGCGGTGGTGAACACCCACCACCATCCCGACCACACGTACGGCAATGGCTTCCTGCCTGCCGAGACGCTGGTCATCGGGCACGAGAAGTGCCGCGACGAGGTGCTGGCCGCCGGGCTGGAGGCGACCAAGGTGATCACCGCGCCCGACTACGGCGACCTGAAGCTGCGGCCGCCGGAGATGACGTTCAGCGACCGGATGACGCTGCACCTGGACGGGTTCGGCGTGGAGTTGCGGCACGCGGGCCGGGCCCACACCAGCAACGACGTGCTCGTGTGGCTGCCCGAGCAGAGCATCCTGTTCGCCGGTGACCTGGCGTTCGCCGGCGGCCAGCCGTTCCTGCTGGAGGGTTCGGTCGCCGGATTCCAGCAGGCGATCGCCCGGATGCGGGCGCTGAACCCGTCGATCCTGGTGCCCGGGCACGGCCCGGTCGTCCGCGACGAGCAGGTGACCCGCCTGCTCGACGACCTCGACGGCTACGTCTCCTACGTGGCCGAGGTCGCCGCGTCCTCACACGCGGCCGGCCTGTCGCCGCTGGAGGCGGCGGTCAAGCACCGGGACAACCCGTACCGGGCGTGGGCGGAGACCGAACGGTTCGTCGGGAACCTGCACCGGGCGTACTCGGAGCTGGCCGGCAACCCGATCGACACCCGCCTGACCGTCCCGTCGGTGTGGCCGGACATGGTCGCCTTCCACGGCGGCCCGATCGCGTGTCACGCATGAGCGCGCCGCGCCGGATCGTCACCGGCCACACCCCGGACGGCGTCTCCGTGGTCGTCTCGGACGGGCCGGTTCCGGTGAGCCGCGAGTTGCCGGACGACGGGGTGGCGTTCCACGAGATCTGGAACACCGAGGGCGCACCGGCCCGGATCGTCGCCGTCGAAGCCGACGAGCCGACCGCGCGGACCCTGGCGGTGCCGCCTCCGCCACGCGGCACGAAGATCCGGATCAACGAGTTCCGGCCCGGCCACCTCGACGAGCGTGGCCTGCAGTCGCCGGTGCACCGGACCGCGTCGATCGACTACGGCATCGTGCTGGAGGGCGAGATCACCCTGGTCCTGGACGATTCCGAGGTGGTGCTGCGCGCCGGTGACGTGGTGGTGCAGCGCGGAACCGATCATGCGTGGGCCAACCGCGGAACGGTCCCGGCGAAGGTGGTGTTCGTACTGGTCGACGGCGAGTTCGACGACGATCTGGTCGCGACGCTGCCCGGTGGTCTGGCGGGTCTGATGCACGGCGGCCCGCGCGACTAACTTGAGTTGAACGGCCAGCCCGACGTCACGGTCCCCGGGCTGGCCACCCCGGCACGGCGGCGAGTTCAGCTTCGGCAAACCAGCCAGGTGGGTCAACCTGCCGCGGCAGCCGCAGTCGAACATTGAGGGCATCGTCATCCGACTAACCATCGGCCGGACGCTAGTCACGACCCTATGTGGATGAAGGAGCGCCAGTAGAGTCCCGCGAATCGGCGATCACGTAAACGGCGTGCGGCCGTGTGCAGCGCCTCGGCCGCTTTGCTCGCGTCGATGCCGTTCGGGCCAATCATGCTCGCATAGGTCAGTCTGCTCATCCTCACGGCGAAAACGTCGCTGACCGGCCCGAGCGCCGCAATCACCCGCCTGAATCCGGCATAGTGCAACGCGGTGGCAACGGTGAGCAACTCGTCGGGAAGGCGGACGCCACCGACTGCGGTGTTGTCCGCCGAAAGGAACGCCAATTCTCCACCCGCGACGGCCACCTGCAGATCGGAGACGGTGACGGTGGCGTCGGACAGGAAGATGCCGCTGTGGTAGGGGTCGGCCGGGTCAGCCAACCCGTGCCCGCTGAAATGCACATACTGGTGGCGGGTAACGCTGTCCAGGAACGCTGCTCTGGTCGCTGCCTCGCCGGTAAGCGCGGTGAGCCGGTCGCCCAGCAGGCGAGTGAGGTCCTCCAGCTCCCTAGCCACGCCTGGTAAGGGATGTTGACCGTGCGGACCTGCCACGCCGACGAACAGAACTTTGTCCGCGTCGGGCTCCGTTGGGACGTCCCGCCGAGCGTTCAGGAGGGCCTGCAGCGTCGGTGTGTAGGAGGAGATCACCCGGTCGATAACTGAAGCGCCGGGAACGCTGTGGTCGCCGGCGCTGTGCACGGGAAATGACGCGAGTGGGCCGGTGGCGCACCACCAGACACGGGGCCAGTTGCCCTCGGCGGGCTGTCCAGTAAAGCCGAGGTGGTCGAGGATCCGCTCGGCGAAGGTATCCCACATCCATCGCGAGAACGCGGGCCAGCCGGACTCCTCTGTAGTGAGATGCGCTTCAATCGCCTCCCGATCAAGGTCAGGCAGGCACACAGCCTCGACGCGAGACTCGGTGACTATCAGGGCATCGCTACGACGATCGCTGACATTAATCATGATCACCGGGCCCGAGCCGCCAGCCGCCATGAACTGCTCCGGAAGGTGCGGGCGCAGGAACTGCTCGAAGCCGGGCAGTTCCCGGACCTGGACGACCAGGTCGTCCCATTCCCGGACGAGCAACATGCGGCGGTCGACGTCCGTGCCCGGCTCTCCGCGTACCTCCAGTGCCGCAGAAATGGTCCCCAATCGTGCGGCCAGGTCAGGCGCGATCGCCTCTACTTCCGACAATTCGGTACGTCCGAGCCGCGCGGACCATTGCACGCCTCGGCCCTGTTCGAGGAAGGTGACCGCCAGCGAGGGATCGCCGGCATCCAGTGCCGCAGCCGCGGCGCTGGAGGCGAGGTTGCTCCACATCCACAGGCTGCGATGGAGTTCGAACCGATCGAGGGCCCGCCAGGCCACCTGGGGAAGGAGCTCCATGGCGGCGCCGTACCCGCTCAGCGCCACCGGAAGGCGTCCGAGCTCATGCGCAAACTGTCCCATTGCTGCGCCCGCCGTCATCCGCGTGGTCAACGGGGCGGCTGGAGCATGGACAGCCTCGGACAGCACGCGGAGAGCCTCGTCCGCCCGGGCGGGATCCCCAGCGGTGTGAAAAGCGCGTCTAAGGGATTCCGCGAGTTGAAGCAGGTAATCGGCCCGCCGCGAATGGCCTGGATCGAGGCCCAGGACGGCTTCGCGCCCGAGGGCGACGGCGCCCTCGAGGTCATTTCGGTCACCAGACCGATCGAAGCGGTGGCGTAGAGAAGCGCCGAAGTCCCCCAGGTAACGGGGCCGGACAGCGGAGCCCATCGGCGTCATCTCGACCGTACGCCGCATGGCGTCCACTGCCGCACTCAGGTCGGCTTCGTCCTCGGTAATCGCGGCGAGTTCGCCAAGGGCACGGCCAAGATCGAAGAAACGCGCGGCAGTGGGCTCCGCGGCGACCGCGTGGCGGAGCAGTCGAATCGAGTCGTGCAGGTCATTCATTTCGTGGTGATACCGATAGCGGGACAGGAGTGCCATCCCGAGGTCACCCAGACGACCGGGGTCGGATCCCGGGCCATGGTTGGCCTCACGGAGAAGGTCCACGGAGTCGTTCAGGTCGCGTGGGTGCCCTTCCGCCTCATAGCGCCGGAGCAGGACCGATGCGAGGAAAGCCAGACACTGCCCTCGGCCGTCGGATCCGGACTCAGCGGCAGACAGAGCGACCCTGCCCATCTGGACGGCCCCCACGAGATCCCCGGTGTCTCCGAAGCTGTCGAATCGGGCGGCAAGCGCACGGCCCAGGATCACGGCGCGGGCCGCGAAAGACGGATCATCTCGGGATGTCGCATCGAGTGATTGCTGACCCATCGCGACGGCCTCGTTCACGTCATCCAGAGCCCCGACATGCTCGAGTCGGACCTGCAGCAGCCCGCTCAGCCGGGACAACAGATTGCCGCGGGACTCGTGTCCGGGCGGGGTGAGGTCGATCGCCTCGCGAGCCGCCTCCACGGCAGCGTCTAGGTCGCCGACCTGGCCTGAAGCCTTGAAGCTCGCCAGGTACGCGAGGCTGAGAGCCTGAAGATAATCGGGCAGGAGAGCGTGGTTCGTCCGAGTGAGGATCACCGCCCTTCGGAGTACGGCTATGGACTCGGCGAGGTCTGCCAGCTGCCCGGTGTCGTCGAATCTCGTAACCAGGAGCCGGCCCAGCTCCACCATGAAGGCGGCGGAATCACCATCCGTGGCCGGAGCGGGGCCGGTCGCAGCCTCACGCATCACCACGATTGCACTGTCCAGGTCACTGGCCGATCCCGAAACCGAAAAGCTCAGGCGCCAAGCCCGGCCCAGGCGCGCGAGGTGCTCCGCACTGGGACCTGCCACCGCAACGACCTCACGGGCCAGTTCCAGACCTTCATCGAGATCCTCCTGGGCTCCGAAGCCCTCATACCGTCGCAGCAACAGGTCCGATCCGTCGGCCAGCGATTGCTCCCGGAGGGGGTGACCGGCTGGCAGTGTGGCGATCATCTGCCGGGCCAGGCCCAACCTGCGGTCGAGATCTTCCGGTTCGATGCTCGGACCGAACCGGTCGGCGTACGGCTGAGCAGCGCGAAGCGCCTCAAAATACCGACGGCTGTCTTTCGCCCCGCCAATTGCGGCGACCAGGATCCGCTGAGCCCGGTAGAGATCTGTCACCAGGCCGGTGCGTTCGTAGACAGCAAGGGCCGCCACGCTGAGCCGGTCCGGGTCGAGCACCGCGAAGCAGCCGGGTTCGTTGATCAGTTCCCCTTCGACTGCTCCCGCGAGCGCATGCTCGGCCAGATGCCGGACGACGTACGGTGGGGCCAAATCCCAATGCCGGGTGCCGTCGGCCTCGGCCGGAACCTCACTGATCAGCGCACGGCCGATCGCTGCGTGTGCGGCCCCGTCGTCCCTACCGCGCCGGAAGTACTCGACGAGCGTCTGGTGATAGAGCCGGTACACCGTCTCCCCGTCCGTGCCGGACTGGGTGACGTACGCCCCAGCGCGCTCGAGCAGCCGCACGAGATCCGAATCGAGGTACCGGCCCGCACTCCCCGGCAGTGCGTTGGCCAGCGACAACCAGATCGCCCGGCGGGGAAGTCCGACGCCCTCCGCCCAGCAGAGCGCGCCGAGCAGATCGCGGACCAGCTGCTCGTCGTAGCCGTACCTGGCTAGGTCGGCGTCCAATGCCTCGTGCAGGTCCCGGGAAAGCATCGCGGCGACCACGGGATCGTCCGGATCCTGCTGGCCGGGCTGCCCGGCCAGCATGCGGGTCGAGATCCGGGCCACGAAGAAATTCCCCTGGCTCTGCTCGGTGACCAGGGAGCTAAGCCGTTCCACTCGCTCCCGGGTGGCGTCGTCGCCGGTGCGGTACGGCGACGAGGGCAGGGTCAGCAGCCGGTGCCGGGCGTACTCATGTACCTCGGCTGTTGCACCGAAGTCGTTCAGATCGAGCGTCACGACGGCCCGTGCGGAGCCGAGCGCCCGCAGCAGCGGGCCCTGCCGGAAACCCTCCAGTGGGGTGCCCCGCTCATCGCCGGCTAGGTCCCTGCGGGTTCCCACGATCACCCTGACACCGGGGACGTCGGCAAGGGCAGCCAGCAGGTCACGGGCGATCGCTAGGGCATCGATCGGACGCGCCTCGTCCAGTGCGTCGAGCAGGAGGGTGACCGGCCGCCCGAGTTGAGCGACCTGCTCCACGAACTCCCGGGCGCCGCTCCAGCCTATGGGCGGTGCGGGAACGCCCAGCGCCGTGGCGAACCCCTCGATGCAGCTGACCATCGACCGGCCCTTGGCGTGCACACCGGCGTCGATCGACTCCGCCAGCGGGATCGTGTCGGCTGGGCCGACCCGGGACGCAGCGGCCACGTCCCGGCGAACCGACGAGACCGACAATGCGATCGTGCGGCCGAGGATGGCGGATTTTCCGGAGCCGGGCGGCCCGGTGACGACGAGCAGGCCGGTGCCGACGGCCAGCCATCTGGTCAGCAGGCGCAGGGGGCCGTGGCGCCCGGTGAAGTACCAGCCGGGGTCGGTGATGTTGTCGATGCCGCGGAACTTGAGCAGAAAGTGGTCGTCGAGGTCTGTGGTGGACACCGCCAGCCGTTCGCCGTCGACGTCCGGCGCATTGGTGCGATAGCGGGGATTCGGGATCCGGATGTCACCGCCGTGAGGACTGACGCCATCGGCCATGAACTGGGGGGATTGCTGGATGGCGGCGTTCTCGACCGCCTTACGCAGGGCCGCGACGAGTTCCGCCGGGGTGAAGTCACGCTGCTGGTCGCCCCAGAAGCCAGGCGGTGGCCCGTCCCGCAGAATGCGCAGCAATGCCGGGCCGAACACCTGCTCCTGCGCCTCCTGGTGGTAGTCCGCCGAGGAGATGACGGCTATCGCGCCGCGCGGGCGCCCGTCTGGACGTTCCAGGTTCTGTGCCTGCGCAACGAAACTGTTGACGATCTCGCGGTATCCGCCGCCGCTGAAGCATGCGTCGAGCAGCACCACGATCTCGTCGGCGTCGCAGCGGGCCAGGACGGAGCCCAGCGTCTCGACCGAGATGGCGGTTGCCGGGTCGACCCAGCTCGGGTCGGTGTCGCTGGCCATCAGCATGAACTTCGCCGAGGGCAGCTGTTTGCCGTGCCCAGTCCAGTACAGCACCAGCGTCTTCGTTCGGGGTGGACTCCACGCCTTGAGCCAGCCCTGCAGCTCGGCGAGGGTGCCGTCACGGACCGCGGGCGCGGGCGTGGGTTCGAATCCGACCCTCCGTAGCTCCTCGGCGACGGCTCGGACCTGCTCGCCAGCGGTCACCAGTTCATCCAGGAAGTCCTGTTTGGCAATCACGACTGTCACGAGGAGATCCATGTTCGACCTTCGCCGGGTGGAGTGGTGTCCACACACGTTAGCCGGATGAGCAAGTACGGTTGAGGGTGTGCCGGATCTGATCGTCATCGTGCCGGGGATCATGGGGAGCGTGCTTTCCGCGGGCGGGCGGAACCTGTGGGACACGTCCGTCGGTGTCGCCTCAGGTGCCCTGCCGGTCGTCAGCCGGCGGCTCGCCGAACTAACCTTGCCCGACCGGCTCGGCGACGAGGCTCCGGACGGGCCGGTCCAGGTTACAGCCACCAGTCTGGTGAACGGCTGGCAGATCTGGCCAAGTTTCTGGACCGGGGCCGGATACGGCGGTCTGATCAAGGACTTCCGGAGTCGAGTCGGCAACAGCGACCGCATGCGCCTCTTCCCGTACGACTGGCGGCTCTCGAACCGCTACACCGCCCGTCGCCTGAGCGCATTCGTCGACACGGAGCTCCGCGCGTGGCGCGAGCGCAGCGGCGACCACGCAGCGCAGGTCGTCCTCATCGCTCACTCGATGGGCGGGCTGGTCTCCCGGTACTACCTGGAGGTCCTGGGTGGCCGGGAGCGGGTACGGCGGCTGGTCACCCTCGGTACCCCATACAGCGGGTCAGTCAAGGCCATCCAGCAGCTGACCGGCCGGGTCCCGTGGGCGCTCGGCCCGTGGCAGGAGCCGCTGACGCTGGCCGCCCGGTCGATGCCCGCGCTCTGGCAGTTGCTGCCGACCTACCGATGCGTGACAGCAACAGGCGATCCCGTGCGCCTCGACGAGACGACTGTGCCCGGACTCGACTGGGACCAGCTCACCGACGCCCTGCGGTTCCATGCCGAGATCGCGGAGGCGCTAGCCGCCAACGGCACGCCGGCCTACACCCATGAGGTGGTGATCGGCGACGGCCAGAAGACCCCGCAGAGCATCACAGTGAACGGCCCGGCGATCAGCTACCACCACGAGCAGCGTGGAACAGATCACCTCGGTGACGGCACGGTCCCCCGGTTCTCCGCCGCGCCGCCGGAGTGGGACGACGATGCCCGCGGCCGGGCTGTGGTCTGCCGACACGGGTCCCTGCCCAACCACCGACAGATCCGTGACCAGTTGTGGAACATCGCGAACGCGTTGAACCTGGGCGCGATACTCGCACCGCCGGTCGAACTGGCGCTGGACGTGCCCGAGGTGATCCCGGCTGAGCAGCCGCTGCCGGTGCACCTGAACGCTAACCGCACCAACGCCCGCATCGCTGTAAGGCTGCGCGACCCTGAGACAGGCAAGCTGACGGCGGAGCGGGTCCTGCACGCCGACGGCATGGGTGGTTACTCGGGTCTCCTGCCAGTCACACCCGGCATCTGGGAGGTCGAGGCAACCGCGGTCGGCGAGCATCCGCAGGCGACGGTCCGCGAACTCGTCGTGGTCGTCGACCAGGCCGCAACAACCGGCACCGAGACCTGACGCTAGCGGTACCGTCCGGCCGGTTCCCCCCTAGACAAGAAGGTCATCAATCAAGGGCTGCCTTCATGGCCAGCCAGGATCAATGCCGACGAGCCGCACCCTCAAAACTCAGGTTAGGTTCGTCGGCATGTCTTTGACCTGGGCCGGGTTCGACGAGTGCGTGCTCGACGGTGATCTCGGGGCGCTGGCCGCCCTGCTGGTCGCCGCCGACGAACCGATCAGGCGTGGGCTCGGCAGCGAGATCGAGGACCGGATCAGGACCACGGCACCGCCGTCCGGGGTCTTCCCGCCCGGGTGGTCGTCGGGGGCGTACGCGCTGGTGGCCATCGCCTTTTTGCCGTCCGCGGCCCGGGTCGCCGCGGTGCTCGGGCGGCGGGAGATGCGCCAGTGGCATGTCATCCCGCGGACGGAGTTCCTGGCGATCGCCCGGTCACGGGAGCTGCCGTGGATCGGTGACCTCGGCGTCCGGCTGGCGCGGCTGATCCGGCCGGACGATCTGGTGCTGTCGGCCGAGTGGGAGTTCGTGGTCGCTCTGCTCGACGAGGGCAAGGCCGACCCACCGGTCACCGCGGGCGTGATCCGGGCGTGGCTCACCCAGATCCACCAGGGCCGTTCGACGGCTCTGCTTCGCCGGCTGCGGGCGTCGCGTTTCCACGACGTGCTGCTGCCGGGTGTCTTCGAGCTCGACGGCGTGGGCGCCCACATTCCGGCGGCGGGCTGGGACGGCAAGACGTGGGACCCGGTGCCGGGTCTGCCCGATACGATCGTACGGCTGATCGCCGAGGGCCGCCTCGACCGGGAGGTGATCCTGGCCGCCACCGTCGACCGGCTGAGCCGTGGCGGCCGTCCCCCGGCGCTGCGGCCGTTCGTTCTCCTGCACGACCGGCTGGCCCCGACGGTCCCGGAGCGGAAAACGCACACCGACGCGTACGCCCACATGCTCTCGACCGGGCCGTCGCCGATCGCCGCCCTGGCCCAGCGTGTGCTGCGTTCCGTGGATCCGCCGCTGGAGACGCTGCTCGACACGAGTGCCGCGGTCCTGGTCCGCCCCGAGAAGACCCTGGTGAAGACGCAGCTGACGTGGCTGGACAAGACGGCAGCCCGGCGCCCGGCTCAGGCCGGCGCGATCGTGGAGGCGGTGACGGCCGCGTTCACGAGCCCGGTCCTGGACATCCGGGATCTGGCCCTGAGCGTGGCGGCCCGACACCTGCCGTCCGCTCAGCCGCCACCGGCTCTCCTGTCGGCCCCCGCATCCACCGCTGCCGGCACGTTCGAGCCTGCGGCGGCTTCGACTCCCCTGCCGGCACCGATCGGGACCGCCGCGGAGCTGGCCGAGGAGGTGGTGACGCTTCTGCGGGATCGATCCGGAGTCCGGTGGGAACGGATCCTGTCGGCCCTGGTCAGTCTGCCCTCGGACGGGATGGCGGAGATCCTCGGCCCGGTTCTGGACCGGCACGAGGCGTTCGGCGAACACCGGAGCTGGTACCCGGCGCTGGCCGAGGCGATCCGGGCGCGCGCCGGGCTGCAACCGGACCACGCCGTACGGCAGCGACTGCTCGCAGCCGTCCGCGACCGTTCCCCGATCCGAACGCCGGCCGACATCCTGATGCTGCGGATCGCCGAACTCGCCGTGCGGGTGACCGGGGAACCGGTGCCGGCCCTGCTCGCCACGCCCACCCATGTGACGGGCAGTGTCGACACCGATGCTCTGGTCCATCGGCTGGCCCGGTTCGAGGCCGAGGACAGGTCGCCGTGGCCGCTCGACTTCCAGCAGGCGCTGCTGCGGGTGCCCCGATCCACCGAACCTGAGGTGCTCGAACGAGCACAGGCACTGACCAGTTCGTCGGGCCGACAGCTCGCCCGGTGGCTGGAGAGCGGCGGGTTGCCCGATCCGTTGAGCACGCGTCACGTACAGCAGCGTCATGATCCGGACGGCAACCTGGTGGTCCGGCGGGTGCTGGTGAACCTGGAATCGGCGCGTACCGACGGCGAGCGCCTACCGCTGGAGGACGCCGTCGTCACCGTGACGCGGGGCCCGTACCCCGATTATCGGGGTCTGTCCGACTACAACGCCGAGGTCCTCGCCATGGTGCTCCCTCACCACCGTGAGGTGACAGCGGCGTAGGCCCTGCCCGACATCGCCGCCCAGGCTGACCAGGACATCCGGAGCGACGGCCTGCTGCCGATGCTGGCCGACCGTAGCGGACCTCCCGGTCCGGCGATGATCCTGGCCGTCGCCTACGCCTTGGGCGCCCGGGACGCCGCCGACCGGGTGGCCGCCGTCGACGCCTTCCTGACCCTGCCGGCCCACGCCGGGCCGGTCGGGGCCGCGCTGGGTGACCTGTGCTCGGACGGGACCGTCAAACTCAACCGTGTCGCCGCCGCGCTGACCGGTGTTCATCAGGCCGGCGCGGTGTGGCAGCTGCTCGCCGCCGCGATCCTGCCGCTGCTGGCCACCACGCCCCGCGGTCTGCCCGACCTCCTGGAGCTGGCGACCCACGTCGCCACGGCCCTCGACATCCGGGCCGACCTGCCCCACCTGGCGGACCTGGCCCGGCGCCCCGGAAACACCCGCCTGCTGCGTGAAGCGAGACGCCTCCAGGCGGCGCTGTCCTAGGCGGCGCGGTCCTCCTGCTTCATTTGCGGCCGACCGGGTCCTCGGCGCCCACCCCGGATCGCCCAGGCACCACCAAGGTCGCCGGGGCCGCCACGATCCTCGTCGGTGTGGCCCTCCGACCGGACGGCCGGCCGAGTCGATCAGGGCCGAGCGCCGGCCCACGGCGGGCAGCGGCTCGGGCTCGACCTCATAGTCCTGCAACAGTCCGGTGGTGCTGGTCTTGCGCCCGTCGAGCACAGCGGCGACCAGCTGGTCTCGCAGCGGGCCGGGGAAGGCGAGTTCGAAATGCGGCAGCTCGTCGGTCACGACGCGAGGCTACGTAGTAGGCGCCGGCCCCGGTTGACGCCTTGAGTGACTCTGGGTCCATGACTCAGGTGGTCCTCGCACTTCTCTCGGTGACCGGCGCACTGGTCGGTGTGATGCTGGGGTCGTTGCTCAACGCTCGGGTGCAGCGCGCTTCCTGGCGGCACCAGGAGAACACGATGTCGATGCGAGAGCGGCGCACGACGTACGCCGCCTTCGTCGCCGCCTGCCGCGAGTGGCGCGCGATGGTGTTGGGGCCGGATGTGCGGATCATCCCGGCGTCGTCGGTCTCCCGGCAGCCGCATGCCGACGGCGGCGAGGTGCGCACCCAGGTGGTCCGGTACCGGGCCGAGATCGGCCTGATCGCACACACGACGGCGACGGTTCAGTCTGCTGCCCTCCTCATGCTTGCGGTCGGGAAGCTTGCCGAGGCGAGGGCCGGTCACGAGGCAGGCCAGGTTCCCGAACCCTTCATCCAGGCATGCAGAGACGCGGAGCGCGAATTCAACCGGGCCGCGCGTGCGGAACTGCGCAGCCCGGAAATCGATCTGAAGACTCCCACCGCCCTCCCGGCGGCCGCCGCGCCGTGGGAGGCACAGGATACGCGGTGATCGCAACGAGTTCACTCGGCTCACGTCGCTCCTCGGTGCGCATTAGACTCGCGCGGTGCGGGATTACCGGGAAATGGACCTGGGGTGGGGCCGACTCGCGTACCGGAGATTCGACCCCGACCCGGACCTGACCGCCGACGCTGTGCCGATGATGCTTCTGCATGGCGGCGGCGGGGACGGCACCACTTGGGACGACCTGGTGTGGGCCTTCGCCGAACGGCGCACGGTGTACGTTCCGGATCTGCGCGGCATGGGCCGCAGCGAGCGGACCGGGCCGTACTCGATGACGATCATGCGGGACGCGGTTCTGCTGCTGCTCGACCGCCTCGCACTGGACCGTGTGGTCCTGGTGGGACATTCGCTGGGTGGCTTCGCGGCGATGCTGGCCGCCCAGGCGGCGCCGCACCGGGTGACCGCACTGGTCCTCGAGGAGTGTCCACCGCCGGTCCCGCTCGGCATCACGATCCCGGCAGAGGTGGACGACTCCGCGCCCTACTACGACCGCGAGATCCGTCCGTCGATCCTGCGCGACCTCAATACACCCGATCCCGCCTGGTGGGCCGACCTCGACACGATCACCGCACCGACGCTGGTCCTCGCGGGTGGGCCGGCCAGCTTCCTGCCACAGGACATGATCGCCGCGGTGGCGGACCGCGTCCCGGCAGGACGACTCGTCACCATCGAAGCCGGCCACCGGATCCACCGGGACGCGCCGGACGAATTCGTTGCTGCCGTCAAGTCGTTCCTCGTCGCGGTGGACGGGGCGCCGGCGCCGCATCACGGTTAACGCGTCCGAGGACGTCACGGATTGCCCCAGCGTGCATTGCGCAATCACTCGGCTCATGGCCCCGGGTGCGCTGACCTGCCACCGCGATCGCGCTGGTGGCCGACCCCACCTCGATGATCGGTCGACGTCACGAAATGAATTGCTCGTACCACCGCCTGCGATGATCATCGCATCATGGAACCGCTCACCTGGTGCGTCGTGGCAAACGTCGCCGCCGAGACCAACAACGGCGACGGCGGTCTGGAGATTCGCTCCGGCCTGCGCCGTTTCGGGCCCGGAGCGCGGTTGTGGGTGCTGCGCACCGCCTTCCAGAGCTCCTACCGCCGTGTGAACGTCGTCGGCCGCCACCGTGGACCGGGACACCGCCTGATCCACATCATCATCGAGCTGCGCGGTCTGACAGGCTTCCGGGTACGGCCGGTTTACAGCCCGGCCGTCTACACCGCCCTGAACCGGCCGTGGGAGCCGACGGGCAATCGCCGCTTCGGCGTGATGTGGGCTGGCTTCGAGCAAGCACAGGAATACGCCGACCTGTGGAACGAGCCCCGGTTGGAGGCCCGTTTCGACGGAGCCGACGGCGGCACGGTTGCCGACCCGCCACCTATGGAGATCGAGCGAAACGACAAGACCTACTACCTGGCCCACCTCAACAGCCGGTACGCCCGCTACTCCTCCCTGCCACCGTCCGCAGAGCCCCAGTACCGGTGGGCCGGGTAGTTGACTTTCGGTTCGAATCCGCTATTGCGCAGGGCGGACAGCCGTGACGTGCAAACTGGAACGGTGGACGACCCTCGGCCGACAGAGCTCGAGCAGCTATCGATCGGTCATCTCATGCGCATGGCCGGGCGTGAGGTCGAGGAAGACGATGCCGATGCGCCTGTGCCGTTCCTGGTGGCGTTGCACCAACGGCCGGTCCGGGAGGTGTTCGAGCGCGCGGCCGCACTCCTCAACGACGGTGACGCCACACGCCGGATTCTTGGCGTACGGATTCTTCGGGAACTCGGTGAACAGCAGCCCGATGGATGTCGACCGTTCACCGGCGAGACGATTCCGCTGCTCAGAGACCGGCTGAGGAGAGAGTCAGAGCCTGATGTGCTGCTCTGGATCGTGTCTGCCCTCGGGTTTCACTGCGCCCGTGAGGCGCTGCCCGAGATCGCAGCACTCGCCTGGCATCAGGACGCGCGGGTGCGGTTCCACGTCGCGGCGAATCTGACACGGCTGGTCGATCTCAGAGCCGTGGACGCCGCCGCTGCCGATGCCTTGATCCGCCTCTGCCATGACGACGACGCCGATACTCGCTACTACGCCCTCTATGCGGCCACCCGTGAGATCGCCGGAATGAACGTGGAGCAGGTGACCACCCTGACGGCTGAACTGATGAGCGATCCCGACGATCAGATCAGCACGATGGCGGTCAGCCATCACCAGGCCATCGACACTGTTCGGCGCTACCTGAACGAACAGGACCCCGGCCGGGTCTTCGATCCGGAGATCCGGGCCGGCGAGTACGACGACATGATCGGTCCGATCTTGGTAGGACTCGCCTGCGAGGGTGGCGTCGCCGAGATCCGTGATGTTCTGACCGAGGAGATCTCCCGCGGGTTCGGTAGGGTTTCGCCACACGTCGACACCACCACCATGGCGCAACGGCTGGTCACATGGTGGCGCAAGGAGAACACGGCGTCGTGAACGCTCCGCCAACCGTCGTGAACCACTGCACAGAAGCAAGCGCGATTCGCGGCATGAACGGATGTTCTGCAATCCATCACGCTCGGCACGATCTTGGTGGCGCATCACCCCATTTGGTAACTAATCTCTGCTGGCGTGGAGGCTGTGGACTGGACCGTCGATGAGTTGACGGAGGCGTGTTTGGAGGCGCTCGCCACCGGCTGCATCGAAGGCGTGCCGCTGGAGGCGGACCCGGAGGATCTGGCATCGCAACTCAGCTTCCCGAACCGGCTGCTTCCCGGACAGCCGGATGGCGGTGACCCCTACGGCCGTGCCTTCGAGCAGCGGTACTTCGCCAGAGGGCTGCACATGACCCGCGACTGGGGCCACGTCACCGCCTTCTACTTCCGTGACCACCCGCACGCACCGTGGAAGTCCAACGGGATCACCATCCGCGCGTACTTGATGGACGGGCCTCCCGAGTGGTCCGACGTCGCGGCAGAGCTTCAGCGTCACGGATTCGACCTTGTGCCCACGCCGGACGAGTACACCGTCAGGGCGTCGGCGGTGACAGCGAAGGTGGCGACCGGCGACAGTCATGCCGCGGCACCGCCCGGCAGCCTGATCGACGTCACCATCCCCCGCAACGTCGTGCCGTTGCCCTCACCGGACCGGCGGGGGCACCTCCGTAACGCGATGCGTGCCCTCGGCCGGGCGGGTGCTGGAGCTTGGCCGGAATGGCTGGCGGAGCGTGAGTTCGGCGCCGACGACTACGTGGCGGTGTTCGTCGCGCTCACTCGGCTGAACAGCGACCAGCCGTCCCGCGCCGAGGAGTGGAATGCGTTGCTCTCCTGGTTCCTGAACCAGGCACGCGAAACGAACGTCTTCCGCCCGGAGGAATGGACCTATCACTGGGCGTGCTACGGCTCACCGTCGCCTGCCGAGCTGGCTCATGCCTGCATGACTACCCTGCCGATGACTCTCGACGAGGCCCGGTCCATGCCGGAGAGCTGGCGTGACATCGCACCGGACGACGCGCGCCGCGCTCGGATGACTCGGGCGCTGCTCGGTCTCGCTCGTGATGCGGCACCCGGCCCGGCAGCCGTCCGGGAGATCAACCGCTGGAGACGGCAGAAACGGCCGTGGATCCAGTAACGTCCACGTCCACGATTCGGCAGATCCGCGTATTCCAAGGGTACGGGAGATGCAGGGTTTCTGAGCTCGTTGACGGTTGCGGCTAATCTGCCGAGTCGTGGATGTCGCCCGCACCTTCCTCGTGGAGATCGACGCTCGGCAGCCTGGTGCGCTCACCGGACTGTTCCTGCACGGTTCGCTCTGCTGGGGTGAGTTCTTCGCCACCAGCGACGTGGATTTCGTCGCCGTCTGGGCCCAGCCGCCCGACCATGACGCTCTCGCTGAGGCGCACCACGCGACCAAGGCCCGGCACCCCGAGGTGACGTTCGACGGCTTCCACTGCTCGCCGGAGGAGCTGGCCGTCCCGGCGCTGACGGTGGGCCGGCGGCCGGTCTTCTTCGGTGGCGAGTTCGACCCGGCGGGCAAGGTGGACATCAACCCGGTCACCTGGCACGAGCTGGCTGAACGCGCCGTCGTGATCCGCGGCGAGCTGCCGCCGGTCCACACCGACCCCGCCGAGCTGTTCGAGTTCACCCGCGACAACCTCGACACGTACTGGCGTTCCGCCATTCCGCGGATCGAGCAGGCCGGATTCGAGGCGTTCGGAGGTCACGAGCCGTCCGTCGCGTGGGTGGTGCTCGGCGTGGCTCGTCTGCATCACCTGCTGGTCAAAGGTGAGCTGACCTCGAAGAGCGGCGCCGGCCGCTACATCGCCGAAGAGCTGGAGCCCCGTTGGCGCCGGCTCGGTCTCGACGCTCTCCGGATCCGCGAACACCCGCAGAAGCCGGCGCTCTACGGCGACACGAACGAGCGCGGCCAGGAGACGTACGACTTCCTGTGCTGGGCGGTCGAGGACGGGACACGCCGAACGATGCCGGCTACTCGACCAGGCCGGCCCGGAACGCCGCGATAGCCACCGGCACCGGCGACCGGCCGGCAGGGCGCCTGACCCACCCGGCCGGTCTCGCCGCGGTGAGGTGCCGGCCGTGGCCGTCCGCGTAGCCTCGGCTCGCTCCGTCACTCAAGCCAGTGGCAGGGTGAAGCGGAAGCAGGTTCCGCCGCCGGGGTTGTCGGCCACGGAGATCTGTCCGCCGTGGCGTTCGACGATGGTCTTGCAGATGGCCAGGCCGAGTCCGGTGCCGGCGTAACCGGAACTGGTGTGCGCCCGGTGGAAGCGGTCGAACACCGACGGCTTGTGTTCGTCGGGGATGCCGATCCCGCGGTCGGCGACCTCGATGCCGGCTTCGCCGTCCGCTGCCGGTGCCGGCCGCACCTCGATCCGGGCCACGGTTCCGTGTTGCACGTATTTGAGGGAGTTGCCGATCAGGTTGTCCAGTACGTGCCGCAGCATCGCGCGGTCGGCGGGCACGGTCGGCAGTGGCTTCACGTCGGTCATCGGGCGCTCATCGTCGGCCAGGTGCGCGACCCGGTCCTTGATCACTTCGGCGACCAGGGCGTTCAGGTCGACGGGAGCGAGGGTCAGGGTGGAGTTGCGAGCCGTGGTGTAGGCCAGCAGGGTCTCGATCATGGCGGCCATCCGGGTCACGGTCCGGCTGATGGCTGACAGTGCGTCGCGTACCTCGTCGGGCTCTTCGTCGTCGAGGGCGTAGCCGGCCATGTCGCATCGGCCGCCGATGACCGCCAGCGGGGCCTTGAGGTCGTGCGCCACCACGCCGGCGAACACCGCGAGGTCCGTCTCGTAGCGGCGCAGCTCGGTGATGTCCCGGAACACCGCGACGGCGCCGTGCTGCCCGGCACCGGGGTCCAGTGGGCGGCCGCTGACGCTGATGAGGATCCCGTCGGTCTTGACGGTGTTGCGCACGAGCATCTCCACGCCGTCGGAGGCCTCCCCGTGCAGTGCCCGAACCAGCGGCATGTCGTCGATCGGGAACGGCTTCTGACCGTCGGCCTCGAACAACCCGAAGTGCTGTTGCCATTGTTCGGGGGTGCCGGGATCCCCGTGGACACCGAACAGGCTCTGGGCGGCCGGGTTGTGCATGAGGAAGCGGCCGTTGTCGTCGACGACTCCCACGCCCTCGGACATGCTGGTCATGACTGCGGTGAGCAGGCCGGCCTGCCGGCGGCTCTCGGACTCGGCCCGCCCGATGTCGGCGGCGGCCTTGCGGGCTCTGGCACGGCCGGCGGCGAGCGTGTATACGAGCCCGGCCAGCAGCAGCGACAGCAGGCTGCCGCCGGCGCCGATGACGAGCGGGAGGTCGGTGTCGGCGCCGGGTAGTCGTTCGCTGTCGGCACCGACGGACAAGGTCCAGGTCCGATCGCCGACGGGGACCATGACGGTGCGCCGGAGGTCGGGTCTGCCGGGGATCTGGAGGTTGGCTACGATCTGGTCTTCACCGGCGGCGTTCTCGGTGAGCAGCTGGACGCCGAGCTGGCCGATGCTGGCGCCGGCGAGTGATTCGCGGAGGAAGTCCATGCCGCGCATGGCCAGCACCAGCCAGCCGCGGAAACGTCGCGCGCCGTCCGGCTCCCGGATCGGTGCCGCGAACACGAAGGACAGCTGCTGTTCCGCTGCCGGCCGTGCGCGGTCGGCGGCCAGAACGTAGGTGTCGGAGACAGTCACCAGGTTGGTGTCACGGGCTGCTTGGAGTGCCGCTCCGGGCTCCGATGCCACCGGTAGGTTCACTGATCCGGATCTGACATAGCCGCTGTTGTCCAGGCGGCGGGTGAAGATGGGCGCGAGCTGGTCGTCATCGCCGGGTACCGGCCGCAACACCAGATCCGCCGGGCCGCGTGTCCGCCACAGCCGCTGCACTTCGGGCAACTGTTGCGCGGTGCTCGGCACGACGAACGAAACGCTGGCGGCACCGGACAGACGTGCGGCCGCGAGTGGATCCGTGGCGGCCCGGAAGTCCGTGATCGTCATGGCTTCGCGCGTGGACAAGCTGGCGGCGACGGTCGCGAGCAGCTCTGAAAATCGAGTGCTCTCGGTTCTTGCCGCCTCGAGCACGATGCGGGTCCGCCCGTCCATCGTCAGGTCGATGTTCAGCTGTTGCTGGGCGCGGAGGCTAGATGCGGTTGTCCAGGTGGCCGTCAGGCCGAGGATCGCGACGACCCCCGCGAGCAGGGGAGCCGCTTTCGCGCCGGGCACCTTCACGATCTAGTTATAGCGCTTATATCATGCGAAACTTACCCTTTCCTACCTTTCTTACGGCCACGTGGGGCGGGCAGGCCGGCTACCTGCCGCCCGTGGGCCGGCAAGCACCTCACCTGATGTCGGGTCACCGGGATGCCGCAGCACCGGACACCGTCGGCGCGGGCCGTCAGACTGTCCCGGGTGCCCTATCCGGCGAGTTCGGCCTCGCTGCGCAGGATGCAGAACTCATTGCCCTCCGGGTCGGCCAGGACGACCCAGCCTGTGCCGTCGGGGTTGCGCAGATCAGAGACCTCGGTGGCGCCGAGCTTCAGAAGGCGGGCGAGTTCGGTGTCGCGGGATCCGTCGGCTGGGCGCAGGTCGAGGTGGATGCGATTCTTGGCCTGCTTGGCCTCCGGAACCTGGATGAACAGCAGCCGGTGCCGGCCGTCCCGCGAGATGATCAGGCATTCCTCGTCGCCCGGCTCGTCGGGATCGTCGGGGTCCCTGGCGTAGTCGAGAACCGTCTGCCACCAGCAGGACAACGCGTACGCGTCAGTGCAATCGACAGTGGTGTGTGAGACATAGGCGGTCACCTCCGGATCATTCCAGTTCGGGGTCGCTCCGGATGCCCCTGGCCCCGATCCCCGTTATCGTCAGGCTTGACCTTGATTGGGGGTGGTATCGCGTGAGCGGCCTGATCGCCCAGCAGTGGATCTCCGTCGACGGCTTCCTCGCCGGCATCAACGGCGAGGCCGATGTGTTCGCCGCCGTCTCGGATTTCACCGCCTCCGAAGCCCACAACACCGCGTTGCTCGCCGACATCGACGAGGTGCTGCTGGGCCGGCGCACGTACGAGTCGTTCGCCGCCCACTGGCCGACCGCGGTCGACGAGCCGATGGCCCGGCAGGTCAACGCACTGCCCAAGACGGTGTGCTCGACCACCCTGACGGCGGCGACGTGGGGTGAGCACGCCCCAGCCCGGGTGGTGCCGGATCCGGTCGACCACGTCCGAGCCCAACGTGCCGACGGTGTCCGGACCATCGTCTGGGGCAGCGTCAGCGTGATGCGCGCCCTGCTCGCGGCCGGTCAGGTCGACGAACTGGAACTGTTCGTCGCCCCGATCGCCCTGGGCGCCGGCACTCCCCTGATGGCGCCGGGTGCGGCCCCGCTGCCACTGCGTCTGACCGCCTCGGACACGTGGCCGGGCGGCGTGATCCGCCTCCGCTACGCCGTCGGCTGACCGGTATGAGCTCCCCGTCCCAGCCCCATGAGGCGTCCCATGGGGCCTGGCCGCATGGCGCCTCGGCGGGCCAGGGCGGTGAGCCGGCTTCTCAGCCCGGCGGTCGCGCTGGGGCCGTGAGCGGCCGGCCTGCCGCGCGGTAGCCACGGGACATGATCGATGCGGTTGGAGGTGCTCTACCCGTACTCCCTCATGGTGTTTTGTGTTGGTGTCAACCGCGGGTGGCCGGCTGCGGTGAGTCACGAATGGTTTGATGCGAGTCATCCGGCGACCTCCACGATGATCTTGCCGGAGACCCAGCCCCGGTCGATGCGGTCCAAGGCTGCGGGCGCCTCGTCGAACCGGTAGATGTCGTCGATGACCGGGCGGATCCGACCGGTGGCGACCATCCCCGCGAGCACGGCGAGGGCGGCGGGATCCGGACTCACCGTGAGCGGCCGGACCTGGCGGCCACCGGTGATCAGGCCTTTCAGCATGCGCCGGGCCGGACCGAGCCATCGGCCTCCGGTGCCGGCCGACAGCAGCAGCACGCCGCCTGGAGCGAGAACCCGCCGAAGGGCCGAGACCGGATAGTTTCCGGCCAGGTCGAGGATCACGTCATAGCGCTGGCTCGTCGCAGCGAGGTCGGCGGCGCTGGTCTTCTCGTAGTCGATGATCCTTTCGGCACCGAGTTTGCGCACCATGGCGGCATTGCGACCGGAGCAGATCGCGGTGACCGCCGCGCCCTTGTCGACGGCGAGTTGCACCGCGAAGGTGCCGACGCCGCCGGACGCGCCGGTAACCAGGAGCCGTTGCCCGCCGGAGACGCGCCGGACACCGGCCAGCGCGGTGGCACCAGCGATCGGCAGCGCCGCAGCCTGGGCAAAGGTCACACCGACCGGCTTACGGGCGGCACGCGAGGACGGCACCACGGCGAGCTCCCCGATCGCGCTGGTGGACTCGGCCAGTATCTCGTCGCCCGGAACGAAGTCGCGAACGTCGGAACCGACCGCCTCCACCCGGCCGGCGAGGGCTCGGCCGACCACAAAGCCGGGCTTTGGTTTGCGCAGCCCACCGGCCAGGGCGCGGATGGCGAACGGCTCACCACGCAACAGGAAACGGTCGGCGGCGTTGAGCCCCGCAGCGTGGACCCGGACCAGCAGGTCATCCGGACCGGGGACAGGTTGCGGCACCTCCTGGAGGGCGACTCTGCCCGGCGATCCGAACCCGGTCTGAAGCAGTGCTCTCATGATCTCCCACCTCCTGCTTACGGCGTAAGCTTACGTCGTAAGCAAGCGTGCGGTATGGTCGACCCGTCCCGCAACCAATCGGAGAGCCGAATAAATGCCAACCTCACGAGCGCCGCTCAGCACGCGGCGCGTGCTCCAGGCCGCCCTCGCGCTGGCAGACTCGGGCGGCACGGATTCGCTGACGATGCGCCATCTGGGCCGGGAGCTCGGCGTGGAGGCCATGTCGCTGTACCGGCATGTGGCGAACAAGGACGCCGTACTCGACGGCATCCTCGACATGGTGGTCAGCGAGATCGACCTGCCGGAGACACGCAGTGATTGGAAGTCGGCGATGCGGCACCGGGGCGAGGCCGCGTTCCGGGTGATGAGCCTGCACCCATGGGCCCCTCCCCTGCTCATGTCACGCACCAACACGGGTCCGTCGATGCTGCGCTACATTGACTTCACGCTTGGTGTGCTCCGCGGCGCCGGCTTCTCCTGGAGACTCGCCGACTACGCCTGGAACACCATGGACAGCTATGTGTACGGCTACACGCTCCGCCGCCTGGCGTTCCCGATAGCGCCCGCCGACTACGCGGAGACGGCAGCCGCCCACCAGCACCTTCTGGCCGGCGACCGATACCCACACATGGCCGAGCTGACCCGCCAGGTCGCGGAGGGCCACCACCCCGGCGACCCGGACATCACTTTCGGCCTCGACCTGATCCTCGACGGCCTGGAACGCCTACGAGACGCCGAGCCGGCAACCTGACCCCGCCGTGAAACCCCACGGCCAGCGTTTGTTAGCTTATGCAGGCAGGTCCGGGTGGCGGAATGGCAGACGCGCTAGCTTGAGGTGCTAGTGCCCTTTATCGGGCGTGGGGGTTCAAGTCCCCCCTCGGACACCAATCTTGGTGGGATCTCAGCAAGATCACCGCGGTGGGATGGATCGGCAGGCATGCTCCGGTACGGGGCTTCCGTCGGCGGCTGACACTCTCGCGTAGCACTCACGACGAGCACCATCCGCGGCGACGGGGTGTGCGGTGAGCCGCGCCCTACAGCCGTCCGATGACGACAGCCGGTTCGACGAGCCGATCGCGCCACTGATCCCGCCGGCGCTCCCGCCGCCGCAGCCCGCTGCCCTGGACGTCGGCGTACTCGCCCCACCGGCGGCTCCGCACTCGCCGTTGCTGCTCGATGTCGCCCGCCTCGGCGCCTCAGGCCGGTTCACCAGCAAGGCCCTGCTGCGTGCCCTCGGCTGGCAGCCCGCCCAGCCCCTTGCCCTGCAGCTCGGCGACGAGGCCGTCGTACTCACCGCCGACCCGGACGGCACACTGACCGTCGGCACCCGCGGCGAGATCGCCGTCCCCGCCCCGGCCCGCACCATGGCCGGCCTCGACCACTCCCCCACCGCCGCCCTCGTCGCCGACCCCGACCAGGCCACCCTGACTTTCCACCCGGTGAGCCTGCTCACCGCCCACTACACACGGCGCCCCGGAGACCCGCCATGACCGGCGGACCCGACCACCTCGACCGCACCCTGCACCAACTGCAGACCGTCCTCACCGACCTGCAGGCCGGCCGTCACCGAGTACCTGCCTCGCATGGAGGCTGCCGCCGGACCTGGTGCCCGCCGCACCTATGGCAGCTACTGGCAGCAAATGGCCCGGACCTGGGGTGAGCGCCGTCTCGACGACATCCGCGCCACCGACGTCGAAGCCCTGCGCCGCCAGGCCGCGGCCACTGCGGTGCCCCGGCGCACGGCCGTGGCGGCCGCTACGCCGGCGTCCACCTGATCTCCGCCGCCCGCGCCCTGTTCAACCGGGCCATCGCCGACGGCTACCTCACCCCCGGCGCCAGCCCCGCCCACCGCATCAGCAAACCCCGACGCCTGCCCAGCACCCGCCGCGCCCTCACCGCCGGCGAACTCGCCGCCATCAACACCGTCGCCCGCACTACCGGCCACGACCCCACCCTCGACGCCCTCCTGCTGCGCCTGCACACCGAGACCGCCTGCCGCCGCGGCGGCGGCCTGGCCCTCCGGGTCACCGACATCGACCCGGTCCGCGGCCTGATCCTGCTGCGAGAGAAGGGCGGGACGATGCGGTGGCAGCCGATCACCCTCGAGTTGGCCGTGCACCTGCTGCACCATGCCCGCACTCGGGGCGCCGCGGCCCCGAGTGACCGGGTGCTGCGGCACCGGGATGGGCGACCGCTGACCCGCCGTCGCTACGAACTGCTCTGGGCCCGTATCGGCCGGCACCTGCCCTGGGTCGCCGACCAGGGCGTCTCCACCCACTGGCTACGGCACACCACCCTGACCTGGGTCGAACGGAACTTCGGCTACGCCACCGCCCGTGCCTACGCCGGCCACACCGACAAAACCGGCCCGCCACCACCACCTACATCAAAGCCGACCTCACCGAGACCGCCACCGCCCTCGCCGCCCTCACCGGCCAGCCACACCCTCTCGCCGACAGCGCACTGCGTCCCGCCCCGTGACCGCCGGTGGCCGGTGGCCGGTGGAAGAACACTGAAATCGGTGGCCGGATGCGAACCGAACGACCCATGGCGGCAAGATTCGGCGGTCGGGCGCGCTGACAGAAAGAACGCTCGGTCCGCGAACTCGTCGACGACGAACGCGGTCCCGAATCCGTCCCGGCCGTCCTGGCAGCTCGTCTCGCCGCCACGGGCTCAACGCCATCAGCGCCGAGAACAGCGTGTTCGTACGCCAGCAGATCCGGTGTACCGCCTGAATCCCGTGTCGCGTAGTGCTCATGTTGGCGCTGCCGGTGTCAAGCAGGAAGGTATGGGCGAGGCCGGCCCGCTGAGCATCCGTGGCCGCCTCGAGCACACCATCGAGGCGCTGGTTCCCCCTGCCCGGTGCCGGACCACCCCGCCCGTTCCCTTCGCCCTGCCCGCGCTTGGTCCGCCCCGCGCCCAGCTGCCGGTCTCGCCGCTGGTGATGGATACCGCCCGCCTCGACGCCTCCGGCCGGTTCACCAGCCGGACGACGATGGCCGTGCTGCGCTGGCAGCCAGGGCAGCCCGTCGCGATGACGGTGGCCGGCGCAGCCGTCGCCTTCACCGCCGCCGCCGATGGCTCCCGCGTCGGGACCCGCGGTGAACTCGCGATACCCGCCGCGGCCCTCACGATGGCCGGTATCGATCACAAGGGGCAGATCGCGATTGTGGCCGTACCCGCCCAAGCCACCCTGATCGTGCACCCGATCACCCTCGTCGTACGGCTGCTCGCCGAGCACTATGCCCAGTCCCCGGGGCCGCGATCGTGATGGCCGACCACGCCCGCCTCGAACAGGCCCGCCAAGCACTCGAAACCCTCGGCGTCACCCTCGCCGACCTGCAGGCCACCGAACTCCCGGACCCGATGCCCACGGTCGCCTAGTACCTGCCCCGGGTGAAAGCTGCCGCAGGGACCGGCGCCTGCCGCACCTACGGCAGCTACTGGAACCAGATGACCCGCCAATGGGGCGACCGACGCCTCGACGAGATCCACGTAACCGACGTCGAGACCCTCATGCACCAAGCAGCCACCCAAGCCGTACCCCGCCGCAACGGACGCGGCGGCCGTCATGCCAGCGCACACCTCGTCGCCGCCGCCCGCGCCCTGTTCACCCGAGCGATAGCCGACGGCTACCTCCCGGCCGGAAGCAGCCCCGCCCACCGAGTAGAAAAACCCCGCCGACTACCCAGCCCACGCCGTGCCCTAACCCCACGCGAACTGACCGAAATCAACGACGTCGCACCGACCACCGGCAACGACACTGCGCTCGACGCGCTAGTGCTGAGGTTGCACACCGAGACCGCCTGCCGCCGAGGCGGCGCCATCGCCCCGCGCCTACGCGACATCGACGCGCAATACGGGCAGGCCCTGCTGCGCGAGAAGGGCGAGACGACACGCTGGCAACCGGTCAGCCTCGAAACTGGCCGCGCGTCTGCTCGACCACGCCGCAGCACGCGGTGCCCGGTATCCAGACGACAGCGTGCTCCGCTGCCGCAACGGCCACCCGATCACCACACGCCATTACGACCACCTGTGGCACCGCCTCGGCCAGCACCTGCCCTGGGTCGCGGCGCAAGGCATCTCCACTCACTGGCTACGCCACACCACACTCACCTGGGTCGAACGCAACTTCGGCTACAGCATCGCCCGCGCCTACGCCGGCTACACCGACAAGAAGAGCACCCCCACGACGACATACATCAAGGCCAACCTGCCAGCTGTCGCCGCCGCACTCGCTGCGTTGACCGGCCAACCACATCAACTCGCAGCCTCACTCGCCGAACTCGGCTTCGGACCTTGAGTTAGGCGGTCAGCAACTGCGGCTCTGTACGAGCTGGCATCGGTCGACAGACCAGCAGTGCCACTGCACCTAGGCTAGGGGGCATCGTCGTCCCCAGTGGCCGGTGGATGCTCGTTGACCGGGCCGAGTTGAACCCCGTTGGGAATGACTGGTGGGGCGTCCCAGCTTGCGCCAGCCCGACGTTTCGGCGTCGATGTCCGGCGTACGTGATCGGTCAGTTCATCACGGAATCGTTCGATGTCGGCTGCCTGGACTGCCCCGATCTGAATCAGGTGCCGAAGCAGTTCGGTGGAGCGTGCGTCGCGGGTGTCCTCCTGCTTGATGCCCGCCTCCCACACACGCATCAACAGGTCGAATGTTCCCTGGGTGTCCTGCGGGTGCTCGGCGACGTGGGCGAGCAGTAGTTGGTATGGGTCCAGGTTGAGCCCGTCCACCGCTTCGAGGGCGGTCTTGTACCGATCGAGTTCGGCCGCGTGTTGCCGCTGCTTGATCGCGTTCTCCCGATCGGTACGAGAGAGTTCGTCGTCGTGCCGCTGTGCGTCGATCTCACGAGCCCGTTCGTTCTCGCGCATTTTCGTCAGGTGCGCCCGCGCTGCCTCGTCCGGTGCCAGCCGGACGTTGAGGTGGTAGATCCTGATACCTTCCGGCAGGGAAAAGCCTGCCCCCAGTTTGCTGTTGATGGTCTCCTCGGCGAGCAGCGATTCCTCGATCTCGAACTGCCGGGCGATGGGCCGCATCTGCGCGATGATCGGGTTGATAATGGCCGTGTCACCGAGGACAAGGTTGCGGCGTACAACCTCAGCGGCGTCCGCCACACGGAAACCGATGTCGAGTGTGGCTTCGAAGAACGTCGCTTCTCCCCGAGCGGGTAACTGGCGGCCACGCAGCTCGACGTTCAGGCGATGATCGCCGATATCGATGTAATGCCGCATCCAGTTGAATCCGGCTATTCGCCGGATCCATCGCGACAACTTGTCATCCAGCCGGACTACCGATCCCTCGTTGTCGGTGTAGACGACGCGCACGCCGGGGCGGGCGACGTCGGCGTCCCGCGCGGCGGGAAAGAAGGCTGCCTCGGAGGCGAGGATCGGATTGAAGATATCCGTCATGACTTGGACTCCACGGGTGCGGTGAGATCGAGCCGGTCGAGGTGTTCCTTCACCTGTTCGGCGGTCCGGCGGACGGATTGCAGATGGTCCGGGCTTGCCCACTCGGTGGCGATGCGGCGCACTATCCGCTGGGTCCGGTCATCGGTCTGTGAGACCGCACCCAGCAGGTAGGTCAGGGCTTGACGAGCACCGCCATCGCGTTCGGCCATGACGGCCCAGTGCGTGAGCGCCTGCTGACCTCCGCCGGGTACCGTCCACGAGGTGAGTGCGCAGGCCCAAAGGTCACACAAATCATCGCGAAGCTGCGGATTTTGATCAGCGAGAAGGAGCAACGTCGGCCACAGGACAGGCGTGCCTTCAGGCTGATCGTCCCGGACCTCTGCTACCAGGTTTGACGTCGCGGCCAGGAAGCCGTGGACGACTGCGTGCTCTCTGCGGTAGTTGTGTCGCCAGTTGGCCAGCTCACGCAGAACCATCGGTGCCAACCGCCCGTAATTCCGGCCGATCAGCTCGCTGAGGCTTTCGCCTACTGCGGCCACAACCTCATCGTTGGAAACCACGGCCAGCCTTCCGAGGCGGTCGAGGAGCAGGTGCGGGTCTTCATCCCGCAAGGCCATACCGTAGGCGCGGGCCGCCGTTGCCTGTCGGCGCGGGTCGCCCTGCAGCCCATGCCAGTCATCTATCAGCCTGACGACGTTCGCGGTGGTCCGCTTGGTGGACGCTGGTGCTCGCAGAGCAAGCGCTACGACGTCACGCCGCTTTCTGGACTCTTCCCCGGACCAGGGCAGGAACACTTTCCGGTAGAGGTGATCGAAGTTCAGGAGAGACAACCTGCCGAGTGTGCTGGCCGCCCGGATTCCGATCGGGCTGTGCACACTGTCCGAGGAGAGATTCGTCAGCCAACGGAGAAAGCCTTCGTTGCGGCCGCCCCTGCGCCAGAAGTGCTCGATGATCTTGCGGGGGTAAGCGCCGTCCTTGTATGTGATGGCCGGGACGACGGTCCGGCCGAAAGCACCGTTGCGGGCGTACGTCTGGACCGTACACGCTCGTAACTCTGCGAGCCGGTTCCAATACTTACCCTTCTGCCTGGCGGTCGCCCCCAGATCCCTGGCCAGCTTCTTGGAGCTCTCCAGCACGTCCTCGAAGGGAAGGCCGTCGAGCACCGCCAGCGCGACAATGAACTGCCCATCACCCCGATCGAAAAGGTTGTCGAACCAGATCGTGAAGTCGTCGGTGTCACGCTGCTCCATCAGGTCCTGGACGGCCGCGAGGTCGACTATTCCGTCCCGTTCCTTCTGTTGTATGAACGCGGCCAGATGAGCTGCCCTTCGCCGGTGTAGGTCCGGACTGAGCAGGTCGTCTACCATCGCGGAGAGGCCGTCCTGCTCGAGAATCTGCCCGTTGCGACTGCCCATACGCTCGCGTAGATGGTTCTCAAAGATCAAGCGGTGTGCCGGCGGTTCCTTGAGTTCAAGCCGCAGGTCGAGGACTTCGTCGTCACCGAGACGGGCATCCGGGCCGGTGACCACGATCAACCGAGCCGACACGCGAGACAGCAGACGTTCCACTTTCTGCAGCTCGGCTCCGGACAGCGCGGTGGGGCTGCGCGGCACGCGCAGGAGGAATCCGGCCTCCGGGATCCGTTTCTCGGGGTCTCCATCCTCGACGAGATCGGCGAAGAGCCGCAGATCCAAGGTGGCGTCCAGGTCATAGATCGGTTCGTTTCCGGCGTCGATCAGAAGTCTCGTGGCAACCGTCGTACCGCCGAATCCCGACGGCGCCACCAGCACCGCGGCGTTGCGCGAAGAGAACCCTTCTTGCAATTGAGCCCAGTCGCCTGGCTCGGCGAACGCCGAACGCGCCGGGTCCTCGACTTGGGGAGCGAGTCGGGGCATCCTGACGCGGCGCTTGCCTTTCCCGAGGTAGTAGACGTTTTTATCACCGGCTACGAAGTCGCCTTCTACGAAGAGCCGGTCGGCTTCCGCGATCCACGCCAGCCGGTCGGAGACCTTGCCCGGTTCGGGTTCCGCGCTCGTGGCCGCGGAGGGTGTTTCCGGTATGTCCGGTCCCTCGGGCTCGTCGGCGTGCGTGTGGTGCGGTTCGGGTCGCACTGCCGGTGTTTCGCTGAGCCGGCCGGTATCTCTGGCCGTGGTGTCGCTGTTCTGGTTCGGACGCGGCTCAGGCTCATCGATGAGAGTCGGTTCCTCGTCGGCGTGCACCTCATCTGCCATGGTGGTTCACCGTCTTCGATCCATTGACCACGTCGCCGCGGATCCGCCCTCCGCTGATGTGAATACCGCCACGATCCGTTAGCACCGGCACTGCCACATGAGCTGCCGGGGTGGTTTCCGTCAGTTGGTCCATCAGATAGTTCAGATCCCGGTCGGCACTGCGGTGGGTTATCGTGAGGTACTGCCGGTCAGCGAGTGGCCGCAATGACTTCGGCAACGACGCCGCGTCCGGTTGGGCAGCGTTGCGGACGAGTACCGGGATGATCCTGAGCCGCTCACGCAACGCGCATTCGATCTCCGAACGCACAAAGTCGTTCTTCCGATCGATGCGCCGGCCACCACCCTCAACGACTCCGGCCCAGTCCGGGCCGACTACGGCGATGACCGCGCGACAACCCGCCAGACTTCGCCACAGTCGGCGCCGGAAATCGGTACCCAACTCGATCGACTGATTGTCGAAGAACGCGGATCCATTACCGAACCTTTGATTCACGCGATCTGCGATCAGTCGCGCTTCGGCAGCCGCATCCGATTTCCGGTAGCTGATGAACACTTCGTCGCTCATTTTTCCCCCACATGGTTGATCGACAGATCAACTGTCAGCACTGAGCGGGAACATACGTGACTAATCACCCGCTCCGCATCCTGTCCACATGCACACTCATCGATGGATGATCGGCGGAATTCACTCACCTTCCCAGGCGTTTCCCGTGGACCAAACCGCGGGAAACGGGAGACAACGCCAGTCGAGACCAGCCAACCGATGGACAGCGCGGTGATCAGGTCCGGGAATCTCCAGGCCATGATCGTGGTCGCTGCGCCGGCAACGACGGCGAGCACTCCGACGGGAATGATTTCGCCCTTCCGCCTCTTCATGCCAGTCGCTCCAGAGTGGTAGAAAGGAATTCGGTACGGCTCGTCTGCGATCGATCCGCTGCAATCAACCATGCGGCGGGCCGGGCAAGAAGCAAAGCGGTTGCCCGGCCCGCCATTTCCGAGGAAACGGGAGACAGAGTGACGGGCTCCACGGAATCCGATTTCGGCAGTCAACTGCGTAATAGGCGCGTCGAGGCGGGTGTCTCACTGGCTGCCTTGAGCCGCAGCGTGCATTACAGCAAGAGCTACCTGAGCAAGGTGGAGAACGGTTTGAAGGTGCCGAGCGTCGACCTGGCGCGCCGGTGTGACGCGGCGCTCGGCGCGGACGGCGAACTGGCCGCGCTGGTACCGGACTCCCGCCGCGCTACCGCCCCGCCCGCCGCGGAGTCAGCCGCCATCTGGGCGTTGGCCCTCGGCCCGGATGGACGTAGTGAGTTCTCCGGTGCACACCGTCCTGGACCGGATTCGCTGGGGGTGGCGACGACTTTCTCCTGGCGGCTTCGGCCGGCTGGGGTGCCTCGTCACACTCAGGAGTCGACGGTGCCCAGTTTCGAGGCGATGTTCGGTGCGATGCGGCGGCTGGGCCAGACCATGTCGCCGGCCGCACTGATTCCCATTCTGGTGGCACAGACCAACGCCCTGCGCGTGATGGCAAACGGCGATGATCCGGCGGAACGCGGACGGATTCTGGTTCTGGCGGCCCGATATGCCGAGTACGCGGGATGGATGGCACAGGAGGCCGGCAACGACGACGCTGCCATGTGGTGGACCGATCAGAGCTGCGAGCTGGCGGAGTCAGCCGGATTCAGCGACCTCGCCGCATATGCTCTGGTCCGGCAAGCACTGGTGACCATGTACCGCTACGACGCGCGCAACACCATTACCTTGGCTCGCCTCGCCCAGGAACAGACCCACAACCCGCGGATCGCCGGTCTGGCGGCCCAGCGTGAGGCGCAGGGGCACGCCCTGGCGAACGACAGTGACTCTTGCTGGCGCGCCCTGGAGCGGGCCCGCATCCTGCTCGGCACCGCGGACGAGCACGGCGACCTGGTTCTCGGCACAGCCACCCTGCGCGATCCGGTGACGATGGTGAGCGCCTGGTGCCTGCACGACCTAGGTCGGCCACGGGAAGCCGTCGACATCTTCGCACGGGAGATCGATCGCATCCCGCCCACCGCGCACCGGTCGATAGCCCGCTACTCGGCCCGCTACGCGCTGGCACTTGCCGCGTCCGGCGAGATGGAGCAGGCCTGCCTCGTCGCCGAGCCAGTGCTGGAAGCATTGACGAGAGCGGAATCCGCGACGATCAAATCCGATCTGCGACAGTTGGCGAGCGAGTTCCGCCGGGCGCCCCGCAACCCCGTGGTGCGCAACTTTATACCCCGGCTGGCGGATGCCCTCCGCAGCTGACGCGCACGCAGCGAACCCAGCATCACCGCCGTCCCGGTGTGCAACGGGACGGCGGTAACCGACATCATCCGGGTCCCCAGTTTGCCTGGTTGGTTCGCCGCGACCCTCGCGGTCGGCGAACGCGTCCCGAGCCGTGCAGCACGGTCTTGAAGTGCTGCCATCAGACCGCCGAATCCTCCACGAACGCCGGGACAAGCTGCACGCCGACATCGGAAGCTGACGCCTCAGGGAGCCGCAGCCGCTCGGGTCCGGCGACGAGCGCACTGTCCAGGCAAGCAACGCGGCGGTACTCAGTAGTGACCCCACGCCGAGCGGCAGCAGCAGCTGCGGTGTCCCGTCGTCGGTGGCGTGGGTCGACCATGCCCTGCCGATCAACGGCTGGTACCCAGTTCACCGGGTCGAGGCTGAAACGTCGCGGCAGCGACGGCGACCACCACAGCGTGAGAGGCATCCAGCCGACGGTGGACGAGCGCCGTCACGAGCGGACAACCTTGACTATCGTGCTAGATTGAAGAATCGCGAAGCGGAGTCTTTGGTCGTACCGGGACAACCAGCGCGGCACCCCAAACTTTAACCCTGGCCCATCGCGTCTTTGGCGCGTTCGGGAGGAGCTGTCGTGCCCCGAAAAGTCCTGGCATTCGTCCCTCAACACACCACCACTAAGTCGCGCATCATGGCGCTCGTCGATAAAGGTGACGGCCATGAGCTCGACGCCATCGCCACCGTCGACTGGCCACATGAGGCGGTCACAATCTGCAACATGCTGAACTCACCGAAGCGAGGTCTTGAGGCCTTCTCCGGGCTGTGGTTCAGTTTGCCTGCCAGCGTCCGAGCCAACCTCGAACGTGCCCGCGACGAACGGATCGATGACAACGACGAGCGGGACTTCCTCGCCCCCTGGTTCATCACCGAGTTGAGCACCCCTGAGTTGCCCGGAGATGGCGGTACCATCGAGTGGGCCAAGCTCTTTCCCGCAACGCAGTGTCCCGCCGAGGGCTGTGAGAACTGCGACGGATGCCCCGGCCACGCAGCAAGCCGCGGCGACGAGCCCGGAACGAACCGATGCGGTCCGGGCGGAACCTGTCGTTGCATCACCGACGACATCGACGACTGCGGGTGTGCGTTCTGGGATGTCGGACCACGCTGGGCGGCCGCGCTCTACAGTTCGCTGCACGACCTCGCGGATGTGTTGGTGGGGCATGCCGAAGACCTCATGTGGGGGACCGAGGGTCCTGCGGTCGGCTTCCCAAAGTCGTTGATCGCTCAGCCGCCGAAGTTCTTCGTCCGGCTCGCGCAGACCTGTATCGACC
Source organism: Actinoplanes subglobosus (assembly GCF_042650585.1). NCBI lineage: Bacteria > Bacillati > Actinomycetota > Actinomycetes > Micromonosporales > Micromonosporaceae > Actinoplanes > Actinoplanes subglobosus. The sequence continues at coordinate 112,147 of NZ_JBHSBL010000002.1, forward strand.
TGTGCGATGTCCTCGCCCAGGGCAAGGTTCCCGTGCCGCACACCATCGCCGAGCTACTCATGCTGGACGAAGCGGCCCGTTCGTACCTCGATGGCCACGTCGGAGGCAGTGAACTCGAAGTCGAATCCATGAAGGAGGAGTTCGGACACCTTCCCGAAGCCCACGGTGACTTCGAGCTAGACGCGCTGTGGATGTTCCAGTTCACCGACTCCGACTGGACCGGTATCGCCGAGGCAGATGAGATCTACCCACCGAACTCGATGAACAGCATCTTCGACCTGCTTCCGGAAGCAACACAGTTCCCACGAAACCAGAAGCCCTGAGAACGCTGCAGCGCTGACTTCTTGCTCGGCCTGCCAGGCCGAGCAAGAAGTCAGTCGCTGGCTGCAGAGGTTGAATATTTGGCTGTGTCAGGCTCGAGGGTAAGGCCGGTATGCCCGAGGAATCCTTCGATCAGGTCACCGCGGTATCGGATGCTTTTGACCCGACTCTTGGACATGCTCAATCGTGGCAACGAACGCCCTCCCATCACCTATGTCGTCAAGTTCTCCTTGGCCGTAGGAATCGGCGCGTCAAGGACGTCGACAACAAATTCGGATGTCGCGCTCCACCCTCGCGTCGATCTGACGCCACCGTGAGCGATGGTGTGTATCCGGGTCCAATGGCCCTTCTCGCTCGCGTCGAGTGCGGCTCTGACTGCGCTGGCTGTCGGCCCATCGTGCGTACTCTCGCTGATCCAGATACTCAGGACAGGTACGTCTGGTGGCAGCGGCCAGGTCCGAGGTTCCTCTCCGGCCGGTATGAATGCTTCGTCGGCGCGAAGTTCGACCGACCAAAACACTTCGCCGTCGTCGACTTCGTTCGTCACCCTGATGCCGAGGCCGAGCATGTAAGCGGCGGCCAGATAGTCAGTGAACTCCTCCACGAGGAAGCCAGCGCGAAGCGGCCCGAAGGACACCTCCTGACGGACGACTTCGTTGAAACCGCAGTCGGTATACATGCCCACCTCGAAGTGGCACCTTGTCTTGATGAAGTTGCGAATCGCAATCTGTACCGCATTGGGCAGTTGATCGAGGATTGCCGTCAGCGGCGCCTCGTCACGGTCAGCCAAGTAGTTGTTGAGTCCGGAGACCAACGCTGCCACCAGGTTGAGATCGTTCGAGCCGAGCGTCGTCACGGCTTCCAACGAGTAGTCGCCATCCACTAGGGCGAAGATGCGGCCCTTTCCTGGACTGGTGTGCGCAACGAACTCCCGAATCACGTCTACCTCCACGAACGACGGCTCTAACCGAGGCTGCGTTGGCCGGCAAGCCTGGGTCGAAAGACAGGGGCGAGACATGTCAGCCGGGTTGCGCACCCGGCTGCGTAGTCGTTGAAGTGCGCTGTCGGCGATGGCATTGACCACCGTCGCGTTACGCCACGATCACGGTAGCACGCTGGAACGAGGGCCGGCCTACCACCGCCAACCACGATCGGCAGGCTGACAGGGTCAACGCTACCGGCCGGGCCGCGACCTGCTCGCCAACGGCCGATGCGAGGCCGGCGGCTGCGACCCAGGCTTATCCATTCAGCCTGGCAGCACGCTCTGGCGCCGCTGGACGACAATTTCACCGCCTCGATGACGGCGGGTCGGCAGGGATTACTGAACGCGATGCGATTCCGAGACCAAGGTGTACCACCCGCCACGGTTGTCAATGCCGCCGTCCCCGTTGCACCTCGCCGCGGCAGCGCGCAAATACTTAGCGGCGATCACCGTCGGTTACCCCATCCGGCAGCGGCTCCTGCGTGTCAATACCGCTATACTTGATTACATGAGCACTCACAATGAAAACGGGTGCTACGTCCAAATGTTCGAATCCTCCCTCGGAAACCAGTTTTGGCGAGATCCCGCGGTAAGCGGACACCCTTCCCGCCAGCGGGGGCGATCGAGCCCCGCGCGTAGCACTTGTTAACGGCAACGGGTTCGACGGCGGTGGCACGTCGAACCTTCTGACCTTGCGTTTTCCGGTCTGTGCGATCTCCGGCTCGGTCGACGATGAGCGGCATGGGCTCGTCGCAGCAGCCGCCCGCCACCTGCCCCGAGCAGCTCATCGGGGCGCTGATCCCTCCGGAGACACGGCGCTCCGCACCGTTGATTCCCCTGGCGGTACCGGCGCTAGGGCGACGCGGCCAACCGACCGACGTCGCGGCGGAGCTGGTCCTGCTCGATGTGGCACGCATCGACGCGTCCGGACGGTTCTGCGCCCTCGCACTACTGACAGCACTGCAGTGGGAGCCGGGACACCACCTGGATCTCACGGTCGAGACCGACGCCGTCGTCTTCGGCTCCAGCCCGACGGGCCAGCAGACGGTGGGTAGCCGCGGCGAGCTGACCGTGCCGGTCGCCGCGCGAACACTGGCCGGCCTCGACGCCGATCCTCGGGTCACGCTGGTCGCCGTGCCCAGCCGAGATCTGCTGGTCGTGCACCGTCCGGCTCTCGTCGCCACCTGCTGACCCAGCACTACGCCCGCCAGCCGACCGGCCACGACGATGGCTGACCGGGGACACATCGCGCAGGCACGCCAGGCCCTGGCGCAGCTCGGCGTCACCATCGCTGATCTGCAGGCCGCCGAGCCGACCCCGGCCCTGACGCCGACGCTCGCCGAGTACCTGCCACATGTCATCGCCGCCGCTGGGCCGGGCGTCCGCCGCACCTACGGCAACTACTGGCATCGCATGATCGCGTTGTGGGGCGACCGCCGCCTCGACACGATCGCCGCGACCGACATCGAGGCCCTGCAACGCGAAGCCGCCGCCACCGCCGTCTCGCGGCGCAACGGCCGCGGGGGCCGGCACGCCGGCGAACACGTCATCGCCGCCGCCCGGGCCTTCTTCGTCCGCGCGATCGCCGACGGGCTCATCCCGGCCGCGGCCAGCCCAGCCCATCAGATCGCCAAACCACGCCGGCTACCCAACACCCACCGCGCCATGACCCCACGCGAACTCAACGGCATCAACCAGGTGGCCCGGACCAGCGGCAACGACGCCATCCTCGACGCACTACTGCTGTGCCTGCACACCGAAACCGCCTGCCGGGTGCTGTTTTCGTGAAACTGCGGCGGGCAGGTGGCAGAGTGGGTCTATTGCAGTGCCGATGAGCTGCATCCGGGTACACGAGGCGGCTCGTAGACGTTTAGAGACGCTAGCGTGCCATGCCGCCCCGGGTTCAAATCCCCTCGGCCCGCAACGCACTCTCGTGCCGCCGAACCGATTGCTATGGAATGTGACAGTCGGCTCGTTAGCTCAGTTCGCGGACATACCGGTGCCAGTGCGTGTCAAGGTAGGCCGTGAAAGCTATCCACCCGGATACCGGCGCCGTCGCAAGGCCAACCATCCGCGAGTACGCTGGCCACCCATGACGCTGCGGATCGACCTGACCTTCGACACCCGCGACGCCACGTCGCTCGCCGGGTTCTGGAAGCTGGCGCTCGGCTACGAGGACGAGCCCCCGCCTGTCCCGTTCAAGACTCGCGACGAGTGGGCGGCGTCGTTCGGCGAAGAGCCGGACGATGCGGGCGGCGGTGCATGGTTGCAGGATCCCGAAGGGGTCGGCCCGCGGCTTGTCCTGCTCGACGTGCCCGAGCCGAAGGTGGCGAAGAATCGCTTGCACATCGACGTTCGCGTGGGCAAGGGCCCGGACGCCTGGCCGCGGATCTTAGCGAAGGTGGAGGCTTTGGTGGCTGCAGGCGGCAGTGTTCTCTCGACGTTCGACGGCCACCATGTCGTGATGGCCGACCCGGAGGGCAATGAGTTCTGCGTCGGGGCCTGATACCGCGAGGGCGCCGAGCGGGACGCCCCCGTAAGGGCTCTACGGCTGTGCCGCTGGTGCATCCGGATCTGCCGCGATCCGCTCGCCACGGAGCGTAGCGGCGAATTACACTGCATCGGCGGGCGGCAGTTCCGAAAGACGTACTTCACAGGCAGGACGGGAAATCGTTTCCGGCGAGCGACGGGCAGCCTCTACGCTGCGGACTACAAACGGCCGACGACGGTCCGGTCGTTGCTGTCTGGCACCAGAGGAGTTGTCGATGCCTCACGTGACGCTCTACGCGCTCGAGGACGAGCTCGCTGGGCATGAGCCAGACCTCATCCGGGAACTGACGGGCGCCGTCGTGTCCGCGTACGGCGAATGGATCCGCCCGTCGGTGGAAGTCAGGCTTGTCGGCATTCCCGCCGGACGATGGGCTCGCGGCGGAGCAACGGTCGCCACGGCCGCGCCCTCGGTTACCTTCGGCATGCGCGAGGAAGTATTTGCCAGAGCGGACGCGGCCACAGTCGTGGCGCAACTGGTCTCCGCGTTCACCCAGGCCGTCAGCTCCGTGTTCGGCGACGAATGCCGTGACGACGTTCTCGTGGAGCTGGTCGGTCAGCCCACTTCCCGGTCCGGGCTCGGCGGCAAGGTCATCAGCGAGCGGGGCGCGGTCGGTTGATCGAGGCTCTCCGCCATCCGGACATGCCGCAGTCCGCGCGTTCCAGGTCCGTTCAGGTGGTCGCAGTAAGGCGAGCAACGACGGCCGAGGCGGTGGCCGAGATCCCGCAGAAGGCTTGCCAGCCGCTGGACCTCGTCCGCAGTCGGCGGAGTGATCGGGGCGCCAGCTGCGATTTGTTCTCCGACCTCATGCAAAGTCGCGTAAAGATCCTCGGCGGTCGCTCGGTCGAGCTCGAGCGTGATGTCGTCCGGCACTCGACGGAAGTTACTCTCGTGCCGCGATCCTCCCGCAACCCCAGCGTCACGGCTGACCGCTGCTGGCCAGCGCCCCGCTCGTGCCATGAGCGCGCACTCGATGATGCCGCCACGCTGGGCGAAGGCGTTCCTGAGCTGGTCAGTAAGGTGTGTGCCGGCTGGAAGGATCCTACAGATGGACGCGCTGATCGGCCGTAAGCTCCTGAAGGTTGAACGGTTGGGCTGGCACCAGGATGGCGAACTCGACGACCGCAGCGTTGGGCCGGTGCACTTTGTCTTCGAGGAAGACTTGGGCCTCTTCCTCGCTGGCCGAAGCGACTGGTCTCTTGAGTTGGTAGGAACCCACCCTGGAGATCGTGCCTGGCTGGACGCCTACGACTATGACTGGTACGGATCGCGCTGGATGTTGCGGGATGCCTCCGACGAGGTGCCGTTCGCCTCGGTGCTCGCCAAGCGTCTTATTGCGCTTGAACCGGTGCTCAACCAGGTCGATGAGCTGATCGGTCTCGAACTGGACGTCGACGGTGAGGCGCTGACGCTCAAAACATGGGAGGGGGAAGTCTCGACCTGACCGACAGACGTCCGGATCTGCCGCCGATAATGCGCGGCCCGTCACGCCACAGTCCCCACGCTGCGGCGGTCACGGGGACAATGGTTTGTCGAGCCGCAGGGCGGTGGAGACCGTAGCCACGAAATGGTCGACCAGCGGGTCAGGTTGTTCACCGACCAGCAGAGACAGCGCTACGAGCGGCGCGCGCTCGCGTAGCTGTCGGGTCTTGACGTCGTGGTGACCCGCGGCGACCAGTGAGGGTGCGATGGCGACGCCGAGGCCGCAGGCGACCATGGCGAGTTGGGTGGCGATGGTGGTGGCTTGGTGGCGGGCGTCGGGGCTGAAGCCGGCTCGGCGGCAGGCGGTGACGACTTCGTCGTGGTAGCCGGGTGAGATGTCGCGTGGGATCCACACCCACGGCTCGCCGGCGAGGGCCCTGAGATCGAGGGGGTCGCGGGCCGGTTCGGCGTGCGGGTGGCCCAGGGGCAGGGCAGCGATGAAGTGGTCGTGGCGCAGGGGCACGGCCCGGTAGCCGGGGCCGCCGGTGGCGCGGCGGACAAGGGCGATGTCGATGGTGCGGTCCTGTACGCCGCGGGCGCCGGTCTCGGTGTCGACTTCGACGAGTTGAAGCTGCACGTCGGGGCGCACAGCGCGGTACTGGTGTAGGGCAGTGGGCAGGACGTCGGTGAAGGCGGAGGCGACGGCGGCGATGACGAGCCGGCCGCTGAGTCCGTCGCGGGCGTGTTCGACGGCGGTGCGGGCGCGTTCGGCGTCGCGCACGAGCAGCCGGCAGTGGGCCAGGAGCACTTCGCCCGCTTTGGTGAGGGTGACCTGGCGGCTGGTGCGGTGCAGCAGCGCGACGCCGAGATCCCGCTCCATGCCCTGAATGGCTTGCGACAGCGGCGGCTGGGACATGTGCAGGCGCTGCGCTGCTCGGCCGAAGTGCAGTTCCTCAGCGACGGCGATGAAGTACCGGGCTTGACGCACCTCCATGCCCTCAGCGTACCAATCAAGTCGCTGAGCATATCGGTAGCAGAGGAAATCAGACCTTCCACATATCGGCTTGGGTACGTTGACTGGAAGGCATGACAGCTGATGCAGCACTGTTGGCGCAGTTCGCGGCGTTGGACACCGCTGCGGTGTCCGATGCCCTCGACGGCTGCGGTCTGCCGCCGGGGCAGGGCGGGTTGCGGCCGATGTGGGACAGCCCGCGGGTCGCCGGGTTCGCGGCGACAGCGGAGCTCGAGCCGTTGACCTGTGAACACCGCGGCGCGCACATCCTCACCGAGGCGGTGGAGCAGGCCGGCGCCGACGACATCCTGGTGATCGCCAACGACGGACGCCTCGACGTGTCGTCCTGGGGTGGCATCCTCAGCGTCGGCGCCACCGTCCGGTCGGTGCGCGGCGTGGTCACCGACGGTGCCTGCCGTGACGTCGAGCAGGCCCGCGGCCTCGGCTTCCCGGTGTTCGCCCGCGGGCAGGTCCCGGCGACCGCGCGGGGCCGGTTGCAGCAGAAGTCGACCGGCGAGCCGGTCCAGCTCGGCGCCGTGACGGTGCACCCGGGCGATGTGGTGCTCGCCGACGGCGGCGGAGTCGTCGTCGTCCCTCGGACCCGGGCCGCTGAGGTGTTGAAGGCCGCGCAGGCCATCGCCGACCGCGAGGCCCGCATCGAGGCCGAGGTCCGTGCCGGGGTGCCGCTGCCCAAGGCGATGCGCGACGCCCGCCTGGCCGGGACCGAACAGTGACCGCCCTCGACAGGGCCGGCGACGTGCTGGGCCGGTTGCGGGCGCTGCCCACTGCGGCGATCTCCGATGCCCTCGACCGGGTCGGTCTCGCCGGTGCGTTGCACGGCCTCGGCCCACTGTCGAACGACTTCCGTGCCGTCGGGCCGGCGTTCACCGTGCGATACGCGCCCGCGGACGACGAACGTGGGTCGGTCGGGGACTTCCTCGACGACGTACCTCAGGGCGCCGTGATCGTCATCGACAACGACGGCCGCACCGACGTCACCGTGTGGGGCGGCATCATGACCGAGGTCGCCGCCGCGCGACGTATCGCCGGCACTGTGATCAACGGGGTCTGCCGCGACGTGTCCGCATCGCTGGAACAGAGCTATCCGATCTTCAGCCGGGGCCGGTTCATGCGCACCGGCAAGGACCGGGTCCGGCTGGTCGCCGTCGGTGAACCACTGAGGGTCTCCGGGGTCACGATCAAGCCTGGTGATCTGGTGTGTGCCGACGCTGACGGCGCGGTCGTCGTGCCCACCGCCGACGCCATACGCGTGGCTGAGCTCGCCGCGCACATCGAACGCGTGGAGGCCGAGATCGTGGCCGCCGCCCGCGCGGGCAGCACTCTGCGCGCCGCCCGGGAGCGGTTCGGCTACCACCAGCTGCAGAGCAGGCAGTCATGAGTGACGCAGCGCGGGGGCACAGCGCTGCCACCGTCTACGAGGCGTCACCATCGTCGGTGCGCGTCTGCGACCCGGGCTTGCGGGCCGTGTGGGCGGGAGCGCGGCTGGCGGGGCCGGCGTTCACGGTGCGGGGCATCGGCGGTGACAACCTGGCCCTGCACCAGGCCGTCGCGCTGGCCCCGGCCGGGGGCGTGCTGGTGGTCGACCTCCAACAGGCGGCCCACGGGCATTGGGGCGAGATCCTCGCCGTCGCCGCGCAGCAGCGCGGCATCGTCGGACTCGTCGTCGACGGCGGTGTCCGCGACGTTACCGAGATGGCCACCCTCAGCTTTCCGGTCTTCGCCCGGCACGTCACCGTCCTCGGCACCGGCAAGGACCACCCCGGCCGGTTCGGCGCCGCGGTTCGCGTCGGCGGGACGGTCATCCACGCCGGGGACCTGATCGTCGGCGACGGTGACGGCGTGGTCGTCGTACCGGCCGGCACCGTGACCGACACCCTTGAGCGTGCCGACGCCCGCGTCGCTGCCGAGCGGCAGGCCCTCGCCGCGATCCGGGCCGGGACCACCACGCTGGACTACTACCGCCTCACCCCGAGCACCGACACGACAGGGATGCGCTGATGAGCGACAACCCGATCTTCGCGATCAGCGACCGGGCCGCCGCCCTGCGTGCCGCCAGCGTCGACGTTGTCAGCTTGGCCGCCGGGGAGCCCGACACCCCGACGCCGGAGCACATCTGCGACGCCGCGGCCCGGGCGGTGAAGGACCCGGCAATGCACCGCTACGGCCCGGCCGCCGGCCTGCCCGCCCTGCGTCACACCGTGGCCGAACGCTTGACCGCCACGATCGGACTGCCATGGGCGGCCGACGACCTGCTGGTCAGCTTGGGCGCCAAGCACGCCCTGTTCCTGGCCATGCACGCCATCGTGGCCTCGCCGCGCAGCACCGTGCTGGTCGTGACGCCCGGCTGGCCCGGCCACCAGGCGGCCGTGCTCGCCGCGGGCGGACAGCCTCGCCCGGTGGACACGGATGCCACCGGTTTCCTGGCCACTGCGGAGACGCTGGAGCGCGCGTGGGTGCCGGGCACGCGCGCTGTCGTGCTCGCCAACCCGGCCAACCCGACCGGCGCCACCTACGATCAGGAGCAGTGGTCCGAGATCGCCGCGTGGGCCGCCCGCCGTGACGTCTGGGTCATCACCGACGACGTCTACCAGGCGTTCGTCTACGACAGCGACCATGTGCACGCCCTGCACGCCGCACCGCAGCTGCGCGAGCGGTGCATCGTCATCGACAGTGTCTCCAAGGCCCACTCGATGACCGGCTGGCGCGTCGGCTGGCTCGCCGCCCCACCGCCGGTCGTTGCCGCGGCGACCACCATGCTGGCCCGCACCGCGACCCACGTGCCGCAGATCACCCAGGCCGCCGCCGTCGAAGCGCTCATCGCCGGTGCCGCCGACCTGCGCGCTACCAAGGCGATCTACCGGCAGCGCCGCGACCGCGCCCACCACGCCCTCAATGCTGTCGACGGCGTCGACTGCCCGCTGCCCGCCGGCGGCATGTTCCTGTTCCCCTCCGTGACGGCTCTGCTGCAACGCAACGGTGACAACATCAGCACCACGGCCGAACTGGCGGCCTGGCTGCTCGACAACGCCGGTGTCGCCGTGGTGCCGGGCGAGGCGTTCGACGCCCCCGGCCGGCTGCGGCTGTGCTTCGCCATCGACGACACCGCCCTCGACAAGGCCCTGGACCGCCTCACCGACGCACTGAACAGGCTCGGACGATGACAACCCACGAAGATCCCCACCACGCCGTACCGTCGGCAGAGCCGCTCACCGACGAAACGGTGAGGCTGCGCGTCGACGATGTGGACCTCGCCCTCGCCACCGTGCGCCGCGACGGCCACCGGGAGCCGGTCGTGTTCCTGCACGGCTTCGGCTCCACCAAGGAGGACTACGCCGACGCCGCCCTGCACCCCGCCTTCACCGGGCGCGGCCTGCTCGCCTACGACGCCCCCGGCTGCGGGCAGAGCGACTGCTCGGACACCGCGAAGGTGTCCATCCCGTTCCTCGTCGCCACCGCCGAAGCCATGCTCGATCACGCGGGCATCGACCGGTTTCACCTCGTCGGGCACTCCATGGGCGGCCTGACCGCACTGCTCCTCGCCGCCCGCAACCCCGACCGGGTCCTGAGCTTCGTCGACATCGAGGGCAACGTCGCACCGGAGGACTGCTTCCTCAGCCGCCAGGTCGTCACCCACCCCGCCACCGACGACGAGGCATTCTTCGACGACTTCATCGACCGCAACCGCCGCACCCCGGCCTACTCCGCCGCCCTGTACGCCGCCGGCCTGCGGCACAAGGTCCGGCCCGGCGTTGTCCGGCCCATCTTCACCTCGATGGTCGAGCTGTCCGACCACGGCGACCTGATGACGACGTTCCTGAAACTGCCCTGCCCGCTCATGTTCATGTACGGCGAGCAGAACGCCCACCTGTCCTACCTGCCCGCCCTCGCCGCGGGCGGCGTCGAGCTCGCGCCGATCCCGCGCAGCGGGCACTGGCCGATGTACGCCAACCCCGTCGCGATGTGGGACCGCATCGCCGCCTTCCACACCACCTGACCGGCGGCATCAGCCACTGGAACCCGAGAAAGGCTCACCGTGCCCACCCACCTCGCGGCCTTCATCGCCACCGTCGCACTGCTGGCCATGCTGCCCGGCGCGAACAACGCCGCGATCACCCGCCAAACCCTGCACTCCGGCCGACGCGCCGGCCTGCTCACGGTCGCCGGATCCTCCACCGGCATCCTTATCTGGGCCAGCGCCGCCGCCGTCGGCCTGTCCGCGGTCCTGCTCACCAACCCGGACACCTACCTGCTGCTCCGCCTGGCCGGCGCGGCTGTCCTCTGCATCCTGGGTCTGCAATCGCTCTGGGCCATCCGCAAACCGGCCGCCGCCCCGGACGCCCAGCCCACAACCGGTCACGCCGGGCGGCGCAGCTACGCCGTCGGCGTGGCCGCCAGCCTCGGCAACCCCAAGGCCGGCGTCGTCGCCGTATCGCTCATCCCGCAGTTCGTCACCGCCCACGGATCGGTACTCGCCTCCTCGATTGCCCTCGGCGCGATCTGGGCCGCGGTGTCCGGCACCTGGTTCTGCCTCTACGTCTGGATCATCGACAAAGCCCGCGCCCGAGCTGGCAGACCCGGCGTGCAACGCCTCATGCACGCCGCAACCGGTGTCACCATGCTCGGCCTCGGCGTCGCCGTAGCCATCAATGCCTGACGGGCTGGCAGGGTGGGAGGGTGTCGCTGCGCGACCAGCGATTCGACTATCGAGTGGCACGCTCCCGGCTATGGATGCACGGGCCGATGCCGGGAGACCTGTAGTCGCTCAGGCTTCCGCGGCCATCGACTCCAGCAGCGAACCGGCCGGGATCGACTGGCCGGCCGGCAACATCAGCAGGTAGGACCCGAGGATGTGCCGCCGGGTCGCCGCCACGACCGCCTCGGTGTCGCGGACCTCGCATGCGGACAGGATGTCGGCGTGGTCGCCGACGGCCCGGCCGTGGCGGACGTCGAAGTGCAGCCGGAACCGGTCGGCCTGGGCCGCCAGGTCCTCGATGTGGCGCAGCAGCAACGGCGAGCCGGCCGCCCGGTAGAGCGTCAGGTGGAACTCGCGGTTGAGGGTGCGGAACGACTCCTGCGCGTCGTCGCCCTGTATCGCGGTGTCGAGACGCTGGTGCAGGTCACGCATGCTGACCAGGTCGGTGTCGGCGAGACGCGGCACCGCGGCGCGCACCGCGAGGGTCTCCAGGTGCAGGCGCAGGGCGGTGACGTCGGCGGCGCCGGCCAGGCTGATGCCGGCGACGACCACGCCCTTGTACGGCTGCCGGTGCACGAGCCCGTCCGCGTCGAGCCGGAGCACGGCCTCGCGGACGGGTGTGCGGCTGACTCCCAGCTCGGCGGCCACCTCGGTGGGGTCGAGCCGGTCGCCGGGCCCGCGCTGTCCGGTCACGATCTGCTCCCGCAACCGCGCATAGACCTCGTCGGCCACCCGCCGGTGGATCCCGCTCACGCCCGCCCCCTTCGCAAGACCGTCAGTTTCGCAAAAGTGGCCGGCCGGGCTCACACCGGAGGCGGGCTGAACAGCACGTCCGGGTCGTTGAACTGTTCCTTGGCGACGGACTCCGACATCGGGTCGGCCGTACCCCATTGGTCCGCGGTCAGCGGGTCGGTGATGTCGTGGATGCCCGGGTGCCAGGCGTCCTCGTCGAGAATCCGTTCGAGTTCGGTGGTGTACTCGATGGTGTTGCCGTGCGGGTCGTGGAAGTAGGAGAACGTGTTGTCCCCGGCGCTGTGCCGGCCCGGGCCCCAGGTCAGCTTGGCGCCGGCCCGTTTGACCCGGCCGGTGCCGCGCATGTACTCCTCGACGCCGCGCATCTCGAAGGACGCGTGGTGCAGGGAGGCGTGCGGGCCACGGGCGATGGCGAACGAGTGGTGCCAGTCGTTGCAGCGCATGAAGTACATCAGGTCGCCCATGTGCGGTGACCAGAGTGTGTCGGTGAGCCGGAAGCCGAGGTGCTCGGCGTACCACGCGCGCATGCGGTCCGGGTCGGGCGAGTTGACGACGCAGTGTGACAGCTTGACCGGGATGGACTCGCGTTCCTCGACCCTACGGTGCTGCCGGACGGCGACGTCGCTGGAGACCTCGACGACACGGCCGTCGACGTCGAAGAAGCGCAGGCCGTACCCGCCGCCGGGGGTGTCGAGGTCGCCGGGCTCGCGCACGATCGTGACGCCGGCCGCGATCAGCCGCTCGGCGAGGGCGTCCACGTCGGCGGCGCTCGCCGCGCCGAACGCGACCAGGTCCATGCGCTTGTCGCCGCGGCGCAGCCGGACGATGTACTGCTCGGGTGAGCCCTCGGCGGCGAGGAAGGCGATCCCGTCGTCGTCGGCGACCTTCGTCAGGCCCCAGGTGCTGGTGTAGAAGTCGAGCTGCTTGCGGTAGTCCGGCACCGCCAGGTCGACGTGCCGCAGGTGGGTGATCGGGCTGAATGTCATCTCACGCTCCGGGGGACTCGGATGCGCGTCACGCTATGCGCGCTCCGACACACCCCGGAAACAAAGAGATTCGATAAAAGACATAACGGCATTGAGTGGTACGACGGCCGCGGGGTGCCGCGGCCGTCGCGCGTTCAGGCCGAGGCGCTGGGAACGGGGAAGCCGCCGTTCTGGCCGTCGTTGGTGGCGGTCGGGTCGACGCTCACGGTGATGTCGGCCTTCACACCCCGCTCGACGCGCCGGGGGTCGTAGCGCAGGGACAGCAGGCCGCCGGTGGAGCCGGTCCCGTCGTACAGGAAATCGCTGTCGAGGGTGACCCGGGCGGTCTCGTTGGTCACATACGGTTCGATCAGCTCGAGCTTGGTGGCCAGGGTCTCCTCGAAGTAGAACTGGCCGGTGTGGCAGGTGTGCCCGCCGACGTAACCGGTCGGGGTGGCGGTGCCCTCGGTGTGGACCTTGGTGTGGATGTGCAGGGCCCGTCCGGCGTACCAGCCCGGGACGATGCCGAGGAACGAGGCGAACCCGTTGCGGTCGGTGATCTGCAGGCCGCGCAGGAAGGTCAGGTCGTCGGTGGGCTCCTGATGGCCGCCACCGCCACCGCCACCACCGGGCGGCGGGCCGGACGGGTCACCGCTGGGCGTGGCTGTCGGGCCCGGCGCGGGCGGGGGTGTGCCGCCGCCGGAGCCGTTGTCGGTGTACCCGGAGTACACGCCGAGGGAGTCGCAGTACCAGATCTCGATACCGGCGCCGCGGATCGGCCGGCAGGTCGCGGCGTCGATGACCCGCAGGTTCAGGTTGAGCGGCACGCCGATCCGGTCCTCGGTGACGTTGCGGCGCAGCAGCAGGTAGTCGAGGTAGTAGGGGCCCTCGATCGACTCGCTGCTGAGCGCGCACGCGGCGGCCGCCTCGGCCGCGGAGACCGGTTTGCCGGCCGCGGTCGCGGTGCCGGCCCAGCCACCCAGAGCCGTCAGCCCCGCGGCGGCCGTGGCCACCCCACCGAGGGTGAGCAGGCGCCGCCGGTTGAGCAGCACCTGGGAGACGTCGGCGTTGTCCGCCTCGTCGTGCATGTTCGTGTCATTCATAGACGAGAGTCGATCAGCTTGAGGGCGGCCGCGGCATCAACCTCGCGTGGACAAATCACCACGACCACCTACCGCGGCCACGGCATGCACACATCGGCACATACCACATCCACGGTATTGACTTTCATGACTTCCAGTCGGCCGCCGGCGGTACCACCACCGCGGTAACCCGGCACTCCGCCGGTACTACCGGGAGATGACGCGAGCCGCAGGCCAGGAGGCATAACCTCGGGCCCATGTTGACGACGGTGCCGCAGCGGATCCGCGATCTGGCCGGACGGCACCCGCTGCTGCTCGACACGATCTTCGGGCTGATGCTCGCCGTTCCCGCCGCGGTGACCGCCCTCAAGCGCGGCGGCGATCCTCGCGCCGACGTGATCTACGCCGTCGTCGGCGGGGTGGCGCTCACCGTCCGCCGCCTCTGGCCGATGCCCGTGCTGGCCGCGACCACGGCCGTCGTCGTGCTCGGCACCCTGATCGGCGGGCGGCCGCCGCAGGCGCTGCCGTTCGCCCTGATGGTCTGCGTCTACACCGTCGCCAGCCGTACCGAGCGGCACCGTATCTGGTGGATCACCGCGGCCGCGGCCGTCCCGTTCTATCTGGCGGCCGTGCTCACCTCCAGCGCCGACTGGTGGGAACCGCAGAACGTCGGGCTGCTCGCCATGATCTTCATGGCCGCCGCGGTCGGTGACGCCAGTGGCAGCCGCCGCGCCTACGTCGCCCAGATCGAGGAACGAGCCCGCCACGCCGAGCAGACCCGCGAGCAGGAGGCCCGCAGCCGGGTCGTCGACGAGCGCATCCGCATCGCCCGGGAGCTGCACGACGTCGTCACGCACCACATCGCCGTCATCAACGTCCAGGCCGGCGCCGCCCGTTACGTGCTGCAGGACGAACACCCCGCCATCGGTGACGCCCTCGATCACATCCGCACCGCCTCCGGCACCGTGCTGCGCGAACTCGCCTCGATCGTCGGCGTCCTACGGTCGGAGAACCACCGCACCACCACCGAGCCCGCCCCCGGCCTGGGCCGCCTGCCCGCCCTGCTCGACAGCGTCGCGTCGGCCGGCCTGCACGTCGAGCACCGGCTGATCGGCGAGGTGCGGGAACTGCCCGCCATGGTCGACCTCGCCGCCCACCGGATCCTGCAGGAAGCCCTCACCAACGCCCACAAGCACGGCACCGGCACCGCCGGTCTGACCATCACCTACCGCCCGGCCGAACTCGCCATCGAGGTCACCAACAGCATCGGCAGCACCCTGCCCGGTGGCGGGTACGGCCTGGTCGGCATGCGGGAACGCGCTCTGTCCGCGGGCGGCACCTTCCTCGCACAGCGCGAACCCGGCAACCGATTCCTGCTGCGCACCGTCCTGCCCGTCCCGACGAAAGGCAAGCCGTGACCATTCGCGTACTGCTCGCCGACGACCAGGCCCTGATCCGCGGCGGCTTCAAGATGATCCTGGACGCCGCCCCCGGCATCGAGGTCGTCGGCGAGGCCACCAATGGGCGCGAAGCCGTCGACCTGGCCCACATCACCCGTGCCGACGTGGTCCTGATGGACATCCGGATGCCCGCCGTGGACGGCTTGGAGGCCACCCGGCAGATCGCTGCCAGCGATGACCTGGCAGAGGTACGCATCCTCATCCTCACCACGTTCGAGAACGACGACAACATCGTCCTGGCCCTACGTCACGGCGCCGCCGGGTTCCTCGGCAAGGACGTCGAGCCGGCCGACCTGATCCGGGCCGTGCGCACCGTCGCCGCCGGCGACTCCCTGCTGTCGGCCACCGCCACCCGCAGCCTGATCAGCCAGTACCTCAACCAGCCCGAACTGCGGCCGCTGCCCCGTGCGGAGGCGATGGACGGCATCACCGACCGCGAACGTGAGGTCCTCGTGCTGGTCGCGCACGGCCTGACCAACGACGAGATCGCCGACCGGCTGCACCTGTCCCCCGCGACCGCGAAGACCCACGTCAACCGGACCATGACCAAACTGCGTATCCGCGACCGCGCCCAGCTCGTCGTGCTGGCCTATCAGAGCGGCCTGGTCCACCCGGCCGACGAGCTCCCACCCGCGGGCGAACCGCGCTGACCGAGAGCGTTTCGAGTCGTTCTTCCGCCCCGCGGCCACGGCACCACGTTCGGACGAGAGGACCCATCATGCACACCAGCTGCGCGTCTACACCCTGCGTCGCGCCGAGGCACTGCGGGCCGACCAGGCCGTGCAGCGACCTCGACGGCTTCGACATGAGCGGCATCGTCGGTGTCACCGGCGCCCTGCTCGCCCCGACCAGCGAATCGCCGCTGCGGTGAGCAGCGGACGACTGGCCGGGAAGGTCGCGCTGATCTCCGGAACCGCGCAGGGGCAGGGCCGGGCCGCCGCCCAAGGGTTCGCCGCCGAGGGCGCAATAGTCGTCGGCGGGGACATCAACGCCGAGGGCTCCGCGGAGACCGCCCGGCTGGTCACCGGTGCCGGGCACGCGATGATCAGCCCGCTGCCGCTGGACGTCACCGACGAGGCGTCGGTGACTGCCTGGGTGGAGGCCGCCGTCACCGCCTTCGGGCGCGTCGACATCGTGTATGCCAACGCCGGGGCCGTCCGGTTCGGGCCGGTGGACCAGCAGTCGTACGCCGACTGGGCCTTCACCGTCCGCGCCGAGCTGGACTCGGTGTTCCTCACCGTCCGCGCCGCCTGGCCGCATCTGAAGGCCAGCCGAGGCTGCGTGCTCACGGTCGGCTCCACCGCCGGGCTGACCGGGTCGGTCACCAACCAGAGGACCGCGCACTCGGCCACCAAGGGCGGGGTCATCGCGCTGACCCGGCAACTGGCCGCCGAGGGTGCCCCGCACGGCATCCGCGCCAACTGCATCAGCCCCGGCATGATCGAGACTGAGGGCACCCGCCAGGACCTGCTCGCCCCGGACCACCCGATGCGCACCATCGCCCGGGCGATCCCACTGGGCCGGGTCGGCACCCCAGCCGACGTCATACCGGCCGCGGTCTTCCTCGCCGGCGACGAGGCCGCCTACATCACCGGCGCGAACCTGGTCGTCGACGGTGGCTGGTCCATGGTGCTGCCCGGCTGAGCGGATGCGCCGGCCGCACCCTGGAGCAGTACGGCCGGCGCGTCGATGATCACGCCCGCGCCGACGTCGACCACCTCCCGGACGGGCCCGAGCAGCAGGCCCGCGACGCCGCCCTCGGCAGCCGCGACCCGCTGTCGGCCAACGCCTGGATCTACGGCTACGACGCCACGTCCACGCCCGCGGTATCACCCGAATCCGGCATACCACGCTGATGGTAGGTCCCCCCGCCGGGAGTGTCCGCGGCGGGACGACGCCACCGGACCGGTCCGCTGGAAACACTGGGAGCCGTTGACGATCACCGCCCGCCGTGACAGGAGAAACATGTCTGACCAGGCAGAACCCACCTACCAGGGCCGCCGCCTCCCCAAGCCGGGCGAGGCCGTCTACGACCAGGGCCTCCGGTTCGACCTCGGTACCCTGATCGGCCGGCGCCAGCTCCTGCGTGCCTTCGGCATCGGCGCCGCCACCCTCGGCCTCGCCGCCTGCACCACCGAATCGGGCGGCAGCACCACCGCGACCTCAACCACCTCGGCCGCGGCCACCACCGGTGAGATCCCCGACGAGATCGTCGGCCCCTACCCCGCCGACGGATCCAACGGCCCGGACCTGCTCGAACAGAGCGGTGTCATCCGCAGCGACATCCGCGCCAGCTTCGGCGACTCCACCACCGTCGCTGAGGGCGTGCCGCTCGACTTCGAGCTGGTCGTCACCGACATCGCCAACAACAAGCCCTTCGCCGGCGCCGCCGTCTACGTCTGGCAGTGCGACCGGGCAGGCCTGTACTCGCTCTACTCCGAGGGCGTCACCAAGGAGAACTACCTGCGCGGCGTGCAGATCGCCGACGCGGAGGGCAAACTGAGGTTCAAGAGCATCTTCCCGGCCTGCTACACGGGCCGCTGGACCCACATTCACCTGGAGGTCTACCCCGACCAGGCGAGCATCACCGACAGCACCAAGGCCATCTCGGTGTCCCAGATCGCCTTCCCCAAGGCCGTCTGCGACACGGTCTACAAGGAGAAGGGGTACGAGGCGTCGGTCACCAACTTCGCCGCGGTCACCCTGGAGGGGGACATCGTCTTCGCCGACCTCGACGAGCCGACCCAGATGGCCGACGTGAAGGGCGACGTCGCGAGTGGCTACACGTTCTCACTCGCCTTCGGCGTCGACACCAGCACCAAGCTCAGCGACGCCTCGCAGGGTGGCATGAGCTTCCCGTCCGGTGGCGCCATGCCGAGCTTCCCGGCCGGGCAGATGCCGAGCTTCCCCGCGGGCGCCATGCCCAGCGGCTTCCCCGGCGGCGCCATGCCCAGTGGCTTCCCCGCACCCGCCGCTTCCTGAGGCACCCGTGATCCGCCGATGGCCCGGCAGCCGCACCGGGCCATCGGCGGTCCGCACCGTCGCCGCCGGAGAGTCCCTGCTCTCCGGCTGATGGTCCTGGCCCATCAGCGCGGCCTGATCCGGCCCGGACCGCCTGCCCTGACAGCGCGCCGGCTATCAGAGGGCGGGATGTCGAACATGTTTCTTCATGATTTCTGAAGATGTATCCGGGTGGCGAGAATGAACGGGTTCCGTGTCACAGACGCCACCAAGGGGCAGCCGATGACAGACCTTTCCGGAAAGATCGCGCTGATCAGCGGCACCGGAGGTGGCATGGGCCGCGCCGCCGCCCTGGAGTTCGCCCGCTGCGGCGCCCTCGTGGTCGGCTGTGACCTCAACGTCGACGGCGCCGAGGAGACTGTCGAACTGGTCACCAAGGAGGGTGGCCGGATGCGCTCGGTGCAGCCGGTCGACCTGACCTCCGAGGACGGTGTGGACCGCTGGGTGGCCGATGCCGCCGGGGAGTACGGCAAGGTCGACATCCTCTACAACAACGCCTCGGTCGCCCGGGTCGGCCCGTGGGACGAGATGACGTACGAGAAATGGCGCTACTCGCTCACCTACGAGCTGGACATCGTCTACCTGTCCACCAAGGCCGCCTGGCCGCTGCTGATCGCGGCCGGTGGTGGTGTGGTGATCAACGTGGCCAGCGTGGCGGCTCACGTCGGCGCCCAGTTCGTCCACCAGCACGCGCACGGTGCCGCCAAGGGTGGTGTCCTCGCCTTCACCAAGCACCTGATGATCTCCGGTGCGCCGCACGGGATCCGGGCCGTCTCGATCAGCCCCGGCCTGATCGTCACCCCCGCCACCCAGCCGGTGATCGACGCCATCGGCCCCGCCGGCGTCGAAGGCATGATCAGTAACATTCCGTCGCGGCGGCTCGGAAAACCCGAGGACGTCGCGGGTCTCGCCGCGTTCCTGGCCTCCGACGCCGCGTCCTACATCAACGGTGCCGACATCGCCATCGACGGCGGCATCATGGCCGCCGACTGACAGCGGACCACCGTTCCGGGGCCAGGGCCCCGTGCCGCCGGGATCAGGTTGTGGCCGAGGGCGGAGCACCGCCGCGGGCGATGTCGGCGAAGACGCCGCGCAACCAGAGCATGGCCGGGTCCTTGGCGCGGGCCGGGTGCCAGTGCACCGCCTCGACCAGCTCCGGCAGGTCGAACGGCACCTCGGCCTCGACCAGGTCCAGCTCGCCGGCGCACATTCGGGCCAACCGGCGGGGCACAAAGGCGCACAGGTCGGTGCCGGCCACCGCGAACGGCAGCGGCAGCAGCCCGTGCACGGTCACCTCGACCTTGCGCTCGATCCCGATGTCGGCCAGCACCCGGTCGCCCTGGGAGTTGTCGGGGCCGCCCAGCCCGGACGCGGCATGGTGCATGGCGGCCAGGTCGTCCAGGGTGAGCGCCCCGTCGCGCAGCCACGGGTTGGTGCGGCCGACCAGGCAGACGTACTGGTCGCGGAAGACCACGCTGCGCTGGCCGGGCAGGTCGAAGCCGAGCGGGCCGATCATCGCGTCGCAGCGCATCAGGTGGCTGAGCATGTCGCTGCCGGGCGCCGGCATCGGGGCGAACTCGACCGTCACATCGGGCGCCCGGGCGGCGAGTGCGGCCAGCAACGGCTCGGCGAGCACCGTGATCGCGTAGTCGGAGAGCGCCACGGTGAAGTGGCGGCTGCTGGCGCCCGGGTTGAAGGCGGTGCGCTGACCGAAAACGGTCTCGGCCATGTCCAAGGCGCGGGCCACTGCCGGGATGAGCTCCTCCCCCAGCTCGGTCAGCTCGTAGCGGCGGCCGACCCGGTGCAGCAGTTCGTCGCCGAAGTGGGTGCGCAACCGGGCCAGGGCGGCGCTCATCGCCGGCTGGCTCATGTTGACCTTTGCGGCGGCGTGCGTGACGTTGCGTGCCTCCAGCAGCGCCTGCAGGGCAACGACCAGGTTCAGGTCGACCCCGGTCACACCAGCGCCTGCCATGCGTCCTCCCAGGTGGCACCCATGTTCGCGGCCTGGAATGTGAGCCACACTACAGGCGTGAGTCTAGGAGCCGTCGACCTCAACCTGCTGATCGCCTTCAAGGCGCTACTCGAGGAGGGCAGCGTCACCCAGGCCGGTGCGAAGATCGGCATCGCACAGCCGAGCATGAGCGCGGCGCTGTCCCGGCTGCGCCGGCACTTCGACGACGAGCTGCTGGTACGGGTGGGCCGCGAGTTCGAGCTGACCCCGTTCGCCCGCTCGATGCTGGCCGACGTGCAGCAGACCGTCCAGCTCTTCGGCGACGCGCTGCGGGTCACCGACGGCTTCGACCCTGCCACCAGCGAACGACTCTTCACCGTGACGTTGAGCGACTATGCCATGGCGGTGCTGCACGAGCCGCTGCACCGGCGGGTGAAGGCGGTGGCGCCGTCGGTCCGGCTGGCCTTCGTCGACCTGCCCGAGGACCTGGCCGCCTCGGAGCGGGCGATGCTGCGCCAGGACCTGCTGATCGGGCCGTTCGGATACGGGTTCGTCGGGGAGCATCTGCGGTTGTTCCGGGACCGCTACATGTGCGTCGTCGACCCCGAGAATCCGTACCTCACGGAAGGTCTTCTGGGTCTGGAGGCACTGCGGCGGATGCCGCATGCCGTCACGGTCTTCCGGGGAAACCATCAGACGGCGGTGGACCGGGTGCTCAGCCAGGCCGGGGTGGACCGGCGGATCAGCATGCGGGTGTACGGCCATCTGCCTCTGCTGTTCGCCGTGCGCGGCACCGACGCGGTGGCGTTCGTGCCCGAGCGCGTCGTCCGGCCGTTCGCCGACAGCGGCCGGGTCCGGATGGTCCCGCCGCCGTTCGAGGCGCCGTTGCTGTTGGAGGCCGCGTGGTGGCACCCGAGCCGGGAGACCGATCCGGCCCACCGCTGGTTCCTCTCGATCGTTGAGGACGTGGTCGACGAGCTGCGCCTCACCGAGCCGCCCGGCCTTCCCCCGGACGCCCCGGCCGGATGATCACCACCGGCCCGGGCGGCAGCTCTGCGGGCGGGGCGACGCCGTCCGGGAACACCAGGACCGTCGGGGCGTAGTACCAGCCGGCCCGGTCTACGCGGCGGCCGCCGGTGACGAGCCTGGCGCCGGCCGCGATCAGGCCGGCGACCTGCTGGTCCAGGTCGTGCACCAGATCCGGCAGCGCGAGTGGGCCGATGTCGGTCTCGGGGTCGAAGGGATCGCCCACTCGCAGCCGGGCGACGGTCTCCACGATCGCCCGGCCCGGCACCGGCCCGGTGACGACGAGATGCGGGACAGCGAGACCACGGAGCGCAGCCGCCACGGCGTCCGGCACATCGTCGGCGGGACACGATCCCACCGGCACGGCGGCCGCGTCACCGCCGACCACCCGGCTGATCCGCGGGTCGGCGGCGAGATCGTCGGCAATGCTCTCGGAGGCCAGCACCGCCGCGAAGACGCCTGCCGGGCAACCGGCGTCGGTGAGCAACTGCTCCAGGGCGAGCGCACAGCCGGTCACGTTCGGCGCGGGCTGGACCAGGACGGCGGCCCCCGCCATCAACTCCGGCGCGGACAGGCACAACACCTGCTGGAACGGGTTCATCCAGGACGTGACGGCGAGAACCGGCCCGATCGGCGTGGACGGCGGCTGACCGGCGTGCCGCCGGAGGATCGCCGCGCACTCGCTGACCTCGGCACGAGCGTACGCGATCGGCTTGCCCATCTCCCGCGTGATCAGCTCGGCGTAGTCGTCGGTGCGGGCGGTGAGCAGCGCCGCGGCCGCGTGCAGGGCGGCACCCCGTTCGTCGACCGCCATTTCCTGCCAGCCTCGCTGGGCGCGGGCGGCCGCCGTGATCATGGCCGCCCGCTCCGTGGAGGTGTGTTCCAGATAGACGGCCAGCGGCGCGCCGGTCGCCGGATCGCAGGTGCGGATCATGCAGGTGCTTCGAGGAAGCTCAGCGTCTCCGACATGACCCGCCCCGGGTCGGCGCCCGGCGTGCCGGGGTGGGTCTCCCACTCGGCGAGTTGCAGTGAGTTCTCCAGCACGGTGCGCACCCGCGGCAGCCGCCGGTCCAGGAAGCTCGCCAACTGCTCGTCGAGCGGACGGTCGTCGTCGAGTTCCTCGGCCAGCACCACCGCATCTTCGGCGCACATGGCCGCGCCCTGCGCGATCAGCGGCGGGCAGGCGTGGGCGGCGTCACCGATGACGATGGTCCGGCCGCGGTACCACGGCTCGTCGAGTTGCACCGCCTCGATCCACCGATAGTCGAGGGTGGTGTCGTCGGGCATGTTGTCCCGGATCCGTCCCCAGGTCCCGCCGTAGCCTGCGGCCCGCTCGCGGAACAGCCCGATCGGTGCCCGCGGCCCGATCAGTGACTCGTCGAGGTTCTCGTCCAGCAGATACGCGTAACACTGGGTGTCCGAGATCGGCGTGTATCCCGCCTTGTACCGGGGTCCCCCGTAGTAGACCTCCGCGCAGTCCATCTCCGTGGGCCGGTCGGCGATGAACCGCCAGATGCCCATGCCGACCGGTTCGGGGCCGGTCTCGATGCCGATCAGCGAGCGGATGTGCGAGTGGATACCGTCCGCGCCGACGACCAGGTCATACCTGCCCGAGGTGCCGTCACTGAACGTGACCTCACCGTCCTCGGTCAACGTCGAGACGGTGAGCCCGAGGCGAACGGTGACTCCGGCCGCGTACACCGCCTCGCAAAGGGTCTTCTGCATGGTCGACCGCAGAGAGCCCATGGTGGGCGGCAGGTCGGGCCCGCCGGTGTGCGGGGTCGGCAGGTCGGCGATGAGCGACCCGTCGGCCTGCCGGAGCCGGATCCGGTCGAACGCGAACCCGTTGGCCGACAGCTCGTCCCAGACACCGACCTGCTGGAACGCCTTCAGGGCGTTGCCTTGGACGGTGATGCCGTGGCCGACACCGAACCAGCGCGGGCTCAGTTCGACGAGTTCGACGGTGAAGTTCCGCTGGGCGAGCGCCAGGGCGAGGACGCTGCCGGTGACGCCGCCACCGACGATCAGGATCTTGCGTGTCATTTTGCTTGGACTCCTCGGTGACGCCCCAGGTAGGTGGAGAGGCCGACGGCGATCAGCAGCGCTGCGCCGTTGAAGACGGGGCTGACCCAGGCGTCGGCGCCGGCCAGGGTGAGGCCGCTGACGCTGACGCTGACCAGCAGCACGCCGATCAGGGTTCCGGCGACGTTGAAGAAGCCGGGCCGGACCGCGGTGGCGCCGAGGAACGCGGCGGCCAGGGCCGGGAAGAGCAGGCTGGTGCCGGTGTCGGCGGTCGCCGAGCCGGACCGGGCCAGCTGGAGCACGCCGACCACGCCGGCGATCAGGCCGGCCAGCACGAACGACAGGTGCACGTTGCGGTCGGCGGGGATGCCGAGCAGTTTCGCCGAGCGCGGGTTGGCACCGATGGCGTAGAGGGTGCGGCCGTACGGGGTGTGCACCAGCACGTACCAGAGGACGACCGCGACCAGGAGCACGACGTAGACCACCCGGGGCAGGCCGAGCCATGTCTGCGAGCCGAACGAGATCAGCGCGTCGGAGACTCCGGTGGAGATCGTCTGCCCGCCGGTGTACCACTGGATGACGCCGCCGAGCAGGGTCGCCATACCGAGTGTGGTGACGAAGGCGCTGAGCCGGAACCGGGTGACCAGCAGCCCGTTGACCCAGCCGATGACGCCGGCGAGCACGATCGCCGCGGTGACGGCGAGCCAGAGCGGCGCATCGTGGCGGGACATCAGGCCGGCCGCGAGGACCGTGCCGGTCACGGCGTTGGCACCGAGTGAGAAGTCGAAGTAGTTGCTGACCAGCGGCAGGATCACGGCCAGGGAGAGCAGGGCGACGGTGGCCTGGTTGCCCAGCAGCACACTGAAGTTGGCGGACGTCGCGAACGTCTCGGCACTGCCCGGGTAGACGGAGAAGAACACCACCACGGCGACCAGCAGGGCGAGCAGCGCGTTGCGCTCGGCCACATCCTTCGCGTTCGGCTTCAACGCAGTACTCCCTGGGTGAGGGCGGTCAGGTGGTCGGCGGTGAGGGCGTCGCCGGACACGTCGGTGACGATGCGGCCGCGCCGGAGCACGGTGACCCGGTCGCAGAGCTCGGTCAGTTCCACGAAGTCGGAGGACACGACCAGGACCGCGCAGCCGCGGGCGGAGGCCTGCCGGATGGCGGCGTAGATGTCGCGGCGGGACATGATGTCGACGCCCTGGGTGGGCTCGTCGAGCAGCAGCAGGCGCGGGTCCCGGCGCAGCCAGCGGGCCAGGACCACCTTCTGCTGGTTGCCGCCGGACAGCGACAGGAAGGCGGCGTCCGCCGACGGGGTACGCACCCGGTAGGTGCTGACGAGGTTCTCGGCCTCGGTGTCGGGTGCCATCCGGCCGCGGCGCCACAGCCGGGGCAGGACGGCCGCGGAGAGGTTCTCCCGCACGGTCAGGTCGTTGAGGGCGGCCTCGCCGAGCCGGTCCTCCGGAAGGTAGGCGACACCCGCCGCCATCCGGTTGGGGATGCCGGCCGCGGCGGGGACGCCGGACAGGGCGATGGTTCCGGTCGCCGGCGCGTGTTCCCCGAAGACGGTTTTCAACAATGAGGTACGCCCGGAGCCGACCAGCCCGGCCACGCCGACGATCTCCCCGGCCCGCACGGTCAGGTCGACCCCGTCGAGCGGGCCGCCGGTCAGCCCTTGGACCTCCAGGATTGGCTCGGTGTCACCCGCGCGAGCCGGCGCCGGTTCGTGGACGGTCACCGGCGCCCCGGTCATGTGGCTGATCAGCTCGTCCTCGGTGGGTTCCGCGGCGACCAGATTGGCCACGGTGCGGCCGTCGCGGAAGACGGTGAAGTCGTCGCAGATCGACAGCACCTCCTGCATGCGGTGGCTGACGATGAGGACGGTCTGGCCCTGGTCGGCGCGGCGGCGCACGGCCTGCAGCAGAATCTCCGACTCGTGCTGGGGCAGGGCCGCGGTCGGCTCGTCGAGGATGAGCACCCGGTCGGCGCCGTCGTGGTCCTGCACGGCCCGGGCGATGGCGAGCATCGTGCGCTGGGCGGGGCGCAGCCGACCGACCACGGTGGAGGGGTCGGCGCTGATGCCGTACACCGCAAGCAGTTGAGCGACCCGCTGCCGCAACTCGCCCCACTTGATCCGCCCGCCGCGACCTCGCGGCCAGCCGTGGTCGAGGGCGAAGTTCTCCGCGATGCTGAGCTCGTCGAAGAGCCCGAGGTCCTGGTGGACGAACCGCAGCCCGGCCGACCATCCGGCCTTGGCGTCGTAGCCGGCGGCCGGCCAGCTCTGCGCGCCGATGTGGATGGTGCCGCCGTCGGCCTGGTACGCCCCGGCGAGGATCTTGATGGCGGTGGACTTGCCGGAACCGTTGCCGCCGAGCAGGGCGTGCACGGTGCCGGGCCGCAGTTCCAGCCCGGCACCGTCGAGTGCCCGGGTGGCCCCGAAGGTCTTGCTGAGGTTCTCCAGGCGGACCGTCATCAGCTGACGCCCCAGGCCTTCTTGTAAACCGTCTTGTAGTCCACCGACCCGGCGTAGTCCTCGCCGGCGGTGGCCGGCAGGTTGTGGTCGGCGTCGACGATCTGGAAGCCGTCACCCTGGACCAGCGGCTGCTCGCCGTTGACCACCCGGATCGCGGTGTCGACCGAGCCGTAGGAGCCCCACTCGGTGGCGTAGCCGAGGACCGCGTCCTGGCCCTTGTCGTCGCGGATCAGGTCCATGTTGACCTCGTTGCCGAAGCCGGTGACCACGTTGAGCTGCGCGGACCGGCCGGAGGAGACGATCGCCTGGGAGAGGCCGAGCGACATCCAGCCGCCGATCGGGATGCTGACCGCGTTGGCGGTCGGCGCCTGCAGCAGCGCGGTGGAGAACTTGGTGGCCGCGGTGTTGTTGGTGGTGTCGGCGTTGGCGATGTCGAGGGTCTGGACGATCTCGCAGCCGGTGCAGGTGGCGAGCTCCTCCTTGAAGCCCTCGGTGATCCACGGCCCCCAGACCGGGTCGGTGAAGTTCAGCAGCACCACCTTGGCCTTGCCGTCGGTCTTGCCGATGATCCAGTCGGCCTGCAGCTTGCCGTTGAGCTTCCAGTAGTCCTTGATGCTGGTGTTCTCCAGCTGGAGCCGCTCACTGTCGAGAAGTTTCTCGCCGCCGGTGGCGTCACAGTCGGATCCGCCGCCGCCGACCAGCTTCACGCCGGCGGCCTTGGCCTCCTGCAGCGGCGCCTGGACGGCGGCGCAGTCGATGCCGACCGGGATCACCACGTCGGCGCCGCCGCTCGCGGCCTGGCGGATGCAGGTGCCCCAGCCGTTCGGGTTGAGCTGGCCGTCGCAGACCTTGACGTCCCAGCCGATCAGCTTCGCGGCCTCCTGCACCCCGGCGACCGGGGTGGAACAGCTGGGCACCTGCTCACCACAGGAGACGACCCAGAGCGAGACGCCGTCCTTGGCCTTGGTGCTCGTGGTCGGCGGGCTTCCGGTGACCCCGGTGTAGGCGGTCTCCAGGGCTTCGGTGGCCTCGGCCGAGGTGGCGCCGGCTGCCTCTCCGGTGCTCTCGGCCGCGTTGTTCGAGCCGCAGGCTCCGAGGAACAGGGCGATGGTGGCGGCGAATGTCATGGCGACGCGCCGGGGGGCTACGGGCATGGGTGGCTCCCGATCTGACGGTGTTGTGAGCGCCATCACTGGCACACCGGGAGCTAAGCAGGGGTCTGAAACATCGCGGAAATACAGCGTCGTTATGTCAGCGATAACGACAGCCAATGGCAGCAGATCTGGTGGGCAGAATATCCAATGTTTAATGTCCCGCTCATGACGCTTCTCCTGACCGACGCCGAGGTCCGGGCCGCCTTCGACTGGTCGGCCGCGGTCACCGCCCTGCGCACCGCCTACGCCGCCGACAACACCGGCTCCCGCTTCCCGGCACGTGGCATGGCCCGCGGCGACGGCAGCTGGCTACGAACCCTCAGCGGCGTGCCGGCCGGATCGGGCTACATGGGCGCCAAGCTGATCGCGGCGAACATGCGGTCACGCCGGGCGTCGTACCTCATCCCCCTCTTCGACGAGGCGACCACCGAGCTCGTCGCCCTGCTCGACGGCCACTCGATCACCGGGTTCCGCACCGCGGCGACCTCGGCGCTCGCCGCCGACCTGCTCGCCGTCCCCGGCCCGCTGCGGGTCGCGGCCATCGGCTCCGGCTTCGAGGCCCGCAACCACCTCCAGGCGCTCGCCGCGATCCGCTCGCTGGAGTCGGTCCACGTCTACAGCCCGACTCCGGCCAGCCGGGAGGCCTTCGCCCGGGAGCTGACCGCCGAAGCCCACGACACCGCCGAGGCCGCTGTGGACCGCGCGAACGTGGTGATCTGCGCAGCCCGCTCCCGTGACGAGACGCCGACCTTCCGGGGTGAGTGGCTGCGGCCCGGCATGACCGTGGTGTCGATCGGCTCCACCCTCCCTGAGCAGCGGGAGGTCGACACCGAGACTCTCGCCCGCGCTGACCTGATCGTCGCCGACATGGTCGAGGAGGTGCTGCACGACACCGGAGACGTGCTCGCCGCCCGCGCCGACGGCATCGACGTGACGGCCAAGACTGTGCCGCTCTCCGATTCCGTCGGCCGGACCGATGCCGATCAGATCCTGCTCTACAAGTCAGTGGGCTCCGCCGTGCAGGACCTGGCCGTCGCGGTCATGTGCCTGCAGCGCGCCGGCGAGAACGGCACCCGGCTGCCCGACGTCATCCACCCCGTGCAGAAGTGAGGACACCCCCATGCAGGTGATCAACCCCTCGACCGGTGAGCCCGTCGGCGAGGTGAAGGAGTTCAGCCGCACCGAGGTCGCTGCGGTGATCGCCGCCGCCGACCGGGCGCTGCCGGCGTGGCGAGCGCTGTCCGGCAAAGAACGAAGCAGAACCTTGCGCCGGTGGTACGACCTGATCACCGAGCATGCTGACGAACTGGCCGCGATCATCACCCGGGAACAGGGCAAGCCCTTGGCCGAGGCGCGCGGTGAGGTGGCGTACGCCGCATCGTTTGTCGAATGGTTCGCCGAGGAGGCCAAGCGGATCCGTGGGGACGTTTTCGGCTCACCGGAGCCGACCCGGCGGATCGTGGTGCTCAAGGAGCCCGTCGGGGTGTGTGCCGCGATCACGCCGTGGAACTTCCCGGCCGCCATGATCACCCGCAAGGCCGCGCCCGCGCTCGCCGCCGGCTGCACCATGGTCGTCAAGCCCGCCTCGCAGACCCCGCTGACCGCGGTCCGCCTCGCCGAACTGGCCGAGCAGGCCGGAATCCCCGCCGGAGTGCTGACCGTGGTCACCGGCAGCGCCCGCGAGATCGGCGCCGAGCTGACCGGCAACCCGCTGATCCGCAAGGTCACCTTCACCGGGTCCACCGAGATCGGGCGGCTGCTGCTCGAACAGTCCGCGGCGACCGTCAAGAACACCTCGATGGAACTCGGCGGCAACGCGCCCGTCCTGGTCTTCGACGACGCCGACCTGGAGGTGGCCGTCGCCGGGGTCCTCGCCGCCAAGTACCGCAACACCGGCCAGTCCTGCATCGGCGCCAACCGGGTCTACGTGCAGTCCGGCATCTACGACCGGTTCGCCGCCCTGCTTGCCACCCGATCCGCGTCCCTGAAAGTGGGCGACGGCTTCGATCCGGACGTCCAGATCGGCCCGCTGATCGACGACGCCGCCGTGGCCAAGGTGTCCGAGCACATCGCCGACGCCATCGCCCAGGGCGCCTCGCTGCTGACCGGCGGCACGCACGACGGGCGTTTCTACCAGCCGACCGTGCTGGCCGGGGTCGTCCAGGGCATGCAGGTCACCCGGGAGGAGATCTTCGGGCCGGTGCTGCCGCTGATCCGCTTCGACGACGAGGCCGAGGCGATCCGGCTCGCCAACGACACCGAGTTCGGGCTGGCCGCCTACCTGTTCACCCGCGACGCCGCGCGCACCTGGCGGGTCGCGGCCGCGATCGAAGCCGGGATGGTCGGCATCAACACCGGCCTGATCAGCAACGAGATCGCCCCGTTCGGCGGGATCAAGCAGTCCGGGCTGGGCCGGGAGGGCTCCGTCTACGGCATCGACGAATACCTGGAAACCAAGTACCTGGCATGGGAAGGCGCGAACTGATGGCTGACTACACCCGCACCGAGGCCCGCGCGTGGGCGCGCGAGAGGCTCGTCGGGGCAATCAACTGCACCATCCCGTCGTTCACCGGCGACCTGACCGCGATCAACGAGAAGGCGATCCGGCACGACACCCGGCTCGCCATCGAGCACGGCTTCCTCGGCACCCTCGGTGTCTCCGAGGTCAACATCACCCTGCCGGAGTACCTGGACTTCCTGCGGATCATCCGCGACGAGGCCGGTGACCAGCTCGTCCTGGTGCACCACGGCAGCTGGAGCACCCTCGAGCAGAACATCGCCGCGGTCCAAGGCGCCGAGGCGGCCGGCGCCGAGCTGGTGCTGCTCTCCTACCCGCCGAACTTCTACCCGGAGTCCGAAGAGGAGATCTACCAGTACACCAAGGCCGTCGCCGACTCCACCAACCTGGCGATCATCCTGTTCCCGATGTTCCTGTGGGGCTTCAGCCCCCGGGTGCACCCCGCCGACATCCCCACCCGGCTGATCCGCCGCCTCATCGACGACTGCCCGAACATCGCGGTGATCAAGGCCGAGGGCGGCTTCCCCAGCATCATGAGCGTCATCGAGTGCCACCGCCTCTTCGGCGACGAGGTGGTCATCTCCATGCCGATCGAGGGCGAGCTGATCCCGCTGTCGCAGGTCATGCCGCTGCAGCTGTCGGCGACCAGCGACCACGAGTACTACGGCCCGACCATCCCCCGGGTCATGAAGCTGCTGCGCGACGGCAAGTACGACGAGGCCACCGAGATCTATTGGCAGATGCACCCGGCCCGCAAGATCAAGGGCGGGCTGGCGGCCACCCTCAACGGTGGCGCCTTCATCAACCGGCAAGCCTGGAAGTTCCAGGGCTGGCTCCAGGGATACAACGGCGGGCCCCTGCGCCAGCCGACCCAGCGCATCCACGACGCCCAGATGAACGCCCTGCGCAAGGGCCTGATCGAC
The DNA here is from genome assembly GCF_042650585.1 of Actinoplanes subglobosus. NCBI lineage: Bacteria > Bacillati > Actinomycetota > Actinomycetes > Micromonosporales > Micromonosporaceae > Actinoplanes > Actinoplanes subglobosus. Next base: position 142,494 of record NZ_JBHSBL010000002.1, read on the forward strand.
GCCGGACTCAACCCGAGCATGGACCCGTTCCGCGAGTTCTTCATCGGCCGCAACCCCGCCTGATCCATCCGTCGGGGGTCGGGATCAGCCAGCCCTCGACGGCTCAGGGGAGCGTGCGAACCGCCAGTTCCTTCCTCGCCTCGTCGATCAGATGCCAGCTACGGTGCGGGTGGTCGCGGCGGATCGGTCCATGGTCAGTCGCCGGTACCGTCGCGGCCGGCGCGGATGCCGCCGAACTGGCGGGCCACGAAGACCAGCGTTCGGCTGGTCTCCTTCAGATCGGTGGCGGCGGTGCGCATCACCGTAAGGTTGTCGGCGCTCTCGTCGGGGTGGTCGGTGACCCATCGGTCGATGGGTCCGGCGAGGTGGCCGGCCAGTTCGGAGGCGCCGGTGCAGACCGCGCGGAAGTTGCCGGCCGAGATCGCCCATCGGGACGGGTGGGCGCTCGCCGCCGCCACCATGGCCGCGGCACCGCACGGTGAGCCGGACGACGTGGCGGGCGATTTCATGTATTTGGCGAGGACACCGCGGGCGTAGGCCGGCGCCAACGGCTGCCAGCCGGTGCAGCCAGCGGCCAGCTGCGCCTCGTCGACGAGCACGTACAGGGTGCCGTTGGCGTGACTTCCCTGGCGCGGCTGGTCGACCACGGCCTCTGCCACAAATGCCCGCTGACCCGGCTCGAAGAAGACCGTACGCCATTCCCGGCAGCGACGATGGTGACGGAAACGACGCACGGCGATGGGCCCTTTCCGGCGTGCCAGAGCGTGTCGGCTCACAAACGGCACGCCGGAGCGGGGGTCTCAGGGGACGACGGTGACCGGCCAGCGGCCACACCGCACGAGCCGATGCGCGACCGACCCGGCGAACCGGTGCAGCGTGTTCTCGGAGCGGCCGACCACCACGAGGTCTGCCCACATCTCCGTGGCGACCTGGCACAACTCGGTGAACGGTTCGCCGTGGCGGACGACTATCTCGATGTCGACGCCCAGCCGCGGCCGTTCCCGCAGCAGCGTGTCGCGGCACGAGTCCTCGACCTCGTTCTGCGCCTGTACCACGGTGGCCGCGGCCGTACATTAGGCGTCGGAGACCGACACCACGGAGTTGGTGTACGGGCGGACGTAGACCCGGCCAGCCGGGAACCCTGCCGGCGGCCCAGGCCGACGACGATCACTCCCGGGGCCATGACGGTCTTCTTGGCGTCGAGGCGTCGTCAGCGGTTACGCCACTGCGGCTTGCGCTTCTGCGCGAACGCGATCAGCCCTTCGATCGCGTCCTCACTGACCATCAGCTCGTCGAACGCCGGGCTGGGGTGGGTTACGGCATCCACGACATCGGCGATACCGCGGGTCTCCTCCATCACCTGCAGAGAGATGCGCACCGAGGTCGGCGAGCCCTCCAGGATCTCCGCCGCCAGGGCCCTGGCTCCGTCGACGGCCGCACCGGCCTCGGTCACCCGGTTGACCAGCCCGTACGACAGGGCGTCGGCGGCGGAGAGGCGGCGGCCGGTGAGGATCAGCTCATTGGCCAGCTTCGGCGGCACCATCCGCGGCAGCCGCACCACTCCACCGGCACCGGCGATCAGCCCGACCTTGACCTCGCTGAGCGCGAACTGCGCGGTGGCGTCGGCCACGACCAGGTGACAGGCGAGGGCGATCTCGCAACCGCCGCCCATGGCGAACCCGTTGACCGCGGCGATCACCGGTTTCGGCATCGACCGGCGGCTGGTCAGGCCGGCGAACCCGTTCTTCGGCACCCACATCGGCTTGCCGGAGCCCGAGTAGATCAGGTCATTGCCCGCACAGAACGACTTCTCCCCCGCACCGGTCAGGATCGCCACCCACAGATCATCGGCGGCGAAATAGGCGTCGAAAGCGTGATCGAGCTCCTCGTTGGCCATCGGGTGCAGGCTGTTGCGAGCATCCGGGCGGTTGATGGTGACCTCGAGAAGGTGCCCGTCACGCCGTACCAGAATGTGCTCGTAACGCTCCTTGAGCACCGCCGGGCCCGGCGGCGGGAAGGCCGCCTCGCTCGCCGCCACCCGGTTCCCCCTACCCGACGACCGCGCGTAGACCCGTTGGCCGATGGGCTCGGAAGCTTCCAGCACCGAGATGTCCTCGGTGAGCGCGATGAAGCGGCGATCGTCGGCCTCCAGCCGGCCGATCACCACGCCAGTGCGCTTGCCGTCACGGCTGTACTTGACCGTGTAGGTCTCGATCGTCGCCCAGCCGTCGGCCTGCCGGGCCTCGGCGGGCGCCGGCCACGAGTTCACCTCGGCCTGCAACGCGGCACTGTCGTCGGCCTGCCACGGTGACGGCGTGGTGGTGTAGATGCCGACGGAATACTTGCTCATCATGCCGCCGTTGGCGCCGACGAACCCGTAGGTGCCCGGCTCCTGCCGCACCCGCTGGACGATCTCGGCGATCGCGTGCATCGAGTAGTTGTTGCCGGCACCGCCGAAGAACGGCAGGCCGCCGGTGACCGTCAGCCCACGTGGGTCGTCCGGTGCCAGTCCGAACGCGTCGGCGATGTTGAACACCGGAGCGGCGAAGCAGCTGTAGAGGTCAATGTAACGGAGCTCGTCGAAGCCGATGCCGGCGATCTCGAGGGCGTGTTTCGCGGCCAGCACGGACGCCGGGCTCTGCGACAGGTCCGCGCGCTCGAACAGGTCACGCTCACGTAGATCGGCGTGACCGGGGAGGAACACCCATTTCTCGGCAGGCACCCCGAGCCGCCGGGCGGCACCCACCGACATCAGAATCACTGCGGCGCCCTGATTGACCTTTTCACGAGCAACGACATAGCGGGTGTACGGCTCAGCGATGATCCGGTTCGACTCGGTCGGGGTCATCAGATCCGTGGCACTGCGCGCGACCGGCGCAGCCGAGTGCGGATTGGCGGCCGCCACCTTGGTGAACGGCGCGAACAGCTCGCCGATCGCGGTAGCGTACTCCTCCCGGGAAAGCTTGAGCCGGGCCCGGCGGGCGTTGTCGAACAGCGCGTACTGGCTGGGAGCGTCAGTGAGTCCGTGGTTGGCGTGGTGCATCGACATCAAGCCCTTGAGCCCGTAACCACGGTCCTCGAGATCACCCTCGACGTGCTCTTGGAAGCTCGGCTTCTCCTGGGCCTTGGCAAACTTCTCGATGGTGGAGATGGCCTCCGAGCCGGCGATCAGCACGACCTCCGCAGCACCTGCGGCGATGGTGGCGGCGAACTCGTTCACCAGGTGCTGCGGGCTCTGCCCGCCGCCGATCTCGAGGACGGCCCGCTTCGGGTCTGTGCCGACGCGAGTCGCGACCGAACGGGGGAAGTTGTCCGACCGGCCCAGCAAGGCACGGGCGCCGGGAATCGAGGTCTCGAACTGCCGGGTGGCGGCGACGGTGTCGATGGCCGCCGCGACGGTGGCCAATCTCGCACCCGTGTCCTCGATCGCGTCGCGGGCGGCGTCACCGGCCAGATCCGCGGGAGATCGGCGCCGGTAGCCGGGGCTGTCCAGGATTTCCGAGGCCTGGCCTACGCCCACCACGATCGGCGTACGCGGGTCGAGGTCTTCCCTTGTGCTCATATCTCACTCCAGGCCCAGTTACTGAACGTTGATCGTTTCATTTCCGACTGTATCCTGACGGTAATCGTTCACCAATAGGGGAGCGGCATACTTTGACGAAGCCGTTCAGTATCAGGTAGCACCACGAGACTGCGGGTACGGCCGGTGTCCGCCGACGTGCGCCTCAAGTAGACCGCCGGATTCTGTCCCCGGTGGCGAGAGCCTCCTCGTTGCCGGCCTTGCTGAGCATCTCGCGCGGGGCGTCGACGACACGGTTGTGCCAGCCCAGGTAGCAGGAGTCGTGGTGGGTGATGTCACCGTCGGTCGTTGACGACGTTGCTCTCCGAAGCTCTATTCACCGAGTAGTCGGCGCCGGGTGCGCTCGGCACCGGAGTCGGGTACCTGGTTCACCAGTACGACGATGTTCATCGTTCTCATGACAGAAACGGAAAGTCAGCTCGACGCCACCCGGCCCGGGTCCGTCGCCCCCGGCCGGGCGTGGTGCGGTGGTCAGCGTGGCAGGCCGAGTGCCCGGGCCACCAGGTTGCGCTGGATGTCGATGCTGCCGCCGCCCACGACGTGCATGATCGAGTAGCGCAGGTTGTACTCGAAGGCACCGCGGCCGGGCACGTCGGGCACGTTCTCTCCGAGGGCCGCGGCGGGGCCGAAGATGCGCAGCGCGGCCTCGCAGAAGTCCTCGAGCAGCTGGCTGGCGAGGATCTTCGCCATCGGCGCCTCCAGACGGGCGCCGCCGCCGGCCCGGGCCGTGGCCCGCACGCCGGCGTTGACCAGCACGCGGGTGGCCTGCAGGCGGGAGGCCAGTTCGCTGATCTGCGCCCGCTTGGCCGATCCGGCCGGGCCGACGGTGCCCTCCGGGTCCTTGCGCACCTCAGCGAGCAGGTCGTCGAGTAGGCGCATCACCGAGGCTGCGTTGTTGGCCATCAGGACCCGCTCCTGGGCGAGCGCCTCGGTGATGACCTTCCAGCCGCCGTTGACCTCGCCGATGCGGTCGGCGTCCGGGACCCGGTAGTCGTCGAAGAACGTGGAGCAGGAAACCTCCCCGGAGAGGGCGGTGTGCTGCTGAACCTCGAACCCGGGACGGTCAACGCGGGTCAGGAACAGGGTGATCCCGGCGTGCGGCGGCCTGGCCTCGGGGTCGGTACGGGTGGCCAGCCACACCCACTGCGCGGTGTGCGCGCCGGTACCCCAGGACTTGCGCCCGTTGACGATCCACTCGTCGCCATCCCGGACGGCCTTGGTGTGCAGGCTCGCCAGATCCGAGCCGACCTCGGGCTCGGAGTAGCCGAGGTAGAACGGGAAGTCCCCAGAAGCGATCAGCGGCAGGAAGCGCGCCTGCTGTTCGGGGGTGCCGTGCCGCAGGATCGCGGTACCCAGCATGTCCGCGGCGCCCTTGCTGATCAGGGTTTGACGCTCGTACGCCAGTTCCTCGCCGAAGACCGTCTGCTCTTCGACCGAGGCACCCCG
>NZ_JBHSBL010000002.1:147542-200973 GCF_042650585.1 Actinoplanes subglobosus
GCCCCCGGCGGCCGCCGGCCAGGCCAGCGTGACGTATCCGGCCGCAGCGGCCGCGTCCTGGAACTCCCGGTTGCGGTTGTCGAAGTGCTCCACGGCGGCGTCGGTACGGAACCGGGCGGTGAACTCGCGTACCTCCCGGCGGAACTGCTCGGCGCGCTCACCCAGCTCGAAGGACGGCAGGCCGGCGCCGGTGGAGATGAGGATGTCGGCGACATCGCCGGCCCGCAGGGTGATGGCGTCGAGCAGGCTCGCGTCGGCGTGGACCCGGCGGAACAGCCAGGGGGCGTCGTGCTCCTCGAAGTATCCCGAGGCCGCCAGGGTGTGCTGGGCGCCGAACTGCGCGCGGGTCGCTGCCGGGACGGCGAACTGCACGGCGAGCTGAACTGCCAGCTGCCAGCTGTCCCGGCCGGTCAAGTGCGCCTCGACGGCTTCCCGGATCAGCCCGCGGGCGGCGGTCATGTCGGTGGCGCCGTCGACCGCCCGGTGTGAGACAGCTTGGAACGCGCCGATCGGCTTGCCGAACGCGATCCGCTCCTTGGCGTGCACCAAGGAGTGCTCGACGGTGCGCTCGGCCGCACCGACGGCCCGGGCGGCCAGTCCGAGGCGGAGCAGCGCCTTGGCGTTCTCGATGGCCTCGACCCCCGGCGTGGCCCGCAGCACCTGGGCGCCGAGACGTACGTCGGACCAGGACGGCTTCGCCAGGCCGGGGGTCTCGGTGACCTCATCGATGGCCCGGGCGAGGACCTCGGTGGGGAGCAGGAGGACGACGTGGGTGGCCGCGGTGGCGCCTTCCACGTACCGCACCGACGGTACGTCCCGGCCGGCGGTGACGACCACCGGGCGCACGCTGCCGTCCGCGATACCGGTGGTGAGGGCGGAGTCGCCGGCCAGCAGTCTGGCCGCGACATAGGTGTCCATCAGCGGCAGCGGGCAGGCGTGCCGGCCGAGTCGGCCGAGGGCGGTGACGACCGCGTCGAGCGCTTCGTCGGAGTACAGGTCGGTCCAGCCGTACTCGGCGGCCGCGGCCCAGACGGCGCTCAACCGGCCGCCGTCGGCGTCCTCGCCAGCGATGCGTGGCTGCGGCCAGGTCGTGGAGAGCACGCCATCGACAGCGTCGGCGAATTCCTGGAGCTCTGCTGGGGACAATCCGGCCATGGCACGGCCTCCTGCGAATGAAGGAATCGGAGTTGCTACGACGATATTTCAGACGAACTCCGTCTGCAATAGGTTCCACTGGCACCATGACCGAGTGACCGACGCCGTCCAGGGCCCTCGTCGAGGCCGCCCCCGCGATCCCGGCATCGAGGAGCGGCTCTTCGACGCCGCCATCGAGGCCTACGGCCGCACCGGCTGGAGCGGCTTCAACTTCGAGGGCGTCGCCCGCGCGTCCGGGATCGGCAAGGCCGCCCTCTACCGGCGCTGGCCCGACCGCGCTCAACAGCTCAACGACGCTCTGAAGGCCTCATGGACACCCTGTTGCATCCGGAGGTCCAGGAGGCCGCCGCCGACTACCGGGGCGGCGTCGTGTCGCAGGCCAGGGCGATGGTTCACCGCGCCGTCGCCCGCGACGAACTACCGGAGGGCACCAGCCCGGGCTGATCATCGACCTGGTCGTCGGCGCCATGCAGAACCACGTACGACCACCCCTGCGGAGTTGCGCCCGAGAATGCTCGAGCAGATGCACGACTACGCGCAGCAGGTCGTCGACACCGTCCTGCGCGGCGCCCGCGGTTAGATCGTCATCTCCCCGTCCACCCAGCGGGCGCGGACGGCGTCCACGACGCCGGCGACGACCGCATCGGCCGCTCGGTGGGCCATCCAGACCAGGCCCAGGTGGAACTTCGGCCCGTCGGTCAGCGGCACGATCGCGAACGCCGGGTCGTCATATACTCGCGCCGATCCGCCGGTCTCCGGCGCGAGGGTGAAGGTGAGATCGCCGGTGCGGCGCACATGGGCGGCTATCAACGCCGAGTCGGCGTGCGGCAGCGTCCGCAGCTGATGCAAGCCCTTGGCGACCAGCTCGTCGCGCAATTGCTGCATCGCGAGCGGCTGCAAGGTGAGCGGATAGCTCACCACGTCGCGGTGGGCAAGGTCAGCGACCGCGATCTCGGTACGATCGGCAAGCTCGTCGTCGCGCCGCATGGCCACCAGGAACCGGTACGACGCGAGGGGCAACGCCTCGACGCCGGGGTCGTCGACCGGCAAGTGAACGACCGCGGCGTCCAACTCGCCACGCGTTATCGCCGACAGGAGTATCGCCGACGGGCCGAGGGTGACCTCCGCCCGCCGGCTCTTCTCGACGCTCTCCACTACCGCGTCCACCACTCCCGGCGGCGCCAGGTGGGAGGTGCCCAGCCGGGCGGCCCGGTCGGCTCCGGCGGCGACGATCAGGACCTCGTTACGCAGCCGGTCGAACTCGGCCAGCAGCGACGGCACCCGCCGGACCATCTCCTGCCCGGCCGGGGTGAGCTGAATCTGGTGGTAGCCGCGGATGAACAGCTCGGTGCCGAGATCACGCTCCAGCTCCTTGACTATCCGGCTGAGCGGCGAGGCGGTCATGTGCAGCCGTTCCGCCGCCCGGCCGAAGTGCAGTTCCTCGGCCACCGCGAGGAAACAGCGCAGCTGCTGGATGTCCATGGCCACAGTCTGCCGTTACTGAACGAATACCGGCAAGGAATCGGTGCGGCCCGTTACGAATCCCGGCATACAGCGCATGCTCGAACTGTCATTGGCGAGTCGTCACCGTGAGCCCTCGAGCCTCGACCGGATCCGTTCATCGACCACGGAAAGGTCCGAACCCTATCGCGGTCCAGGCCGTTGACGACCAAAGAGATCTGCCGACACGTTGCGGATCCCGGCATGCAACATGCGTGAAACAGCGATTTACGGCCTCGGTAGTACGGAGCGACAGTGTGACCTATCGCACCGCACGACCCCCTGGAGGTTCCCCATGACCGACAACGCTCCCGCTCTGCCGTTGGCCGGCGTACGCGTCGTGGACCGCACCGATGGCCTCGCCGAGATGACCTCCCGCTTGCTCGCCGACCTCGGTGCCGACGTGATCCGCATCGAGGCGCCCGAAGGTGCGGCCTCCCGCCGACAGGAACCCGTCGTCGACGGTGTCAGCCTTTACTACGCGACCCACAACGCCAACAAGCGGGCCGTGGCCCTCGCCCCCGACGACCCGGCGCTCGGCCGGCTGCTCAACAGCGCCGACATCGTGATCGCCAACGAGGCGCCGGCCGAGCGACGCGCGGACCAGGTGGTCGTGGTCGTCACCGACTTCGGCCTGACCGGCCCCTACGCCGGCTGGCAGGCGACCGAATGGACACACCAGGCGCTCGGCGCCGTGCTGTGCCGCTCCGGGCTGCCCGGCCGCGAGCCGCTGCTGCCGCCCGGCACCATGGCGTACGAGTCAGCGGCCGCCCAGGCCGCGTGGGCCGCTCTGATCGCCTACTACAACCGCCTGGAGACCGGAGTCGGTGACCTCGTCGACATCTCCGTCTACGAGTCCACAGTGCAGGCCATCGACGCCGGGTTCGGCATCGGCGGCAGCGCCACCGGCGGCGTCCCCGCGGTCAACGGTCCCCGTGGCCGGCCCGACGCCCGGCACCTCTACCCGATCTTCCGCTGCGCCGACGGCTGGGTCCGTCTCTGCATCCTCGCACCGCGCCAGTGGCAGGGCATGTTCACCTGGCTCGGCGAGCCCGAGGAGTTCGCCGACCCCGCCCTCGCCTCGCTGGGCAAACGGTTCGCCGCCGCCGGGAAGATCTACCCGGCGATCGGCCGGATGCTGGCCACCCGCACCCGGGACCAGATCGTCACCGAGGGCGTGCGGTACGGCGTACCCACCGCTGCCCTGCTCACCCCGACCGAGGTGCTGACCGCCGAGCAGTTCACCGCCCGTGGCGTGTTCACGGATGTCAAGGGGGTCCCGGGAGCGCTCATGCCGAACGGCTTCCTCGAGGTCGACGGCGCCCGGGCCGCCGTGCGCACCCCCGCCCCGTCGCACGGCCAGCACACCGACGAGGTTCTCGCCGACCTGCCGGAGGTGGCACCGGCTGAGCCCACCACCGTCGCCCGCACCCGGCCGCTGGCCGGCCTGCGCGTGCTGGATCTGGGCGTGATCGTGGTCGGTGCCGAGCTCGGCCGGCTCTTCGCCGACATGGGTGCCGAGGTCATCAAGGTGGAGAACAAGGCATTCCCGGACGGCAGCCGGCAGACCTTCGACGGCGCACCGATCAGCGCGTCTTTCGCCTACGGCCACCGCAACAAGCTCGGCCTCGGCCTCAATCTGCGCAGCGACCAGGGGAAAGATCTGTTCAAGCAACTCGTCGCGGTCTCTGACGTGGTGGTCTCCAACTTCAAGCCGGGCACCTTGGAGTCGCTCGGCCTGGGCTACGACGAGCTGGTCGAAATCAACCCCGGCATCGTGGTCGCCGACAGCAGCGCGTTCGGCCCGACCGGCCCGTGGAGCCGCCGCCTCGGCTACGGCCCTCTGGTCCGCGCCTCCGCCGGCCTCAGCGGACTCTGGCGCTACCTCGACGACGAAGCCGGCCACAGCGACGCCTCCACCATCTACCCCGACCACATCGCCGCCCGCTACGAGGCCGTCGCCATCCTGGCCAAGCTCATCGCCCGCCGCCGCGACGGTCGTGGTGGCACGGTCAGTGTCGCTCAGGCCGAGATCATCCTCGGGCAGCTGTCCCACCAGATGGCTTACGAGTCGGTACGGCCCGGGTCGCTCGCCCCGGTCGGAAACGCCAAACCCGACAACGCGCTGAGCGGCCTCTACCCGTGTGCCGGTGACGACGAGTGGATGGTGGTCGACATCCGTGACACCGGCGACGCGCATCGCCTGGCCGCCGTACTCGAAACCGGTCCGGAAACGCCTCTCGACCGCGCCCTGATCGCCGCATGGACCGCCCAGCGGCCGCCCCGCCGCGCCATGTCGGAGATGCAGGCCGCCGGGGTGCCGGCCGCGATGATGCAGCGGGTTCCGGAGCTGCTCGACGACCCACACCTGGCCCACCGCGGTTTCTTCCGTACCATGCACCACCCGCGCATCGCCGAGAGCATGCCGACCGAGAACAGCCCCGCGATCTTCGAACACGTCGAGGACCCCACACTGAACCCCGCCCCGGTCATGGGGGAGCAATCCCGCGAGGTGCTGACCCGGCTGCTCGGCCTCCCCGACGCCGATGTCGACGCCCTGATCGCCGCCGACATCGTCCAGCAAGCGGCCACCCTCGAAGGCGCCGCCCGATGACCATCGATCACCGCCCGCTGTTCGACGCCCGGCGCACCGCCTACCTCCAGGAGGGGCCACCCCCGGCGGAGGTACGGCGTAACCGGCTCGGCCGCCTGCTGGTCGCCGTCCGCGCCGAGGATCCCGACCCGTTCGCGGGTGAAATCCCCGTCCGGTGACTCGACGGTCGGCAGTCTCATCGTCCTGTTGCAGGTGCTGATCCTGAGCGGCACGATCGGCTCGATGGGATTGGGCCGGCTGGTGCCGCGTACCGCGCCGACCGGGCCCGCGGCGAGCTACCGCTGTTGTTCCTGCTGGTGTACGCCCTGGGCATCGGTGGCGGTGTCGCCGGGCTGGCCCGGGCGTTCGGTGTCGGAACCCACGTCGACTACGAGAGGCTGACTCTGTGCTGGGCGAGCAGACGGGACCAGCCTATGTCATCGGTGGGCTGCTGCCGCCCTGCCGGTGCCGGGCGAGGCCGAGATCCTCGCCTTCACAGGCCGGCACCTGCGCGCGAGCGCATCTCGTAGCGGCAGCCGTTCGCTGTCGGGACCCGTCTGCGGGCGGACCGGTACCGACGCCTCGATCGTCCTGGCAGTCAGGGAGGCCGTACTTGAGGAACGGATGTTCGCCTTTGTTTCTTGTCACATCCTCAAGCGTCGCGGGAAGCGGCACGCAGGAGGTTGCGCTCCAGGCTGCGCAGTACGCGCAGGGCCTCGGCGCTCTCCTCTTCGGGCAGGTCGCAGACGGTGATCGCGTCCAGCTGGTCCCACATCTGCTCGACCTTGTCGCGCAGGGCAAGGCTGGCCGAGGTGGGTTCGACGATCACCACGCGTTTGTCGGCCTCGCACGGGCGACGGCGCACGAAACCGGCGTGCTCCAGACGCTGGACGGTGCGCGTCATCGTCGCCGCGTCGGAACCGACAGCCTGCACCAGGTCGGAGAGCCGCTGCGGGCCGGCGTTCCAGAGGTGCATCATGACCAGCTCCTGGCCGGGGTGCAGGCCGACCTGCCGGAGCAGCTGACCGGCCACCATGCGATGCAGTCGGGCCACTCGGAACACGGCGTGGCTGATCGATTCCTTCTCCGTCACGCGAACCATCCTACTGCCCAGCAAGCTCTTGCTGGCCGGACAACTTCTATTGCCACCACGGTTCCTTGAACTGGTGTTTCTGCTCTCATAGGAGTTACTTGTTCGAACAGGTAATCCCGGGGATAGTGGTGGGAGACATCCCCCACTGGAGAGCAGACGACCATGGCTAACGCGTTCGACACCCACGACCTGGCCGGCACCAAGCTGGCCAACCGCATCGCGATGGCGCCGATGACCCGCAGCCGCGCGACCACCGACGGCGCGACGCCGACCGAGCTGACCGCCACCTACTACGCGCAGCGGGCCTCCGCCGGGCTGATCATCACCGAGGGCACCCAGCCGTCGGTGGTCGGCCAGGGCTACACCAACACCCCCGGGCTGCATTCCGAGGAGCAGGTCGCCGCCTGGCGCACCGTCACCGACGCCGTCCACGCCGAAGGTGGCGTGATCTTCGCGCAGCTCATGCACACCGGCCGGATCGGGCATCCGAGCCTGCTGCCCGGCGACCTGCACCCGGTGGCGCCCTCGGCGGTCAAGGCCGACGGGCAGGTGTTCACCTATGAGGGTCCGAAGGACTACGTCACCCCGCGCGAGCTGACCGAGCCGGAGATCATCGATACCATCGCCGACTTCGCCACGGCTGCCCGTAACGCGATCGCGGCCGGGTTCGACGGCGTCGAGATCCACGGCGCGAACGGCTACCTCGTGCACCAGTTCCTGTCGTCGAACGTCAACGTGCGGACCGACGGATGGGGCGGCGACACCGAGGGCCGCATCCGTTTCGGCGTCGAGGTCGCCGCGGCCATCGCCGCAGCGATCGGCGGTGACAAGGTCGGCTTCCGGGTCTCCCCGGCCAACCCGTACGGCGGCATCGCCGAGGAGAACCCCCACGAGCTGTACCTCACGCTCGTCGAGCGTCTCGCGCCGCTCGGCCTTGCCTACCTGCACATCATGGAAGGCCCGGACCGCGAGCTCACCGGCAAGCTGCGGGCCCAATGGCCGGCCACGCTGATCCTCAACCCGTTCACCTACCCCGACGCCACCGGCCCGGAGGCGCTGAAATTGATCGAGGACGGCGCCGCCGACCTGATCGCGTTCGGCTCACAGTTCATCGCCAACCCCGACCTGCCCGCCCGGCTGGCCGCTGGCGGCCCGTTCAACACCCCCGACCCCAACAAGTTCTACGGCGGCGACCACACCGGCTACACCGACTACCCCACCCTGGCGGGCTGACCATGAAACTCGACAGCAGCGTGCGCTGGGAGCCCGGCGCCAGTGACCTGACCGGCACCAACGTCGCCATCATCGGCGGCACCGGCGGCCTCGGCCGCGCCTTCGCCCGCTCCCTCGCAGCGCGAGGTGCGTCGGTGCTGGTCGTCGGACGGACCTTCCGCGACGCGGACGTGCCCGGCATCCGCTTTCAGCAGGCCGACCTGAACCTGATGCGCGAAGCCGAGCGGGTCGCCGCCGAACTACCGGCCGAGACCCTCGACGTGGTCGTGTTCACCACCGGCATCATGGCCGCTACCAGCCGGCAGCAGACCGACGAGGGCATCGAACGCGACACCGCCGTCAGCTACCTGAGCCGATACGTCATCCTGCGGAGCATCGCCGGGCGGCTGCGGAACGGGACCCGCGTGTTCATCATGGGCATGCCCGGGATGGGACAGACCGGCTCGTACGACGACCTCAACGCCGAGCGCTCCTACAAGAGCATGGCCGTGCACAGCAACACCGTCGCCGCCAACGAGGCCCTCGTTCTGGACGCCGCGGAACACTACCCGGGCCTGCGCGTCTTCGGCCTGAACCCGGGCATCGTCAAGACGGCCATCCGGGGCAACATGCTCGGTGAGGGCAGCTGGCGCCAGAAGGTCCTCGAAGGGCTGATCGGCCTGTTCACCCCGAGCGCCGACACCTATGCCGCCCGGGTCGTACCGCTGCTGACCTCACCGGACCTGGTCCGGTACACCGGCGTCATGTTCAACCGGAAGGCGCAGGCGATCCTGCCGTCGCCCGGTCTGACACAGCAGCACGTGGACGGCTTCATGACCGCGTCGGCAGCTCTCGCTGCGAAAGTGTCATGACCGCCTTCACCCCGGCTCAGCGCGATTACCTGCGCAGCCAGCTGCTCGGCCGGATGGCCACGGTGGACCCGGCGGGGCAGCCGCAGGTCAACCCGGTCACGTTCCGGCTGCGCGACGACGACACGATCATCGTCGGCGGCCTGAACATGGGTGCCAGCAAGAAGTGGCGCAACCTGCAGTCCAACCCTCGCATCGCGCTGGTCGTCGACGACCTGGCCAGCGTTCGCCCCTGGCGCCCCCGCATGATCGAGATCAGAGGCACCGCCGAACTGCTGGTGGGCCCGCACGAGCTCGGCCCTCACTTCAGCGCCGAAGTGATTCGCATCCACCCGGAGAAGGTCTTCGCCCACCTGGCCGGCTGACTTCGATACACGACCGAGGCGGTACGGGTCTCCCGTACCGCCTCGGTCGTGTGGTTTGTCAGGTGTCGGTGATCGCCGCGTCGACGTCGCTGGTGAACCGGCCGAGTGCGGTGCTGAGGGCGGTGATCTCCTCGGGTGTCCAGCCGGCGAGTCCCCGGTCGAGGACGCCGTCGTACCAGTCGAGGGTGTCATCGACGACGGATCCAGCGACGTGCGGGCTGCCAGGTCTTGGGCCCGGCAGCCGGGCGAGAGCTCGCCGACGCTCTGAAGGACCCCGAACAGGCCGGCGGGGATGCGTGGCTGTTGCTTCGCGCGGGCTTGCTTGAGCAGGCGAACAGTGATGAGCAGGCCCTGTAGGCGCAGGGCGAGTTCCCGGCTGTCGTCCATGTGATCTCTCCCCGGTACGGCAAATGATGGCCGGCCCTGGTGGGCCGGCCATCATGGCGTGGTGCATCAGTCAGGCGTTCACCAGCGCGGCCGGCTCAGCGGTGGCGTTCTGTCCCGCCGTGGCCCGGCGGGAGCGGTGGTGGCCGACGAGGCTCAGGACGGCGCCGAGGGCGAGCCCGGCCACCAGCACGATGACGGAGTGGGCGATGCCGTGGCCGTCGAAGAAGGCGGTCGAGCGCAGCAGCTGGCCGCCGGCGCCCGGAGGCATGAGCTGGCCGATGGCACCGGTCCATCCGGGCAGCATCTCGGGCGAGCTGGTGTTGCCGGACAGCGGGTTGCCGATCAGCATCATCGTGGCGGCGCCGATGCCGAACCCGGCGACGCCGAGCAGCGACTCCAGGCCGAGGATGGTCAGCGAGGTGGCGGCCACGGTCAGGGCGATGGCGCCGGTGTTGGCGAAGAAGTTACCGTCGAGCGAGCCCAGCCACACCTGCAGGATCGCGGTCATCACTAGCCCGCCGGTGATCGCGAACGAGAAGGCGCCGACGATGCGCCTCACCCGGCCCTTGACCAGGTTGGTGAGCAGGATGGCGGCGAACATGCCACCCATCACCAACGGCAGTGCGGCGGCGCCCATGCCGGTGCCACGCGGGTCGTCGGCCGTCAGGGGCACGACGTCACGCACCGCGACCGCCGGGTTGGCGCCGGCGGTCTGCCCTTGGCTGAGCGCGGCGCCGACACCCTGCAGGGTCTGGGCGATCGCGGCACTGGCAGCCGTGGCGGTGAGGATCTGCGGCTTGCCACTGCTGAGGTCGATCGCCCCGTCGACCTCGCGGTCGCGGATCAGCTTCTCGGCCTCGGCCGTGGTCTCGACACGGGTGATCTCGAACGAGTCCGGCATGCGCTGGTCGAGCGCAGCGACGACCTGATCGGTCGCGGCGGCGGGTCCGGCAACGGCGATCGGCACGTTGTGAACCGAGGAGTTGACTGCGGGCCAGGCGAAGGCGGTCAGCAGCACCGCGATGATCACAGTGAGCAGGGCGACGGCGCGCGCCACCACCGGCCACGGTGATGGGGAGGTGGACGCAGTGGCGGTTTCGGCCATGACGGACTCCTGAAAAAGAACGGGTGTTCGCTTTAAGGGTGGCAGTTGCGGGGTCCTCTTACAAGAACGAACGTTCGCCTTTAAGGTTCGTCACATGCCACGTGTGTCTGAGGAGTACCGGGCCAACCGCCGCGCCGAGATCGTCGCCGCGGCGGCGCGCCTGTTCGCCGGCAACGGATTCCACGCCACGTCGATGGCCGACATCATCAGCGAGTCCGGGCTGTCCGCCGGCGCGGTGTACCGGTACTTCGCCAGCAAGGAAGACCTGATTCTGGCGGTCTCGGAGCACGCGCTCAACGCGGCCGACGAAGTGTTCGGCGGCATGCTCGCCGACGGGGCGACCCCGTCGCCCCAGCAGGCGCTGGAAGCCGTGGTCCGCGGCATCACGGACCGGATCGTCAACAACCCGGACGTGGGCGTCGACCTGAGCCGCGTCGGGATCCAGGTGTGGGCCGAAGCACTGCGCAGCGAGCGGCTCGCGGCCCGCGTCGACGAGGTCTACCGACAGCTGCGCGACCACTTCGCCGAGGCCGCCCGGCGCTGGCAGCAGGCCGGGAACCTGCCCGCCGACGCGGCGCCCGAACAGATCGGTGCCGCCATGCTCAGCCTCGTGCAGGGCTACGTCCTGCAACGCCTGCTGGTCGGTGGAACAGACGCCGACGGCTACCTCGCCGGGATCGCCGCACTGGTCCCGACGGTGGCCAGCGACGCGGTGCGCTGATCACAGCAGCGCGATGTCGAGCACGGCCAGGACGAAGATGGCGATCGCTATGAAGCCGTTGGCGTTCAGGAACGCCCGGTTGACCCGCGACAGGTCGGTCTCGGTCACCACGACGTGCTGGTAGACCAGGCCGGCCCCGGTGAGCAGCAGGCCGATCCACCACGCCCAGCCGAGGCCGGCCAACTCGCCGAACCAGACGAACAGCGCGAAGGTCACGACGTGGGTAACGGTGGAGATCTGCAGCGCTGTGCGTACGCCATAGCGTGCCGGAGTGGAGTGCACCCCGATCCGCCGATCGACTTCGGCGTCCTGGCAGGCGTAGATGATGTCGAAACCACCGATCCACAGGCCGACCGCGACGCCGAGCACCCAGGCCGCCCAGGAGCCCGCGAAGGTGCCGGTGATCGCCAGCCAGGCGCCGACCGGAGCGACCGCCTGGGCCAGCGCGAGCACGTAGTGCGGGAAGTTCGTGAACCGCTTCGCGTACGGATACACCACCAGCGGGACCACCGCCAGCGGCGACAGGACCAGGCAGAGCGGGTTGAGCAGGCCGGCCGCGACGATCAGGACGACGAGCGAGATGGTCGCGCCGGTCCAGGCGGTACGCACACTGACCGCGCCGGTGACCAGCTCCCGGTTCTGCGTCCGCGGGTTCAGCGCATCGATCTTCCGGTCCAGGATGCGGTTGGCGGCCATGGCGAAGGTACGCCCGGAGACCATCGCGATCGTCACCAGCACCAGATCGAACCAGTGCCCACCGACCGCGTCGTCGAGCGACTGGATCGCGACCAGCGACGACAGGTAGGCGAACGGCAACGCGAAGATCGAGTGCTCGATCATCACCAGGCGCAGGAAAGCTTTGATCCTGCCCCGGTGCGGCACGGTGGCGGCGGTCATGACGGGCATCCTTGCACCACGGCGACCACAGAAGTAACCAAGCGTTGAGAAATGTGCCCTACCGGACAGGGCATTGACCTCGACCAGAGGCGGTTCCCCTGTCTCACCGCTCAGACCCCGTAACCACTGGGCACCGGCGATGGCCGAAGACCGCTCAAGGCCGCCACGACTCATCGAAGGCCTCGGCGACCGCGTCGGCGACGGTAGCGGGTGGGCGGCCGACCGGTCGGGACAGGTCGCCGGAGTCGGTGAAGAGCTCGCCGCGGGCCAAGGCGGCGTCCAGCCACACCGGCACCGGCCGATGTGCCGCTCTGCAACCGCGCCGGGGTATCAGCGTTCGGGCGCGATGACAGCCCGCATGGCCGGGCCCGCCAGCCTCAGGACGTCCTCCAGGTCTGCCCCGGCGACATCGGGCATACGCAGCAGATAGCGCTGGGTCGCGATGCCCATCATCATGGCGCCCGCCAGAGCGGCTCTCAACCGGGCATCGGGACCGTCCAGCGTTTCGGCGAGAGCACCCACCGCCTCACCGGAGATGTGATCGCGAAGGATCTCGGCCGCCTCTTCACTGGTCATGCTGGCGCGCAGCAGCACGGCCATCGGGCTGTCGGGGTCGGCGGCCCAGGTGCTGAGCATGGCACGCAGATAGTTGTCGATACTGCTCGTGGGATCGTCGGTGGTGAGGTCACGGATCGGGATCTCCCAGTGGACCGCCGCACGGAACAGCTCCCGCTTGGTGCCGAAATACTGGATCACCGATGACTTGTCGACCCCGGCGGCGACAGCGATCGCCCGGATGGTGGCACGTTCGAAGCCGTTCTCAGCGAACACCCGCCGCGCGGTCTCCAGGATGCGCCGCTTGGTCCGCTCGCCCTTGCGCTCGGGGCGATCCCCTTGCGGGGTCACCTCCTGCCCGGCGGACGGGGATGTGACCGCGGGGGTCGGACTCATGCGGCTTCTCCTCCTCGGCGTCGGCCTGGCGAGCCTATCGAACCAGCCAGTTCCGTCACCGAGCTCAACGCCAAGGCCCGCGCGGAGCTGACCAGGCGCCGGTCGTCCGCGTCGGGCGAAAACTCACCCCTAGAACTCAACAAGTGTTTAGGTTTTACGCTGGCTGCGTGTCAGCAGAGCAGTCCACCAGCCCGGACGACCTCCTCACCGTCGGGGAGGTCGCCGAGCGCACCGGCGCGCCCGCGTCCGCGCTGCGCTTCTACGAGGCCCTGGGCCTGATCACCGCCGAGCGCAGCCCTGGAAGGCAACGCCGGTACCGCCGTCACATGCTGCGCCGGATCTCCCTGGTACTGGCGGCCAAACGACTCGGGATCCCGCTGACCGACGTCGCCGCGATACTGACCACCCTGCCCGCCGGCCGCACGCCCAGCCAGCACGACTGGCATCACGTCTCCCAGCTCTGGAAAGGCGAACTGGAAGCCCGGCGCCGCTACCTCGGCAACCTGGAACGCGAACTCACCGGCTGCATCGGCTGCGGCTGCCTGTCGATGCGCTCCTGCGGCGTCCGGAACCCCGGCGACCAGCTCGCCCGACACGGACAGGGCCCGGTCCGCCTGGAGGACGACATCGAGCCGGATCCGCGAACGGCGCAGGTGGCCCGGCGTGAATGACGAAGCGGAATTCTCCGCCGACGAGCGGATCGCCTGGATGACCCTGGCCGCCCTGATGGTCACCCTGCCCACGGCCATCGACGCCCAGCTGAAACGCGACGCCGGTATGAACCTGTTCGAGTACGGCATTCTGGCCGCGCTGGCCGACGCACCGGAAGACGCCGTGCAGATGACGAGACTGGCGGACCTCATCGCCGGATCGGTGTCACGCCTGTCGCACGCGGTGACCCGCCTCGAACGACACGGCTGGGCGCAACGGCGTACGCACCATCACGGCCCCCGCCGTACCGAGGTCGCCCTGACCGAGACCGGCCGGGAACTCCTCGCCCAAGTCACCCCGCTGCACGTGCGTGAGGTACGGCGTCTCGTGCTCGACGCGCTGACAACGGACCAGGTCAACCAACTCCGGCACCTGTGCGACCAGATGCTACCGACCGTCGCTCCAGGCCTGCCGGCTCTGCTAGCAGCGACCTTGCGTACAACGTAGAAGCCATCGGAAGCGGATCAGGGAAAGATCGACCGGCGAACATGCCCGATGGCGTCCGGGTGGCCGGCGCCCCCGCTCCGTGATGGCCGGCGGGTTCGATGGACGCCGGGGCTTCGGCTCGGCCGCCGCCCAGCAGGCGCGAGCCCACTGAGTGGCGGCCGTGTACCGGAGACCGGCAGCGGCATCCGGGTCAGCCCTGCGCGGCGTGCGCGACATGCTCCCAGTCGGCCCAGGTCTGCAGGCGCTGGGCGTACAGGTGCTTGACGAGCTGGGTCGGCTGCGAGCCGAACAGCACCCGCAGCGGCGGGTTCTCGGCGTCGACGATCTGCAGCAGGGCGGGTCCGCTGGCGGCCGGGTCCCCGGACTGGGCGCTGCCACGCCGGGCGGCCATCGCGTCGCGCATCGGCTGGTAGACGGGGTTGGGCTCGGCGTGTACGGCCGACGAGCCGGACCAGTCGGTGCTGAAGCCGCCCGGCTCGACCAGAGTGACCTTGATGCCGAACCCGGCGACCTCCTGGGCGAGGGACTCGGTGAGGCCTTCCAGGGCCCACTTGGAGGCGTGGTAGCCGCCGAGCGATGGGAACGCGCCGATGCCGCCGATGGTGGAGATCTGGACGATGTGACCGGAGCCCTGCTCGCGCAGGATCGGCAGGACCGCCTGGGTCACGAAGAACGCGCCGAACAGGTTGGTCTCCAACTGGTCGCGCAGCTGTTCCTCGCTGATCTCCTCGACCGCGCCGAACAGGCCGTAGCCGGCGTTGTTGACCACCACGTCGAGGCGGCCGAACTTCTCGTGCGCCGTCGCGACCGCCGCTGCGACAGCGGCCTTGTCGGTCACGTCCAGGGCCAGCGGCAGGATCGCGTCGCCGTACTTGGCAACCAGGTCGTCGAGCGTCTTGGGGTCGCGGGCGGTGGCGGCGACCTTGTCGCCACGCTCGAGCGCGGACTCGGTGAACTGGCGGCCGAAGCCACGTGAGGTGCCGGTGATGAACCAGGTCTTGCTCATGACACTCCCTAAACTTGGACTCGTCTAAAGTTATACCAGTCTAGGAAGTAGGATGCTCGCGGAGGAGATGTGATGAATCTGCGTGAACGCAAAAAGGTGGCGGCGTGGCGGGCGATCCGCGTCGCGGCGTTGCGCCTGTTCCAGGAGCAGGGCTACGAGGCCACCACCGTCGAACAGATCGCGGCCGCCGCCGACGTCTCCCGCGCCACGTTCTTCAACTACTTCGCCAGCAAGGAAGCCGTCGTCTTCGACCAGGACCCCGAAGAACGCGACGCGTGGCGGGCACTCATGGCCGACCGGCCCGACGACGAACCGCTCTGGGAGTCCCTGACCGCGATCATGATTGGCTTCAACGAGACACTGCGCGACCGGATGCCCCTGCAACGGCGCCTCAAGGCGCAGTCACCCGCGCTGGCGCAATCGACCCAGGCCTTCGGCGAGCAGTTCACCACCGACCTGGGCGACTGGGTGACCGCACGCACCGGCGGCGAGGACGATGCGATCCTGCAGCTGAACCTGGCGCGCGCGGCCACCGTCACCGCATACCAGACCTGGCCGGCCGACGAACCCTTCGACGCCTACCTGCAGCGTCTGCGGCGCTACCTCGATCAGGCCCGGCCACGGCTGGCCCCGGGCCCGTAGCGCCAGCCGTCTTCGACCGACGTCCGTCTGCACGGCGCCCCGGCGCCAGTCGTCAACCGGCGTTCGACGCCGTCGCGGTCGTCGAGATCAGCGGGCAACTGCTGCGGTATTGCGAGATGCCGGCCTGATTGGACAGCGGACAGAGGAACCGGCTGTACCGGGCGTCGTCGTCGATGAAGATCTTCAACCAGGGGATCATGGTACGGGCCAGCACGGTGCTGGGCTGGCCGATGTAGTTGTGGCCCGCTCCGGTGACTTCGATGTAGGCGCGTTCGGTCGTCGCCGGAATGGTGTTGTACAGGCTGCTCAGGCGGGCCGGGGTGACGAGCGTGTCGTTCTGCATGGCGTAGACGAGAGTCGGGACCCGGTCGCCGGCCAGGCTGCCTGACGGCAGGTGGGGTGCGTTGCCGATCGCCGCCTGCAGGACGGGCCGGCGCAGGGCCGCGTCGAGGGCTCCACCGCCGCCCATGGAATGCCCGATCACCCCGAGCCGACCGGCGTCGACCCTGGTCCGCACCGCACTGTTGCGGGTGAGGTAGTCCAGGGCCGCCAGCAGTTGGGTGCCGCGGCTGGCAGGGCTGTCGTTGAGGTTGTTCGTCTCGATGCCGAACACGACGAAGCCCTGGGAGGCCAGTCGCGGTCCGAGCCAGGCGATTCCGGGCCAGGTGCCGTTGAGTCCCGGGGAGATGGCGATCCCGCCGAACGTTCCCTGGCTGGTGTCGGTCGGATAGTAGATCACTCCGCCGCCGAAGCCGTTGCCCCGAGCGACCGAGACCGACGCGATGGCGAACGGGCCGGTGACGGCGGCGACGCTGGCCGCGGTCGGGTCGGGACCGCGCTGGTACGGACCGGCCGCCGACGCCGGGCTCTGCGCCACGGCAGCGATGAGCGCACCGAGTGCCACCGCGGCTGCGGTGACGGCCTTGCGGACACGCAAGGTGCGGGCCGGATTCGACTGTCTTCTCAGCATGCTCTTCTCCTTCGGTGGCTGGCTCTGATCCGGGGCAAGAATGCAACGTTTCATGCACTGCCGGGGACGCCGTTGCTGCGTCTTTAGATGGGCTGGCAGCGCGTAGAACGTTTCTCAGCTGTTTCGCGCCAACGATAGGAGTCGATGCCTGGCGGGTCAAGGGACACCCAAGCCAGGGAGCGTTGGAGTCGCGGCGCCACATGAGATCGAGAATTTGATGATTGACCAGGAACGACATTGACGCTTATCTTCTGGGCAACGCGTGAGAAACGTTACCCGTCGGGCGCTTCTCTCGGGACATTCGCGCCTTCACCTCTCCACGCAGCATGCACCCGCTACCCCATCGCCACCCTTACCCATCTAATGAAACGTTACAATCATTTATCGAGGAGTGCGCCCGATGTACGACCTGGATGACAGACCTGATCAGCGGCAACGACACCCGGGCCATCTGGCTCGGCGGATACTGGCCGGCTTCGCCGCCTGCACGGTCGCGGCGACAGCGCTGCCGGGCGCGGCCGCGGCCGCGCCACCGACCTGGCCGGCGAACCCGGACTGGCGGGCTCTGGTCCCGGCCCCGACCAGCGACAGCGTCCGCGCCCTGAGCGTGACCCGCACCAGCGGTACGGTCACCAACGCCGCGGGGCTGGCCGGACAGGGCACCGGCACGACGGTGCTGACCACCACCTCGGCGAGTTCTCCGGCGACAATCGTGCTCGACTTCGGCAAGGAGGTCGGCGGCACCCCGTTCGCGAACGTATCGGCATGGCAGGCGTCCAGCGGCTCGTCGGTAACCCTGCGCGTGGCGACCAGTGAGGCGCTGCCGTTCCTGACGGTGGGCAGCAACGGCGTGTACAACAACGACAACGGCTCCCCGGTCAGCTTCGCCGTCAACGGCGCACGCACGTACACCGGCGCGCTACGGGGTGGGTTCCGGTTCGCCGCGATCCAGCTGACCACGCCGGGCAGTGTCACGCTGACCGGTGCGGGCGTGAACTTCAAGGCGTACCGGGCCTCCGCCGACCGGTACCAGGGGTACTTCATCTCGAGCGACGACCAGCTCAACCGGATGTGGTACGCCGGCGCCTACACCACGCAGATGGACATGGTTCCCGCCGGTGTCGCGTCCTGCTTCACCGTGCCGGTCATCTTCGACGGCGCCAAACGTGACCGGGCCATCTGGTCCGGCGACCTCATGATCACCAACCCGGTCGCCCAGCTGTCCCTGGGCTCGAACAGCGTCGCGTACGTCAAGGGCTCGATCAACAGCATCTTCAACCTGCAGGCGGCGAACGGCCGGCTCACCAGCGCGGTCGGGTTCCGCGGCTGCGGCGCCTTCGACTACGCGGTGACGTATTCGGCGTACTCGGCGATCATCGCGATCCAGTACTACCGCTACACCGGCGACACGGCGTTCATCACCGGTCTGCGCAGCAAACTGGAGGCCGCGACGGCGTATCACGCCACGCGGGTCAACGCCAACGGTCTGGTCGTCACCGACGACAACGACTACTGGCAGACCCGTCAGACCGGTGAGGTCACCGAGTACAGCCTCGCCTACTACGAGCTGCTGCAGAACATGATCTGGATGGAGCAGCGGGTCGGCACCACGGCCCGGGTCACCGAGTACACGAACAAGGCCGCCTCGCTCAAGACCGCGATCAACGCCCGGCTGTTCAACACCGCGGCGGGGCTCTACCAGCACACCAACAGCCGGCCGAACGTGTTCCCGCTGGACGCCAACATGAACGCGATCCGTCTCGGCGTAGCTCCGGCCGACAGGGTGCAGGGCATCCTGGCCTACTTCAAGGCCCGATGGCAGGCGCACGGCAGCCAGATCTCGCAGCCCGCGCCGAGCATGGCCGACCCGTACGGCCACACCATCGAGCCGCTCAACAACACCTGGGAGGTCATGGCCCGGTTCACCGACGGCGACACCAGCGGCGCCCTCGATCTGATGCGCCGGCACTGGGGCATCCAGGTCGACCCGGACAGCGGCTACTACACCGGCACCTTCTGGGAGTTCGTCAACGCCGACGGGCTGCCGTCGCGTGGCTTCGACAGCCTCGCCCACGCCTGGGGCGCCGGCCCCACCCAGGTACTGACCGAAAGCGTGCTCGGCGCGACCGCGGTCAACCCCGGCTACACCAGCTGGCAGGTCAAACCGCAGGCCGGCGGCCTCACGTGGGCGCAGGGCAGCGTGCCGGCGGCCGGCGGGTCGCTGGTCGTCAAATGGGCGCGCGACACCGCCGGGCAGTTCCGCCTGCAGGTGACCGCACCGGCCGGCACCAGCGGGCAGGTGTGGGTTCCGCTGGCGTCGGCGTCGGCGACCAGTACCGCGGTGACGGAGGGCGCGACGCTGGTTCGCCGGGACGGGCTCTACGACGTCTACGCCGTGAATGCCGGGACCTCCGAGTTCACCTCGGCTCCGTAACGCCTCACGGTGCGAACGTGCCGCCGATTCCGGGGATGCCGGAATCGGCGGCGCCCGTCATGCGCGACGCTGCCAGTACAGCCGTTCGCTGCGGTCCGGGTCGTTGACGATGCGGCAGGTCGCGTCGATCCACATGGTGGCGCGGTCGTGGCGGGTGTAGGCCGGCCAGCGGGGCACGCCGGGTGCGTTCGGGCGGCCGTCGCGGGCGAACCCGGCCCACAGCGCGCTCATGTGCCGCGCGGTCGCCAGCTGCCCGGGCAGGGAATCCCGGCGGAGGGTGTCGAACTTGAGCGGAATGTCGGAGGCGTGCGGCGATCCGAGCGGGAAGTCGGTGCCGGGCACCAGCGTCGGGTCGGGGTAGGCGAGCTGGTACATGTAGACCGGCGCCCGATGCTGGGCAGCCTTCGCCTCGGCGATCTTGATGGCGTCGCGCCAGATCGGCGAGGTGGTGATCGCGAAATACAACTGGGCCGGGGTGGCCTGCGGGCGCGACCGGCGGAAGGTGGCGATGATCCGGTCGAGTTCGGCGCCCTGGTAGGTGCCGCTCAGGCGGCTGCGCAGACCGGCGTCATCGATGCTGAAGATGTCCTTCGAGCCGAAGAGGCTGAAGAACACCATCTCGTCGCGGGTGGTGCCGACCATCAGCGGTTTGCCGGCCGAGAACGGCGCGACGCCGTCGGCGAACGGGTGCCGCGGGATGACGGTGCCGTCGACGAAGGCGCCGAAGCCGGGCAGCACCGGGTCGGGGTCGCCCCAGGGCGCGACGCCGTTCGCGGCCTCGGACACCTGGATCTCCAGCAGCCGGGCGGCCGGGATGTCGTGCAGCGTGCGGATGTCGCGCCGGGTCAGCCCGAGCAGGTGCAGGGTCCGGTCGGCGCGGGCGATGGCGCCGTCGCGGGTCGGGAACCGCAGCGGCGCGGCGCTCTCCACCGACGCCTTGTGGAACAGCCGGGCCGCCGCGGGCATGGTGTAGACGGCCGCGGTCTTGGCGCCGCCGCCGCTCTCCCCCCAGACCATGATGTTGTCCGGGTCACCGCCGAAGTTGTCGATGTTCTCGGCCGTCCAGCGCAGTGCGGCGAGGATGTCCTGCATGCCCTGATTGGCGGCGTAGCCGTCGTGCGCGAAGCCGAGATACAGGTAGCCGAGCAGGCCGAGCCGGTGGTTCGACTCGACCACGACCACGTCATGCAGCCGGGCCAGCCGGGTCCCGTCCTGACCGGACGCCGACCCGGAGCCGATCATGTAGCCGCCGCCGTGGTTGTAGAACATCACCGGCCGGCGCTTACCGTCGGCGGCCGGGGTCCAGATGTTGAGGTAGAGACAGTCCTCGGACGGCGCCGGCATCCGGCCGTTGCCGCCGGGGCCCATCTCGCCGCCGGCGACCTGGTAGGCCGGGTTCGGGAACTCGACCGTGTCCCGGACGCCGCGCCAGCTGCGAGGCGGCTGCGGCGCCCGGAACCGGAGCTTGCCGAGCGGCGGGGTGGCGTAGGGGACGCCGAGGAACTTGACGATGCCGTCCTCGCGGCGCCCCCGCACCCGGCCGTACCGGGTGGACGCCTCGTCCCTCGTTCGGCCCGAATGGGCCTGTGCCGGGGTCGCGGCGAGGGATGTGACGGCGGCCGCCAGCGAACCGGCGAGCAGAGTCCTGCGTTCCATGAGTGATCAAACCTCCTTGGACAGGCGCACGGCGTGCGCCAGGACGGGATCGGACAGGCCCAGGCCGGGGAAGGCGGTCAGGGCGGTGAGCGGGAAGTCGCCGAGCACGATCTGCGACTCCGGGTCGGCGAAGATGCCCTGCGACTCCCCCACGGCGGCGCGCAGCGCGGCGGCCCCGGCCGGATCGGCGAGCCATTCGCGCAGGGTCGACACCGCGGTCAGCGGCTCGGTCACCATGTCACCGGGCACCTCGGCCGTCGTGGTCAGACGCAGGTCACGTGACGAGGCGCCGACGGCGATCTCGTAGGCGCCGCCTTGGACGAGCCACCGCTGATGCCGGGTCGACCAGTACGCCAGGTCGCGGGGATCGAGCTGGAAGGTGACGGTCTCGCCGGCGCCCGGCGGCAGATCGAGCTTGGCGAACGCCTTGAGTTCACGCACGGGCCGGGCCACCGGCGAAGCGGGGGGACCGACGTAGAGCTGCACGACCTCCTTGCCGTGCCGCGCTCCGGTGTTGACGACGGTGCAGGTGACCAGGACGGACGAGTCACCGGCGACGGTGACGGCAAGGTCGTGGTACGCGAAGGTGGTGTAGGACAGCCCGTGCCCGAACGGGTAGGCGACCGCCCGATCCACCGCGTCGTAGGCGCGGTAGCCGACGAAGACGCCCTCGCCGTAGCGGACGTGCCCGGCCTCGCCCGGGAAGTTGAGGTAGGACGGGTTGTCGGCGAGCCGTACCGGCAACGTCTCGGCCAGTCGCCCCGACGGGTTGACCGTCCCGAGCAGCAGGTCGGCGATCGCGCCGCCGACGGCCTGCCCGGACAACCAGGTCTCCAGGATCGCCCCGGCATGTTGCTGCCACGATGCCACCTCGACGGCGGAGCCGTTGGCGAGCACCACGACGACGTTGTCGTTGACCTGGGCGATCCGGGCCAGCAGTGTGATCTGTTCCGCGGGTAGATCCATGTGCCGGCGGTCGGCGCCTTCGGTCTCGTCACCGGCGGGCAGGCCCATGAGCACCACGACAGTGGCCGCCCGGGCGGCGAGGTCGATCGCCTGATCCCCACCGGCTGCGAACTCCACCGTGGTCCTGGCGCGCAGCTCGGTGATCAGATCGTCCACGCGGGTGGGGTTGACCTGCGAGCTCCCGGCTCCCTGGAAACGCGGAGACGCACCGATGACGGCGATGGTGTCGCCGGGCGCGGGGCGCAACGGGAGCAGGTCCCGGTCGTTCTTGAGAAGGACCGCGCAATCCGCGGCGGCGGCACGGGCCAGCGCGTGATGGGCGTCGACGTCGAAGGGCCCGTCGGGGTCGGGGGCCCGGTCGATGAGCCGCAGGATGCGTTCCACCGTCTGGTCGAGGACCTTCTCGTCGAGACGGCCGTCGCGGACCGCGGCGACGATCGCGGCGTCGCTGATCCCGAGTTTCGGCGGCATCTCCAGGTCCAGTCCGGCGACGAGCGCCGCGACCCGGTCGCGGACGGCGCCCCAGTCGGAGACGACGACACCGTCATAGGCCCATTCGTCGCGCAGCACATCGGTGAGCAGCCACCGGTGCTCGGCGGCAGGCACCCCGTTGACCAGGTTGTACGCGGACATCACCATCCACGGCTTCGCCCGGGTGACGATGCGTTCGAAGTGCGGCAGGTAGATCTCGCGCAGGGTGCGCTCGTCGACATCCGCGCTGACCCGCAGGCGGTCGGTCTCCTGGTTGTTGGCGGCGAAGTGCTTCACGCACGCGCCGACGCCCTGGCTCTGCACGCCGGTGACGTGGGCCTCGCCGAGGACGCCGGTGAGCAGCGGGTCCTCGGAGAAGTACTCGAAGTTGCGGCCGCACAGCGGTGATCGTTTGATGTTGACGCCGGGTCCGAGGACCACGGCGACGCTGAGGGCACGGGCCTCAGCGCCGATCGCCGCGCCGATACGGCGTACCAGATCGGGGTCCCAGGAGGAGCCGAGCGCGGACGCGGTCGGGAAGCAGGTGGCGGGCAGGGCGCCGGTGATGCCGGCCTGGTTGCCGTCGGGCTGGCGGCGCAGCCCGTGCGGGCCGTCGGAGACCATGATCGCCGGGATGCCGAGGCGGTCGATCGGCGCGGTGTGCCAGAAGGTGGAGCCGAGGCAGAGGGCGGCCTTCTCCTCGAGGGTGAGGTTCACGGATGGGTTCCTTGTCGGATGATGCCGGCGAAGGCGTGGGCGCTGGGTTTGGGGTGGCGGGTGAAGTCGTCGTCGACGGCGATCAGCCCGAATCTGGGCCGGTAGCCTTCGGACCATTCGAAGTTGTCGAACGCCGACCAGTGCAGGTAGCCGCGCACGTCGACGCCCTCGGCGATGGCCTGTCCCACCGCGGCGACGTGTGATCGCAGGTAGGCGATGCGTTCGGTGTCGTCCTCGGTGGCGATGCCGTTCTCGGTGACGTAGATCGGCAGGCCGACGCGAGCGGCGCGGTGCAGGATCTCGCGCAGGCCGTCGGGGTGTACGGCCCAGCCCATCTGGGTGACGGGTACATCCGGTGGTGGTGGTGCGAAGAAGAACGGTGACGCGGGGTCGACCCACTGTTTGCGGTAGTACTGGACGCCGAGCCAGTCGCCGCCGTCGACACCGGTCAGGCCGTCGAGATAGCGGTCGACGATCTCGTGGCGCATCAGGCTGAGGAACGGCTCGGGGCCGTCGAGCAGCGGCAACTGTACGGCCAGGCCGATCTGCGTGCCGCCGGCCGCCCGGATCGCCGGGACGGCCGCGAGGTGGGCGTCGAGGAGCACACCGCCGACCCGCCGCCACAGGGCCGGGTTGGTGAGGCCGGGCGGGTGGTAGCCCTCCAGGTAGCCGTGCAGGGCGATCATCTGCGGTTCGTTGATGGTGCAGAGGTAGGGCATGAGGTCGCCGAGCGCCTCGGTCACGAAAGCGCAGTACCGGGTGAACAGGTCGGTCGCGTCGGAGGCGAGCCATCCGCCCCGGGCGGCCAGCCAGCGTGGCAGCGTGAAGTGGTGCAGGGTGACGAACCCCGCCATGCCGGTGGCGGCGAGCTCGGTCAGTACGCGCCGGTAGTGGCCGATCGCCGCCCGGCTGAACTGCCCGGGCGCCGGTTCGATGCGGGACCATTCCAGCGACAGCCGGTGTGCGGTGTGTCCCAGGGATGCCAGCAGCGCGAAGTCGTCGGCGTACCGATGGAAATGATCGATGCCGTCGCCGGACGACCACCTCGCGGCAGAGGCCGGGGTTTGTTCGAAGTCCCACCAGTCGTTGTTGGTGTTGCCGCCCTCGACCTGATGGGCCGAGGTGGCGCTGCCCCACAGGAATCCGTCAGGAAATGTCACGGGGAACCCATCGTGGAGGGCCCGGCCTCGCCAAGGGAGGCCGGGCCGGTTCGTCACTTGGTGGTGAAGGCGTAGGTGCCGGACGGCACCTGGAAGACGGCGTAGCCGCCGGTGGTGCGCAGGAACTTCGCGCGGCGCGGGGTGCCGGCCACCCGGCCGCCCAGGGTCGGCACATGGATCGTGGCGGTGGTGTTCGGCGGGACCGTGACGGTCAGCCGAAGCCGGTTGCCGTCGCGTTTCCACTCCGACCGGGCGGTGCCCTGCGGGGTGGTGTAGTGGCCTTTGACGAACGTCAGGTCACCGACCACCTTCGGCTGAATGACCAATTCGCGGTACGCGACCACGCCCTCCGCCGCGCGGATGCCGGCGAGACCGGCGTGGAACCACTCCTCGATCTGGGCGAGGATCATGTGGTTCTTCGAGTCCCCCCGGTTCCAGCGCTCCCCCATCGTCGTCATACCGCCGGGGTTGGCGACGGTCGACTCCATGAAGTAGCCGTAACTGGGCTGGGTGTCGACGTGGATCAGGTCCCACAGCACGTCGTCGCGGCCACCCGCGGAGAGCGCCCGCACGATCGGTGCCATGCCGATGGTGCCGCCCATGAAGTGCCCGGCGGCGGTCACGAGCCCCACCAGCGCGTCCAGCACGGCCTGACGCTCGGCCTCGGGCACGAGCCCGGCGTCGAGCGCGAGCGCCTGCGCGGTCTGGGAGACGGCGCCGTTGTCCGCGTACAGTCGCCGGGCCGGGTCCCAGAAGGCCTGGTGGAATGCGGTTTTGATGTCGGCCGCGAGCGCGGCGTACTTCGCGGCGTCGGCGGGCGGCGCGAGTTTCGCCAGCTCGCTGATCATCACGTAGTAGCCCCAGGTGCCGGTGATCCTGCCGGACACCGGTTCGGCGGACACCCAGTCGGCCAGCGCCGCGTCGACGATGTTGCCGACCGCCTTCTGCCGCGCGATGTAGTCGGCGAACGCCACCATCCGCGGGTAGTACCGCTCGGCAGTGGAAACGTCGCCGTAGAGCTGCCGCAGGAACCCCGGCACCAGGATGATCGCGTTGCCCCAGTTGATCTCGTCACCGAAACGGCCCGTGTATCCCCAGTCGTAGACCGGGGTCTTGAGCGCCACGTTGCCGGCCATCGGGGTGGCCGCGACCGACTGTCCTTCGACCAGGTGGTGCTCGTGGGTGCGCAGGTAGGCGTCGAGGTCAAAGTTGCGGTGGATCGAGCCCATCGGCATCGTGTAGTCGGCCGGGTAGGACAGTTTCTCCCGGCCGGGGCAGTCGGTGAAGACGCTCATGATGTTGCCGGCGAACGAGTACCAGGCCATCTTGTGCAGCCGGTTCACTCGGGCGTTCGACGTGGTGACCGCCCCGGCGAGCGGGGTCTCGGCCTGGACCCGCAGCCCGGTGATCGTCTCCTTCGTCGGGACATAGCCCTCGGGCAGGCCGGTGACCTGCACCCACTGCATGCCGAAGTAGTTGAAGTCCGGCCGCCACGTCTCCCCGCCGCGCAGCCCGGCGGTCGTGTAGGTGTTGAACAGGTCCACACCCCGGCTACCGCCACCACCGCGCAGTGACGCCTGGTCCACGGTGCCGTCGGCCGCGAGGGACTCGGCCGGCGAGACGCGGATGGTGACGCCGGCGGGTAGGCCCTTCACCGTCAGCTGCGGGAATCCGACGATGTTCTGACCGAAGTCGAACACCCACGTCCCGGGCAGCGGGTTGGTGATCGCGACTGGCTCGTACCGGTCGGCGATCGTGATCGGCGGCGCGGTGCGGCCGACCAGTTTCGTCGCCAGGTTCGGCGGCGGCGCGATCCCGGCCGCGATCCACCCGGTGAGCGTGCCGTCGCGCCGCTTCGCGGCCGCCGACAGGTCGGACTTGGGCTGGTCCCAGCCGGGCTGCTCGCGACGGGCGTCGAAGTCCGACCCCGAGTACCAGGCGTCGGTGACCAGCGGGCCCAGCGCGGTGCGCCACTCCCGGTCCGAGACGATCACCGTCTCTTTCCCACCGGCGTACGTGATTTCGAGGCGCGCGATGAAGCGGGGTGTGACGGCCGCTCCGGCGCTGGCGTCGCTGGCCGCGATGTTGTTGCCCGAGCCGGTGACCGTCACGCCGGCCGGGTGCGGCTCGGACAGGCCGGGGCTGAAGGTGATGCTGTCCGTGCCGATCGTGGTGATGACCCGCGATTCGAGGTTGTCGCCGCCGGCGCCGGTGTCGACGTTGATGGTGCCGCCGACGTGGTAGCCGGTGACGCTGCTCAACGTGACCGTGGTGGCCCCGGCCTCGACGGCGCCGGTCAGGGTGCCGTTGCCCTTGAGCTGGCTCTGCCACCACGAGTACGGGGCGGTGCGCCCGACGGCGGGGTTGGTGGCGCTGCGCCGCACGTAGGCGGGGCCGTTGCCCAGGCGTACCCCCACGGTGTTGGCGCCTTTGCGCAGCTCGCCGGTGATGTCGTAGACCCGGTACTCGCTGGAGAGCTGCCAGTTGGAGTAGCCCGGCGCGAGCACCTCGTCGGTGAGGCCACGCCCGTTGAGGGTGGCCAGGTGCATGCCGACGCCGGACAGGTAGAGCCGGGCCCGGACAACCTTGCGATGCGCATCGGTGGTGAACTGCCGGGCGAAGATCGGCATCGGCTGGGTCTCGGCCCGTCCCGGGTAGTCGATCCAGCGCGCGGCACCCCAGTCCTCCTGGTGCAGCAGGCCCATCTCGAAGGTGGACGACCGGCTCCAGTCGGTGGCGCGGCCGTCGGCGTCCCATGCCCGGACCTGCCAGGTGATGCGCTGCCGGGAGGTCAGCGCTTTGCCGTTGTAGCGGACGCCGGACTGGACGGACGAGCCGACCTTCCCGGTGTCCCAGAGCAGGCCGGGCCCGTGGACCCGGATCTGGTAGGCGGTCTGCCGGTCCGCGGCGGCCGACGACGTCTCGGCGAAACGCCAGCCGAACACGGGGTTCGGGGTGTCGAGACCGAGCGGCTGGTCCTCGCGGCCCTCGACCCGCAGGCCGACGACACGGAGTCCGGGGGCGCCGGCGGTGGCGGGGCCGGGGGTCAACAGAGTCGCGGACGGTACGGCGATGGTGATCCCCAGTGCGGTGCGGCGTTTCATGCGCCGGCCTTGTAGTCGGTGTCCATGTCCTTGAGGACCTCGTCGGCGGTGGCCTGGTTGCTGAAGACCTCCTGCAGACCGCTGAGCATGGTCTGCTGGACCTTGGCGTTGGGCCACAGCTGGTCCATGAACGGCACGGTCTTGTTGCCCTCGACGAACGTGGTGAGTTCGGCCAGGCCCGGGTCGACGGTGGTGCCGGCGCCCGGCAGGGTCGGCAGGCTGCCCTGGGCCTCGTTGAAGGTCTTCATGCCGGCCGGCGACATGACGAAGGTGATGAACTTGAGCGCGAGTTCCTTGTTCTTGGCCTTGGCGTTCACGCCGTACCCGGCGCCGGCCGCCGCGGGCATGATGAAGCTCGCCGCGTCGTCGGTGGCCGGCAGCGCCTTCATGGTGAACTTGCCGGACGGGTTCTTCTGCTTGAGCAGCCCGATGATCCAGTTGCCCTGAATGATGCCGAGGGTCTTGCCGGTGGCCGCGAGAGTCTGGCTGGCCTCGTAGCTGGTGCCCAGCGGGTCCTTCTGGAAGCAACCCGCGGCGTTCATCTCCTGGTACTTGGCCATCGCGGTGGTCCACGGCGACCCGGCGAAGGTGGCCTGACCGGCGGCCATCTTGGTGTCGAAGTCCTTGTCGGTGCTGTAGACGGTGGTGGCGACCAGGGCGTACAGGGCGATCTGGGTGACCCAGTTGTCCTGGATGCCGAGAGCGAAGGCGGGGGTGCCCTTGCCGGCGGCGGCCTTGCAGAAGGTGAGCAGGTCGGTCCAGGTGCCCGGCGCGGTCAGCCCGGCCTTGGTCAGGGCGTCGTCGTTGTAGACCGCGCCGATGCCGTTGAGCCCGAACAGCGCGTTGTAGGTCTTGCCCTCGTACTGGGCGACCTTCTTGAACGCGTCGGGCAGCTGGGCGGCCCATGGCTGGTCGGACAGGTCGAGCAGGTAGCCGGGCTTGGCGATCACGTAGGTGGCGCCGGGGTTGCCGTTGCCGGGCCAGACGGTCATCACGTCGGGGGCGGTGCCGGACGCCAGCTGGGTGCGGATCTGCTGCTGGTACTGGTCGGCGCCGCTGGTGGTCAGGTTGACGGTGATGCCGGGGTTGGCGGCCTTGAACGCGTCGACGACCTTCTCGATGGAGCCCTGGTCGACCGAGGCGATGGTCAGGGTCTGGTTGTCACCGGCGCTGCTGGTGCTGGAGTTGGTGCCGCTCGAGCAGGCGGCGAGCAGGGACGCGGCCGCGACCGCGGCGAGGACTTTTTTCACGATCTTCTCCTGAGTGGGGAGATGACTCAGACGGGGGTGGTGAAGGTGTATCGGCCGGATGCCAGCCGCAGGGTGAGCCCGGCGGCGGACGGTTCGGCCCGTAGAACCCCGGGCGTTCCGGCAGCGTGCACACGGCCGGGATCGCTGGTGGGGATCAGAAGGATGGCGGTGCTTCCCGGCGGCACCGTGGCGGTCACGGTGAGCCGGTCGTCGTCGATCGACCAGCCGCAGGCCACCAGGCCGCGGGCGGTCTCCTGCTCGGCGCGCGCCCAGGTGAGCCGGCCGGTCGGGTCGGGGGTGGGGCGCAGCAGCAGTTCGGAGTAGGCGACCGAGCCCGGGGTCTGGTCGATGCCGGCGACGCGGCCGTAGAGCCAGTCGCCGACGCTGCCGAGGCTGTAGTGGTTGAAGGAGTTCATGGCCGCGGACTGGAAGCCGCCGTGTTCGGTCCAGCCGTCCCAGCGCTCCCAGATCGTGGTGGCGCCGTGCCGGATCGAGTAGCCCCACGACGGGTATTCGTCCTGGTGCAGCAGGGCGTAGGCCAGATCGGCGCGGCCGTGTTCGGCGAGCACCGGGCACAGCAGGGACACGCCGACGAATCCGGTGGTCAGCCGATTGCCGCGACTCTCGATGTCGTGCGCCAGACGATCAACGGCCGGGTGTACGAGGTCCGCCGGCAACAGTTCGAAGGCGAGTGCCAGCAGGTACGCCGTCTGGGTGCCGCCCTTGACGCTGCCGTCGTCGGCGACGAAAGCGTCGACGAAGGCGTCCCGGATCCGCGCGTGCAACTCACGGAATCGTTGCGACGGCCGGCCGAGCACGTCGGCGGCATCGGCGACGATCCGGGTGCTGTGCGCGAAGTAGGCGGTGGCCAGCACATCGCGGGGAGTCTCGGCGTCGATCTGCAGCCAGTCTCCGTAGGAGTTGCCGGTGCGGTGCTCCCACAGCAGGTCCGGGTTGTGCCGGTGGATGTGGTCGACCCAGCGGGCCATCGCGTCGAAGCTGTTCTCCAGCACCCGCCGGTCGCCGTAGGTGCGCCACAGCAGCCACGGGATGATGACGCCGGCGTCGCCCCAGGCCGGGGCTCCCTCCCGGTCCAGGACGATGATCGGGGCGATGTCCCGGAACGCTCCGTCGTCGTCCTGGCCGTCGACGACGTCGCGCATCCAGCGGGCGAAGAAGGCGGAGACGTCGGCGTTGCGGGTCGCGGTCGGCGCGAACACCTGCGCGTCGGCGAGCCAGCCGAGCCGCTCGTCGCGCTGCGGGCAGTCGGTCGGCACCGCGACGAAGTTGCCGCGCTGCCCCCAGCCGATGTTGGCGTGCAACTGGTTGACGGTCGGGTCCGACGACTCGAACCGGCCGGTCCACGGGATGTCGGAGTGCAGGACCCGGGCGGTCACCTCCGCGGGATCGGGGGTGTACCCGGTGACCTCGGCGTACCGGAAGCCATGGAAGGTGAATCGCGGCTCGAAGACCTCGATCTCGTGGCCGGCGCAGATGTAGGTGTCGGTGGCCGCGGCACGCCGCAGGTTGTCGAGGTACAGCGAGCCGTCGGTGTTGAGGACCTCGGCGTGGCGCAGGGTGATCCGCTGCCCGGCGGTGGCGTTGCGGATGGTCAGGCGGACCCGGCCGACCAGGTTCTGCCCGAAGTCGGCGATGCCGTTCTCGACCGTGACGGCCGGCAGTTCGGCGGTCACCCGGATCGGCTCGTCCGGTTCCGCGGTCAGCGGCCCGACCGCGGTGTCCAGGACGACGACCGGGCGCGGCCCGGACAGCTCACGGCGGCCGTCGGTGAACTGACCCATCATCAGATCGGCGGAGCGGACCGGGCCGTCGTGCTCGGTCCAGTCGTCGGCGGTGGCGATGATCTGCCGGGAACCGTCGGCGAAGTCGAGGACCAACTGGGCGAGCAGTCCCGGGGCGTCGCCGTAGTGGCGGGCCGGGCGGCGCGGGTCGAAGCCGACGTAGCCGCTCCACCAGCCGTCGGCGACGGTCGCGGCGACGGTGTTGCGACCGGCCCGGACCTGGCCGGTGACGTCGTAGGTCTGGTACTGGATGCGGTGGTGGTACTCGGTCCAGCCCGGCGCGAGCTCGTGATCGCCGACGCGCTCGCCGTTGAGTTCCGGCTCGTAGACGCCACGGGCGGTGGCGTAGAGCCGGGCCCGGATCGGCTGCTCCGGCACATCGAAGTCGCGGCGCAGGTGCAGCGCGGCCTCGGCGGGACCGGGTGAGACCAGGTCGTCGTCGGTCGGCGGGTCGACCGGCGGCAGGGCCACCGGGTCACGGCCGATCCACACGGCGGTCCACTCGTCCGGCTCCAGCAGCCCGGTCTCGAACCAGGTCTCGGCCGCGCCGGTGCTCGTACCCCCCTCGTCGAAGACCTCGACCGACCAGCGATAGCGGGTCGCCGAGCGCAACCCCGCGCCCTGCCAGGGAATGAGGATGGTGTCGGCGCTCTCGCGCCGGCCGGTGTCCCAGACGGTCTCGCCGTCGGCGGTGGCGATGATGCGGTAGGCGCTCTGCGCGGCACCGGGCCGGTCGGAGCGCAGTTTCCACGACAGGCGCGGCTGCCGTGCGCCGATGCCGAGTGGTTCGGTGCGCTGTTCTGTCTGCAAGCCGTAGGGGGTCATCCCTTCAGCCCTCCCGCGAATCCGTTGATGATGCTGCGCTGCAGGGCCAGGTAGACGGCGAGGACCGGCACGATGCTGATCAGCAGGGCGGCGAAGATGAGGTTCCAGTCACTGACGAACTGGCCGACGAACCCGGCGATCGCGACGGGCATGGTCTGCTGGTCGCTGCCGGACAGATAGAGCAATGGGGTGAAGAAGTCGTTCCAGACGCTGACGGCGTTGAGCACCAGCGCGGTCACGGTGATCGGCTTGAGCATCGGCAGGATCACGTAGCGGAACGCGGTCAGCGGCCCGCAGCCGTCGATGGTGGCGGCCTCCTCGAAGTCGCGGGGCAGCGCCCGGAGGAATCCGACGTACAGGAAGGTGGTGAACGGGACCTGCAGGCCGGCGTAGAACAGGACCAGGGACCAGACCGAGCCGAGCAGCCCCAGGTCGCGGATGGTCTGGTAGAGCGGCAGCGAGGCCAGCTGGAACGGCAGGATCAGCCCGAGCATGATCAGTAGGAACGTGCCGCGGGACCAGTGCGCGGTGGAGCGGGCCAGCGGGTAGGCGGCCAGCGACGACACGACCAGCACGATGAGGACGCTGAGCGTGGTGACGAGCACGCTGTTGATCAGGGCGCCTCCCAGGCCGCCCTCCTGCCAGGCCTGGCTGAAGTTGGCCAGTGTGGGCGACGTGGTGGGGCTGATCGGCGAGGAGGTGTCGCTCGGCGCCCGGAAGGCCAGGTTCACCAGCACGTAGACGGGGAAGGCGAAGACGATGGCGACCGCGATCATCAGGATCTCGAGGGCGAACGTCTTCCTCGTGTAGCGGTTCATGACGCCGCCTTCTCGTTGCGGTTGAGGGCGGTGTACTGGCCGGCGGAGATGACCGCGACGATGGCGGTGAGCACGACGGCGAGGGCGATGCTGTAGCCGAACTCGCCGAGGGTGAAGGCGTCCTTGTAGATCAGCGTGGAGATGGTGTCGGTGGCGTGGCCGGGTCCGCCGCCGGTCATGCCGTAGACCTGGTCGAACAGCTTGAGCCCGCCGATGATCGACAGCATCAGGTTGATCGTCAGCGCGGGTGCGAGCAGGGGCCGGACGATGGACCAGAAGCGGCGTACCGGTCCGCTGCCGTCGATGGCCGCGGCCTCGTAGATCTCCTTGGGAATCGACTGGAGGCCGGCGATGAAGATGACCATCGAGTAGCCGGCGTACTGCCAGACCACGACCAGCACGATCATCCACAGCGCCAGGTCCGGATCGCCCAGCCAGTTCTGACCCGTTATGCCGAACATCCCGAGCAGGCTGTTCACCGCGCCGTCCGGGCCGAGCAGGTTGCGCCACAGGTAGGCGGTGACGATCTGGGCGACGACGGCCGGGGCGAACAGCAGGACCCGCAGGAAGTTGCGGCTCTTGATGGCCGTGTTGACGCCGAGGGCCAGCAGCAGGCCCAGGCCGTTCTGCAGCACGGTGATCGCGGCCGCCACCAGCAGGGTGTGCCAGATGGCCTGTAGCGCGTCGGGATCGTCGGTCATGGCCCGGAAGTTGTCCAGGCCGATGAAAGCGAAGTCCGGGTCGAGGCCGTCCCAGTCGGTGAAGGCGTAGTAGACGCCGCGGGCGCTCGGCGCGAGCACCACGAAGGCGAACAGCAGCAGTGCCGGAACGGTGAACCACCACGGTGGTGCGGCATGGGTCCGGCGGCGCGGCGGGGACGCCGCAACGGCCCGGCCGGGGCGCCGCTGTCGAAGATCGGTTGTCACGGGAAACCCCACCTTGCTGAATCGTTTCATGATCAGGTGGAACGACCGCGACGCCTACGCCGCGGCAAGGCGACCGAAGCGGCGCCGGAGTGATGTGGGCAACGTTTTCCAAATGTTTCGCCGACCTTACGAGCGCGTGCCGAACAGCGTCAAGAGGTTCAGGCCTGGCAATCGCGGCTTTCGCTCGCTGCCCGGCCCCACTTTCCCACCGCCACGATGATCTCTATGGTGGATAACGTTTCACCAAGTAGGGAGAGCGCATGCACCAACCGCCGGCAACCGCCCGGAGGGTGACGATCGGGGACGTGGCCCGGCACGCGGGGGTGTCGACGACCGCGGTGTCGAAGGTGCTGCGCAACGCATACGGCACCAGCGCGCACATGCGCAGCCGGGTCCACGCCGCCGTCGACGCCCTCGGCTACCGGCCGTCCGCCGCCGCCCGCGCCCTGCGCGGCCGCACCTGGACGGTCGGCGTGATGCTGCCCGACGTGCGCAACCCGTTCTTCGCCGACATCCTCGACGGCGTCACCGAACACCTCGACAGCACCGACTATCAGCTGTTCATGACATCCGGCTGCGACGACGTGGCGAGCGAGGCCCGCGTCACCGAAGCCATGATCGACCGCAGCATGGACGGGCTGATCCTGATCGCACCGGTGTCCCCACCCAGGCACCTGGAGCGCGTAGCCCAGACCGTGCCGACCGTGGTCATCGGCCGGCACAGCCGATCGGCACGCTTCGACACCGTCAACGACGACGACTTCATCGGCGCCGGGCTGATCGTGGCGCACCTGGCCGCCCTCGGCCACCGCCGCATCGCCCACATCGAGCATCACGAGACCGACCGGATACGCCTCGCCGAGATGCCCAACGCGCTGCGTGCCGACGGCTACCGCCACGCCATGCGCGAGCACGGGCTCGGCGAGCACATCGATGTCGCCTCCACCAGCTACACCCGCGCCGGCGGCCAACACGGCGCGAAGATCCTCCTCGACCGGGAGGACCCGCCAACCGCGATCTTCGCAGGCGCCGACGTCGTCGCGCTGGGCGTCCTGGACGCGCTCACCGAGGCCGGACTGTCCGCACCCGGCGACATCTCCGTCGCCGGATACGACAACATCACCCTGGCCGGAATCCGCGCCGTCTCCCTGACCTCGATCGACCAGGGCGGCCACCGCATCGGAACCGCCGCGACCCGCCTGCTGCTCGACCGCATCACCGACCCGGACCGCCAGGCCACCCAGGTCAAACTCACCCCCACCCCGGTCGTACGGGGCACGACCGGCCCGCCACGCTGATCAGTACGCTTTGCTGAACCCACTTCACGAAGGAGATCCGGTGGACAAGCCCGCGCCCCGTCGCGTCACGATCGTCGACGTCGCGCGCCACGCCCAGGTGTCGACCACCGCGGTCTCCAAGGTGCTGCGCAACGCGTACGGCGCCAGCCCCGCCATGCGCACCAAGGTCCAGCAGGCCATCGACGAGCTCGGCTACCGCCCGTCCGCCGCCGCCCGGGGCCTGCGCGGCCAGACGTACACCATCGGCGTCATGCTGCCCGAGCTGCGCAACCTGTTCTTCGCCGACATCCTCGACGGCATCACCACCCAGCTCGGCGACAGCGACTACCAGGTACTGCTCGCACCCGGCTGCAACGGCGAGAAGGCCGAAGCCAAAGTCATCGACGCGATGATCGACCGCAGCATGGACGGCCTGGTGCTGATCGCCCCGGTCTCGGCGAAGAAACGCCTCACCGAGGTCGCCGCCGGCGTGCCCACCGTGGTAGTCGGACGGCACGGCGCCTCCCCCACCTACGACAGCGTCACCGACGACGACATCGCCGGCGCCGCCCTGGTCGTGGACCATCTCGTCAGCCTCGGCCACCGCCGCATCGCCCACATCGAGCACCACGAGACCGACCGGATCCGGCTCGCTGAGATGCCCAACGCACTACGGGCGAACGGATACCGCCACGCGATGATCGCCCATGGCCTGGAGGACGAGATCGATGTGGCCTCGACCAGCTACACCCAGGCCGGCGGATACCAGGGCGCGAAGGAGCTGCTCGCCCGGCCGGTACGGCCCACCGCGATCTTCGCCGGCGCCGACGTCGTGGCCCTGGGCGCGCTGGAGGCGATCGCCGAGGCCGGCCTGTCGGTACCCGGCGACATCTCGGTCGCCGGCTACGACAACAGCGCCCTGGCCGCCTTCGGGCCGATCTCGCTGACCAGCGTCGACCAGGACGGCCGCCAGATGGGCGCGAACGCCGCCCGCCTGCTGGTCGAGCGCATCAACCAGCGCGACCGCCGGCCGACTCAGGTGAAGCTGACGCCCAGCCTGGTGGTGCGGCGCACCACCGCGACCATCTGATCCCCTTACTCCGCGCACCACAACGGGATGAGCCTTGTCATGATCGTCAGCATCGAGAACCTGTGGATCGACGGGCCGTACGGCCGGATACCCGTGCGCGTCTACACGCCGGCCGACGAATCCCGAGCCGGTCTGGTCTGGGCGCACGGGGGCGCCTTCTTCGGTGGTGACCTCGACATGCCGGAGAGCGACTGGGTCGCCCGGCAACTCGCCGACCGCGGCATCACGGTCGTGGCCGTGGACTACCGTCTCGCGCCCACCCTGGACTGGGCCACCGGCGCGACCGGGGACCAGGCCGGCCGCTTCCACTACCCCGTCGCCTCCGAGGAGGTCACCACCGCCTTCACGTGGGCTGTCTCGGTGCACCCCGCTCAGCGCTGGGCGATCGGCGGGGCCAGTGCCGGCGGAACCCTCACCGCGGGCGCCGCCCTACGCCTGCGCGACAACGACCGTCCGCCTCCCGCCGCTGTGCTGCTGGCCTATCCGCTCCTGCACGCGGCGTTGCCCGAACTCCCCGCCGAGCTGGCCGCCAAGGTGGCGACGCTGCCGAACCCCGAGCTGATCGGCGCCGAGGCCGTCAGCAGGATGAACCTCAACTACGTGCGCAGTCCGGAAACGCTGACCGCGTCGTACGCCTTTCCCGGCGGCCACGACCTCACCGGCCTGCCGCCCACGTTCATCCTCAACGCCGACATCGACCCGCTACGCGCCTCCGGACAGCAATACGGCGCCGAACTCGCCGCCGCCGGTGTCGACCTGGCGATGATCCGCGAAACCGGGACAAGCCACGGCCACCTCAATGAGCCCGACAACCCCGCCGCCACCCGGAGTGTCAGCCGTATGGCGCGGTGGCTCTTGTCGCTGTCCGACGCAACGGACACCGACGGTGGATGAGCCCCTTTCGGTCAACGCGGATCAGCTACGGGCCGGCCGGTCGCTCGATAGTGTCATCAAAGCCTCATCACATGCCAGGAGAGAACATGTCCGTCCAGAACGTCAGCTTCCCCAGCAACGGCGGGCAGGCGCACGGCTACCTCCAGCTCCCCGATTCGGGTACCGGCCCAGGCGTGATCGTCATCCAGGAGTGGTGGGGACTCACCGACCACATCGCTGACATCACCCGCCGTCTCGCCGCCGAAGGGTTCGTCGCGCTCGCTCCCGACCTGTACGGCGGTTCGACCACCCACGATGCGGCCGAGGCTCAGCAGCTCATGACGGAGCTGCCCGCGGACCGCGCAGCCAAAGACCTGTCCGGAGCCGTCGACTACCTTCTCGCACACGACGCGGTGACCAGCACGACGGTCGGTGTCATCGGCTTCTGCATGGGCGGCGGCTTCGTCCTCCAGCTCGCCGCCGACCGTTCCGAACAGATCTCGGCCGCCGTCCCGTTCTACGGCTTCCCACAGGACCCGGCCGACGTCGCGCCCCGCATCCGCGGCGCGGTACAGGGCCACTACGCAACCAAGGACCGCATTCCGCTGGACGCGGTCCGGGACCTGTTCGGGCAACTGAAGAACTCTGAACTACACGTCTACGACGCCGGCCACGCCTTCCTCAACGACGAGAACCTGATCGGCACCTACGACCCGGGGGCCGCGAAGCTGGCCTGGTCACGAGCCGTCACCTTCCTGAACAAGCATCTCGCACGCTGACCATGAGACCCCGTCCGGCCATCGCGGGCTGGCCGGGATCCATCGTCCCGCAACCTTCCGCGTCAACCCCGCCCACCATCAGCGCGGGAGCGGCAGGGTCTCAGAGGATGGTTCGAGATCTTTCAGAAGTAGTCGTGCAGTGTCGGCGCGGGACCGGCCGTCGCGGTGCGCAGCAGTTCGTCGGTGTCCGCGGTCCCGCCGCTCAGGAAACCGCTGCGACGTAGCTGCTGCGGTATTGCGGCGCCCGCGTACCAGGCGGCCAGGCCGCGCGGTGTCAGCCGGACCGTACCCGCGCCGCCCGGTTCCAACCGTCCGGTGCCGCCGGCGAGCACCAGCCGGTGGCGGCCCTGATGCCAGGGGCAGACCTCGTCGGTGAGTTCGAGGTCGACCTCGCCGGTCAGGTGCCGTGGCCAGCCGCGGGCGGCGACCGCGGCGGGCGCGTCGACGACACGCAGCATCCACGGCTGCGTGGACTCGGGAGTGGCGTCGCCGCGTGCCAACAGTGCCCAGACCGGATCGGCGGCGCCCAGCCGGATCACGACCGTCGGCGCGACACTGGCCCAGCCGCCGAGCATCGCCAGCAGCGTGCGCGTCGCCTCGGGCGTCAGCCCGATCAGATCGTCCACGGTGAGCCTGCCGCTCGCGTCGTAGCCGGGGCCACGGTCCCACGTCGCGTACCCGACGATCGTGCCGGTGCCGTCGACGGCGACGGTGCAGCCGTCATGGTCGGCTGTGACGAAGGCGGGCCCGGCCCGGTCCATCATGGCGGTGCCGGTCCGTGCCACCTCGCGATAGATCGCGTCGACCGCGGGGAGGTCGGCCTCGGTCGCCGGCCGCAGCACCGTCGTCGGGTCGGGGCGGATCTCCGCCAGCACCCGCGTCGGCACCCGGTAGTACACCAGGGCACCGACCTCCTCCCAGCCCAGTGCCCGGTACGGCCCCGGCGTGGTGTCGAACAGCGTGCTGATCACCGCGCCGCGCCCCCGGGCGTCCTGCAGCAGCCGGGTCAGCACGAGCCGGCCCAGGCCACGCCCACGCAGCTCGGCCGCGGTCGCCACACCGGCGACGCCGCTGGCCGGCACGATGCGGCCGCCGAACCACTGGCCCTGCTCGCGGTCCACCGCCTTGGCGACCAACCGCCCGGCCGGGTCGAAGACACCGAGCGTGCGCCGGCCGGGAGAGTCGGAGAGCCACCCCTCCGGCATGGGCCGCTCGTGGTACCCGAACGTGAGGCTCCCGAGGTCCCACGCGAGCTGCTGATCCCCCGGGCCGAGCGGCCGTACCTCATACGTCACACCGGCCATCCTGCCGGAAACACACTCGGCGGGTGCCGGCGGAGCGAGCAAGGTGTCGCCGGGCCGACTGTGACCGGTGACCGGCAGGTGTAGGCAGAAGGTATGGCCCGCACGATCGTGATCTGCTGCGACGGCACCGGAAACACCTTCGACGGTGAACCCACCAACGTGACCCGGCTGATCCGGTTCCTCGACCTGAGCGACCCGCAGCGGCAGGTTGCCGTCTACGCCCAAGGCGTCGGCACCAACGGCATCCGGATCTCCGCGGTACGCGATCACGGCCCGGCGCTGCAGACGTTCACGCCACGGGAGTCCCGGCTCGGGGCGCACACCACCGTGCTCCGGGTTCTCGGTCTCGGCTTCGGCTACGGGCTCCAGCCGCTGGTCCGGGAGATGTACCGGCGACTGGCCGGGTTGCACACCGACGCCGACGACCGGATCTACCTGTTCGGGTTCAGCCGAGGCGCGTTCGCGGTGCGGGCGCTGGCCGGGCTGATCTACCGCTGCGGGCTCCCGGAACGGGTCGACCGTCGCACCTTCAACCGGGCCTGGCAGTTGTTCAAGCCGATGTCCGTACCCGTCGCGGAGGTCAGGGCCTTCCGGGAGCTTTCCGGCAACCGCTCCCCGGAGATCGAGTTCCTGGGTGTCTGGGACACCGTGAAGTCATACGGCGGTCTGGTGCCGACGAGACTGCCGCACCTGCGCCACAACCCGATCGTCCGGCACGTGGCCCACGCTCTCGCGCTGCACGAGCGGCGCGCCTGGTTCAAAGCCACCACCTGGGGCCAGCTCGACATGGACAAAGACAAGGGCAAGGCGATGGAGCGTACGCTCCCCGAGGACCGTGATCGATACGGTGCGCAGACGATCGCCGAGGTCTGGTTCACCGGCTTCCACAGCGACGTCGGTGCCGGGGACATCACGCTGCGATGGATGCTCGGCGAGGCCCTGCACCGCGGGTCCGGTCTGGGACTCCGCGCGGACGC
Organism: Actinoplanes subglobosus; assembly: GCF_042650585.1. Lineage (NCBI taxonomy): Bacteria > Bacillati > Actinomycetota > Actinomycetes > Micromonosporales > Micromonosporaceae > Actinoplanes > Actinoplanes subglobosus. The sequence goes on from NZ_JBHSBL010000002.1 coordinate 186,596, forward strand.
CCTCACCTTCCTGGCCCGGCCCGACCCCACACCACCGATGACCGACTCGTCCACGGCCGTGTGGGGGCTGATGGAACAGCTACCTCGCCTGGAGATCTTCAACGACGACAAGTGGCCCTACCGGCGCTGGGTGTGGGGCAGCGACGGCGCCCGTGAACCGTCGAAGGTGCTGCGAGGAGAACAGGCGACCGCGCATGCCACCAACACCGATGCCTCGGCCATGGGCCCGACCGCGACGTGCCGGACGTACCGCCCGGAAGCACCCTGAGCGCCGCCCGTCACTCAGCACGTCGAGATCACCCGCGCGGGAACATGATCCCGAAGGACTCCTCGACCGCCTCAGCTGACGATCACCGCTGGCGGAGGGGACGCAGGTAGCGGTCGGCCCACTCGGCGAAGCTGGTCAGGGGGATGCCGAGGGCACGTGCGAACTCGGGACGGGCCGGTTGCCCGGCGGCGTTCAGGAACTCGTGGGACGTGGTGGCCCAGGGCGGCATGCCGGCGGCAAGTGCCTCCTGCTCGGTCATGTCGGGAGCGGCACCGTCGATGCCGAGCGACTCTCCGATGATCTTCGCGATGTCGGTCATCGGCAGATGGTCGCCGGCCAGTTCGAGTTCGACACGGTGGAAACGGTCCGGGTCGGCGATGGCCGCCGCTGCCGCTCGGCCGATGTCGTCGACGGCGACCAGCGACAGGTATGTCTGCGGCCGGAGCACCGTCGCGAGCCCGCCGGTGATGCCTCGCGGCAGCAGGTAGGCCACATCGGGCAGGAAGTTCTCCATGAAGAAGCCCGGCTTGATCAGCGTCCACCGGTCGAAGCCTGCGGCCCGGACGCGTTCCTGCATCCCGGCTTTGGGCAGGTAGACGCGCTCCATCGCGGCCCAGCGCCCGTCGGCCCAGCCCGGGGCGTGCTCGTGTTTCCCGGCGCCGGAGACCGAGGTGTGGATGAACTGCGGGACCTCGGCGGCCAGCGCGGCCTCGATCAGGTTGACGCCCTGAGCGAGTTCGCTCTCGAAGTCCCAGGTGTCGCCCTGTAGTTCCGGCATCTGCACGGAGAAGACGGCCCGGGCGCCCCGGGCTGCAGGGACCAACGAGCCGGGGTCGCGGAGGTCGCCCGTGACCAGTTCGGCACCGAGGGCGGCGACCGCGGCGGCTCGGACGGTGGCGGGATCACGGACCAGGGCACGCACCGGTACGCCGGCAGCGAGCAGGGCGCGGGCGGTCGCCCCGCCCTGCCGGCCGGTGGCGCCGACGACCAGGACTGGTGCTCGATCGGACATGGGCACACTCCTCGAACAGGAAACGGCGGGGTCCGCCGTTTACTGCTGCTAACATACGGCGGACCCCGCCGGTTAGCAACGCCCGAGGTGAGACATGCGAGCGGACGCCCGCCGGAACTACGAACATCTCCTCGAGGTAGCCGCACAGGCGGTGGCCGAGCAGGGGGCCGATGCGTCGCTGGAGCAGATCGCCCGGACCGCAGGGGTGGGATCCGGTACGGTCCGCCGCCATTTCCCGACCCGGCATGCCCTGCTCGAAGCCGTCTTCCGGGACCGCATCGGCGCCCTCTGCGCTCAGGCCCGCGAACTGGCTGCCGGCCCGGATCCGCGCACCGCGCTCGTCGATTTCCTCGTCGCGATCACGCGGGCCGCCGCGACGATCCGAGGTTTGGCCGAGGCGCTGAACCGCAGCCGTGCCGAAGGCGTCTACTGCGCGTCCGACCAGCTGTCCGAGGCGGGTGAGCCGCTGGTTCGCCGGGCCGCCGAGGCCGGAGTGCTGGCACCCGGCGTCACTTTCGCCGACCTGTCGACCCTGGTCACCGGGATCGCCCTGGTAACCGAGAAGGACAGCGACCCGGCCGCCACCGCGACCCGCCTACTCTCACTGGCCATGACCGGTTTCACGATCACATCGCCGCGGCAGCCTTTGACGACGGCATCCAGCAGTGGTTCATCACCATGGCCGAGAGCGCGCCACTGATGAAGGACGGGCTGCGGGGTTGCCCGCGGCCGGTGAACGGCTATGTGCCGCGACCGGACTCGGTCCCGTGTCGGTGATCCTGGTCAGACCGTCGTTTGTGTGACCTTCGTGCCGGGTGGCGTAGCAACCGGGATGTCTGTGCGGCACGGTGCGCCACCCTGAACGCTCTCCGCGGGCACCCGCACCGGGACGGGTTTAGGGTGGCGGAAATGGCGGACAACGGACTTGGCCTGCGCGGGGACCGCGGTGCGGTGCTGGGCGCGATGATGCTCGCGACCGGGCTCATCGCGATCGACTCGACGATCATCGCGACTGCGGTGCCGTCGGTGGTTCGTGACATCGGCGGTTTTCACGAGTTTCCCTGGCTCTTCTCGATCTACCTGCTGGCCCAGGCCGTGTCGGTGCCGGTGTACGGCAAGCTCAACGACCTGTTCGGCCGCAAACCGGTGATCCTGTTCGGCATCGCGCTGTTCCTGCTCGGCTCGATCTTCTGCGGCGCGGCGTGGAACATGTGGGTGCTCATCGCGTTTCGGGTCGTGCAGGGCCTGGGTGCGGGGGCTATCCAGCCGACCACCATCACGATCGTCGGCGACCTCTATTCGGTTGAGGAACGTGCCAAGGTCCAGGGCTACCTCGCGAGCGTCTGGGGCGTCTCCTCGGTCGTCGGCCCGACCCTGGGCGGCGTCTTCAGCGAGTACGTGAGCTGGCGCTGGATTTTCCTCGTGAACATCCCGCTGTGCCTGCTGGCCGCCTGGATGATCGTGCGGAAGTTCCACGAACAGCGCGACCGTGGGCGCCCGGTGATCGACTACAAGGGCTCGGTCCTGCTCACCGTCGGGCTGACCCTGCTCGTGCTCGGCGTCCTGGAAGGCGGTCAGGCCTGGGGCTGGTCCTCTGCGATCAGCGTCGCGATCCTCGGGCTCGGCACGTTGATGCTTGTCGCGTTCGGTTTCGTGGAGCGCACCGCGGCCGAGCCGGTCCTGCCGCTCTGGATGTTCCGCCGCCGTCTGCTGGTCACGAGCGGGCAGCTCTCCGTGGGCATCGGCGTCGTCCTGCTGGCCCTCAGCTCGTACGTGCCGACCTTCGCGCAGGAGGTACTCGGCGCCGGACCGCTCGTCGCCGGGCTGGCGCTCGCCGCGCTCACCCTGGGCTGGCCGGTCTCGGCAAGTCAGGCCGGCCGGATCTACCTGCGCTTCGGATTCCGGGTGTGCGCGCTCATCGGCACCACGCTGGTGTTCCTCGGGTCGGCGCTGCTGCTCCTGCTCGGGCGGGACTCCACCGTCCTCGAGGTGGCCGCCCCCTGCCTGGTCATCGGCTTGGGTATGGGTCTCACCGCGTCGCCGACGCTGATCGCGGCGCAGTCCAGCGTCGGCTGGGCGCAACGCGGTGTGGTCACGGCGAACAACATCTTCCTGCGCTCGCTCGGCAGCGCCTTCGGCGTGGCGATTTTCGGGGCGGTCGCGAACGCGGTGCTCGGCTCGGGTGAGCCGACGGCTGCGGGGTTGACGACGGCCGTACATCGCATCTTCATCGGCATGGTGTTCGTGGCGGGCGTGATGGTGGCGCTGGCCGCGCTGCTGCCCGGTGGATCCCGCATCGCATCGGCGGACGACCGCCGGACGGCAACGGCCTGACCCGGCGAGAGGCGCCGTCACGCGATGCGGGCGGCGCCTCCCGGCTCGGGTCAGTGCTTGACGCGGACCTTGCGGATTTCGGTACGAAGGGCCGGCGTCCCGTCGACTGGCGCCGGGTCGTCCGTGGTCGGTGCGATGCCCCCGGCCGCGATCCTGTCGAGCGTCGTCAGGCCGGGCGTGCTCACCTCGCCGAAGATCGAATAGTGGGGGCGCAGCGCGGAATCGCCGTACACCAGGAAGAACTGACTGCCGTTCGTGTCGGGTCCCGCGTTCGCCATCGCCAGCACTCCCCGGGCGTAGAGCCGGCGCACACCGGTCGGGTCGGTCGGCGCTGGCGGAAGGCCGGCAGGCAACTCGTCGCGGTAGCGGTATCCGGGGCCACCCTCGCCGGTGCCGCTCGGATCGCCGCATTGAAGGACCTTCAAGGTGGGGTACGCGGTGAGCCGGTGACAGATGGTCCGGTCGTAGAACCGGTGCCGCGTCAGGTGCAGGAAGCTCTGGACCGTGCACGGCGCGGCGGCCCGATCGAGAACCAGTGGGATCTGCCCCAGATTCGTGCGCAGCACCACGCGGACGGTGCCCCGGTCGGGCGTTGGGCGTGGGTCGCGCGGCAACGGCACCGGGCGCGCGGCCGGCTCGTCGGGCGTGGGTGTGTACTGACACGGGCCGGCGGTCGGGCCGGGTTCGTGAGCCGAGGCGGGTGCCGCCACCGCGACCAGGGCAATCGTGGTGGCGACGACGAGCGTCAGTGATCGCACATTACCTCCAGAGATCGACGCATGCCAATCTATACGACTGGAGTTCTCCGGCCGCCGCGCGGCCCCGGCTCAGGCCTCCCACCCGGCGACGACGGCACGGACCACGCCCTGTTCCGAGTCGGTCAGCAACTCGGGCTCGGCGAGCAGGTGCGGGGCCGCTGCGGCACGCTCGTGCTCCAGGCCGGGGCGGTCGAGCATGGTGAGGGCGGCACGGCGGGCGGCCACCCGTACCAGCGCATTGGTGTGTTCGAAGTTGGCGGCGACCGCCGGATAGAAGGACGGGATCGCCTCGCGGACGGCGTCGGCGTCCGGTTCGTTGTCGAACTCCTCGAACTCGACGGCGCTGCCGGCGAGCACGTTCAGCCAGCTCAGCATGGCCGCCTTGCCCGCCTTGGTGCGTGGATCGGACAGGACGGCGACGACGTACCGCGCGGCCGGCAGCGTGGCCGAGTAGAAGTTGCCCTGGTGGGCCAGGTTCCAGGTCAGGGTGTGCATGGCCGCGGCGAAGTCGGCCGTCTCCCCGTTGAGGAGCGGCTGCAACAGGCCGGGCAGGTCCTCCGCGGAACCGTAGGCGTCTTCCAGATCCCCCCAGGGGGTGGTGGCGAGGATGTCTTCCGGTGTGGTCACGGGCGCATGCTAATCGGTTTGATCTTGATCGCCACATCATTGCGCAAAGAATGACCGTCGGTGAGCGGACGCACGCAGCCAGGCATTGAACGAGCGCGCCAGATATGACCACATCGGCATGTTGACGGGCACAGTTTCATCGATGAGCGTAAATCGATAGCGTCGGTGCACGGTGACACCGGCCATCCCACGACCGAGGTGCCAATGACCAGGTTCCCGAACCTCCGGCGATCACGGGCGCGCCGGCTGCCGGCCGCAGTGACGACCGCGATGCTCCTGCTGATCTCTGCGGGGCTCATGATGCCCGGCAGCGCGACCGCGGCCGGCCCGGACACCAGCGAACCGGGCTACTGGCTGGTGGCCTCTCCCACCACCACCGTGGGTGAGCTGGCCGACGACCTCAGCAAGCGCGGCTACGACGTCATGGAGGGACTGTCGCCGGACGGGGCGCCGATCCTGGCGACTGCGGCTCAAGCCCAGCGGCTACGGCGCGACGGCCTGAGCGTGCGGTACACCGGGCCGCTCTACCAGCCGGTGCCGGCGTCGGTGCAGGCCGCGGCCGGCACCTACTACGGCGGCTATCACACCGCGGCCGCGCACGAGGCCCACAACCAGCAGGTCGTGACGGCCCACCCGGAGCTGGCGGCCCTGAAGACCATCGGTCAGTCATGGCTGAAGACCCAGAACCGGGGCGGTCACGACATCCAGGCCCTCTGCATCACGAAGATCACCACCGGTGACTGCGCGCTGAGCACCACCGGCTCGAAACCGAAGTTCACGCTGATGGCCCAGATGCACGCGCGCGAACTGGCCACCGGTGAGCTCGCGTACATGTGGATCGACTACCTGGTGGCCAACTACGGCAAGGTCGCTGCCGTGACGACGCTGATGGACACGACCGAGCTGTGGGTCATCCCGATCGCCAACCCGGACGGCGTCGACATCGTCTCGTCGAACTCGACGCGGCCCGTCTCCCAGCGCAAGAACGCCCACGACAACGGGTGCTCGGGCACCGGGCGCGGAGTCGACCTCAACCGGAACTCGAGTTACCACTGGGACGTCAACCAGGGCACCAAGTGCACCGAGACCTATCCCGGTGCGAGCGCCGGCAGCGAGCCGGAGACGCGGGCCATTCAGAGCTTCCTGTCGAGCATCTACCGCGACACCAAGCCGGCCGCCGACTTCTCGGCGGCGACGACCGCCACCACCGGCACCTTCCTCACGCTGCACAGTTACGCCGAGTTGAACATCTATCCGTACGGCTGGACGAACTCGCTCGCGCCGAACAACACCGACCTCAAGACGATCGCCGCGAACATGGCCAAGTCCAACAAGTACACGGTCGTGCACGGCGACGGTGGTCTGAACTACTTCGCGCCGGGTGCCACCGACGACTGGATCTACGGCACGCTGGGTGTGCCGGGATACACGATCGAGGTCGGCCCCAGCAGCTCCTCGTGCAGTGGGTTCTTCCCCGCGTACAGCTGCATGGCGTCTTTCTGGAGTCTCAACCTGCCCGCTTTCATGACCCTGGGGACAGCGGCTGCCAAGCCGTACCCGACCGGGAGCTGACACACACCACCCACCGGGGGCCGCTGTCCTGGCATCACGACAACGGCGGCGGCCCCTCGGAACCCCTCGCACAAACTCAACGCCCCGATGCCCCAGCCAGCCGACGCGGCCGGCAGGCCAGCGCACCGGTGCTCACGGTGCCGCTCTCACTCGGCGGCGGTCCTCGCCGGGCTGCCTGTGATCGGTTTCGCCACGGCTCGCGGCCTCACCGGTGGCCGGCTCCGTGCCGTTGCGGAGGCTCTCGTCTGCGGTGGCGTATCCGCGCACCACGCCCTTGCCGGCGGCCTTCGCTTCGTAAAGGGCGACGTCGGCCTGCTCCACCAACTCGAGCGGCTGATAGCGGGCCCCGACGCCGACGGTCGCACCGACGCTGCCGCGTGCGGTGCCAACGACGGCGCCCACGTCGATCGGTTCGGCCAGTAGTTCGAGCACACGGACGCCGATGTCCCGCGCCTCGTCCGGGTGGGCCAGGTGAGGCAGCAGGACGACGAACTCGTCGCCGCCGAGACGGGCCACCGTGTCGTCGCCACGCATGCCCGCTCGCAGCCGTGCCGCCACACCGACCAGCAGCGCGTCTCCGGTGCTGTGCCCGTAGGTGTCGTTGACAGCCTTGAAACCGTCGAGGTCGATCAGCAGGACTCCGGTCAGGCCGTCCGGGCCGGCCTCCGCCAGCGCGGTCTGCGCCCGGTGCTGGAAACCGGCGCGGTTCGCCAAGCCGGTCAGGGAATCGTGGGACGCCTGGTAGGCCAGCTCAGCGCGTTGGCGCCGTAGGTCGTCGGCGAGCCGCTGATTGACGCGCAGGTTGAGGAACTGGCGGGCCAGTACGAGGCTGGCGGTGGCCAGCAGCAACCAGAACAGGACGGCGGTCACATTGCCGGTGCGGACGAAACGCCAGGCGGCGGCGCCGAAGGCGAGACCGACCGGCAGGTACGGCAGTAGTGTCCACCGGCCATTCTGACGGCTCTGGTCGGTGAACGTCTCCGACGGTAACGGCGCCCGGCTGGCCAGCGCGGTCAGCAGACCAGCGACAACGTACCCCGCACCGACCCCGGTGGCGTACCAGGGCAGTCCCTGGGCGAAATTGTGCACCGCGAGCAGCATCGTCACCGCGAACGTCATCAGCGCCGACGCGAGCAGGCTCAGCGCCACGTCACCACGGTCGGACAGGCTGCGCGAGAGCAGAACAACCGCGTACGCGGCACCGATCAGCTCGGGAAGCACAACGAGGACGACGAGGGGACCACTGCCACCGGGAAGGCGCGCATAGGCTGGGCCGAGAACGAACTCCCAGGCGAGGAAGAACAGCGCGCCGGCAACCGTGGCGACATCGAGAAGCCGTGGCAGCCAGCCGGCCAAACCGGCCCTGCCGACGGCGTCGAGCGCCACGAGCGCGGCCAGCGAGCAGATCGCCGCGCCGACAGCGAGCCCCTCGTCCAGCACCGCCTCGGTCGCCATGAAGACGTCCACGGTGTCGATCACGCTGGACAGCGCCCAGAAGCCGGCGGAGAAGGCGGCCAGCGACCACACGACGCGCCGCCGCCCACGCGACAGCCTGGCCTGCCGGACATGGCCGAGCGTGGTCACGAACGCGATCACGGCCAGCAGGATGTTGTCGGACACCACGGCGGCGCGGGGCTCGAGAAGAGGAGCAAGGCCCTGTACGGCCGAACCGGCGACGATCGCCCCCGCTACCCAGACTCCTACCCGTTGCATGTGCCCTGCCCTCCCGCGCACCGTCGGCCCGCTAAGGTCTTCTCTCTTCAAGGCATGTTGGCGTTCTGCAGGCGGGGTGGCCCCTGATCGGTGACGGCGGCAGTCGTCACGCCGGCGGTTGCGGTGGACCGTGGGCCGAAATCGGGCTCGGCGACGGGACGACTGAAGTGGTAGCCCTGCAGCAGGGTGTAGCCGAGCCGGTGGAGGGCGTCGGCCTGCTCGGCGGTCTCGACACCTTCGGCGACCGCGGTCATGCCGAGTTCGGTGCTGATCCGGATGAGCGCCTCCGCTATCACGCTGTGCCGGCCGGCCTCGGTGACGTTGTCGACGAACGACTTGTCGACTTTGAGGATGTCGACCGGCACCGTCTGGAGCAGACCGAGCGACGAATGCCCGGTGCCGAAGTCGTCCAGCGCGATCCGTACGCCGAGCTTGCGCAGTTCGTGCAGCGTCGTCACCGCCTGGCCGCCCTCGAAGACGGCGGTCTCGGTGACCTCGACGGCGAGATGGCGCGGGGGAAGTCCCGTCTCGGCCAGGATGTCGGCGACCGTCGCGGCGAAGTCCGGCCGGACGAGTTGACGGGCGGAGACGTTGACGCTGACCTTGTCGGGCGTGTCGGCGCCGAGTTCGGCCCGCCACCGTGCCATCTGGCGGCAGGCTGTCCGCATGATCCACGTACCGAGTTCGATGATGAGGCCGTTCTGCTCGGCTACCGGTACGAAATCCGCCGGGCTGACCATGCCCCGATGCGGGTGTACCCAGCGCACCAGCGCCTCGACAGCGGCGACCCGGCCCTGCGGGAAGGCCACGATCGGCTGGTAGACGACCCGGAACTGGCCGGTGTCCAGACCGACCCGCATCTCGGCGCCGAGCCTGGCGTGCCCCGACGACTGCTCGTCCAGGGCCGGCTCCCAGCGTCGATACGTCTGCCCGGCTCGCTTCGCGGCGTACATTGCCGCCTCGGCCCGGCGCAGCACCTCCATCGGGTCGGCGCGTTCACCGTCGGCGAGACCTATACCGACGCACACGAGCAGATCGTGGCCGCACGCGTGCACGGGTTCACGCAGCTGGGCGGCAAGCTGAATGGCGAGCGCCCTGGACTCCGCGGAACTGCTGCCGGGCAGCAGGACAGCGAACTCGTCGCCGCCGATCCGGGCGAGCAGAGCCTCGTCCGGCACCGCCTGCGCCAGCCGCTGGGCGAGAGAAGAGAGGGCACGGTCACCTACCGAACGCCCGAATTCGTCGTTGACGTTCTTGAAGCCGTTCAACCCGAGCAACGCCACCTGTGCCGGGCCCTCGGCCATCGCGATACGTAGCGTGTTCTCGAATCGACGCCGGTTGGCCAGCCCGGTCATTTCGTCCTGCATGGCGAGCTCTTCCATGTCCTGTGACTGCGTTTTCAGTTGCTTCAGGATCAGAACCGTCCGAGCAATGGTGAGCAGGACGAGCACGATGGTGCCGCAGGCGATGACCGTGCTGTCGAGCGTGTTCTTCCCGGCATAGGGGGTGAGAAGCAGCGCCGGCCCGAGTAGTGAGCACGCGGCGGGAACGCACCAGCGCGCCACGCTGTGCTCAGCCCTCGGGAGTCCGACGGCACCCGTGTCGGCCGCCATCGAAGGATGCAAGGCTGCCGCGGCCCAGAGCACCGAGGAGGCGACGAACATCGCGTCCAGGACGTACGGATCAGCACCGAAGTAGACGATCGTCACTGAGTAGCAGGTGTCGGCGGCCAACACTGTCGCTGCGGCGGCCTTGAGCAACCTGATGCTGGTGGTGCGGCCGCGCCGATCGGTGAACAGCCACGCCACCATCACCAGCAGCAGAAGATCCGCCACCGGATAGACGGTGCTGATCACACGCGCAATGGCCGAGGCCGAACTGTCGGCCACGGTCGGGTGCAGGACGAACGTCCAGAGCACCAGGCCGAGCCCGATGGCGGCGACGGCCGCGTCGATCAGACGGCCGATTTCGCCGTCTGACTGCCGACGGCGCGACAGCAGTAGCAAACCCACGAAACGGAACGGGTAGGAGGCGAGATAGAAGGCGTCAGCGATCGAGGGGTACGGTACGCCGCCCAAGCCGTACAGGTAATAGTCGTACGCGATGTCGCCGAGCACTGTCAGTAACTGCCCGGCCGCGAACCAGTACCACAGCCCGGGGCGTCGAGGCCGGTACAGGCGTACGCCGACGAGCATGGCCACCACGGCCGCCAGGCCGATGGCGTTGTAGGTGATCCTGGCGGCGTGTGAGGAGGCGGGCAGCAGGAAATACCCTGCCGTCGCCAGCACAGCGGCCGCGAGCCACCAGCACCATATCCGCTCAAGTCGCACGAGCGGCCATCGGCGCGATTACGGCCGCATCTGAGTTCAAATCTGAATTCACCCGGTCATGCCATAGTGCTCACTACGGGAGATGGATGGGACCTTCGGTATCCGGATAGCCGGTTGATCCACGTTCCACAAGTGGCCTCGAAAGGCCAGAAAATGTGAGGCCGCCATTGCGCCCGCACCGGAGAAATGCCATCCGTGTACCGAATATAATGACGAAGAGGTGATGCGGTATGTCCGATTCTGATATCGACGGGACCCGGCCGGTCGCGCTGCACAGCTCCGACCTGGACGAGACCCGGCTGGTACTCGCCGAGCACTTCTACTCCAACTTCGTCGACATGCTGGAACCCTCTGAAAGCCTGGACACCCGGCTCCGGGTAACCAGCCTCGGCCCGGTCACCATCGGTGACGTACGTTTCGGCACCGACCTCAAGGTGAGGCTGTACGAACTCGGCGCTTACCACGTCGACGTGATCCTGTCCGGCCGGCTCGAATGGCAGCAGGGCGGCGACGAACACCGGGTCGCCACCGGCACCAGCGGTGCGGTGTTCCAGCCGGTCGGGGACACAGTTCTGCACCGGTGGACCGGAGACTGCCGGCTACTGGCAGTCAAGATCGACCGCAGCGCCCTCGAAACGCGGTTGGCTCGCATGCTCGACACGCCTGTCGGCTCACCGGTTCCGCTGAGCCCTCAGCTGGACCAATCTCACGGTCCCGGCCGGACGTGGACCAACATGGTCCGCACGCTCGCCTCGGACGCTCTCGGCGAGACGCACGGCCTGACTCGGAACCCGCTGCTCGCCGAACCTCTGCAGGAGGTTCTGCTCCGCGGTCTGCTGCTCGCCGGCGACCACCCGTACCGGGAGCGGCTCGCCACGCCAGGCGGACCGTGTCCAGCGCCCCGCGCGATCCGCCAGGCGATCGACCTTCTGCACAGCCGCCCCGAGCAGCCGATCACCATCGCGAGACTCGCCGACGCGACCGGCGTGAGCGAACGGGCACTGCAGGCAGGTTTCCAGCGGTACGTCGGTCTCTCACCCACCGCGTACCTGCGGCAGGTCCGCCTCGACCGCGCACACGACGAGCTCCGGCAGGCAGAACCCGGCCGGACGACGGTGGCCGAGGTCGCGCACCGCTGGGGATTCGCGCATCTGGGACGGTTCGCGGGCTCCTACCGCGCACGGTTCGGTGTGACACCGTCCCAGACGCTCGACGCCTCCGCATGACGAGGCCTTCACCCGTCAGGGTTTGAGGACGACCTTCTCGCAGTTGTCCTGCTTGTTCTTGAACATCTCGAAGCCCCGTTCCGCCTCGTCGAGCGGCAGGGTGTGGGTGATGATCCGGGTCGGGTCGAGTTCACCGCGTTCGATGCGCTCGAGCAGAGGCTTCATGTAGCGCTGGACATGGCATTGGCCGGTACGCAGGGTCAGCGACCTGTTCATCCAGGCGCCGGCGGGGAACTTGTCGAGGAATCCGCCGTAGACGCCGATGACCGAGACCACGCCGCCGCTACGGCAGGACATGATCGCCTGGCGCAGAGCGTGCGGGCGTTCGGTCTCCGACCTCACGGCCTGCTTGACCCGGTCGTACGCGGCGATGTGCGCGCTGCCGTGGGTGGCTTCCATACCGACCGCGTCGATGCACTTGTCCGGGCCTCGCCCACCGGTGAGTTCGAGCAGCCGTGACCGTACGTCGACCTCGTCGAAGTTGACCGGGATGTGGCCGGCCTGCTCGGCCATCCGCAGCCGATACGGCTCCTTGTCGATCGCGATGACCTTCGCGGCGCCGAGCACCCGGGCACTGTCCATGGCGAACTGCCCGACCGGGCCCGCGCCCCACACCGCCACCACGTCGCTGGGCTGGATGTCGCACATCTCGGCGCCCATGTAACCGGTGGGCAGGATGTCGGACAGGAACAGCACCTGCTCGTCGGTCAGGCCGGATTCGATCTTCAGAGGGCCGACGTCGGCGAACGGGACCCGCGCGTACTGGGCCTGACCGCCCGCGAAGCCGCCGGTCAGATGCGAGTAGCCGAAGATCCCGGCGACCGGGTGACCGAACATCTTCTCGGCGATACCGGCATTGGGGTTGCTGTTCTCGCAGCACGAGTACAACTCAGCGGCGCAAGCGGCGCACGCGCCGCAGGCGATGGGGAACGGCACGACCACCCGATCGCCGACGCGCAGCCGCTCCGCGCTGACGCCGGACCCGACCTCGATCACCTCACCCATGAACTCGTGGCCCATGACGTCGCCGTCCTGCATCGTGGGCACATACCCGTCGACCAGGTGCAGGTCCGAGCCGCAGATCGCGGTGGAGGTGATCCGTACGATGGCGTCGCGCTTGTTGAGAATTTTCGGGTCCGGGACGTCACGGACCTCGACCTTGTTGCGGCCCGCCCAGGTGTTCGCTCTCACTGGTCGGCTCCCTTCGCGAGTTCGGCGTCCGACAGCGGTTGCGCCGGGCGTTGCGGGAACTCCTTGCGGGCCCGTTTGCCCCACGGGGCGCCGTCGGAGCGGACCACCTCGCCGGTCTCCAGGACCTGCTTGAGCCGGCGCAGGTCGTCGTCGAGCTGCTGGTGCGGTTCCTCGCCGAAGTACTTGGCGACCGCCTTGCCGATGGTGCCGCCTGGGATGTCGTAGACGAGTGCCACGTGGACCTCGGTGCTGACACCGTCGGGGGCGGGCTCGAACCGGACCGTACCGGCGTTGGGTACGTCGGCGTTGCCGGTCGACCGCCACGCGATCTTCTCGCCGGGCTCCTCGTCGATGACTTCCGCGTCCCACTCGACGTTCTTGCCGAACGGGGCGGCGGCGGACCAGTGGCTCGTCCGGGCGCCGGTGGCACGGACCTGTTCGAGATGCGCCATGAACGTCGGCAGGTTCTCCAGATTGCGCCAGAAGGCGTACACCTCGGATGCGGATTTGCGGATGGTCGTGGTCGCCGTCAGCTCCATGGATTCTCCTTTGCGGGCGCCCCGCATCGTCGGCGCGGCGCCGGATTCGTCGGCCCGGGTGGCCTGTACGGCAGTCAGCAGATCCAGCACGGTGATCCCGGCGACGGCGCCCGTCACCGCGAGCAGCCGTCGCCGACGGCTGCCGTCACGGTGGGCGAGGGCCATGCCCAATGCGGTCAGGTCCATCGCGTCACCCACCACACGGGTCCACGCCCAGACACCCTTGCGCCGGCTCGCCAGAAGCCCGGCCGCGTGGACCAGTTCCCGCGCCCCCACCAGCGGCACCACCGTCCGCGAGGTCGCGGAGTCGTCGACGCCGCTGATCCGGCGCACACGGCCCGGTGCCATCAGCTGTGCCACACCCAGGCCGAGACTCATCCAGCCGAGCCCGCGGCCCCGCCGCTGGACCTCGGCCTGCCTGTTGTTCGTTGCTTGTCGGGTTGCCACTTGCGTCACGGTTAACCTCCGTGGTCGACCGCATCCCGTCCCCCATGACCGGGAGCGAGTCCGGTTGAGGCACGGCTTCCCTCGACGAAAACGCCTAAACCGTCCGGACCGTCCTTGGCCCCGTGATTCCCGGCGAGGCGGGCGGTATTCACCGGGGGCCGGGCGCATGTATGTGCGCCGATGGGGAAAGCGCCCGCACCGCAACGCGTCCCGATTTCGGCGAGGAGCTGTGATGACCGAACACGATCAGAACCCAGAAGTCGTCGTCGGTCTGGTCGCCACTCCACCGGACCACCCGGCACGGGTCACGGCGCGGCTCGCCGGCGAGCTCGCCGGCCTGCTCTCCGAGCAGGTCGATGCC
>NZ_JBHSBL010000002.1:201023-211920 GCF_042650585.1 Actinoplanes subglobosus
CGGGCCTGCTCCCCGAGCAGGTCGATGCCGGCGTGCGATGGACGGTCCGGCAAGGCTGGGGTGAGGTGGCGCCGCGCCGTGACGGCGGCGCGGACGCGCTGCTCGACGACCTGGCCCGACGACGCACCGACGAGCGGTGGGACGTCGCGATCTGCCTGACCGACCTGCCGTTGCAGACCGACCGGACGCCACTGATCGCGCAGATCTCCACCCGGCGCCGAGCGGCGACGGTGTCCCTGCCCGCACTGGGCCTGAGCCAGCTGCGGACCATCCGCGTGGTTGTCCCGGACTTCGTTGGCGCGCTGCTCGCCGACAAACCCGGCCCTGCACGCCCGGTCGCTGCCGTCAAACGCAAGATCGACAACGACGATGCCGGCGAAGTGCGCTACGTCGGCTCACGGTGGACCGGGCGAGGGCGATTGCTGACCGGGATGGTCCGGGCGAACCGGCCGGGACGCGCGCTGCTGGGCCTGTCCAAACTGTTGGTGGGCGCGTTCGGCACGGCCGCGGTCGCGCTCACCACCAACACCATCTGGCAGATGGGCGACGCGCTCGGCGTCGTGCGCCTCGTCGTGGTGATGCTGCTGGGGCTCACCGGGTTGGTGGCCTGGCTGATCCTCGCCCACGATCTGTGGGAGAAGCCCGACCGTGACACGCCGGCCGAGCTGGCCCGGATGTTCAACCTCGGCACGATCCTCACCCTCGCCCTGGCCACGGCGGTGTCCTATGTCGTGCTGTTCCTCGGCACGCTCCTCGCCGCAGCGCTGTTGATCGACACCTCCGTACTGGAACAGTCCCTGCAACGGCCGGCCCACGCCACTGACTATCTGACACTCGCCTGGATCATCAGCTCCCTGGCCACCGTCGGCGGAGCGATCGGCTCCGGTCTGGAGGACGAGGAGACAGTCCGGGCCGCCGCCTACGGACACCATCCCGACCCGTCCGACCGGGCCGGTGGCAACCGATGATCCGACGGCCCGGAATCATGCCCGGGCCGCGGCTGCGGTGGGCTGCGGGCTCCGGGCGAACTCCCGCACGATGCGGTCGCAGAAGGCCGGCAGGTCGTCGGGTGACCGGCTCGTGGTGATGTTGCCGTCGGTGACGACCGGCTCGTCGACCACCTCGGCCCCGGCGTTGCGCAGGTCGGTGCGCACACTCGGCCACGAGGTCAGCCGTCGCCCGCGTGCCACGTCGGCCTCGACGAAGTTCCACGGGCCGTGACAGATCGAGGCGACCGGCTTGCCCGACCGGACGAAGTCCCGGACGAACCGCACCGCGGCGGGCTCCATCCGCAACTTGTCCGGGTTCACCGTCCCGCCCGGCAGCAGCAACGCCTCGAAGTCGTCGACCGTCACCTCGCCGACCAGCCGGTCGACCCCGAAGGTCCCGGCGTCTTCCAAGTCGTGATCGCGGGCCTGGATCTCGCCGCTGTTGATGGAGACCACGACGGTACGTGCGCCGGCGTCGTCGAGGACCTGTCGCGGCTGTTCCAGTTCGACTCGCTCCACCCCGTCGGCGGCGAGGATGGCGATCCGGCGTCCGTTCAGCTCTGTGGCCATGTCAGGCACCCGCCCCAGCCGTCGCCGGGTGCAGGACGACCTTCGTCCAGCCGTCGTCACGCTTGTCGAAGTGCTCGTAGGCCTCCGGCGCCCGGTCGAGGGGCAGCTCGTGGCTGACAATGAACGACGGCTCTGCCTTGCCGCCGGCGATCAGGTCGCGCAGCTGCCGGTTGTACTTCTTGACCGGAGCCTGGCCGGTGCCGAGCTGCTGGCCCTTGAACCAGAACATGCCGTAGTCGAAGGCGAGCTTGCCCTGCTTGGCCAGCTCGTCACTCGCTCCGGGGTCCTCGGGTACGAAGACGCCCACGTTGCCGATCCTGCCGGTGAACCGTACCGAGGCGACCAGCCGGTTCATCGTCAGGTTGGCCTGCTCCCGGCCGTCGGGCTCGTGCGCCTGATAACCGACGCACTCACAGCCGTTGTCGGCCCCGAGTCCCATCGTCTGCTCGAGAACGGCCTCCACCGGGTCGACCTTCGAGTCGTCGATGGTGATCGCGCCGATCGCCTCTGCCAGGCGCAGCCGGTCGGGGTGCCGGTCGACGACCATCACCTTGCTCGCTCCCCGGATGGTCGCCGACAGGGCGGCCATCAGACCGACCGGGCCCGCGCCGTAGATGACCGTCTGATCTCCGGGCCGCACCCCGGCCATCTCGGTGGCGTGGTAGCCGGTCGGGAAGATGTCAGCGAGCATCACATAGTCGGTCTGCCGCTGCTCGGCGTCCTCACCCAGCCGCAGGCAGTTGAAGTCACCCCACGGCACGCGCAGCAACTCGGCCTGTCCGCCGCCGTACGGGCCCATGTCGGCGAAACCGTACGCGGCACCGGCCATCTTCGGCTCAGGCTGCGCGGTCAGACAATAATTCGTCAGCTGACGCTCGCAGTTCTTGCAGTGCCCGCACGAGATGTTGAACGGCAGCACGACCCAGTCGCCCGCCGCGACCTTGTCGACCCCGTCACCGACCTCGACGACCTGGCCCAGATTCTCGTGCCCGAACCACCGGCCGGGCTCGAAATCGGTGCGGCCCTCATACATGTGCAGATCGGACCCGCAGATGTTCGCCGACGTGATCCGCACCAGCACATCGGTCGGCCGCTCGATCCGCGCATCAGGCACATCCTTGACGCTGACCCGCCGCGGACCCTCATAGACCACTGCCTTCATCGCTACCTCCTCGTTTCGGACACCTCGCTTCGCCCGCTGTCGGGCTTCGTTCTCTACTGGAAACACTCGACCGAATGTCCCGGCCGGACATGAGTTTCGCCTCGGTTCGGCCTCCGCGTGCCGGATCCGACGGGTCTACCGCAGAGATCACGGCCGGGTGGCGCCGCTACCGTCTGCGGCCGGTGCGGCTGTTATATCTCGGACTGTTCGGCGGCAACACCGAGGACCCGCTGCGTCCTTGGGCACCCACATCGGGGTGAACGTGCCGGCCCGTCAACCGGCCGTCACGAGCCGACGGCCGCCCGCGGCGCGTACATGATGATCACGACGCCGAGCAGGCAGACACCGGCGCCGATCAGGTCCCACCGGTCGGGGCGGAACCCGTCGACGACCATGCCCCAGATCAACGACCCGGCGACGAAGACGCCGCCGTAGGCGGCCAGGATCCGGCCGAAGTTCGCGTCCGGCTGGAACGCGGCGACGAACCCGTACACCCCGAGGGAGATCACTCCCCCGGCGATCCACCACAGGCCGCGATGCTCGCGCCAGCCCTGCCAGATCAGCCAGGCCCCGCCGATCTCAGCGACGGCAGCGAGGACGAACAAGAGCAGGGAGCGCAGTACGGTCACGCCCGGCACCCTATGCGGCCGGTGACGGACCTGATGGTCACGGGCCGCACGCGCAGGTCCCGCCCGCGCGGCCCCGGCGAGACCACCGCTTGCAAACGGCGATAAAGCTCAGTCATGATTGAGTCAATGAACGCTGAAACTTCGTCGCTGACGGCGCGGGCCCGGGTGCACGCCGCACTCGGTGACCCCGCCCGCCTCGCCATCGTCGACGCGCTCACTCTCGGTGACGCCTCCCCGGGGGAGATCGCCATCGATCTCGCCATGCCCACCAACCTGATCGCCCACCACGTCAAGGTCCTCCAGGAGGCGGGCCTGCTCGTGCGGACCCGGTCCGAGGGCGACCGCCGGCGCACCTACCTGCGCCTCGTGCCGGGTGTGCTGTCGTCGCTCACCGCACCCCGGCTGGACACCGCTGACCGGGTCGTGTTCGTGTGCACCCACAACTCCGCTCGTTCCCAGCTGGCCGCCGCGCTGTGGCGCGACAGGATCGGCGGCGAGGTCGCCTCGGCCGGCACCGCCCCGGCCCAGCGGGTGCATCCCCGTGCGGTGCGCGTGGCTCACGAACACGGTCTGGCCCTCGACCCCACCGGCACCCATCACGTCGACGACGTGGTCCACAACGGCGACCTGATCATCGCCGTCTGCGACAACGCTCACGAAGACCTCACCGGCCCGATCCAGCCGCGCCTGCACTGGTCCGTGCCCGACCCCGCCCGCGTCGACACCGACGAGGCGTTCGAGGCCGCGTACACCGACCTCGCCGACCGCATCGACCGCATCGCGCCCGCTCTCGACACCGGAGCCGATCATGGCTGACCTGCGACAGCTGCTCGATCAACTGACCATCACCGACTGAACCGGAGTCACCCTCTTGATCACCCTTTGGCGGCGGCTCCTCGCCGAGTTCCTCGGCACGATGCTCCTGGTCACCGCAGTCGTCGGCTCCGGCATCATGGCCACCACACTCTCCCCCGGCGACGTCGGCCTCCAGCTTCTGGAGAACTCGGTCGCCACCGCGTTCGCCCTCGGCGCCCTGATCCTGACCTTCGGCCCGGTGTCCGGCGCCCACTTCAACCCGGTGGTCTCGGCCGCCGACTGGTTCCTCGGCCGCCGTTCGGGCACCGGTCTCACCATCAAAGACCTCGGGGGGTACGCCGTAGCGCAGACCCTCGGAGCCATCGCCGGATCGATCCTGGCGAACCTGATGTTCGACCTGGCCCCGGTGACGATGTCGACGAAGGACCGCGCCGCCGGCAACCTGTGGCTCGGTGAGATCGTCGCCGTCGTCGGCCTGCTGCTGCTGATCTTCGCGCTCGGCCGGTCCGGCCGCGCCTCGGTCGCCCCGGCCGCGGTCGGTGCCTACATCGGCGCCGCCTACTGGTTCACCTCGTCGACCAGCTTCGCCAACCCGTCGGTGACCATCGGCCGTGCCTTCACCGACACCTTCGCCGGGATCGCCCCGGCCTCGGTGCCCGGCTTCGTCGTCGCCCAGATCGTCGGCCTGGTCGTCGGCGTCGGCCTGCTGGCCGCGCTGTACCCACACGCCGGTGACACCGCAGGCACCGTCGTGGTCCCGCACGACGACGCCGACCAGGCCGCGACGAGATCGACGCCCGGGTCCAAGACCTGATCAGCCTATTCGCCACCCACCCCTGAGGAAGAAAGAAGCTCATGAGTGACACCAAGCCCACCGTCCTGTTCGTCTGCGTCCACAACGCGGGCCGTTCCCAGATGGCCGCCGGCTGGCTGCGCCACCTGGCCGGTGACAAGGTCGAGGTCCGCTCGGCCGGCTCCGAACCGGCCGACCAGATCAACCCAGCGGCGGTCGAGGCGATGAAGGAGGTCGGCATCGACATCACCGACCAGACCCCCACCAAGCTCACCTGGGACGCCGCCAAGGAATCCGACGCCATCATCACGATGGGCTGCGGCGACGCCTGCCCCGTCTTCCCCGGCAAACGCTACGAGGACTGGAAACTCGAAGACCCGGCCGGCAAGGGCGTCGACGCCGTCCGACCGATCCGCGACGAGATCAAGGCCCGCATCGAGGTGCTGCTCGGCGATCTGTTCCCGGCCTCCTGACCATGGAGTCTCCCGTTGACGGTTCGCCTGCTGCGGCAACGTCCCCGGCCGCCGGAGTCCCGGTCCGCCGGTACAGTCGACGGGCACGAGTCGTACGCCGGGCATTACCGAGCCGTTGAGCATCGCCCGGGGTCAGATCGGCGAAACCGACTGGGTTGACACCGACGACCATCTCGATGCTCTCGCCGCACGACTTTCCCGCAGCGCTTAGAACTGTCCGCTGGATTCGGGAGATTCGGACTCGGGTGCCGGGAGGAATCACCCACCGGTGAGCATCGCAACCACACCCGAACGGCTGCCGGACACGTTCCGGCGGGTCTATCCGTCGGTGGCCGCGGACGCCTGATCGGCCGCGCCGGCGGGGAAGAGCGCTTCGCTCAGCAGCGCGCGCACGTGCGGGTCGGCGGCCGAGTAGTGGATGAAGGTTCCCTCGCGGCGGCCGCGCACCAGGCCGGCCAGGCGCAGTTTGGCCAGGTGCTGGCCGACCGCGGTGGGGGCCGCGCCGACCAGCTCGGCCAGGCACGCCACCGAGGTCTCACCCTGCGCCGAGGCCGAGGCGCGGGCGGGCGCCGCGAAGACGTCGGTCAGCGACTGACGGGCAGCTCGATTCCGGCGCAGTCGCACAGCGTTGGCGACAACGAGGGAGCCGGTCGGCTTCTCGAAAATGAAAATGGTTATCATCTTCGTGTGTTGAATGTGTCGCGCCTCAGCGTGCGGATCGGCGACCGGGCGGTCGTCGACGATGTGGACCTCACGGTGATGCCCGGCGAGACCGTCGGCGTCATCGGCGGCTCCGGGTCGGGCAAGACCCTCACCGCCCTCGCCGTGCTGGGCCTGTTGCCCGCCGCCGCTTCCCGGCAAGGCCGCATCGAGTTCGACGGCACCGACCTGTGCGTCGCACCGGAACGGCACCTGCGCCGGATCCGCGGAGCGCGTATCGGCTTCGTCGGCCAGGATGCCCTGGCCGCCCTCAACCCCCTCGCCACGGTCGGGCGTCACCTGCGCATCCCGCTGCGCCGTCATCGCGGCCTGTCGCGCACCGCGTCCGCGCACGCCGTCACCGAGCTGCTCGACCAGGTCGGGCTGCCCGCCGACGCCGCCCGCACGTACCCGGCACAGCTGTCCGGCGGGCAACGCCAGCGGGTCGCCATCGCGATGGCGATCGCGAGCCGGCCCGCGCTGCTCATCGCTGACGAACCGACCAGCGCCCTGGACCCGCCCACCCAGGCCGGCATCCTCGACGTGCTGCGCGCCCTGCCCATGACTGCCGACGGCGCACCGGCCGCCCTGCTGCTGATCAGCCACGACCTGGCCGTGGCAGGTCAGATCTGCGACCGGCTCGTCGTGATGCACGACGGACGCGTGGTGGAGACCGGCGACACCGCCGGCATCGTCGCCACGCCCCAGCACCCGTACACCCAGGCCCTCGTCGCCTCCGCCCGGATCCTGGCGGCATGACCGGCCTGCTCACGGTGACCGGCGCCGCCAAGTCGTACCGCTCCCGAACCGTTCTCGACGGCGTGGACCTGACCGTGAACGCCGGTGACCGCCTCGGCGTCGTCGGCGCCTCCGGCGCCGGCAAGTCCACCCTGCTGCGGCTACTGCTCGCCGTCGAGGCGCCGGACCGCGGCGAGATCCGCCTGCGTGACCGTCCGGTACGGCCCGGCCGTCCCGGCACGATGGCCTGGTTCCGGCGGGCGGTGCAACTCGTGCCGCAGGATCCCTTCGGCTCCCTGAGCCCGCGGATGACGGTCGCCGAGATCATCACCGAACCGCTGATCTGCCTGCGCGTGCCCGGTCACCACGCGGCCCGGGTCAGCGAACTGCTGACCGCCGTCGACCTCGACCCGGCGCTGGCCGGACGCCTGCCGTCGGCGCTGTCCGGCGGGCAGCGGCAGCGGGTCGCCGTCGCCCGGGCGCTGGCCCCGCGACCGGAGATCCTGGTCGCCGACGAGCCGGTCAGCGCCCTCGACGCCACCGTCCGCGTCCGCGTGCTGGATCTGCTGCGCGACGTGTCCGAACGCAACGGAACAGCGCTGGTCATGGTCTCGCACGACGTCGCCGCGGTACGACGGGCCTGCACCCGCGTCGCGGTCCTGCACCAGGGCCGGATCGCCGAGTCCGGCACCGTCGGCGACGTCCTGACCCGGCCCCGTACCGAGGCCACCCGCGACCTGCTCGCGGCCGTACCCCGGCTGCCGTCGGCGGCGGCGTGACGCACAGCCTGCGCCGATGGCTGGTACTCGCCGAGATCGTGCACCTGCCCGCCGTACCCCGTCTGCTCGTGCTCACCCAGCTCGCCTTCAACATCGGCTTCTACCTGGTGCTGCCGTTCCTGGCCGGCCACCTCGCCGACGACCTCGGGCTGGCCGCCGCCACCGTCGGTCTCGTGCTCGGCTTGCGTACCTTCAGCCAGCAGGGTCTGTTCCTGCTCGGCGGAACGCTCGCCGACCGGTTCGGCATCCGCCCGGTGGTGCTGGCCGGCTGCGCCGTCCGCGTCGCCGGGTTCCTGGTGCTCGCTTTCGCCCACAGCCTGCCCGGTGTCCTGGCCGGAGCCGTGCTCACCGGTGTCGCCGCCGCGCTGTTCTCCCCCGCCGTGGAATCCGCGCTGGCCCGCGAGGGCACCCGGCTGGAGAAGTCCGGGCGGCTGCCGCGTACCGAGTTGTTCGCGATGTTCGCCGTCGCCGGTGAGGTCGGCGCGGTCACCGGGCCGCTGCTCGGCGTGCTGCTGCTGACCGTCGGGTTCCCGGCCACGAGTGTGGCGGCCGCCGTCGTGTTCGCGGCGATCCTGGCCATGCACTGGCGGTGGCTGCCCGCCGGTCCCGGCGCGCACGCCGGCGAACCGGTCCTGGACGGGCTGCGGGAGGTGTTCGGCAACCGCCGGTTCCTGGCCTTCGCCGCCGCCGGCAGCGCCAACCTGTTCGCCTACAACCAGCTCTACCTGGCCCTGCCGCTGGAACTGGCCCGCGTCGGCGAAGACGGGGCGCTCGGCTGGCTCTTCGCCGTCGCCTCGATCATGGTCATCGGCGCTCAGATGCCGATCGCCCGGTTCGCCCGCGACAGCCTCGGCCCGCGCCACGCTCTCACGATCGGTTTCCTGGTGATCGCCGGCGCCTTCGCGCTCGTCGCGGTCCTCGTCCCGCTCACCAGCACCGTGCTGCCGGCCGTGACGCTGGTCGTGCTGCTCACCGCCGGGCAGATGCTCGTCAGCCCCGTCGTCGGCGACGTCACCGCCCGGCTCGCCGGTGAACGCCGCCTCGGCGCCCACTACGGCGTGGCCTCGGCCGCCGGTGGCATCGCCGTACTCGCCGGCGGCACCGGCACCGGCGCCCTCATCGACCTGGCGCCGGCGTCGTCGCCGCTGCCCTGGGCGGCTCTGGCCGCCGTACCCCTGCTGAGCGCTGCCGCGCTCTGGCTGATCACCCCCGCGACGGCCGTACGTGAGCACGCGCCGTCGGCACGAAAGGTAACCCCGTGAAACGACGGATTCTGCTGGCCACCACCGCCGCGGCCACCCTGGCCACCACTGCCGGCTGCTTCGCCGGGCAGGCCGCCCCCGCGGCCGGAGGCGACCAGGCACGCCTGCGGATCGGCATGGCCTTCGCCCCGGACGGCAGGCTGTCGCCGTACACCGACGACGCCACCCTGGTCACCCAGCTCGGCGTCGCAGAACCGCTGGTGCGGCTCACACCCGACGGCCAGGCCGAACCCGCGCTCGCCGCGAGCTGGACCCAGCCGGACAACCGGACGGTACGGCTCACGCTGCGCGACGGCGTCACCTTCCACGACGGCACCGCGCTGACCGCCCAGGCCGC
Source organism: Actinoplanes subglobosus (assembly GCF_042650585.1). Lineage (NCBI taxonomy): Bacteria > Bacillati > Actinomycetota > Actinomycetes > Micromonosporales > Micromonosporaceae > Actinoplanes > Actinoplanes subglobosus. The sequence goes on from NZ_JBHSBL010000002.1 coordinate 210,271, forward strand.
CGCCGACGCACTGACGAAGGCGACCGCCGCCAAGCCGGTGCCCCGCGCGATCGCCGCCGTCGAGCTCACCGCCACCGCCGTCGACGACAGGACCGTCGAGGTACGCACCGGACAGCCGGACCCCGTACTGATCAACCGGCTGGCCAGCCCGCAACTGGTGATCCTCGCCCCGAAGGCCTACGCCACGAACGCCACCAGCCCCGACCCGATCGGCCACGGTACCGGCCCGTTCCGGTTCACCTCGGTGCAGGGCTCCTCAGCCGCGACCCTGGAACGCTTCGACACCTACTGGGGCGGCCGCCCGCAACTGTCCGGCCTGGACGTGCGCTTCCTGCCCGACGGCGCGGCCCGCGCCGGTGCCCTGCGTGCCGGCGAGGTCGACGTGGTCACCGCCCTGCCGGTCGCGCAGCTGCCCAACATCACCGACCGGCGGATCATCGAGATCCCCCTGCCCCGCACCATCGGCCTGCACCTGGTCGGCACCGAGGGCAGGACGTTCGCCGACGCCGGGCTGCGCGCCGCCGCGAAGGCCGCGATCGACCCGGCCGCCATCACCGGAACCGTCTACGAGAACCGCGCCGACGCCCCCGCCGGCCTGTTCGGTCCCGCCTCGGCGTGGGCCACGGCCGGCCGTGCCGGAGTACCGGCGGTGACCGCCGCGCCCGCCGCCGACCCGGCCGGCCGCAAGGTGACCCTGGCCACCTACACCGACCGGCCGGAACTGCCCGAGGTCGCCACCGCGATCGCCGCAGCGTGGAAGGCCCGCGGCTTCGAGGTGGAGACCGTGGTCCGTGAGTACACCGTCCTGGAACCGGACCTGCTCGCCGGAAGGTTCGACGCCGTCCTCGGCACCCGCTCATACCTTCTGGACTCCGCCGACCCGATCAGCTACCTGCGCTCCGATTTCTCCTGCGACGGCAGCTACAACCTGGCCCGCTTCTGCGACCCGGCCGTCGACACGCGGCTGGACACCGCCGACGCCCTCACCGACATCGGCGCACGCCAGAACGCCGCCCTGCGGATCGAATCCGACCTGACCGGCCGGGCGATCACCGTGCCGATCGGTCACGAACGCGCCCGCATCGGCACCGCCGGCGGCGCCACCGGCCTCACCGAGGACCCCTACGAGCGCACCCTCGTCACCGCGGGCACCACGCTGCGATGAAGGCCCTCACCACCACCCGCCGGTGGGCCGCCCTCACCGTGACCGTCAGCGGGCTGGCGGTGACCGTCGCCGCGCTGCCCTGGCTGCGCGGCGACGACCCGGCCCGCTCCGTACTGCGCGCCCGCCTCAGCGAACGCGAACCCGACGCGGCCGCGCTGGCCGCCGTCCGCTCCGAACTCGACCTCCCGGCCGGGCCGGTGCAGGGCGCCTGGCAGTGGCTGTCCGGCGTGGTCACCGGCGACCTCGGCCGTTCCTGGGTGGACGGCGCGCCCGTGGCCGACACCCTCGTGTCCGCCGCCGGGGTCTCGGCGCTGCTGTCCGGCGTCGCGGCAACGGTCGCGGCGATCGTCGGCGTACTGCTGGCCGTGCCCGCCGCCTGGGCAGCCGCGGGCCGGCGTCGGCCGCGCACCGGATACGCCGCGGCCGCCCTCGCCGCGCTGCCCGAGTTCGTGCTCGCCGCCGTGCTCATCACCGTCGTCGCCGTC
>NZ_JBHSBL010000002.1:211933-312505 GCF_042650585.1 Actinoplanes subglobosus
CCGGCTGGTTCGGCCCGGCCTACCTCGTCCTGCCGGCACTGTCGCTCGGCGTTCCCACCGGTGGTCTGCTGGCCCGGCTGCTCACCACCGCCGTCGACGCGACCGCCGCCGAACCGTGGGTGCACACCTGGCGTGCCGCCGGCAGCAGCCGTCGTGAACTCGCCACCGCCCTGTTGCGCCGGGCGGTGACCGTCGTCGTACCCCAGATCGCCGTCCTGTTCGTCGGGGTGCTCGGTGGCGCCGTCGCCGTCGAGCAGTTGTTCGCCGTCCCCGGGCTCGGCCGTATCGCCCTGCACGCCAGCCTGGCGCAGGACCTGCCCCTGGTCCAGGGGTGCGTGCTGCTGCTGGTCGTCACGGGCATGCTGGCCGGTGCCCTGGGCATCGCCGTACACCGCCTGCTGATCGGTCCGGCCGGCCGGTCCGCCGGGCTCATCCCCGCCATGCCGGGCCCCCGGCGCCGCCGCTACCGGTCGGTGCCGTCGGCCGCGGCACTGCTGCTCACCACGGTCATCGGTGCGGGCCTGCTGCGCGACGCCGAGCGCGTCCGGCTCGACCGGCGGCTGAGCCCACCGTCCTGGGATCATCCGCTCGGCACCGACCCGGTCGGCCGCGACGTCCTGGCCCAGCTCGCCCACGGCGCGGTGCTCACCGGCGGCACCGCGGCCGCCGTCACCGTCCTCTCCCTGCTCGTCGGCCTCGTCGCGGGCCTGCGAGGCGGCAACGCCCGAGCCGGAACCGCCGATGTCCTCAACGCGCTGCCGCCAGTCTTCGTCGGCCTCGTCATCGCCGCGCTGCTCGGCCCCGGACTGGCCGCCGCGGCCCTCGCCGCGGCCCTGGTCGCCTGGGTGCCCCTGGCCGTGCACACCCGTACTCTCGCCGAAGAGGTACGGGCCAGCGGCTTCTACCGTGCCGCCGAGCTCTGCGGCGCCGGGCCCGGCCGGTTGCTGCGCCGGCACCTGCTGCCCGCCGTGTCCAAGCCGGTCGTGCTGCATGCGCTCGCCCGGATCCCGGCCACCGCGCTCACCATCGCCGGACTCGGCTTCCTCGGCCTCGGCGCCGGTCACGACTCCCCTGAATGGGGCGCCCAGCTCGCCGCGGCCATCACCTACCTGGAACGGGCACCACTGGCCGTGGTCGGGCCGGTCGCCGGGCTCGGGCTGCTGGGCGTGCTCGCCGCCACACCCGGCACCGGCCTGTCCCTCCACAAACCGCTACGCAGCGGTCTTCGCCGCTTGACCCAGCGGGCGGCCCGTCCCGTCAGGTGCTGAGCGTGCGGTAGCGGCGTAACCGCCGCAGCCCGGCGGTGTCCGGCTCGTCCGCCGGGGTGCCGGCGACGGCGTCCAGTCGCTGCTGCGCGGCCGCCTGATCCAACTGCATGCCGATCGCGACGAGTTCGCCGACCGGTGGCGGATCCGGCAGCGCAGCGATGTGGATCAGCGATCCGACGAGGTTGACGACGAAACCCTGCTCCGCTCGGGAACCGTGCACCCGTACCCGGCCCTTGAGCCGGTACGCGCCGGCCGGTGGACTCTCGAGCAGGTCGATCAGCATGCTCGGGGAGATCGCCCGCGTCAGCTCCGCGGAGGCGGCCCGCGCATGCTCGTGGTCGTGGTGCTCGCGGTTCTGGTCGCGCAGGAGCTGGGCGAGCGGAAGTTCGTCGACGGGGTCGCCGTCGGCGGCGGTGTCGAAGACGAGTCCCGGATCGATACGGCCGTGCCGGGCGGTGACGATCTGCACCCGCGGATGGCGTAGCCGTACCCTGTCCCGGATCCGGGCGACCACCTGGTCGCGGTCGTCGGCCGGCAGCAGGTCCACCTTGTTGATGACGACGAGCGTCGCCGCCGCGTAACGTGCCGGCGGCTCGGGCCAGAGGTCCACCGTCCGGAAGTGCGCGACGGCGTCGATCACCTCGACGAGCCCGCCGGGCCGGATCCCGGTGGTGCCGCTACGGCCGATCAGCCGGGCGAGGGTGACCGGCTCCGCCACACCACTGGCCTCCACCAGGATGGCATCCAGCCGCAGCCGTGGCCGTGAGAGCCGGCGGAGTGCGTCGTCGAGGCCACCGGCGTCGTCGAGGCAGCACACACAGCCGCCCGAGATCGCCGCGGCCTCGTCGACCTGCCCGGAGACGAGTGCCGCGTCCACGTTCAGCGAGCCGAAATCGTTGACGACGACACCCACGCGCGCGCCGGGCCGGCGCAGCAGATGATTGAGCGTGCTCGTCTTGCCCGCGCCGAGGTGACCGGTCAGCGCGATGACCGGCACCCGGCCCGGTGCTCGACGGCGGGACTTCTGATCAGCCAACTCGCCTCCTTTCACCATGCCATCCCCGTACTCAGTGCTCGCTCTCCACCAACCTGATCAGGCCGGCCAGGTCGGAGGCCAGGACCTCGTCCAGACCGGCCATCGACGCGGCCAGCTCAGCGGCTTTCGGGCCCTCGATCCGCGCGTGCAGTTCGAGGCGGCTGCCCGTGCCGTCCGGGTGCGACTCGTGGCGGACCGTCAACTCGCCGCCGTCGAGGAGCACGGTGTCCTGGAAAGCCACCCCCGGCACCAGGTCGCTGACCCGCATCGGGGTCTCCTCGCCCTCCCGCGTCTTCATCACACCGGTCGCCCCGGCCCGTAGCGGCCCGTCGAGGCGGATGTACTCCATGCCGGGCGCCCACTCGGGGTGGGTGGCCACGTCGCACCAGCGGGCGTGGAAGTAGGCCGGAGCGACCCGCGACTGCGCCCGGACCACGGGAAACTCGATCATGGGCGGGATGATACCGAGCGGGCAGGCCTTCCCTGTACGCCGCGAGCCCGGCCCGTCTTCACCGGGTCGCCACAGGATCGGCACCGGTTCTGCGCCGGCACCCGCGCCGGATGGTCGAGAATTGCCGCAATGCGGACGACCACGAGATGGATCACGGCTTTGGTCGCGGCGGTGCTGCTGGGCTGCACGGCGTCGGCGCTGTTGGTCCGGCACGAGTACCGGGAGGCGAAGGACCGGCGCGACCTCCTCGACCTCACCAGGGGATGGGATCGCCCTCTCGACGAGCTGCGGGTTCCGGACGACACACCGGCCGATGGAGTCACCGGCGAGATCAGCGCCCACGGCATGACGTTGTCGCTCCCGGCGCCCGGCGAGGTGCCGCCGACCATGATCGGGTACGCCGTCCTGCTGCTCGACGAGGGCGGGACGCCGCCGTGGAGTGTTGGTTGCGCGGCGACCCTCATCGTGGTCTGCACCGATCTCGGTGACGGGTACACCCTGCTGGAGGAACTCGACACCGACAACAGCGACCCGGCCACGACCGTACGCCGGCAGGCAGGCGACCTGATGCTCGAAGCACGTGTCCCCGGCCGTCACCCGGAGATGGTCCCTCGGCTGCGTCGCCTCATCACCGAGACACACGTCCCGGACGACGCCGAACTGTTGCGATACCTGCGCCCGGACGGCTACCGGACCGACTGGAGCTGACGCGGGCATCGCATCCAAGGATTGCGGCAACGAGCGGTGGGCTCAGATCGCCAGCGCACCCGGTGTACTCGGCTGGTTGGCCCCGCAGCTCGTCAGGGCAAGGATGGCACGGCCGGTGACGGTACAGTCCGGGCCGAGCGTACCCGGGTTGACCGAGAGCCAGGTCGCCACGTCGGTGGCGTGCGCGTGGTCGGGGATGTTGTACCTACGCCGGGCCCACTGACTCCGATCGGCGGCGGACACACCGAAGCCGTCGATGGAGAGCTGTTCGTGCAGTACGCCCGGCCGGGCGGTGCGCGGCACGAAGTCGTCGTAGTAGCGGATCACCGACTCGTCCGGCTCGGACTGGTCATCCTCGTCGTCGGGAGGCTCGGACTCGACGATGTCGTAGTGGTCGATGACCGTGCCGTCCTCCGCCAGACACCAGGCGGTCCAGCCATCGCCGCAGCTTGCGCCGTACCAGTGGGCGACTCCGAACCGGCTACTCAGCTCGGCGCAATGGGCCCGGACGGTGTCCCGGATCGCCACCTCGCCGCGGAGATGTGCCACCGCCGGCAGGGTGCCGAAGATCAGGGTCCAGCCGTTCAGCGCCGGCGTCACGTACATCCGTGAGCAGGAGCCGTGTTCGCCGAGGCTCCAGTTGTGATGGTCGTTGTTCCACGCGGCGGCGCCGAGCCGCATCGTCACCGGGCGCGCTCCGGTCAGGCCGAACGTGTCCAGCACCGCCGACTGGTCACTGGTCGGTATGGCGTACCAGGAGCCGCACAGGTGCACCGGCACGGGCGTCTCTCCGGCTGCCTTGACCTCGATCAGCCGGGTCACGGCGTGCTGATCGGTGGCGTCCAGCGCATCCCAGCCTCCGATGGTCGCCAAGGCGGTCAGCGCTGTCCGGCGCCGGCGTCCGGGAGCACGCCGCACCGCCCGCAGTGCGGGGATCGCCGCTGCGCCGATCGCTTCGCACGCCCAGACGGCCCGCTGGCGTACGTCTGACGCCGGGTCTTCGAAGAGCCCGATCAGGTCCGGCAGGAACGGTTCGGCCCGTGCCTTCAACCGTTGCAGTGCGTTCGCTGCGGCGGCGCGGACGGCTGGACTGTGATGGCGTAGAGCCGACCGGTAGATCGCCTTGTCAGGTACGTCGAGGTCGGCGAAGGCGGCACCGCAGCGGCGGGCCACCTCGGCTGTCGGTGCCGCGGCCAGAGCGGTGACCAGCGGCGCGAACGACGCCTCGCCGATCTGCTGCAGCACGGTGGTGAGCCGGTACCACGGGACGGGTGAGGACTCGTCGCACAGCGTCTGCAGTACCGTGTCGACGGCCGCCGCGCCGGCTGCGACCAGTGCTTGCTCCGCCGTCGAGTCATCGGCCGCGAGCCGCTCCAGCAGTACGTCGAAGTTCACACCGCATGATCTCCGATCTCAGGACTCCGACCTGATCCGGGTCGGTGGAGGTGGAGTCAGTCCCAGCCGACGTCCTCGCCGGTGAGCAACGCCAGTGCGTGCGGGGTCAGATCGGCCTCCGTCGTCGCCAGTCGTACCGCCTGGCGTGCGACGGTCGCGTCGAAAAGGGTCCGGGCGGTACGGGCGTTGGCGAAACCGGGCCGCGTCCGGCTGTTGCGCAGCAGTTGCTGCGCCACCTCCCGCGCGGTGGTGTCGAGAGTGAAGCCGTGGACCTCGGCGAGGTCGGCGAGGATCGTCTGCAGCTGCCCGTCGTCGTAGTCGGGCAGGGTGACGATCTTCGGGATCCTGCCGCGCAGGCCGGGATTCCCGTCCAGCAGGGCCTGCATCTGTGCGGGGTAGCCGGCCAGCACGCAGACGAACTCACCGCGGTGGTTCTCCAGCAACGTCATCAGGGTCTCCAGGGCTTCCCGGCCGTAGTCGTCGGTCGGCCCGGACAGCAGCGTGTAGGCCTCGTCGATGAACAGGACCCCGCCGAGCGCCTGGTGCACGATCGACCGCGTGCGCGGCGCGGTCTGGCCGGCGTAGCCGGCGACCAGGTCAGCGCGTACCGCTTCGACGACGTGACCGGACGGTAGGACCCCGGTGGCTTGCAGGATCCCGCCGAGCAGCCGGGCGACGGTGGTCTTGCCCGTACCGGGATTGCCGAGCAAGGCCAGGTGTGTAGCCACGTCGGTGGTCGGCAGTCCCTGCCCGGCTCGGGCCTGCCGGATCCGGGCGAGCGCCACCGTCCGCTGCAGCAACTGCTTGATGTCGTGCAGGCCGGTGAGTGCCTCCAGTTCGTCCAGCACGGTTCGTAGCGCCGGGGACGGGCCGGTGGTGGCCGGGTCGGGTGCCGGAACATCCTCTGTGGTGAGCAGCTGTAACTCCGCGGCGGGATCCTGGGCGAGACGCTCTGCCTGCCGCATCCGGACCTGATCGAACAGGTTCCTCACCGCTCGGGCGTTTCCCGCGTCGGGGGCCCGGCGGCCGCGGTGCAGCGCGGCCGCGATCTGGTCCCGTGCCGCCGGTTCGACGGTGTAGCCGTCTTTTCCGGTGATGCTGTCGAAGACCTGCAGCAACTCGTCGGTGTTGTAGTCGGAGAACGTCAGTGTGCGGCTGAATCTGCTGCGCAGCCCGGGGTTGGATGCCAGGAACCGTTCCATCTGCGCGGGGTAGCCGGCGACGATGACGGCGAGGTCGTCGCGGTGCGTCTCCATGCCGGTCAGCAGCGCCTCGATCGCTTCGGCGCCGTAGTCGCTGCCGGAGCCCTCCGGCGCCAGGGAGTACGCCTCGTCGATGAACAGCACGCCACCGACCGCTCGTTCGATCACCTCACGGGTCTTCGGGGCGGTCTGCCCGACGTACCCGGCGACCAGGTCCGCCCGGCCGACCTCGACACAGTGGCCCTGCGACACCAGGCCGAGGCCGGCGAGTAGCCGTCCGGTGAGCCGGGCCACGGTCGTCTTGCCGGTGCCCGGGTTGCCGGTGAAGACGAGGTGGTTGGTCATCGCAGTGACCGGCAGTCCCGCCTGCTCACGCCGCTGCTGAACTCTGACGAAGTCGACCAGGCGCCGCAGATCCTGTTTCACGGCGGACAACCCGACAAGCTCGTCCAGGCCGGTGAGAGCCTGCTGCAACAGGTCCCCGTCGCGTCTGGCCGGCGGGATTCCGGTCCTCAGCGGATCGGATCGGTGGCCGGACTGCTTCGGTGGCTTCTTGCCTCGGCGGGACGAGCCCGTGGGGCGCCGACCGGTTTCCGCGAGGGGCTTCAAGATCCGGGCGACCAGTGCGGCGCGTTGCTCATCGGTCATGTCCGGGCGCCCGTTCGGGTCCAGAGCGGCCGGGGGCGGTGACCCCACTGCGGTGAATGCCCGCTCGACCAGGTTCTGTTCGGTGTCGCGAAGCCCGGTCCGCGCCCGATGCCCGGGCTTGGGTTCGGTGCGTGACGGCCCGTCCGGTGCCGCGCCGGAGCGGTCACGGGTGGTCCGCGTTGCGGTTGCTCGCCGGTGTGGCGGTTCAGCGGTCGCCACCTGCTTCGGCACCGGCGGCGGGGCTGCGGTGAGGCGGCGCCACTGGGCGACCAGGCGCTGGAAGGCGGCCACATCAGGCACGGTGGCACCGGGTTCGCCGGCCAGGCGCCGGCCGATCCGGTCCGCGAGCCGGTGAGCCGCATCGCAGAACGCGTTCCGGTCAGCAGTGCGGTCCGGGCGCAGCAATGTGGACAGCGTCAGCGGCAGGTGGAACTTCCGGGACCGGGCCTTCTCCCACCCTGTCCGGCTCAGCCACGGCTCCGGGAAGTTCGCGATGCCGCGGCTGTACTCGGCGAGGATGTCGTCGTCGGGTACGGCGTCGGTGCCGCTGCTCGCCAGGAAACTTACATACAGCTCGAACCCGTCACGGATGTGGCTACGCCACTGTTCGGCGCGCAGGTCGGCGCCGAAGCGCCCTCGAGCCGCGGTCAGCGCGAACTCGGTGAGGATCTCCTGTGTGCTGTGGTCCAGGTCCGGCAGGTGCCGGGCGACGGTGCGCTGCAGCGAGCCGAAACCGGGGGCGGTGGACGCCATGTCGGCGACGGTGACGCCCACGCGCCACTGCTGGACCCGGTGGTCGGTGAAAAGTGCCTGCAGCATGCGCCAGTGGGTGTCGGCTGCCGCCGACCGACTGCCGCGGACCTCGTCCGCGGCGGCTTCGGCGACATCGAGGTATCGGATGCGCAGCAGTGGCCGGAGGTCGGGTCTACCCACGTCCAGCACCTTCGGGTACCGGAACTTGCTCAACGCCGTGTAGGCCGCCGGTGCGCTGAGATCACGATCGCGGTCCGCGAGGAGGCTGTCGTGCATCACTGCGGCGGTCAGGTGTGCCGGGGCGGTCATCCAGTCGAGAGGGTCGTCGCTGGTCCCGAGCACCGCGAACGAGTCCGTCAGCTGGTGCGCGGCCGCCTCGATCCGCGGTGCCGACATGCTCGGCACCCCCGCTCGGCGGGAAGCGGCGACCAGGGCACCTACCGCTGCGATGACTCTCACGCCCGCCTCACGCCACCACGAGCGGACATCGGTAGGGCCGGCGTGCCGGGGAGTGGTCCGTCGGTGGGGTGACTCAATCCATGCTCCTCGGGCGTTACGCGGCGATCCCAACGCAAGTTGATCATGGCGGGAACGACGGCCGACCGGAAGGACACGAAGCCCAATCTCACCCGGACAACGGAGACGCTCCCAGCCGAACGATGGAGAGTACAACGAAACCGGGATCTTGAGGTTCACGACGGCGCAGGCGACTCCGTGCGTCCTGTCGACAGCGAGCTCAGGTAGTCGCGGACGCTGCGGCCGTCCCCGGGGTCGGCGACCAGGCCCACGTGACCGTCCGGGCGTACCAGAACGAGGGTTTCGGCGCCGTAGGCGTTCGCGGCATGGCCGCCGTCGTCGTGCAGGCCGCCCGGACCGACCGTCCACGAGCCGACGATCGCCGGGTCCACACCGTCGAGCGCCGGGACACTGTGTCCACCGATGCCGAGCAGGGTGAAACGCGGACCGCGGAACAGATCGAACAGGCGGATCGGCCCGCCGGCGGTGTCCCGCAGCGGCGCGTCCGGCGCCCGGTCCCCCGGCCGCACCCGGGCGGTCCGGCCGGCCTGGCGGGAGAGCCGGCTCCACGGGTACCGCAGCCCCAGCTGGGTCAACTCGGGCGAGGCCACCGCGTCGAGACCGCCGCCCTTCTCCTTGACCGCGTCGAGGACCGCGGCGAGCCGTTCCGAGGTGATGTCCAGCAGCCAGCTCGCGATGGGCAGCCGTTCCTCGTCGTAGGTGTCCAGCAGCGCCGGGGTGGCTTTCCCGGCGACCACCAGACCGAGCTTCCAGCCCAGGTTGTACGCGTCCTGGATCCCGCTGTTCATGCCGAGGCCACCGGCGATCGGATGCACGTGGGCGGAGTCCCCGGCGAGGAACACCCGGTCCACCCGGAGCCGGTCGACCATCCGGACATTGACGCGGTACGTCGAGCGCCACGCCAGTTCACGCAAGCGCACTCCCGGCAGCCCGGCCACCCGGTCGAAGGTCTGCTGGAAGCGTTGCAGGGTCGGTTCGAGCGGTGTGCCGTCGGCGTCGAGTTCGTGCGAGGCCTGTATCTGGAACACGTCGGTGCCCGGCAGCGGGCACAGCATGACGACACCGTCGTCGGTGAACCACTGGTGCCAGGCGTCGCGGCCGAGCCCGTCGACCTGGACGTCACCGACCGCCATGAGTTGCATGTCCGGTGTCTCGCCACGCATCGGCAGGCCGAGTGCCTTGCGGACGGTGCTCCGGCCACCATCACAGCCGATCAGGTATCGGGCCCGGATCCGTTCCTCACCGACCGTTGCGGTCATCCCGTCGGTGTCCTGCTGGAAGTCGCGCAGTTCGGCGCCACGCTCGACGGTGACGCCGAGGCCGTCGAGCCGCTCGCGCAGGATCTGCTCCACCCGCCACTGCGGGATCATCAGGGCCGCGGGGTACGGGACGTCGGGCGTGACGATCTGGTCGGCCTGCGGATCGACTTCGGCGATCACCCGGGTCCCCTGGTATTTGCGGTGCCGCAGGTGGCTGACACCGGACGCCAGGATCCGGTCGACGACCCCCAGATCGTCGAGGACCTCCTGACTGCGCGGGCTCAGCCCTTTGCCCCGGGAGCCGGTGGGGAACTCGGGCATCCGGTCGACGATCCGCACCGCCACACCGCGACGGGCGAGGTCGCAAGCGAGCGTGAGACCGGTCGGGCCGGCACCGGCCACGAGAACATCCGTGACGGCGCTCATCGGAAATCGACGACATCGCCGGCGAGCGGGTACTGCCCGGCCCGGCCCGGTGTGGGCGGGGCGGGCAGCCGTACCGGCGCCTCCGGCTCTTTGTCCAGGCCGCCGATCCGGTTCCGGAACCGGAACCGGTCGAAGGTGTACGGCACACTGTCGCCGGCCACACCCAACGGCAGGCCCGGACTGTCGACCACGTGGAAATGCAGGTGCGGTTCGCTCGAGTTGCCGGAGTTGCCGGCCAGGCCGATGGCCTGGCCACGGGTGAGCCGGTCGCCCGGCTGGACCCGCAGGCTGCCCTTCTGCATGTGGGCGTACAGCGCGTACGCCCCGCCGCCGAGGTCCTGGATGACGAAGTTGCCGGTCAGGTCCGCGGTGTCGGGGCGGGGCGGTAGCTTCCCCGCGACGTTCGCGGGCACGCCGTCCCGGACCGCCAGCACCGTGCCGTCGGCGACCGCCCGGACACCGTCGCCGAAGATGAAGTAGCTCTCGTTACGGTCCTCGGCACCGGTGTGACTGCGTACCCCGTCGTCGGTCTGGACGAAGTCGATCGCGTACCGCTGGGCCGCGAACGTGTGGCCGTCGAACGTCATCAGGGCCAGGCGGTGTACGAACGGCGGGCGGCAGCATCCGTACACGACGTAGCCGTCACCCTGCAGCGGTGGGCTGAGGCGCAGGGGTGCACGCCGGCCGACATCCGTCGCGGCGCCACGCACGGTCCGGTCGGCGGCTCCGGAGACGTCGAAGCGGTGGCTCAGCCGGCCCGGCACCCGGGCGCCGGGCGCCATCGTGACGTCGAGCAGCAGCGCGGCGGACCTGCCGGGTGCCAGCGTCCGGCTGAACGTGCGGGCCTCGGGGTCCAGCAGGAGTCGATCGATCGCCGGCGAGTCGTAGACGGCGACGGGGCCGGTGCGGTCAGGTTCCCGCACTTCCACCCGATCCAGGTGTACGGGCTGGGCCGAGACGTTACGCAGCAGAACCTCGTAGACCAGATGTGTCCGGTTGTCGCTTCCGGGCACCGGCGACGGTGCTGCCAGCACCCTGGTCTCCAGGATCCGAGCACCGGCGGTGGCCGGCACACCCGCGGTCGGCAGAAGCAATGCCGCTACCCCGGCGAGGATCAGGGCCATTCTCCGGTACGGGCCTGGCCGTGCTGTTCCGGGCGATACCGGCGAACGATGCGACATCGTGGCTCCCCCGCTGTCGGACTTCGAGCGTCGACCCAGGGGATGACCAGCTCCCTCGCGCCAGTTCCTGATGCTGCTACCTGCCGTCCTCCCGCACACAGTTTTCGGCAAACCTGGAGCCGCCGGCCTACCGCTCCGGTGGACGGCAGGCCGGTGAGCGTGCGGCCGATCAGGTGGAGCCGCGGACGATCAACTCGACGGGCATGATCACGCCGGAGGCGTCATCGCCGTCGATGCGGCGCAGCAGCTGGCTGGTCAGCTGTCCGGCGTAGCGGTGCCACGGGATACGTACGGTGGTCAGCTGCGGCGTGGTGCTGACGGCGATCGGGGCGTCGTCGTAGCCGGCGACGGCGACGTCGTCGGGGACGCGCCGTCCAGCCTGTGCGCAGGCGTCGAGCACGCCGGCGGCCATCATGTCGGAGGCGGCGAAGATCGCGTCGACGTCGGGTGTCCGACGCAGGAGACTCTCGGCCGCGGCAATGCCACTGGCGTACGTGTAGTCGCCGTGGACGACGAGCGCGGGGTCGAAGGTGCCGATGGCGTCGCGGTAGCCGGCGAGGCGCTGGACGCCGCCGGGCAGGTCCATGGGCCCGGTGACGATGGCGATGCGACGCCGGCCGCGTGAGCGCAGGTAGGCGACGATCTGCTGGACACCGTCGCGGTCGTCGGTGGTCACGTAGGAGACGTGGCGTTCGTGGCCGAGCGGGGTTCCGCACGTCACCACGGGTACGTGACGGCTGACGAGGTCGTCGACCGCGGTCGAAGCACGCGGCACGGAGAACATCAGCGCCGGGTCGTCGAGGCGGGCGGTCAGCGTACGGGTGGCCACGTCGGGTGATCCGCCCCCGGCGACCGGGGTGACCATCATGATGTGCTGTTCGCCGAGGGTACGCAGGCAGTCGAGCAGCATCGCGTTGACGTTGGGATCGGCCAGCAGCCGGTCGCCGGGCACGCAGTGCAGGAACACCACGGTCTCGGGGCGCGCTCCGGCGAGCCGACGGGCATGCTGGTTCGGCACGTAGCCGATGGCGGCGAGTGCTCGTTCCACGGCTCTGCGGCTGGCGGCGCCGACCGCATGACCGTTCAGGACCCGAGAGACGGTTCCGGCGGACACGCCCGCGAAGCGGGCGACGTCGTAGATCGTGGCGCGCCCGGTTCGTGGCCTACGGGCCTCCGCACGCCGAGACATCGACGAACCGTATCAGCAGCCGACCGAGAGCGGCAGCGCCGGACTTTTCCACTGCTTCCAGTGCCTGCCGCCGATGGCACTCACCGCGAGGTACCGCCTCGACCTGGCCGACTCGGTAGGAGCACGGGAAACTCTGAGCCTCGAATCAACCCAACTCAGGAAAAACCTTTATCTGCACTCCGATATCAGCGATCCCTTCCAAGGGAACGATCGCGTCTGCGAAAAACTCATCTTTTCCGCGTGCCGCCATCACGAAAGCATGAAAGGCTATTCCACCTTCCATGATGAAGGCCCGGTCCAGGATCAGTAATTCTTCAGCAGGAGGGACGGAATAACCACGCCATGCAGCGTCGGCGACAATTGCCGAGAAGGCGGCCGCGGCGATTAGTTTTTCAGCATCTCCCACATCGGACACGGCACGAAAAAATGGAATCATGCCACGCCCTGATCGCTGCGATTCGCGGAATACTTTTATCATGTCAGCGTAGGATACGTTCGCCCCGATACCCTCGGCGAGCACACCGCACGAGTTTCTCAGAATGAATTCTATGACACTCCCCCACGGCACCGGAAATGACCATGAGGCGCCATCACCGACGAGCCAGACGAAGGCGGGTGCCCTGAGCCCGGCTCGCCGGCCTGAGCCTGAAAGGCTTGCTGGAGTGCTGTTTTCAAATCATTTCAGCGACATCACCCGCAGACACTGACAGACAATATCAGGCCCCGCAGACCGGATGACAGGGTGGCTGCTGCCCCGTGCGTATATCGGACCGAGAGAATGCTCGGCGCCCGCCCGCCGTTGCTTGTCAGAGTTCATTCTTCCCCCCAACGGATTCCGAACCGTACGGAGCCGTGTGCTGCGCGTCGAGGCGGCGGTTTCGGGCAAGGTTGCGGCTGCCGGCGACGGCCAGCAGGAGCATGCAGATGAACAGCGCCCAGCCGATCTCGCTGGTCTCCCATACCGACAACAGGTAGCCGGCGAGAATGGCGCCGAGCGGCACGGCACCGTCCGTGATCGTCGAGGCCGCACCGACCACCTTGCCCAACGCGGCCTCCGGTACCGCGCGGAGGCGCGACATGGTCAGCACCAGGGCCACCACCACGCCCCCTGCCCCGGCCACGGCCCACGCCAGCGCCAGGACGATCGGATTCGTGGTCAACGCAATGACGAGTAGTGTGAACGCCCAGACCCAGAGGGCCGCGGCGAACGTCCCGCGTTGACCGAGACGGCGGTCGAGCCAGGCGGTGGCGAACGAAGCGGCGACACCGCCGACTCCCGAACTGGCCAGGATCAGGCCGATCAGCCAGGGCTGATACCCGCGTTCTGTGCCGACGACGACGAAGAACAGGATCAGGACCTGGAAGACGATGTTGGCGAAGCCGGTGACGAACGTGGAGAAACGGAGGAACGGTACGTTCCACGTCCACCGCAGGCCGTCCAAGGTCGTCGACCAGAAGCTGTCGGCTTCCCCGGCCAGGGGCTTGGACGGCTCCGCACGAGGATCGAACATCCGACGTGGACAGGTGAGCAGCGTGACGGCGCAGATGAGGTACGACACGCCGTTGGCCGCGAAGGGCAGCCAGCGGCCGACACCGTACAGGGCTCCGGCGACCGCCCGGCCGACGAGGTTGGCTACCGGCTGCTCGGCCTCGTAGAACGAGTAGGCCGCTGCCCTCTCGTGTTCGGCCGTGACGTCCCGGATCGCCGCGACTTCGGCGATGCTGAAAACGGCGTAGGCGGTGCCCTCGATGAAGGCGGAGACCATCAGTACCGTCAGACTCCAGCGAGAATCGACAGTCACCGCCCAGAGTGCGGCGACGGTCGCGAGCAGTCCCGCCACCTGACTGATGATCATGACTTGGCGACGGTTGAAGGCATCCGCCAGGGCCCCGGCCGGCACCTGGAACAGCAGGCCCGGCAGGGTGGCGCAGAGTGTGACCCAGCCGGCCCACGCGGGGGAACCAGAGGTCGCCAGCACGACCAGCGGATACGTCAGGCGGACACCCGAGATTCCGAGCAACGAGAGCCCGTTTCCAGTCCATAGGACCAAGAAGCGGTGATTGGAGAGAATCCCGCCGCCACTCATCGACACCCTTCGACAATCAACCGACCAGCTCCTTGTTTACTTGCGTCGATGACCACGAGATCGCAGGATGACGCGACGGATCGAGGAGGATCATGCAGCCAGCACTGTACGCAGCAATCGCCGGTCTCCTGGGAGTGATGGTCGGACGATACTGGGACACCCGGAGTGAAACCAGCCGCTGGAAGCGTGACCAGCGGATACGCATCTATGAGCAGTTCGCTGGCTCCTACTACCAGCTCCGCGAGGCCATCCGTCAACTCGCCCTGCTCCCGTCTTCCGGCACAGAGGCTGAAACGGCCGCCAGTAATGCGCTGGATCGGGGCGCCGAGTTCAATCAGGCGATCATCGCGGTATGGCTCCACGGCTCGGCACCGGTCATAGCCAGTGCCCACCAGGTCGAAGGTGCGATCAACGCCCTCTATGTCACGGCACGCGCCGGCAAGCTCAGCTGGGATGAGTGGGTGGTCCGGAGACGAGCGGCGCAACACGCTTTGCACGAGTTCACGCAGGCCGTCCGCGCGGAGCTCGGCCTGCCTCCCGTGCCGATCACGATGTTCGAAGTCCCGGTCGAGGTCAGCGCGACAGGGACAGCTCCAGAGGACGACGATCGCGCCTGATGCAGGTAATCCTTGGCGATCTGGATGCCCGTCCTCGGTCGCCATTACACTCGCGCTCGTGTTCGTAGAGGTCATCGGACCACAGCCGTTGCCGGACGACATCGATCGGGATGACGTCGAGGATCTCCTCGTAGCCGCGTTGGGCGAAGATGGCGAGGTCACGGGCGCGGGCTCCGGATCTGGACGCTGGCATCTCGATGTCGAAGTGTCGACCGGATCCGGGGAGTTTCAGATCGTTCTGCGGCGACTGGCCGCCGCCCTCGTAGAGCATGACCTCGGCTGGATAGTTCTTCGCCCGGAGCAGGATGAGGTCGGAGCCACCGCCAGCCAGATCCTGTAGCGGCCGTCGGGGTCGGCGCTACGAGCAGCTGCCGTCGGGGAATGCGGACTTCGGCCGGTCCTCGCGTTTGACTTTGACGGTGTCGACCACCCGGGCGGTGGAAGGTGCCGTCGTGGATTCCCACCAGCCGCCCTTCGCCGGATCGCCGAGCTGCTCGACCTGTGTCGTGTCCACTTCGTAGACGGTGATCAGATAGGGCTTCCCGATCCCGTCGGCATCACGGCCCAGGGAGAGTTCTTTGGTCCAGAGACCGTTCCCGAGGTCTTCGAGGTAGGGATCGAACTGGTACTTGGGCAGGGTGCTTTCTTTCGAGGACATCATGTACTGCCTGCCGGGGGCCGGCGCCGGGCCGACGAATTGGACGTCCGGGCAGTTCTTGACAGTCGCGCCGGACACCGGTTCGAGGATTCCGGTCTGCGGGCTCGGCGTGGTCGAGATGGTGGGCGAGGCAGGCGATGTCGAGACGGCGGGCGATGCCGAGGCGGCAGGCGACGCGGGCGGCACCGGCGACGGCGACACCCGCCCGGCTTGCGCCGCGTCCTCGGGTCTGCCCATCACGTCGAAGAGGTCCACGGCCAATGCGGAGGCGGCGATGATGAGACTCAGGACGGTGGTGAGCGTGATGAACTTCTTGTGATCGGTGAACCAGGACGCAAGCCTTCGCCCGCTATCGGCCATGTCACTCTCTCCAGTGGTGAACGGCGATCACCGCCCACTGTGACATGGAGGATCCACTCGACTACAGAATGCAATGACCGTCGACAGAGGGGCCGCGCAAAGACTCAACAGTCGCGCTGCTGTTCAAACCGCTGGAACCCCAGGTACGAGCACGCAATAGCCCCAATCCTGCAACAAAGCTGCAAACGATTCTCATTGACTTAAATCGAATGCCGATGACATGTTGGAGGCGTCCTTCCCCAAGACCGACCGGCCTCATCCCCATGACGTCACCCAACCCCTCGTGACGACAGCCGGTTCCGCTCACCGTCCTCGCCGGAGGTGGGCCTCCCCCATGGAAAGGTTTCACATGAGAAGACCGCGCGTGCTCATCGGTGCCGTCGTTCTGGCCGCAGCCCTGGCCGGTTCTGTCGCGACGGTGAACATGGCGTCCGCCGCCACGGACGTGAAGGTCACCGCGTCGATCAAGGTGACCGGCACCTTCGACGGCGGCGGCAAGCGCTACATCGGCTCCGGCGACCTGGGCAGCGGTGGCCAGAACGAGGGCCAGGACCCGATCTTCGACCTGGCCGCCGGCGCCACCCTGAAGAACGTCATCCTGGGCGCCCCGTCCGCCGACGGCGTCCACTGCGCCGGCAGCTGCAATCTGACGAACGTCGTGTGGCAGGACGTCGGCGAGGACGCGGCCACCTTCCGCGGCAACAACGCCACCGTCGTGATCGACGGCGGTAGTGCGGCGAGCGCGTCCGACAAGGTGTTCCAGGACAACCGCGGTGCCGGCGGGTCGGTGACCATCAAGAACTTCAAGGTCTCCAACTTCGGCAAGCTCTACCGCTCGTGCGGTAACTGCTCCACCCAGGCCGCCCGCAAGGTGACCATCCAGAACGTCACCGCCACCAGCGGCAAGGTGATCGCCGGCGTCAACACCAACTACGGCGACGTCGCGACGCTGAAGAGCAACAGCATCGGCAGCATCCCGACCTGCTGGCTCTACACGGGCAACAACACGGGTGCCGAGCCCACCAAGACCGGCACCGGCGCGAACGGCAAGAACTGCATCGTGTCCTGACCTGCAACGAAGGACCTGCAATGAAGGCGGAAGCCGTCCGAACGCACGTGGTTCGGGCGGCTTCCGCGATGTGATGTCACGACGTCCCGCGTTGCTCGGCTCGCCTCTTGGTCCGGCTGGCGGCCGCCGCGTTGCAGTAGTTCTGCACGGCCCGGTCGAACTCCCCGGGTTCCAGTGTGATCGGGGTGCCCGTCGGAGGGCCGAGTTTGCGCAGGCCGGCGAGCAGGCGGTCGGCGCGCCGCTGGAACAGCCGGCCGCCGGCCTCGGTGAGCCAGTAGGTGCCGTCGCCGAATTCGGCCAGGCCCGCGGCGACCAGGTTGCCCATCGCGTGGGTGAACTCGAATTCCTCGAGGATGGCACGTCCGATGAAGTCACCGATGCCGATCAGGTCGGCCAGCGGCGCACGGTTGTCGTTGCGGGTGCCTTTCATGGTTCGCAGCACCCAGAGATCGGTGTCCGTCCATTGCCTCACGAGGATCGCCTCCATTTATCGTCAACACGACGATAATGGCAGGCGATCTTTGGGTTTGCTGTGGGTGGGAGGTGACGCCATCTCATGTCGCCGATCCGTCACGCCTCGGCCATCGACGCGCACGAAAATAACGACGCTGAGTGATCGTCGCCTGAGCGGGCCGGCTCGCGGGAAGATCGCCAGGCTGCGGCCCCGCACGTCGGTGACCACCCACGGGTGCCTGACACAGGTCGGCTGCTGGCGCGTGTCCCCGCTCTGCCGGAAACGTCGTAGCGTTCCCGCGTCCCGCGGAGGTCGATCCAGTGGAGGACGACGGGCTCGTCGCGGCGGTTGACGAAACCGATCTCGATCCCCTTCGATCAGTTGATGTTGTCGGCCGCGGCCAGCCTGCGGCTGACCGCGGTCAGGGCCGCAACATAGCGGGCCGTGGTGGCCCGGAACGTCGGCGCGGTGACCGCCACCGCGCCGAGTACCAGGCCACTGCTACCGAACAGGGGAACCGCGGTCGAGCAGTAGCCGATTGCGGTCTCCTCGCTCTCCATGGCATGGCCCGTCTCGCGCACCTTGCGGATCTGCTCGCGAATCAACGACGGAATCACCACCGTCGACGGGGTGCGGCGCTCCAGCGGACGGGCGAGGACCTCGTCGAGGACGTCCGGCGGCGAGAAGGCGAGCAGCACCTTTCCGGTCGCGGTGCAGTGCAGCGGCAGCCGGCGGCCGGCGATGCGGGACGGCGGGGCGACCCGGGGGCCGTCGGCGATCTTCTCCACGAACAGGACCTCCAGGCCGTCGAGGACGGCGAGGTGCACTGTTTCCCTGGTGAGCGTCCGGAGGCGCTCCATGTGGGGGCGCAGGACGTCGCGGAGCACCCGGAGCCGGGAGACACGGGAGCCCAGCTCGAAGGCGCGCATTCCCAGGCGGTAGCCGGAGGCGGAGCGCTCCAGCATTCCCCAGTCGAGGAGTTCCTGAGCGAGGCGGTGCACGGTGGCTTTGGGAATGCCGGTACGGCGGGACAACGCCGACAAGGGCAGCTCCGTGTCATCGACCCCAAAGGCTTCGAGGATCAGCCGCGTCTTGCCCAGCACGCTGTCGGCGCCATGTCCGAGGCCGTCGCCGTAGGGACGAGGGCGCTGCGGTGCCACCTCAAACCAGCCTTCCCGAACCGGCCATACCGGGAACGATACGTACCCGGGCATCGGTGAACGCCAACAACCGCCACGTTCGGCGTGGCTCGCCGAGGGTGGTGGTGACCTCTTCCCGATCCCCGGCGCCGCCGAGGCGGGCGGTGGACGTACGACCCGTTCGTCTTCGAGCATGGAAAAGGCATTGAAGGTTCGACTGAACCGTCTTTAGCAGAACAGCAAGACGCATGCCAGGATTGCGTTCCGCTCTTCGGAACGCGATCCATTCGACGTCCATTACCGACACGGCCTCGACCTGACGAACATCCAGTACAGGCATGCTGAGCTGCGAAGATCTCCCACCTAAAGCACCTGGAGGACGACCACTTCGAATGTGATGCAGGAATCATTTTTGCTCGCCGGGTAATGGCAATAGAACTTACAAAGGCCTGACTTGACAAAGACTTTGAGGACGCGTTCACTTCCCTGGCAATGTGATCTTGCGCGTTTGCGCATCGTCCACGTCCATTGCCTTCGACACAGCCCGCGTCTTTTCCCAGGAGTCATCAGCGATGCCGGAAGCCGAAAACCCCGCCACGACGCGCCGGGTGCTGATCGCTGTCGGCGCCGCTTCGGTGCTCGTGGTGGGCTATTCCACGATGGCGACCATGCTGCTGACCAAGTCGTCGGCCTCACCACGGACCCCGGCCGCACCCCGTGCCCGGCCCGTGCCCGAGACGTCACCGGCGATCTCACTCCCGCCGACACCCAGCAGTGCGCCGGTCACCTCTGCCCGGGTACGGCCGGCCGACGCTCCCACGGGCCGGGCAACTGCCGGTCCGTACCTCCAAGGCCCGCCCCGCCACAGCGCAACCGCCGCCAGCAGCTCCCCGACACCGCATGCCTCCGTCACGCGCGCGGGCCTGCTCGTCGGCAGCATGATCGGGCTGGGCCCGGCGGACAGGCCTGGACATCGGCTGCGCCACCGCGACTCCGTCGCTCGTGTCGATGCCATCACCGCGTCGAGCAGCTCGACAGATCGGATGGACTCGACGTTCGTCGTCCGGGCGGGACGGGTGGACGGACACTGCCTGTCCTTCGAGTCGGGCAACCACCCCGGCTTCTTCCTGCGGCACCGTGACTTCTCGCTGCGCCTGGACAGGGTCACGGACAGCGCCCTGTTCGATCAGGACTCCACCTTCTGCCCGGTGACGGTCGGCAACGGCATCGCGCTGCGGTCGGTCAACTACCCGGATCGTCACCTGATTCTGGCCGCCGACCGTATTCGGCTCGAGCCGGTCCCGGCCCGGTACGCCACCACGTTCCAGGTTCTTGATCCGCTGTGACAGCCGGGAACAGCCACCCCGGTGAAGGAGAGTGGACCGACGCTGGTCTCGCGACGAGACGCATCCGCGACGCGGTGTTCCGGCGAGCCCGGTTGGGGCGGCGTGGTTACCACGAGGGCCACGTCGATGAGTTCCTGGAGGTGCTGGAACAGACCTTCGCCGAACTGGCCGCGGAGAACCGGAATCTCAAAATGCAACTATGGGGCCCTGCTGACGCCTCACGCCTCAAACATGCCGCCTTCGTCACCCGGCTGCGGGAGCTGCGGAGGGAACGGGCCAGCGCCGAGGATGAGTCCCGGCATCTCCAGCAGAAACTGGACCACGCCCTCGACGAGGCGGGAACCGGGCGGCGAATCACCGGATGATGGGCTTGCCCGCGTGTGTCAGCCAACGGAACCCGAGGGTTTGAGGACGGGCGCGGGGCTACCGGACCCCGGCCCACCGCGAGCAACCGGCGTACGCCTTCCAGATGCCGCAGCGACGGGGGCGTGATCACCCGGCAGAGTCGGGGATCCGCTGCCGGGCTGCCGCGGGTGCGGTGCCGGCGCTCGCGAGGATCCCGGCGGCGGCGACCAGGCCGGCGCCGCCGAGGGCCGACAGGACGATCCGGTAGTCGCCGGAGGCGGTGAGCAGGAACGCCGCGGCCAGGGGGGCGCCGGCTCTGGCGAGGGTGACGAGCGCGGCAAGGGTGCCGGCGATGCTGGCGTACGCGTCGGTGCCGTACCGGTCGGCGAGCAGTTGCGGGGCCGCGAGACTGGCGATGCCGAATCCGAGGCCGAAGGCGGTGACGGCGAGCGCGGCTCCGAGCCGGGTGCCGGCCAGCAGGGGCAGGCTGAGGGCGGCCGCGGCTTGCAGCGCGAAGACGGCGGCGACGATGCGGTGCAGCCGGACTCGGCGGGCGGTCGCGGTGAGCAGCAGCCGGCCGGTGACCGACAGGACACCGAGCAGCCCGGCGACGGTCGCGGCGAACGTCGCTGGATGCCCGCGGCTGACCAGGTAGCCGACGAGGTGCACGGTCATCGTGGTCATCGCGGCGGCGTGAGCGACGAATGCCGCGGCCAGCCACCGGAACCGGCTGTCGCGGATCGCGGTCCGGACCAGACTCCGCCGGTGGAGGGGACTTGCGCGCCGCGATCCGCGCACCGTCTGCGGTGGCCGGCGGACGACGAGCAGATGCAGTGGTACGGCCACACCGGCATATAGTCCGGCGAGTACCAGGAGGGTGGCTCGCCAGTCGTGGCGTTCGGTGAGCCAGCCGGTGAGTGGCATGAAGATGGTGCTGGCGAACCCGGCCACGACGATCATGCCGAGGATCGCCTTCGCGCGGCGGGTGGCGTCGAACCAGGACATCAGGACCGCGGTGGCGGCCTCGTAGAGCGCCATCGCCATGGCGACGCCGAGCCCCGCGAAGATCAGGTACAGCTGCCACACCGTGCGGGCCTGCGCCCAGGCTGCCAGCATGGTGGCGCCGAGCAGGGCGCCGACGGTCATCAGGGCACGGCCGCCGTGCCGGTCGAGCCACCTGCCGACCGGGATCGCGGCTGCCGCCTGGGCGAGGATCGCGGTGGTGAACGCCCCGGTCACGGCCGCGGGTGTGGTGTGCAGGTCGGCGGCGATCGGGTGCAGCACCACGGCGAAGGCGTAGTAGAGGGTGCCGTACCCGATGGTCTGGGTGACGGCGAAGGTGGCGACGATCCACCAGCCGTGGAACACCCGCCGGCCGCTCGTGACGGCCGGCGGGATCGCGTTTCGCACGGCGGTCAGCAGCAGGAGCCGGTCTGCGCGTCGGCGGGCTTGTCGCCGATGGTGATCAGGTTCAGTGGCGCGGCTCCGGGAGCCGTACCGCAGCAACCGTCGTCGTCGACCGGGTCGCTGTTGCAGACACCGGTCTCGGGCAGGTCGAGCTGTACGTCGCGGGCCGCCTCCCAGTCGCCGGCGAGGGCGGCGACGACGGAGCGGGCCTGTTCGTAACCGGTGGCGAGCAGGAACGTCGGCGCCCGGCCGTAGCTCTTGACGCCGATGGCGTAGTAGCCGGGCTCGGGGTGGCCGAGTTCGTCGACGCCGTGCGGCGGGACGGTGCCGCAGGAGTGCTCGTTCGGGTCGATCAGCGGTGCCAGGGCGCGGGTGGAGCCGAGGATCGGGTCGAGGTCCAGACGCAGTTCACTGGTGATCGTGTGGTCGGGGCGGAAGCCGGTGGCCGAGACGATCCGGTCGGCGGTGACGGTGCGCTCGCCGTCGGAGACCTGGACCGTGTCGCCGTCGACGGTGACGCGCTGCACCAGGAACTTGGTGAGCAGGGTGACGGCGCCGGTCTCGACGGCCTGGCGCAGGCGGGTGCCGAGGGCTCCGCGTTCGGGTAGGGCGTCGGCGCTCTGCCCGCCGTAGGTGCGGGTCGGGCTGCCGGACCGCACGGCCCAGGTGACGGCGGTGCCGGGTTCCTGTTCGGCGAGGGCGGCCAGGGCCAGGATGGTGTTGGCGGCGGAGTGCCCGGCGCCGACCACGAGGACACGGCGTCCGGCGAACCGGCCCCGGTCCCGGCCCAAGACGTCCGGCAGGGCATTGTCGAGGTACGGCGCAGCGCCCGTTTCGCCGTGGGCGGGGATGCCGAACGCGCCGAGCACGTTGGGTGTGTGCCAGGTGCCGGAGGCGTCGATGATCGCGCGGGCGTGGATGTCGGTGCCGTCGGCCAGTCGCACGAGCATCGGCGTGTCCTCCCGGCCGGCGCTGCGGACGCGGTCCAGGCCGAGGCGGGTGATCGCGGCGACGCGGGCGCCGTAGCGGATGTGTGGTTTGAGCGCGGGCAGGTCGGCGAGCGGCTGGAGATAGTCGGCGGCGAGTTCGGCGCCGGTGGGCAGTTTCTCGTCGTCGGGCCGCACCCACCCGGCTTCGGCGAGCAGGCGGGCGGCGGCCGGGTCGATGTCGTATCGCCATGGCGAGAACAGCCGCACGTGTCCCCATTCGCGGACGGCGGCGGCCGGGCCGTCACCGGCTTCCAGGACGACGAAGGGCAGGCCACGCGTGGTGAGCTGGGCGGCGGCGGCGAGGCCGACCGGTCCGGCGCCGATGACCACGACGGGCAGTGCGGTGAGCTGGCTGGACACGGGAAGTGCTCCTGTCTGCGACGGGGAAGGGGTCATCACCGGCAGCAGGCCTGGCCCGCGGCGACCGCCTCGGTCTTGGCCGCGCTGCCGCAGCAGGCGCTTTCGGCGTTCGCCTCGGCCGTCGTGCCGCAGCACGGCGCCGCGGCCGTCGGCGCGGGTTCGGCGACGGCGGCCGTGGAAACGCTGCCGCAGCAGCCGCCTGCGCCGGTGACCGTCAGGGTGGTCGCCGGTTCGCCGGTGAACCCTCCGGCGGTGGTCGTGGTGTCGCTCATCGCTGGTTCTCCTTCATGTCGGTCTGCGGCGCTCGAACGCGAGCCGGTTTCGACAACCGTTGGATTCGATGTTTCTCGAAATCGAGAGTTGCATACGGATTCGATCGTTGTCAAACTCGGCTCATGTCGAAACCGGCCGCCATGCCCACCACTCCCGACGCCGACGCCGAGGTGCCGTGCTGCCCACCGATGGCACAGGAACCGCTCGACTCGGCCGCCGCCGTCAACCTGTCGGCCGCCTTCAAAGCCCTCGGCGACCCGGTCCGGCTCCAGCTGATGTCGATGATCGCCTCGGCACCCGACGGCGAGATCTGCGTCTGCGACCTCACCCCGGCCTTCGAGGTGTCCGGCTCGACGATCTCCCACCACCTCAAAACCCTGCGGGAGGCCGGCCTGGTCGACGCCGAGCGCCGCGCGAGCTGGGTCTACTACCGTCCCCGCCCCGCCCTGATGCGCCGGCTCGCCACCCTGCTCACCCCGGACGTCTAGACGTCCGGGATCCGGTTAGGACACCGTCGCTATCGTGTGGCCATGGGCCGACTGCCGGAGCCGAGCGTTCCCGAACCGGATGTCACGGATGACCCGCTCCCCGTTCCCGACGATCGATGGACCGCCGAGCCGGTTCCCGACGATGTCGTACCGGCCCGGGCCGGGCGCGTCGGGTTCGAGCGGTTCCTGATCGGGTTCGCCCACTGGGGCGGCGTGGCCGGCAGCGCCGTGGGCGGCCTGCTCGGCTGGGTGGCGCCGCTGATCGCGCTGGCAGCCGCCGGCTGGTGGTCGCCCGACGTGCGCAGGCATGCTGTGGCCGCCCTCAACTTCCATCTCACCTGGCTGGCCGTCGCCGGTGTCGTCGCGGTCGTCTCCGTCTACACCAACGAGGAACCCGAGCTGGTGCCCTATATCGCGTGGATCTTCCCGGTCAGCCTCGGATTCCCGTTCGCCTACCAGATGCTGAACGGCGAGCGCGACCGCTACCCGGGTGTCATCAGATTCCTCCGCTGACGCCCTGGCGGTCGTTCAGCGAATCCCGAACACCGCCGGCGCGCCGCCCGGATACACGCCGCGCTCGGCGCCCCCGCCCGCCTCGCCATCGCCGACGCGCTGCCCCTCCGCGACGCCTCCCCCGGCGTAGACGATCAACCCGGCCGCGGTCGAGGCGATGAAGGAGGTCGGCATCGACATCACACCGACCAGACCCCACCAAGCTCACCGGGGACGCCGACAAGGAGTCCGACGCGACGCCCGTCCTGCATCGAGGTGCTGCTCACCGCCTGACGGCTGAAGGCCCACCGGCGCAGGATCGGTAGCGCGCCGGGCCGGGCTCATACGCCGGGAAGGCCGGCGAGCCCGGCGATCAGGCCCAGGCCGGCGCAGACGGCGAGGACCCGCAGCACCGGCCACTTGCGCCAGAAGATCATGGCCGCCGCGAGGACGGCGATCACCAGGGGTACGGGCCGCGCCGCGCCGAGGTCCGGAAGCGTCATGTGCACCGGGCCTGCTTCCACCTCGTACACCTCGCTGAACAGGGTGTGCACGGCGAAGTAGAGGCCGAGGTTGGCGATGACGCCGACGACAGCGGCGGTGATGCCGGTCAGTGCCGCCGACAGCGACCGGTTGCCACGCAGTCGTTCCACGTAGGGTGCGCCGAGCAGGATGAACAGGAAGCACGGCACGAACGTCACCCAGGTCGTCAGCAGTGACGCGACGACGCCGGCGACCCACGGGTCCAGGCTCCCGGGATGGTGGTAGGCGCCGAGGAACGCCACGAACTGCACCACCATGATCAGCGGCCCGGGCGTGGACTCGGCCAGGGCCAGACCACGGACCATGTCACCGGCCGACAGCCAGGCGTAGTGCTCGACCGCCCGTTGCGCCACGAACGCGAGCACGGCGTACGCGCCGCCGAAGGTGACGACGGCCGTTCCGGAGAAGAACAGCCCCTGCCGGGTGTAGACGCTGTCCGGGCCGGTGAGCAGCGCGAACAATGCGACCGGGAGGAACCAGGCGGCCAGGCCGACGGCGAGGATGGTGACGGTCCGGCGGCCGGACGGCTGGTCGTGGTGCAGGGTGGCATCGGAGATCAGCGGCTCGGGCCCGTCGTCGGATGCACCGTGGCCGCCTGACGATTCGGCAAGCCCCGGCCGCCAGCGGTGCAGCGCCCAGCCGGCCAGCGCGGCCAATGCCACGACCAGCGGGAACGGGATCGCGAACACGGCGAGCGACAGGAACGCGAGAACCGCGAAGGCGACCAGGGTACGGCTGGTCAGCGCCCGCCCGGCGACCCGCCACACCGCCTGCACGACCACGGCGACCACCGCCGGGGCGAGTCCGGCGAACAGTGCCGTGACGACGGTGGTGTCGCCGAAGCCGACGTAGACCGCCGACAGCGCCAGCAACGCGACCACACCGGGCAGCACGAACAGGGTGCCGGCGACGAGGCCGCCGCGCAGCCCGTTGAGCAGCCAGCCGACGTAGATCGCCAGTTGTTGCGCCTCCGGGCCGGGCAGCAGCATGCAGTAGTTCAGCGCGTGCAGGAACCGCTGCTGCCCGATCCAACGGCGTTCGTCGACCAGGTGGCGTTGCATGACCGCGATCTGCCCGGCCGGGCCGCCGAAGGTCTGCAAGGAGATGCTGAACCAGGTCCGCACCGCCTGCCCGAACGGGACGACGTCACGGGTCTCGTCGACCGGCCGGGTCATCCGGGCGTCCGGTTGAGCAGCACGGCACGACGCTGGTACTCGTAGAGCCCGTCGAAGATCAGGCCGCTGACCACCAGGACGTTCTCGTCGTCGCAGGTCATCGACAGCCCGCGCAGCATCACGTCGAAACCGGTGCCCTCCGGGGCGTCGTAGCGCTCGTCGCCGAGGTCGGCCTCGTGCACGATCTCGGCGATCTTCCACAGCACCGGATCGTGCAGCTCGTAGCGTCGCAGGATGGTCTCGAACGAGCAGTCACCCTTGTGG
Organism: Actinoplanes subglobosus; assembly: GCF_042650585.1. Lineage (NCBI taxonomy): Bacteria > Bacillati > Actinomycetota > Actinomycetes > Micromonosporales > Micromonosporaceae > Actinoplanes > Actinoplanes subglobosus. The sequence goes on from NZ_JBHSBL010000002.1 coordinate 238,053, forward strand.
TGGCCGAGCTCGGCGCCGCGCATGTCGAACGGTGTGGCGTCGGCGGGCACCGCGGTACGGTCGTCGACGAACAGGAACTCCGCGTCAGGGTCGATGTGGGTCCGGATCAGCCACGCGCACGCGGCTCGATCGATGTGCACGCCGGCCCGGGTGGCCCACCTCATGCCCGCTCCCCCACGGTGATGTCCGGCCCGGTGAGCGCCTGCACCGCGCGGCGGGCGGTGTCGCGCTCGGCCGGCGGGAAGTAGTCGCGGTCGGTGACTCGCCTCAACTCGCCACGCAGCCGCCGGACCAGGCGGACCCGTTCGGCGTCGTCGGCGGTGAGGTCGGCGGCCTGGTCGATCACCTGCTGGTACTCGGCGGCCCGGGCTGCGCGCATGCCGTCGATGACGGCCTGCTCCTGGGCGAGGTCACCGGGTGAGGCGATCCAGATCATCGCGGTGCCGCCGTTGTCGGCGATCTCCTCGGCGACCCAGTCGAGCTGTTCGCGGGTCCGGTCGTCCGCGGGCAGGGCGACCAGCCCGTCGCCCAGGCGGGCCACGCCGAGGCGTTCCAGCTTGCGCCACACCGCGATACGCGGCTGCGACGGCTCCCGGGGAATCCGGTACGACAGCAGCACCCACTGATCGACTTCGTTCACCCCGACACTGTAACCACGGTTACATTGTATTGGGAAGTAACCGTGGTTACGGCACGTCGGCGAAGGTGGGCGATGACGCGGTCTCGCTCCTATCGCCGGCCGGGCGAGTCGACGTCGAGGATATCGACGTTCAGCACGCTCACGGGTGTGCCTCCTCGGCGACGGACAGGGCGGCGAGTCGTGCTTCGATCTGGGTGGGCGTCGCGTGGCCGTACGCGATCGGGGTGTTGATCTCGCCGTGCGTGGCGATCAGGGTGGGAAAGCCGGTGACCTTGAGCCGGGCGGCCCGCTGGAAATCGGCGACCGCGGCGTCCACGGTTGGGGGGCCGGTGAACGCCGCGGTCACCGCGTCGCCGTCGAGGCCCGCCTCGGCGGCGACCGTCCGGTAGGTGCCGGGGTCGGAGAGACTGAGACCGTGCAGGTAGAAGGCGTTCTGCACGGCAATCGCGAGGTCGGCGGCCCGGTGCGGCGCGGCCTGACGCAGGGCGGCGACACCGCGGGCGGCGGCTTCGGAGTCCATCACGAACGAGCCGTCGGCGATGAGCCGCTCGTAGGCGTCGCCGAAGACGGCTCCGGTCGTCTCGTGGATCTGGGCGTTGGCGCCCTTGATGAAGCCGAACTCGCGGACCGGGACCCGGCGGGGGCCGACGAAGAGCCCACCCGAGACGACCTCGACGGGCAGCTCCGGATGCCGCCCGGTGATCTCACGCAGGGTGCCGGAGAAACCGTATGACCAGCCGCAGTAGGCATCGAATACGTAGACGAGCCGCATGGCTCTGCACCTCCCATTTACCTGACAGGACAGTAGATGATCAGTCAGATAAAAGGGAGGGTGACGTCCACCGCAGTCCCGGAGTGCTCACCGCACGAGTCGACGGGCGCGGCCGGCATCGACGCCGCGGGTCAGCGGCGCGGGTGGGTGGTGAGGCCGGGCAGGACGAGGTCCAGCCATCGGCTGCGCGCGGCCGGCGGCCGGCCGGTGGGAGCGGACTCGACCAGCAGGTAGAGGTCGTCGACGGTGACGTCGGGATGGATGTCCCCGGCCGCCTGACCTGCCTTGATCATGCTGGTCACGGCGGTTGCCGAGCGTTGTTCGGCGGCGGGGTCGCCGGGCCGGGCGCCGAGGGCACTGAGGGCGGCTTTGGCGGCGTGGTTGATCGCGGCGTCCTCGATGACCCGGCGCAGGAAACCGGTGATCTCGTCGAGGGCGCGGGCGCCTTGGGCGACGCGCTGGTTCGCGGCGTCGGCGTCGTCGGCGACGCGGTGGAAGAAGTCGGCCACGACGGCGGCGACGAGTTCGGTCTTGTTGGGGAAGTGCCGGTACAGGGTGCCGACGGCGACCCCGGCGGCGGTGGCGATCTCGTCCATCCCGATGTCGATCCCGTGGGTGGAGATCTGCTCGCTCGCCGCGGTGAGGATCTTGGCCCGGTTGCGGATCGCGTCGGCGCGCAGGGGGCGGGGCGGTGTCATCGGGTTGCTCCTCGGGTGCGGTTGCCGGTGCGACTTGCGGGAAGGTGAACCGTGGTTCATGATGATTGTGAACCCGAGTTCATCTTAATGGAGGAAACTGACATGACCAAGACCGCGCTGGTCACCGGAGCGTCGTCGGGCATCGGCGAGGCCACCGCCCGCAAACTGCACGACCTCGGCTTCACCGTCTACGGAGCCGCCCGCCGGCTCGATCGGCTGGAAGAGCTCGCCACCGCCGGGATCCGCCCGCTGGCGATGGACGTGACCGACGACGAATCGATGCAGGCCGGGATCAAGCAGATCATCGTCGAGACCGGCCGCTGCGACGTGCTGGTCAACAACGCCGGCTATGGCTCCTACGGCACGATCGAAGACGTCCCCCTGGCCGAGGCCCGGGCACAGTTCGAGGTCAACGTGTTCGGCGCGGCACGGCTCGCCCAGCTGGTGCTCCCCCACATGCGGGCCCAGCGCTCCGGCACCATCGTCAACATCACCTCGATGGGCGGCAAGATCTACACCCCGCTCGGCGGCTGGTACCACGGCACCAAGTTCGCTCTCGAAGCGATCAGCGACTGCCTGCGCCTGGAGGCCAAGCCGTTCGGGGTCGACGTCGTGGTCATCGAGCCCGGTGGCATCGCGACCGAGTGGGGCGGCATCGCCGCGGACAAGCTTCGCGAGGCTTCCGGCCACGGCGCCTACGCCAAGCAGGCCGAGGCAGTCGCGGCCGCGTTGAGCTCGGAGGCCAACGCGCGCCGCAACTCGCCGCCGGCGGTCATCGCCGACGCCGTCGGCAAGGCTGTCACCGCCCGCCGCCCGAAGACCCGCTACGCCGTGGGCTTCGGCGCCAAGCCGCTGATCGCGTCACGGCGGATCATGTCCGACCGGGCCTTCGACACCCTCATCCTGCGCGCCACGGGTGTCCCCCGCTGAAGCGGTCCGCACGCAGGTCCGACGGCGGCGAGCGCAGCCTCGCCGCCGGAGTCGGAACCGCCCGCCAAACCCGTGGCATCACGGACGGCGCCGGGGTTCCAGCGGACCGTGCCGCATGAATCATCGGATCCGCGGCATTGAAACGATTCGCTCCCGTCGCCGGTTTCGTTGGCGTGTCGCAGGGACAGCGTACGGGTTTCCGGCATCGATTTCGGCATGACACACCTCTCATTTGCTTGATCCGGATGGACGCCTGACGAAAACATTGCTTCCGGTCTATTCAGGAGCTCGCCGTGGCTGCCCACTGTGGCCGCCCCATCCGAAGGTGATCTGGTGACTCACACCCGTTTCGAATCGATTGGCGCTTATCTTCCGGCGACCGTCGTCGCCACCCGGGACCTCGTCGCGCAGATGGGCTACCAGCCACCGTTCGATCTGCAGAGCATTACCGGAATCGCGGAGCGGCGGGTTCACGACAAGCGGCCGGATTCGTTCGAGGACTCGTTCGTGCTGGCCCGGCGGGCGGCCGAGGATTGCCTGTCCCGCTCGCGGTACGACGCCGCCGATCTCGATGTGGTCATCTCGGCGTCGATCACCCGGTTCCGGGACGGTGACGACTTTCATTTCGAGCCGTCCTTCGCCTACCAACTGGCCCGGACGCTGGGTGCCCGCCGGGCGATTCATTTCGACGTCTCCAATGCGTGCGCGGGAATGATGTCGGGCGTCGCGATCCTGGACCGGATGATCAAGGCGGGTGCCGTACGGAACGGAATGGTGGTCAGCGGTGAGCGGATCACCGCGATTGCGGAGACCGCGGTCAAGGAGATCAGCGAGCTGTACGATCCGCAGTTCGGCTCGCTGACCGTCGGGGACTCCGGCGCGGCGGTGATCGTCGACGAGTCCGTCTCGGCGGACGATCGGATCCACTACGTCGAGCTGATGACCTGCGCGGAGTACTCACACCTGTGCATCGGCAAACCGAGCGACCGCAACCAGGGCATCGCTCTTTACACCGACAATCATCAGATGCACAAGCAGGAACGCTCGGCGCTGTGGACCCGTTTCCAGAGCGACTTCCTGGCCAAACGCGGGTCGTCCTTCGCCGCCGAAGGCTACGACTACATCATCCACCACCAGGTCGGCAGCAAGTTCATCCGCAACTTCAACGCCCACGGCGAGGCCGCCTTCGGCGCGCCGATGCCCGCGTCGCTGTCGGTGGTCGAGAAGTACGGCAACACGTCCACCACCTCGCACTTCCTGGTTCTGCACGACCATCTGCGCAGGTCGGGTGCGCGGGCCCGGGCGAAGTACCTGTTCGTCCCGGCCGCCTCGGGCGTTGTCACCGGCTGCGTGTCCGCCACCATCAGCTCGCTGGAGGCCTGAGCATGCCCACCGCCATCGTGTCCACGGCCGTGAGCACCGATCGCCGGCTCGGCGGATCCATCGCGCACGCCTCGGCCGCCGCCACCGCCTGCATCGAACGGGCCGGCATCCATCCCGACCAGGTGGACCTGCTGATCAACGTCGGCGTGTACCGCGACGAGAACATGGCCGAGCCGGCGATGGCGGCACTGATCCAGAAGAACATCGGCACGAACCTGGACTACCTCGCTTCGGGCCGGCCGACCTTGTCGTTCGACCTGATGAACGGTGCCTGCGGGGTGCTCAACGCGGTCCAGGTGGCCGGCGCGTTCCTGGACACCGGTGATGCCGAGTTCGCCCTGGTCGTCTCCGGGGACGCACACCCGTCCGGGCGCCCGGACCCGGCATTCGGGTACGCGACGGTCGGTGCGGCGATGCTGTTGTCCCGCAGTGCCGGGGCCGGCACCGGGTTCGGCCGGGTCGGTGTCGCCGCCGATGACGGTGACACCCCGGGTGTCGTCGGCTACATCGACCTCGATGCGGTCGGCACGCGTGGGCGCGAGCAGATCCGGGTGGACCGGGACGCCGGCTACGCCGAGCGGCTGGTCGGGTTCGCGGCCGCCGAGGCGGCCCGGTATGCCGCCGAGGAGGGCCTCGATCTGTCGGACACGCTTCTGGTCGCGTCGCAGCCGACGCCGGGGTTCGCGGCCGAGCTGGCCCGGCGGCTGGGGATCGCCGCACCGGCCGTGGTCACGGTGCAGGGCGTCGACGGGGACCCGCACTCCTCCGCGCTGACCTTCGCCTATCACCAGGCGGTCGCCACCGGGCAGGCGGCGGCGTACCCGCGGGCGCTGTTCGTGGCCGCGGGCGCCGGCCTGTCGGTGGCGTTTTCGGTCTACCGCGGTGGCCACTGATGGTCGGCGCGGCGGCCCGGCTGGCCGCCCATGCGGAGGCGTTCGGCGACCGCGACGCGGTGGTCTGGCCCGGCCACGGCCGGATCACCTTCCGGGAGCTCGACGAGCGCTCCGACGCGTACGCCGCGGGGCTGAACGCGCTGGGCGTCGGTAAAGGTACGAAGACCGTGTTGATACTGCGCCCGGGCCTGGACCTGTTCCCGGTGCTGTTCGGGCTGGTGAAGGCCGGCGCGGTCCCGGTGGTCGTCGATCCCGGCATGGGCGTACGCCGGATGCTGCACTGTTACCGCAGCGCGGGTGCGGAGGCGTTCATCGGCGTCGGTGTCGCCCACGTGGTGCGGCTGTTCAGCCGGCGGACATTCGCCGGGGTGCGGGTCCTGGTCACCGCCGGACGGCGGTGGGGCTGGGGCGGGACCACCCTGGATGCGCTCGCCGGGTACCGCGGTCCCGTGCCAGCGGTGCGGCCGGATCCGGACGACCTGGTGATGATCGGCTTCACGACGGGCAGCACCGGCCCGGCCAAGGGCGTCGAGTCGACCCATGGTGCGCTGGAGGCGATGGTCGAGCAGGTGATCGCCGGGCACGGCCAGTCCCCCGACGACGTCGGGCTGGTCACCTCGCCGATGTTCGGCGTCCTGCACCTGCTGATCGGTTCCACCTGTGTGCTCGCGCCGGTCGACCCGACCCGGGTCGGCGACGCCGTTCCGGAGGCGATCGCCGACACCATCGAGAAGTACGGCGTCACCACGATGTTCGCCTCCCCGGCACTGCTCGACCCGCTGGGGCGGTATCTGCGTGACACCGGCCGGCGGTTGCCGACCCTGCGGACGCTGGTGTCCGGTGGCGCCCCGGTCGCCGACCGGATCGTGCGGTTGCTGCACCGTGACGACCTGCGGTTCGAGACCACGTACGGCGCGACCGAGGTGCTCCCGATCGCCTCGATCGCGTCACACGAGATCGACGGTGAGGGCAGCCGTACCGGATTGGGCACGTGCGTCGGCCGCCCCGCGGACGGGATCGAGGTGCGCATCGTGCGTACCACCGATGAGCCGATCCCGGTGTGGCATGACGACCTGCTCGTGGCACCCGGCGAGATCGGTGAGATCACCGTCGCCGGTCCCACGGTCAGTCCTCGATACCACCGGCTGCCCGCGGCCGACGCGGCTGCCAAGATCGTTGACGGTGACCGGCGCTGGCACCGCACCGGTGACCTCGGCTGGATCGACGGTCGCGGCCGGATCTGGTTCTGCGGGCGTAAGAGTCAGCAGGTCGGCGACCTGCACACCGTACAGTGCGAAGGTGTTCTCAACGCCCACCCGGACGTGCGCCGCACCGCGCTGGTCGGGGTCGGCGGCCGCCCGGTGATGTGTGTCGAGACGCGCCCGGGCTTCGACGACCACGACCGGCTGCGTCGCGAGCTGCACGAGCTGGCGGAGAGCCAGCCGGTGACCAAGCCACTGGACACGTTCCTGTTCCATCCGTCGTTCCCGGTCGACATCCGCCACAACGCGAAGATCAACCGCGAGTACCTGTCGGTCTGGGCGGAGCACCGGCTGCGGCCGCGCCGCCGCCGCGACCTCGCGCCGCGGCTGGTTCCGCTGGCCGGTTGGGCATTTCTGGGGTACGGCATGCTCGGCCCGATGCCACATCCGGCGCTCTGGGCACTGTGGTGGATCGTCGCGTTCCTGAGCGTCGTGGTGCATCTCCTGCAGCTGCCGATCGCGCTGCCCCGAGCCCGGCGGGCCGGTGTCACAACGCTGCGGGCCGCCGTGATGACCATGGTGTTCGGCGCGACCTGGTGGCGGGGGCTGCCGTGAAAGTACTGGTGACCGGGGCGTCCGGGTTCCTCGGCGGGCACCTCGCCGAGGCGGCGGTCGCGGCCGGCGACGACGTCCGTGCCCTGCTGCGCCCGGGCGCGGCCCTGTCCCTGGACACCGGTGTGGATCAGATCGAACCGGTCCCCGGGGATCTGTCCGACCCGGAGTCCCTCGACGTGGCGACGCGGGGCGTGGAGGTCGTCTACCACTCGGCCGCGCGGGTGACCGACCACGGCAGCCGGGCACAGTTCTTCGGCACCAACGTCGCCGGCACCGCACGGCTGCTGGCGGCGGCCCGGGCCAACGGGGTACGCCGGTTCGTGTTCGTCAGCAGCCCCAGCGCGGTGATGGACGGCCGTGATCAGGTCAGGATCGACGAGAGCGTGCCGTACCCGGCCCGATATCTGAACCTCTACTCCGAGTCCAAGGCGGCCGCCGAACGGCTCGTGCTGGCCGCGAACTCCCCCGGGTTCACCACGTGCGCGCTGCGGCCGCGCGGCATCTGGGGTCCGCGGGACTGGCACGGCTTCATGCCGCGGATGATCGCGAAGCTGCGTGCGGGGCGCCTGCCCGACCTGTCCGGCGGTCGCGTCGTGCACGCGTCGCTGTGTCACGTCACCAACGCGGTCCGGGCCTGCCGGCTCGCCGCGGGTTCGGACGACGTCGGTGGCCGCGCCTATTTCGTGGCCGATGCCGAGGTCAGCGACGTGTGGGCGCTGACCGCACAGGTGGCCCGGCTGTTCGACGCGACGCCGCCGACACGCCGGGTGCCGCCGGTCCTGCGGGACGCGCTGGTCGGTGCCGTCGAGACGGTGTGGCGGATCCCGTACCTGCGTGATCGTCATTCACCGCCGTTGTCGCGGTATTCGATCGCGTTGCTGACCAGGACGGGCACGTACGACACGAGTGCCGCGACCCGCGACTTCGGGTACTCCCCCGTGATCGGCCAGCCGGACGGGCTCCGGCAGCTACGTGCGTGGGCCGACAGTGTCGGTGGCGTCGACGCGTTCACCAGGTACGTGCGGTGAGCCGCTACCGGCGGCCGGTGTCGCCGAACGAATGGCTCTACCTGGCCGGCGAGCGTGCCATGCCGCCCCTGGCGATCCAGCTCGTCGTCGAGGGCGAGGGAAACCTCGACCCCGAGAAGCTGACCGAGGCGGTACGGGTGGCGTCCGCCGCATGCCCGGGTGCACGTCTGGCCCGGCACGGCCGCACCTGGGTCGACACCGGACAGGATCCGCTGGTCACCGTCGCCGCGACCGGTTCACTGTGGTCCACTCCGCTGCGGCGCAGCTGCGAGGTGGTGGTCGGCGACGGCTCGGTGATGTTCCGGGTGTCGCACACGGTGATGGACGGCCGGGGTGTGCTGACGTGGGTGGCGGACGTGTTCCGGGCGCTGCGCGGTGAGCCGCCGCTGGGCGCTGCCTCGGTGCTCACCGATTACGGCCTGGTCGAGCGGCTGGGCGCGCCCGGCCGCCGTCCGCCGAGCAGCGTCGGCTGGCGGTCCCCGCTGGCCCGCCGGGCGGGAGCACAGCATTGGGCCCGCCGGACCGTCGACGGCCACCATCCCGGACTGGTCGCGAAACTCGCCGCCGCGGTGGCCGGGTTCACCGGCACCGAGCGTTGCCGTTTCATGGTGCCGGTCGACCTGCGCCGGCACGACCCGACGCTGCGCAGCACGGCCAACCTGAGTCTGCCGCTGTTCCTCACCGCCGGCCCGCAGGACCGGTGGCAGACCCTGCACGAGCGGATCCTGCGCGGTCTCGTCGAGCGCCACGAGGTCACCGGTGGAGCGGCGGAGCGGGTCGCGTACCGGCTGCCATTGGGTCTGCTCTCCGGTTTTCTGCGGATCGCCGGTGACCGGAATCTGTGTTCGGCGATCCTGTCGCACCTCGGCCGGATCGATCCGGCCGAGTTCAGCGCCGACGGGTTCCGGGCGTCGACGGTCTACTCCCTGCCGACGCACGCGCCGCTGGCCCCGCTGTCGATCGTGGCGACGGCACCTCCCGGGCGTACCGAGCTGACCGTGGCCCACCACGGCGCGCCGGAACAGGCCGAGGCGCTGCTGGACGCCGTCGAGGCGGCGCTGTCGCCGCACCGGCACTGGACCGGCAACGACACCCGCCGCGACATGCCCGCCACCACCCTGACCAGTCTGTTCGCCCGGCGGGTGGCGGCGGGCCCGCATGCCGTGGCGCTGACCGGGCCGGCCGGCGAGGTCACCTACGCCGAGCTGGACCGGCGAGCCGATGCGGTGGCGCACGCGCTGCATCAGCGGGGCGTCGGCCGCGGGGCTGTCGTCGGGTTGCTCGCCGACCGGACGGTGGAGGCCGTCGCGGGGCTGTTCGGTGTGCTCAAGGCGGGGGCGGCGTACCTGCCACTGGACCCGTCACATCCGGCCGCCCGGATCGACGGGCTGCTGCGCGACGCGGGCGCGCCGCTCTGCCTGGTCGGGCGCCGCCACGCCGGCCGGGTCGCCGGCGACCACCTGGTCCTCGAGGATCTGCCCACCACCGGTGCGCCGCCCGCGGCGGAGGTCAACACCCCCGGCGATCTGGCGTACGTCATCTACACCTCCGGGTCGACCGGGCACCCCAAGGGTGTGGAGGTCGAGCACGGGAGCCTCGTCAACTACGTCACCTGGGCCACCGAGCTGTACGGGGTCGACGCCCGTACCCGGTTCGCGCTGTTCACCTCGCTCGCGTTCGACCTGACCGGCACCGCGATCCTGCTGCCGCTGCTCGCCGGCGGCAGTGTGGCCCTGGTGCCCGGCGAGGTGACCCACGAGAGCCTGCCGCAGATGCTGGACCGCTCCGGAGCCAACGCCCTCAAGCTCACCCCGGCGCACCTGGACCTGATCGGACGGCTGGGGCTGTCCCCGGCCGGTTTCACGGTGCTCGTCGTCGGTGGTGAGCAGCTGCGCACGGCGGTCGCGGCGGCGGCGCAGCGCGCGTTCGGGCCCGGGTGCCGGATCGTCAACGAATACGGGCCGACCGAGGCGACGATCGGCTGTGTCACGCACGTCTTCGACGCCGATCGCGACACCGGCGCGGCGGTGCCGATCGGGCGGCCGGTCGCGAACACGGCGGTGTTGCTGCTCAACGGCGACGGACGTCACGTCGCGCCCGGCGAGACCGGGGAGATCCACCTCGCGGGCGCCCAGCTGGCACGCGGCTACCGGGGGCGGCCCGAACTGGACCGCGAGCGGTTCCGGCGGCTGGCCGACGGCACCCGGGTGTACCGGACCGGTGACCTGGCCCGGATGTCCGGCGGGGTGCTGGAATACCTGGGCCGCGCCGACGGCCAGCTCAGTATCCGTGGGCACCGGATCGAACCCGCCGAGGTCGAGACCGCGATCGAGGAGTACCCCGGTGTCGACCGTGCGGTGGCAGTCGCCAGGGCCGGGCGGCTGTGTGCGTACGTCGTCGGCGCCGGGACGGCCAGCCCGGAGATCCGCCGTCACCTGGCGAGACGGCTGCCGCCGTACATGATCCCGTCCGCCGTTGTCGTCGTCGACGACCTGCCGCGCACGGCGAACGGGAAACTCGACGTCGCCTCCCTGCCGGACCCGTTCGCCGACCGCGACACCCCGGCTGGGCCGGCCACCGTCCGTGACGACGTCCAGGAGGCTCTGTCGAAGATCTGGGCCAGGATCCTGCGGATCGACCCCGCTGTGATCGGCCCGGACAGCGACTTCCACGCCCTCGGCGGCGACTCGCTGTCGATGCTGGAGATGCTCGCCGCGGTCGCGGCGGAACTACCCGGAACGTCCACCCGCGACGCGCTGGCCCTGCCGGTGCTCCGCAACCCGACGCTGGCCGCGGTCAGCACGGCGATCCGCAACGGCCCGAATGGAACGGCCGCAACCTCGATGTGACACCGCACGAGGGCCGGGTCACCGATCGAACTCACCGGCGCCGTCCCAGCTCGTGGGTCGCCGTCACGCCGCGGGCCGATGACGTCAGGGAGCCGAGCGATGCCGCGGCCCTAAGGTCGTGGGCCGGGCGACCGAAATGGTTTGGCGTTGCGTCCCCTCGCCGCGGAGAAGGCACATGCAGGGTCGGCCTTGTCTTGCCGAGTTGACCCACACGGTTCAGCTGTGGCCAGCCCACACCGACGTTCGCGTGGTCGAGGAGGCCATGCGCGAGGATCCGGAGTCGCTCGGCGTCCTCACCGTGATTCATGACGTGATCTATCTGGTGGACCGTCTACGGTTCGACGCGGCGCTGTCCGGGCGTCTCGGGTTCGGGCGGGCGCTCTTGCACCGGCGGCCGCTGTCGGACGTCGTACCGGAGCCTGCTTTGCTTTTGCCCTCGACGATGACCTGGGATGACGCCGCACGCGCGGCGCTGGCGCGCCCGACCGGCAGCAAGGCGATCCCGGTGGTGGTCGGATTCCCCGACGGAGGGCTGGGAATCGCGCCGGTCGGTCCGCTCGTCGACTATCTGAGCCGCCGGTACGAGGTCATGGCGTTGCGCGACGACCTGACCGGGCTGGGCAACCGGCGGATGCTGGCCGAACGCGCGTCCGGTATCGATCAGCCGGGCGTGACCGCGGCGCTGCTGCTGATCGGGCTCAACCGGTTCAAACAGATCAACGACACGGTCGGGCACGTCAACGGTGACGAGCTGATCCGACACGTGGCGGCCGCGTTGAGCCGGGTCTGCCCGGCCAACACGGTGTATCGGCTCGGTGGTGACGAGTTCGTCGTCTTCCTCGACTCCGTCGGCGGGCTGCCGTACCCGCAGTGTCCGTTGGAGGAACGTCTGGAACGCACCGGCGCCTACCTGCTGGAGGCGATCCGGGGCCCGTTCGAGGTCGCCGGCGTGCCGATCGGTGTGGAAGCCGCCGTCGGGGCAGCCCACAGCGGGCCGGCCGGCATGGGTGACCTCGACGCGCTGATGGTGGCCGCGGAGACCGCCATGTATGCGGCCAAGCAGGACCGTACCCAGGTCGAGGTGTGGACACCGGTTCTCGGTTCGGCAACGGCGGTCGACCTCGGGCTGCAGACTCAACTGCGGGCCGCGATCGGGGACGGGCAACTGGTGCTGCACTACCAGCCGCTGGTGGACGCCCGGACCCGGCGGGTGGCGTCGCTGGAGGCACTGGTCAGGTGGGCGCACCCGCAGCGTGGGCTGCTGCCGCCCGGCGCGTTCGTGCCGCAGGCCGAGTCGTCCGACATCATTCATCAGCTGACCGAACGCGTCCTGGCCGACGCGGTCACGCAGGCCGCGCGGTGGCATCGCGGCGGCTGGCCGGTGCCGGTGGCGGTCAACCTGGCCGCCCCGGTGCTGGCCCGGGACCACATCGTCACGGCCATCCGGGACCTGCTCGCCGAGAGTGGCCTGCCGCCGTCGGCGCTGATCGTCGAGATCACCGAGAGCGCGGTGATGACCCGGCCGGAGCAGAGCACCGACCGGCTCCGGGCGATCCGGGCGCTGGGCGTACGGATCGCCATGGACGATTTCGGAACCGGATACACGTCGCTCGCGCTGCTCAGTCAGCTGCCGTTGGACGAGCTCAAACTCGATCGGGCGTTCGTGATGCGGGTGCATCAGCGGCAGGAACGCGCCATCGTCGAGGCGGTCGCGCGCATGGCCGGTCAGCTCGGTCTGACCAGTGTCGCCGAGGGAGTCGAGGACGAGCAGACCGCCCAGACCCTGGTCGAGATGGGTGTCGACCTACTGCAGGGGTATCACTTCAGCAAGCCACTGCCCGCCGATCGGCTCACCGCGTTCATTCCCGCGCTGGCGGGGGCCCACCGTTGACGTGGCGCAGGCGATGGGCCGGCACTCCGGCGGCGGCGAGCCGGTCGGCGATGTGCGGCCGCGGATGGTCGAGGAACACGGCCACCTGGTGATCGTCGCCGAGCGCGCAGGCGGCGACCAGCGTGCCGAGGTTGATCGGCGCGAGATCGCTGACGTCAACGAGGTCGAGGATCAGGCGCAGCGGACGCCGGTGGCGAATCGCATGGACCAGGGTCCGCTGCAGGTCCACGGCGTCAGCCTCGTCGAGGCCACCGTGTGGGTGGATGACGAGGGTTCCGTCCGGGGCGGTGCCGACGTCGACCGTGGTCGCGGCCATCAAGATACCTTCCGTTACCCGGGGTTTCTCCGAGCCGTCAGGTTAGTGTCTCGTATTGCAATGGTCGAGGATGCCCGGAAAGAATTCACCTGGTCACGCCGCGATAACAAATGATTCGCGAATCCTGATGAATGCTCGATAAAGCTGCAGCCCGGTCGAATTACCTCCTATTCAGGCCGAGCCACCAGCCCGGCCTCGCTGCGGTCCACACTCGACCGGAGGCGGCCGACACGGTGATGAGCACGGAGGCGGCGCACGCCTGTCGAGCTGAGCTGATCGAGCATCGGCGACGAGTCGCTGGAGGCGTCGGGCAGCCGACGGTCATCGGCGTGGTGGACATCGTCGAGGATCAGCCCGAGTTCGGCGACGAAATGCCGCGTCGATTGCAGGGTGGCGACGGCGGCGTCGTGGCGCTCCCCCGGCTGACTCGGGCGGGGCATGGTGAGGCTCCGGCGCAGTGCATTGAGCTCCGCGAGATGGGCATCGAGCAGGTGCAGTACATCGGCGTGCATGGAAATCGCCCTCGTCTGAAAGGTCTCGGAATCGGCGCACCCCAGGCACCTCGCCCGGATCGGGCCGGGTGAGACACCGAGAAACTTCGTCTGTTATCTCGTCATGGTCAGCCTCCTTCGATGGGCGCCGACCATGCCGCAATTACGCATAGCGCACATTCGAGCACCATAAGCAACGGCTGAGAGCCTAGGGCAACTGGATGAACAACTCGGCACATAGCGTGTCGCCTCGATGGTTGGGTCCGATCATCCGCCACCCCGATATTCGCCTCTGAACTGGGAAAACATGGCAAGGAGGCACTCGCGGAAAGTGTCCAGGAGATGTCCGTCACCCGAACGCAAGACGGTGTTCCGGAGGAGCGCATCCCTCGCCCGTACGCGGAATCAGCCCGCCGCGCACAGCAGGGCCGCTACTGACGGTAACCTGGCGCTCGACGCGGGTTGGATGTTCCCAGTCAGGGCCGGCCGGGTGAGTCGATTACATAGCGGGTCTGGCGTTTGGCGGCTGTGCGCCGTCAGCCAGGCGAACGAATCCATGCCGATCAGCGCTCTTACACGGAACCGACGCCCTTGACGGTGCTCCGCTCGTTGAACTGCTTGAAGTACCCCTACACAATCCGCCAGAACGCGAAGTCCACCGGCGACGCCTGCCACCTCACACCACGTACGAGATCTCAATAGTCGCGGCGGGCTGACGCCGCGTCGGCTTTACATGCCTGCGCGCGGCTCCCTAGGATCGCCCGGAGCCGGGGTGACAGGACCGAGTCGCCTGCTGATCGGTACGAGCGGAGGGCCCCGAATGCCGTCACCGGCCTCGTCCCGGCCGCCGACTCTCGACGAGGTCGCCGCGCGGGCGCAGGTGTCGCGTACCGTCGTCTCCCGGGTGATCAACAATGGCCCGCATGTGAGCCGCGCCAAGCGTGACGCGGTCGAGAAGGCGATCCGCGAGCTCGGATACACGCCCAACCGGGCCGCGCGGGCGCTGGTCACCCGCCAGACCGGGGTGGTGGTGCTGGCGGTCTCCGGTGAGGGGCCCGAGGTTTTCGGGGACCCGTTCTTCGCGCAGATCATCGTCGGGGCCTCGGCCACCCTGGAGCGGACCGACCTGCACCTGATGCTCAGTCTGGTGACACCGGCGCACGGCCGGGAGCGGCTGCGGACGTTCCTGCAGACCCGGGGTGCCGACGGGGTGATGCTGGTGGCGATGCGGGGTGACGACCCGCTCATCGACATCGTCGCGCAGTCCGGGCTGCCGACGGTCTTCGTCGGGCTGCCGGTGCACGGTACGCCGCCGTTCTACGTCGAGGTCGACAACGCCGGCGGATCGCGGATGGCGACCGAGCACCTGCTCCGGGGCGGCCGCCGCCGGATTGCCATGATCACCGGGCCGGAGGACACCGCCGTGGGCCGGGAGCGTCGCCGCGGTTACACCGAGGCGATGCTGCTGGCGGGCCTCGGGCCGTATGCGACAGAGCCGGGTGACTTCCTGGAGGAGAGCGGTGCCACGGCGATGCGCGCGCTGCTGAGCGCCCACCCGGATCTCGACGGCGTGGTCGCCGCCAACGACAACATGGCGGCGGGGGCGTTGCGGGTGTTGCGCGAGGCCGGCCGTACGGTGCCCGGTGATGTTGCGGTGGTGGGTTTCGACGATCTGCCGGTCGCGGTGCACACCGATCCGAAGCTGACCACCGTCCATCAGCCGGTGCAGGCGCTGGGCCGTGACGCGGCCCGGATGCTCGTCGACCTGCTGGACGGCGAGCAACCGGAACCGTTCATCCTGCCCACGAGGATGGTCGTGCGGGAGTCGGCCTGACCGGGTTCACCGGCCTGCGATGCGGGCGAGCTCGTGGCCGCGGCCGTTCATGTAGCGGCGGTTGACCCAATCGGTGAAGGCGGCGAGGGCGGCCGGCGACGACGTCGGCGACCAGGGCTCTTCCTTGATCACGTCGAAGTAGGTCACCAGCTTGAGGTCGGGGTACGCGCCCGAACGCAACGTCGTGTCCATGTCGCGCAGCCACCGGCCCTTGTCGCCGCCGTCCTCGGTGGACGCGAACTCGCCGAGCATCACCGGCCGGCACGGAGCGATGGCACGGGCGGTGGCGTAGGCGGTGGCGAAGGTGGCGTCGAAGGTCGTCCAGTGGTCGCCGGCCGGGTCCCACGAGGGGCCGAACCCCCAGTTGTAGCCGTCGATGCCGACCCAGTCGACGTAGGCGTCGCCGGGGTAGGCGCCGGCCGGGTCGTTGTAGGGCTCGGCGGGTGACGAGCCGTTGTTGAACGCCCACACCCATTGCACGTTCCTGGCCCCGGCCCTCTCGACGAGGTCGTGGACGTGCCGGTACGCCCGCACGTACCGGGAGGGGTCCGCGTCGTTGTTGGCGATGCCCCACGGGTACCAGTTGCCGTTGAACTCGTGGCCCCAGCGGACCAGGATCGGCGATCGCACCGCGGCGAACTCCTTGGCGCGTGCCACGATGTAGTCGTCCCAGTCGCCGGCGATGATGTCCGCCAGGTGGATCTGTGCGGGGTCGGCCGCGCCGAGCGACACGTTCCAGGGTTCCCAGGTGTAGTGCGGCATGATGCCCCGTCGCCAGAGCGTTCTGGCCTGTTCCACCGGGAACGCCTGTCCGCTGCCCCAGCTGTCGAACCACATCACGCTGGCGGGAGTGACGCCGTACAGGGCGTCGACCTCGGAGGCGATCGCCGTCGGGTTCGCGTCCCGGAAGACGCCCAGGTAGCGGGTGGGCGACGCCTTCCGGCCGGTGTCTGCCGCGTCCGCGGCGCCGGCTTCGGTCATCACCAGCGCCACAGTAGCCGCTCCCGCGCCCAGCAGTGTTCGCCTCCGCATGCTGCCTCCCCATCGATGTGAGAGCGCTCTCTTCGGACTGGAAGCGCTTCCGGTCACAACGTACGACTCGGGCTCCCGAGTGTAAAGAACAGGTTTCGTAGCCCGACTCGCGGAGCGTGCGCAGCGCGTTATATGCGCTGGCAGCCGCCGATCGCGGCTTGACAGATTTTGCCAATCGGTTACAAACTTTTCATCGACGACGCTGGATCGCGATGATTGGTACCGGTACCAGTTTCAGCTCCCAGCTCCGATCCGGGCGTCGCACATCCCCGTTCGCCAGGCCGACGCAGGCGTGACGAAATCCCCCACAGAACGGGAGACACAGATGTTCAACACTCGATCTCGTACGCCCGCGGCACTGGCCGGCACGCTCCTCGGCATCGTCGCCGCCCTCACCGGGCCCGGTGACGCACCGGCCTCGGCTGCGATCGGCCCCAGCTTCGTCGACGACTTCAACGCCTTCGACACCGGCCGCTGGTACAAGGCCGACGGCTACAGCAACGGCAGCATGTTCAACACCGGCTGGCGCGCCGACCACGTCTGGGTCAGCGGCGGTGTCATGGGCATCAACCTCGACACCCAGTCCTGCCCCGGCGGCTGCTCCGGCAAGCCGTACGCCTCAGGCGAATACCGCACCACCGACCTGTACTCCTACGGCAGGTTCGAGACCCGCATGAAGGCCGTCAGGAATCCCGGCACCGTGACCTCGTTCTTCACCTACACCGGGCCCAGCGACGGTCAGCCGTGGGACGAGATCGACATCGAGATCCTCGGCAAGAACACCACCCAGATGCAGGTCAACTACTTCACCAACGGCGTCGGCGGCCACGAGACCGTGATCAATCTGGGCTTCGACGCGGCGGCCGGCTACCACGACTACGCCTTCGAGTGGTGGAACGGCGGCACCATCAACTGGTTCGTCGACGGCAGACTGGTCCACCAGGAGAACGGCTCACGCGGGCCGCTGCCCACCCATCCGCAGCGAATCATGATGAACCTGTGGCCCGGCATCGGCGTCGACAGCTGGCTCCAGCCCTTCACCTACCCCGGCCACACGTTGACCGCCGGTTACGACCGGGCCCGTTACACCCGATACTGACCTGGCATGTACTGCTGGTACACCCATCGTCAATGGCTTCCTCCCACCACGGGCGCCCGTGTGTGCTGGGGGCATGACCGCAGCTCTCGCCGCACAGTCGGCCTCGGATCGGGCCCGGCTCACCACCGGCCTGACCGCCACGGTGATCTTCCTGACCGGGATCGCGCCGCTGGCGACCGACATGTACGTGCCGGCGTTTCCGGCCGTCGCCGGTGACCTGTCGGCGACGGCGACGCAGGTGCAACTCACGCTGACCACATTCTTCGTCGGGATGGCGTTGGGTCAGCTGATCGGCGGGCCGGTCTCCGATCAGTACGGCCGGCGCCGGTTGCTGCTGGCCGCGGTGATCATGATGACCGTCTCCTCCGTGCTGTGTGCCGTGGCCCCGTCGATCGGCGTCATGATGGCCGCCCGTTTCGTCCAGGGCTTCGCCGGCGGCTGGGCCATGGTGATCGGCCGGGCGGTGATCGTCGACCTGGCGCGTGGTGCCCGGCTGGTCCGGGTGCTCAACGTGATCGCCGGGGTGGGCGGGATCGCGCCGATCGCCGGGCCGTTGCTCGGAGCCGTCGTTCTGCAGGTCTCCGGCTGGCGGATGTCGTTCTGGGCGGTGGCCGCCCTCGGTGTGGCGATGGTCGTGGTGGTGCTGGTCGCGGTGCCCGAGTCGCTGCCACCGCACCGGCGCCATGCCGGTGGTCTGCGTTCGTTCGCGGTCGCGAGCAGGCAGGTCCTCGCCAGGCGCCGATACGTCGGGTACGTGCTGGTCAGCGGCTCGGGGATGGGTGCGATCCTCGCGTACGTGGCGACGTCGGCGTTCGTCTTGCAGTCGATGAACGGCCTGTCGCCGGTCGCGTACTCGGTCGACTTCGCCGCCAATGCGGCCGGCATGACGGTCGCCTCGCTGGTCGCCGCCCGCCTGGCCGGCCGGATCGCCACCCGCAGGGTCATCCTGGCCGGGCAGGTCGCCGCGCTGGGTGCCGGGGTGGCGATGCTGGCGGGTGCGCTGTGGCTGGGTACGCCGCTGCTCCTGGTGATCGTGTGCTTCTTCGTGCTGATGACCGCGCAGGGGTTGATCGGTCCCAACGGTGGTGCGCTGGCGTCGGCGGAGGTGCCCGGGCATCCGGGCACGGGGTCGGCGATGCTCGGCTTCGTCACGTGGGTGGCCGCGGGCGTCGTCGCGCCGGTCGCCGGTCTCGGCGGGCAGGACACCGCCGTACCCATGGCGTTCCTCATGATCGGCTGCACGATGCTGTCCATGGCCGGCCTCGTGCTGACCCGGCCGCGACGTCGGCATGGCGGAATCTGATTCCCGGCGGGAGGCAGAGGGTCACGCCGCGGGCCTTCGATGGAGGGGCGCGACGGTCTAGAGTGGACGCGTGCTGGGAGTCGTTGCGGCCGCGCTTGGCGGGCCCGAGGTGTTGCAGGTGACCGAGCTGCCGGAGCCTGAGGCGGGGCCCGGGCAGGTGCTGGTCCGGATTCGCGCGGTGTGCGTGCACCCGGCTGACATCGCCGCCACGACCGGCGAGATTCCTCGCGGGCCGGTTCCGCCGCCGTTCTCGCCCGGGTGGGACATCGCGGGTGAGGTGGCCTCGGTCGGGTCCGGCACGGCGGAGTTCGCGGTCGGCGACCGTGTCGTCGGGATGATTCCGTGGTATTTGACTCGGGGTAACCCGGGTGGTTATGCGGAGTTCGTGGCCGCCGACGTGGACTGGCTGGTGCCGCTGCCGGACGAGCTCGACTTCGTGTCCGCGGCGACGGTGCCGCTCAACGCCCAGACCGCACATCAGGGGATGTCGCTGGTGTCGTTGGCGATGCTGCCGGCCGGCAGCAGCATTCTGGTCACGGGTGCCAGCGGTGGTGTCGGCGGGTTCGCCGCCCAGCTGGCTCTGCAGGGTGGTTTCCGTGTGGTGGCCCAAGCCAGCGACGGCGACGAGCAGTGGGTGCGTGATCTGGGCGTCCACGAGGTGGTCTCGCGTTCGGTCGATCTGGCCAAGGTCGGGCCGGTGGCCGCGGTGTTCGACGCGGTCCCCGTCGGCGAGGCGGCCGCCGCCATCGTCGAGGACAGGGGCATCGTGGTCGCGACCCGCCCGACGCCGCCGCTGGTTCCGGATCGTGGTGTGCGCCAGGAGTTGCAGCTCATCCGGCACGACCGCGAGCTGCTGGCCGATCTGGTGGGGCAGGTGGCGGCCGGTCGGTTGTGTACGCGGGTGGCGGTCACGATGCCGTTGACCGAGGCGGCCGACGCACACCGGCGGGTGCTGGCCGGCGGGCTGCACGGCAAGCTGGTGCTGACGGTGGGCTGACGCCGGCCCTGTCGGGAGTGCGGCGGCGACTGAGGTTGCCGCCGGCTCGCGTCGTCCCGGCTCGCACCGTCACAGTGCGGCGGAGGGATTCCGGTCCAGGTAGGGGTCGGCTTCGGCGCGGGCCGTGAGGCAGTTGGTGGGGATCGTGTCGACCATCGTGCCCGGGCCGTTCTGGCCTCGGTAGCGGACCAGGGCCGCCCATTCGCAGGCGCCCTCGACGACTCCCGCGCGGCGGGCGCCACTGCGGTGCACCCACACCGTGTCGCCCGGCCGGTACACCACCGTGGACCCGGAGGCGGCCGGGCCCGGCGGCGGCTCGGGGGCGGCGGCCACCTGTTCGTACGTCTCGGTGTGGTCGCCGGTCTCGGTGGACACGACCCAGGTGATTCCGGTCTTGTCGGTGGCTTTCGCGTGCCGTTTGGCGCTGAACATGGCCTGGTCCGCGCGGCGCAGCAGGTCGGGTAGGTCGCGGGAGCGCCCGGCCGGCACGACGCCGATCGAGGCGGTGACGGACAGGGTGTGGCTCAGCACGATCATCGGGGGCGCGATCGCGGCGCTCAGTGAGCCGGCCACCTCGTGCCACCAGGTGTCGGGGACGTCGGCGCGCGGGGCGCGGGGCAGGGCGGCGAACTCGTCACCGCCGAACCGGGCCACCAGCTGGTCGCCGAGGCAGTCGACGATGCGCCGGGCGATCACTCGTAGGACCCCGTCACCGGCGTCGTGTCCGTAGGTGTCGTTGATCGGCTTGAAGCCGTTGAGGTCGAGGATCAGGACGGCTGAGGCGCGGTCGTCGCGGCTGAGCAGTTTCGGGGCGAGGGTGTTGAAGAGGCGGCGGTTGGCGAGTCCGGTGAGCTCGTCGTGGCCGGCCATCCATCGCAGTGAGGCTCGTTCCTGCTCCAGCTGCTGGACGTGTGCGGCGAGTTGGTCGATGCGGGCCTGGAGGCGGGCGGTTTCGGGCTCGGTCCGCGCTTGAGCGTCATCTGACGTGGTGCCGCCGGTGTCGGCGGCGGCAGGATCGAGGATCCGCATCGGCCGTCCTCTCACACTCGGCGGACCAGCAGGGGCTGTCGAGTCGACGGCGAGTGATCGCCAACCACCACAGTGGAATCATCGCAGCCACCCCGGGCACGTGCAAGATTTCACGAGGACAACTGTCACGCTGACGTGATGCGCCGGAAGCAGGTTTCGGCTACTCTGAGTACGTGATCTTTCGTGATGAAAGAGTCATGGTGGTGGCGTATTTCTGATTTTGCACTTCGGGCAGGCAACATCAGTAATCCATCAGTGGCGTGCTGATTACCCACAGTTAGCGACTTCAGAAGGAAGAGCACTGATGAGTAGTGAAACTGGCTGGATCATTTCCAGCAGGTCGACAGGCAACGGAGGCAGTTGCGTCGAGGCCCGCCGCCAGGACGGTCTCATCGAGGTCCGCAACAGCAAGGCACGCGAGGCCGGCACGGTCGTGTTCACGACCGAGGAGTGGGACTCGTTCCTCTTCGGCGCCAAACGCGGCGAGTTCGACCAGCTGCTGACCGACTGATCAGCACGGACACATCGCTACACGACGTTTCTCAGTTCGCCCACGGGAATTCTCCGACCGGTACGGAAACCCCGGTGATGAGCTCGAAGATCCGGCGGTACTCGTCCACCTCGACCTGTTCCTCCAGGTAGAGGGCACCGACGTGGGACTCGAGGTAGACCACGTCCGGATCGTCCGGGTCGTCGAACTCCAGAATCCGGAACGCACCCGCCATCGCCGCGTGCGCGCCGACCGAGAACGGCAGCACCCGGATGTCGACGGTGTCCTCGCGCGACAGCCGTCGTAGATGCTCTATCTGCCCCTTCATCACCTGCTCGCCGCCGACCGGCCGTCTCAGCGCGCCCTCGCCGAGCACCGTCACGAGACGCACCGGTGGATTGCGGGCGAACAGCGTCCTCTGCCGCTGCATCCGCAGGTTGATGTGGCGCTCGGCGACCTCCACATCGGCCGGCTGCTCGGCACCGAAGATGGCCCGCGCATACTCCGGGGTCTGCAACTCGCCGGGGACGACCTCGCCGTCATAGCCGAACATCCGGGATGCGGACGCCTCGAGCCCGACATAAAGCTTGAACCAGTCGGGGATCACCGGGCTGGCATCCCACCACTCCTGCTGAGACGTGCCCAGCGCGAGGTCGGCGAGCGCGTCGGTGATGCTCTGATCCGCACCGTAGAGCCAGCAGAGCGCGCGCACGTTGGCCCCGGTCACCGGAACCTTGCCGGTCTCGATGCGGTGCAACGTCGGCTCCGAGATACCCAGCCGCGACTCCACCACATCCCGGCGGCTCATCCCGGACGCCGTACGCAGCCGCGTCAATCGCCGCCCCAACGCCCGCCGCACGACGCGTTGGCCTGTGACCGGCACGCCTAACCTCCGCCTAGCCAACCCCATGTGGACGGTGACGCCGACTACCGTACCCGTAACGGCAGGTTGCCGACAGTCAACCCTTCGTTGCACACCCAACGTGTTTTCGGGACGAGTGGATGCTCGCGGTGGTGCAGGTCGCCCCGCTACGTTACGTGGGCGCGGCCCGGCCATAGCGGCGCGCGGTGACATCGCGGGAAGTGCCGCAGGTAGCGGAGGCTCAGGGGCAGGGGCGCTCGAACGTCAGGCCGGGTGCGTACGCCGCCCATTCCGCCGCGGTGAGGCCGTCGGTCTGTTCGCAGGCCGCGGGTAGTGGGTCTCGCAGCACCGCCCGGATCGGCACCAGGTCCCAGAGGGCGACCCCGGCCGGATCGGCGGTGACCAGCAGTGGCTGCCGGGAGCTGAACGCTGAACCGGTGGTCCGGCCGCCCACCACCGCGAGCAGCACCGGGTCGCTGGCGAAGCCGACGCTCCAGATCTCGGTGGACCCGCCCGAGGTGACCGCCAGCAGCGACCCGTCGACGGACAGGGCCAGCGAGTCTGGCCGGCCGAAGTCGGTGCGCCGCGCGGTCCGGACCGACCGGTCCGCGCCGTCGCGGTTGTTCCAGACCGACAGGTCCTGACCGACTGTGACGGTGAAGGCGGGTCCCGCGACGAGCGCCGCCGGCCCGACACTGTTCACCGCGAACGTCCCGGTCTTCGTCGGTGCCGCCGGGTCGACCAGGTCCCAGACGGTGACGTTGCTGCTGCCGCTCTGCTGCCCGGCGCTGTCGCCGACGGCCAGGGTGCCGCCGGCGAGACCGAACCGGGCGGTGAACACGTTCGCGGCCGGGATCGCGGCGACCAGCGGCGGTGTCTGTTCGCCGGCGAGCCGGTGGATCCGGATCTGCTCCCGCGGGCCACCGGCCAGGACCGCGACCAGCCCGCGGACCGGGTCGAGGTCGAGCACCGACCCCGCGGCGAGGTCCGGGAACACGTTGCGGGGGCGGGCGCCGGTCAGGGAGTAGAGGCTGCCGCTGGTGTAGTAGAAGGTCGTGCCGTGGACCGCGTAGGTGCTGTCCACCAGCGGTTCGCCGGCCGCCGGCAGGAGGGTCGCGGTCCCGGCGGGCTGCGGGTTCCCGGCGTCGATGACGTCCCAGTAGTCGAGGTGCTCGGCGGATCCGGCGGCGACGACGTCCTCGGCCGACACCGACACGGTCCGGGACGGGATCACGGTGCCGGCCTTGAGTGTGGCCCGGCGGCGCGGGGCGAACCCGTCGATGCGCCACAGCATCGCCGCCTTGGTCAGGCGTGGTCCCGGTGTCAGGATGCGGGCACCGTCCGGGCTGAAGTCGATCGAGGTGATCCATCCGCCGGTACGGGTCATCGTTTTCGTCTGGACCGGGGAGTCCGGGTCGGCGACGTTCCACACCTCGACCGTGCCGTCGATGCGGCCGAGCGCGATGGCCGTACCGGAAGGATCGAATTCGGTCGTGGAGAGACGGTCTCCGGAGATCGTGATGGTGCCGCGGCGCTGTGGTTCGGCCGGGTCGGTCAGGTCGTAGAAGTGGATCGCCTTCTCGTCGTCCTGGACCGCCAGGAGCCGGCCGTTCGCGGTGAGGGCGACCGGGAGGCCGGTCGAGACGCCGGTGCCGGTCCGGGTCCCGGAGGCGCTCCAGATCGTCAGGCGTCCGTCGTCGCCGGTGCCGGCGAGCACGGTGCCGTCCGCGCTCATCGTGGTGGCGGAGCTGCTCCAGAGCGCGCGCGGCCCGTACCGGTCGCGGATGTCCCAGAGGGTGGCCCGGTCCGCGACGGTGAACAGCCGCCGCCCGTCGGCGGTGAACCGCACGTCGGTGACGGCCGGTCCGAGGTCCCGGCTGGTCAGCAGGCGTGGGGCGGCCGGGTTGGCGACGTTCCACAGGGTGAGCCGGTCGGCGGCGACGGCCAGCGTGCGGCCGTCCGGGCTGAAGGCCAGCTCGTTCACGTTTCCCAAACCCGACGGCAATGCGGCGGTACGGGCAGAGCCCGCCCACAACTCGGCGGTGTCCTCTCCCCCGATCGCGACCAGTCTGCCGTCCGGGCGGAAGGCCGCGCTGACGACCGGCGAGCCCGTGGTCAGCTCCCCCGCGTATCCGGTGGCCAGGGCCGCCATCACCGCCGCACCGCTGCGCGCCGACCGGTCCATCCCGTAGGCGCTGACCGCCAGCCGTGACGCCAGCCCCGGGTCGGCGGTCAACGCGGCCGCCGACCGGGCCAGCAGGTCCTGCTGCACCAGTTCGCGTTCCTGCTGTCTCGCCTGGTCGGAGGCCCGGTCGGCGTCGGCGCGGGCCTGCAGCGCGGCGAACCCGGCCCCACCCAGCAGGACGGCGACGACGGCCGCGGTCAGTGCCCGTCGCGGCCAGCGGCGCAGCCGGGACCGGGCGCGGGCGGCGAGGGCGGCCTCCCGCAGTTCCGGGGTGACGTTCGAGGACACGTCGGTGGTGCCCATGCTGAGCAGCGAGTCGAGCAGTTCGCGGGCCGTGGGCCGGCCCGCCGGATCCTTCTCCAGGGTGGTGGCGACCAGGTCACGCAGGGAGTCCGGGATGCCGTCGAGGTCGGGTGGCTGGGTGAGCATCCGGCCGATCGTCGCCATCGGTGAGTCGCCGCGGAACGGCGTGTGGCCGGTCGCCGCGTAGCCGATGAGCACACCCCAGGCGAAGACGTCGGCGGCCGGGCCGGCTTTCCCGGAGCCGTCCAGGCTTTCCGGGGCGACGTAGCCGACCGTGCCCATGATCTGATCAGGACCGGTCAGTTCGGCGCTGAGTTCGGCGCCGCGGGCGATCCCGAAGTCGATCACTTTGGGCAGGCCGACGGCGAGCAGGACGTTGGCGGGTTTCAGGTCGCGGTGCACGACTCCGGCGCCGTGGATGGCCAGCAGTGCGGTCGCCACGCCGACGGCTACGCCGTACACCTCGGAGGGGTTGAGAGGTCCTCGGTCCCGGACGACGTCGGCCAGGCTCGGGCCGTCGACGAACTCGACGACCAGGTAGGGCGGGTCGTGTTCGACGTCGGCGTCCAGGACGGCGGCCGTGCAGAACGGTGGAACCTCGCGGGCCCGCTTCACCTCGCTGCGGAAACGCGCCAGGAAGGCGGGGTCGGCCGACCATTCGGGGCGGATGGCCTTGACCGCGACCTTCTGCCCGTCAGGGCCGGTGCCGACGAAGACGGTCCCCATGCCGCCGGCGCCGAGCCGGCCGACCAGCGCGTACTGCCCGAGCCGATCGGGGTCACCGGCACGCAGCGGTGTCATGGTCACAGCGCTGCCACCCATCGAGTTCGGCCGTTGCGGATCGTCCGGCAGAATATAGAACATGCTGGTAGCGGTTCGGCCTGCCGTCGCCGCCCACTGCTTCCGGAGAGGCCGGTTCGTGGGGCTCGCCCGCCTCGGCAAGTAGTCTTCCGCTGTGACCGACACCGACCGTGAGCGGCTGCGTACCGTCTTCGGCGAGGACGCCGAACTCTATGACCGGGCGCGTCCTGAATATCCGGCACCACTGTTCCGAGACCTGACCGTGCTCGCGGGCCTGACCCCGCGATCTCGCGTCCTGGAGATCGGATGCGGCACCGGTCAGGCCACCGACCCGCTGGCCCGGCTCGGCTGCACCGTCGTGGCCGTCGAACTCAGCTCTGACATGGCCGCGGTGGCCGGACGCAACCTGCGTCACTTCCCGAACGTGACCATCGAGGTGGCGCCGTTCGAGAGCTGGACACCACCAGCAGCGCCGTTCGACCTGGTCGTTTCGGCGACCGCGTTTCACTGGATCGACCCGGACATCCGCGTGCACAAGGCAGCGGACGTCCTTCGCACGGACGGCACCCTGGCCCTCATCCACAATGAGCACGTCGCCGGTGGCACCGAACAGTTCTTCATCGACGCGCAGACCTGCTACGAGCGGTTCGACCCGAAGACTCCGCCGGGATGGCGCCAGGCACCCGCCGCCGACATCCCTGACGACGCGAGCGAGATCGATGACTCCCAGCGCTTCGGCCCGGCCCGTTTCGGCCGCTACGAATGGGAACAGTCGTACACCACCCGTAGCTACCTCGACCTGCTGATGACCTATTCCCCGACCCGCTCGCTGCCGCGACCGGCCCGGGACGGTCTGCTGGCCTGCCTCGGCCACCTCATCGACCGGGAGCACGACGGCAGGATCAGCAAGCGGCACCTCACCCGGCTGACCGTGGCCCGCAAGAGGGCCTGACGGTGCGCGAGATGCCGTCAGGCGTCCGGGTTGCAGAAGCCGGTGCTCTCGGGGATGCCCATGTCGCCGCCGCACGGGACGTCGCTGCCTTCGCCCTTCTTCATCCACTTGCCGCTGGCCGGGCTGTATCTGAAGAAGATCAGGCCGTCGCCCTGCATCTCCACCGACGGGGCGGTCACGGCGGCGGTGGCCCAGTTCTGCTTGCACTCGATCGACGACGCGTTGATCTTGTAGCCGGCCTCCAGCCCGGACACCTTCTGCAGGGTGGACGCGGTGACCGGGCAGCCGTTCGTCGGGTGCGACGGCGAGGTGCCGTGCGACGGTGACAGTGCGTTGCCGTGTGACGGTGACGGCGAACTCGCCTGCGGAACGGAACTCGGCTTCGGTGTCGCGCTCGGCCCGGTGGTGGGGCTGGGTGAGGTGGCCGCGGGGGTGTCGGCGGCTGGCAGCGGGGTGGGTTCGTGCCGCTGGGCGAACGCGATCGGCGTCGCGATCGCCAGCACCGCCACGGCCGCCGCGGCGGTGGACACGGCCGCCCGGCGACGGCCGAGACGGCGGGAGCTGTCCAGGGCCCGCTGGTAGAGGTCGCTGTTGCCGCCGTGCTCGGCCAGGTCGGACATGGTCGCGCGTAGCCGGGTCAGGTCGTCGCTCATCAGAACGCCTCCTCCTTCACCGCGGTCGCGATCAGGTCAGGAGCGATGGCGCGTAGCCGTACCAGCGCTTTGCTCGTCTGGCTTTTGATCGTGCCGATCGAACAGGAGAGCAGCGTCGCGGCTTCGGCCTCGGAACAGTCCTCGAAGTAGCGCAGGACCAGGACGGCCCGCTGCCGACGGGTCAGCTGGGCCAGCGCATGGTGCAGGGCTACCTGCAGGTTGACCCGGTCGCTGTGGTCGCCGTCGGGGTGGGCGGTGTCGGTGAGCTCGCCGGGCAGTGACTCGGCGATCCGGCGGCGTCGCCACATGCTGATGTGCAGGTGGTACATCGCCGTGCGGGTGTATGCCTCGAAGTGGCCCTCGTCCGCGAGCCGGCGCAGCGCCCGGTGGGTGCGTGCCAGCGCGTCCTGGACCAGGTCCTCGGCGAGATGCCGGTCCCCGGTCAGCAGGAAGCCGGTGCGCAGCAGTGCCGGGGTTCGGGAGCGGACGAATTCACAGAAGTCGGCCTCAACAGGATCCCTCACGCCGACTGTTGCCCCTCTGCCTCGATACCCGTACCGGGCGGACCTAGGGACAGTAGCGGAGGCTGGGATGCATCGGATGTCGATGTGATCAACACCAATGTGGCCCAGCCCCCGTCACGTCAGGCCGCTCAGGCGTCCGGGTTGCAGAGGCCGGTGCTCGCGGGGATGCCCATGTCGCCGCCGCACGGGACGTCGCTGCCTTCGCCCTTGTTCGCCCACTCGCCGGTGGTGGCGTCGTACTGGAAGAAGATCACGCCGTCGCCCTGCTGCTCGATCGACGGGGCGGTCACGGCGGCGGTGGCCCAGTTCTCCTTGCACTTGATCGAAGATTCGTCGATCTTGTAGCCGGCGTCCAGGCCGGACACCTTCTGCAACGCGGACGCGGTGGCCGGGCAGCCGTTCGCGGCCGGAGCGGCCGGCGCACTGGCCTGAGTGGTCGCAGTGGCAGGGGCAGCGGTGTCGGCGGCCGGGGTCTGGCTCGAGCAGGCCGACATCGCGAACACGGCGGTCCCGGCGACCAGGCCGCGCAGCAGAGGGTTACGGACACGCATGGGAGAAGCACCTCATCAGATCAGGTAGGTCAGTGACAGGTGACGCCGGTCGAACCGGTGGCCAGGCGGGTCGGAACGACGATCACACTCGGGTACATGCTCGTGCGGCTGATGAGGTTGCCGCCGTACCGAAAAAAGTTTTCACCTGGCACGCCCGAGACAGCCATTCGGTCGTCTACGAAGTCAGCTCATCCGGGAGGCGCTGCTCAGCGGGTAGTTGGGCGACCTGCGGGTCGTTCGGCGGCTGGCCGAGCCAGACGCGTAGCCGACGCAGATTGGCCACCGCCATGCTCAGATCATCAGAGTAGATCTCGCGTTGTGCGGCGTACCGCAGCCGATACAGACCGACGGCCTCCTGCGCGGCGGCCAGTGCCGCCTCTGCCTGTCCCACTTCGGCCAACCGACGGCTGAGATAGTGCAGCGAGTTCGCGAGGTCGGACTCGTGTACTTCCGGCCTGATCTGGGCCAGCCGCCGGTAGATGTCCACCGCCTCCTCCGCATCCGTCAGCGCCTGCTCTGCCTGCCCGGCCTCGGCCAACCGGCGGCTGAGGTTGTGCAGCGAGTTCGCGAGGTCGGACTCGTATGCCTCCGGCATGATCTGGGCCAGCCGACGACGGATGGCCGCCGCCTCCTGCGCGGCGACCAGCGCCTGTTCGGCCTGCCCCACATTGGCCAGCCGGCGACTGAGGCTGTGCAGCGAGTACGCCAGGTGAGGCTCGTGGGCCTCTGATTGGATCTGGGCCAGCCGCCGCCGGATGTCTACCGCCTCGTGCGCGGTGGCCAGTGCCTGATCGCTCTCTCCTGCATCCGCCAGCCGGTGACTGAGATTCGTCAGGGAGTTCGCGAGGTGAGGCTCGTGTACCTCCGGCCGGACCTGAGCCAGCCGACGGTAGATGTCCACCGCCTCCTGCGCGGTAGCCAGTGCCTCGCTCGTCTGCCCGATTCCGGCCCATCCGCTGCCGAGGTTGGTGAGCGATATCGCGAGGTAAGGCTCGTATGCGTCCGGCTGGATGCGAGCCAGCCGGCGGTAGATTTCCACCGCCTCCTGAACGGTGTCCAATGCCTGCGTTGTCTGCCCGACTCCGGCCAGCCACGAGGCGAGGTTGTTCAGCGCCGCCGCCAGGTTCGGCTCGTTCGCTTCCGGGCGGAGCAGGACCAATCGGCGACGGATTTGCACCGCCTCCTGTGCTGCGGCCTCCGCCTGTTCGACCCGTCCGGCGGCGGCCAGCCCGTGGCTGAGGTTGCTGAGCGCCATCGCGAGATTGGAGTCGTTTGCTTCCGGCTGGATCTGGGCCAGCCGCCGGTAGAGTTCGACCGTCTCCTGCGAGGAGGCCAGTGCCTGCTCCAACTGCCCCACATCGGTCAATCGCGCGCCGAGGTTGGTCAGCGACATCGCGAGGTGGGACTCGTATGTCTCGGGCTGATCCCGGGCCAGCTGCCGGTAGGCCTCCACTGCCTCCCGCGCGATGGCCAGTGAGTCTTCCATCTGTCCCACATCGCCCAACCGGCGGCTGAGGTCGACCAAGGCGCTGGCGCGCTCGTCGTCGGTGTGCGTATGGCGAACCTGGCACCGGGCCACCTCGACAGCTGTCCAGCCCAGCGCTACGGATGGCCAGGGCAGCAACTGCGACAGGAGGTCCAGAACGTCTGGGGGCAGGTCGATGTCGGTGACGAAGGCGGCAAGCCTGGAATCCAGCACGGCGGGCTCAGCCTGACTGCTGGTGACCTGCACGGCGATGGGCAGCAGCCGGCGGGGATCGGTGGTGATCACAGCGGCGAATGCGTCCGCGCGGCGCGGGGTGTGAACGGCGGCGCGGGCCAGCACCTCGAGGGCCCGAGTGGCGGCGTGGTCGTCGCGAGCAGCGGCGCTGACCGCCTCCGCCAGTGCCTGGCGCTCGGTGATCTGGTCAGCCGCGTACCGTTCCACCAGCCGTCCCGGCAGGTATGGATCCAGCCAGGCCGCGGTCCGCTGCGGATACAGCTCCCGCAGCCAGTCCGCCACCCGCCCCGGTATCCGGTGGTCGACGTGGCCCAGTCCTGGTAAATGACGTAGAAGCGTGATCGCCTCATCGCGGCTGGACGCACCGATCAGGACGGCCAGGACCAGCGCGCCGGCCAGGACCGGCATACCGAGCGCGTCCAAGTCTGCCGCGACGGCCTGCTCACGCCACCAGGCGGCTTCGGCCTCGAACAGCCGCTGCTGGACGGCATCGGCCTCAACCTGGCCTGTGACCTCGTCGGATACGGCGACTACCGCGGCGGCATGCAACAGTACCGCCGGCACCGCGGCAGTGGCGCCGGCGAATACCACCTGCGGCGCTGCTGCATCGAACCAGTCGGCGAACGCCCGAACCGCCTTGGTGAACTCCTGCTGCCGGTTACGGGCGTCACCTACCAGCGACGGCAACAAGATCAACGGCCGTGACGGCGTCGCCATCGCCACCTCGCGTGCAAGACCCGAGCGCAGTCGCGCCCACCACGCGCCGAAGTCACGAGCGGCCAGCACGACCCGCACCCGTGGGCCCTCATCAGCGGCCGCGATGAGCAGGTCGGCCACCTCGCCCCGAGTGGCCGCGTCATCGGCGAGGAGCAACACCGGCCGTTGCCAGCGGGCGGCCACCGCCACCGCTTCCCTGCCTTTGCCGGGGCGCAGCCACCCGCACACCCAGCCTGCCTCGATCAGCTCGTCCACAGCCTCGATCAACAGCCGGGTCTTGCCCTCGCCCGCATCTGCCTGGACCAGGCACACGGCCCCGCCGTCATCGTCCTGGCACCAGCGCACCAGCGTGTTCAACCACTTCTGGTGCAACAGGTTGAACCGCACTACCCTCTCGGTCGGGTTGAGCGCGGCCAGCACACTGTGGCCGGCGGCCTGCGCCGCATCAGTCGCCGGCCACGGTGTCGTGACGGCGGCCCAGTCCTCGCCGAGTTGACGCATCCGCTGGCGGCGGGCCAGGACCTCCGAACCGGCGAACCCCAGCGCTCCGGCGACCAACCCCATCAGCCCGGCCACCCACCACCAAACGAAATTCGCCAACGCAGCGGTGGCGCCGGCCGCCATCAGTAGACCCACGCCGATACGTAGAGTCCCCGCCTGCGTCCAACGGACACCCGATGCCATCACACCGCCACGTACCCCGTCGGACACCAGCACCCCGCTTTCACGACCAGCCATTGCAGAACGGCGCCATCAGCGAACGCCCTTCATCCTGGCCGTAACAAGGCGACCGAGCCAGCCAGCTGGATCGTCTGGTCAACAAGTGTGTCCTCACCGTCGGCAGCAGCGAACGGCTTCGCAGCCCGCTGTCGCCGGGTCGACCGAGCTCTGTCGCGGCGTTCTCGATCTGTTGTCGCATGTCCCGGGCACGGTGAAACCCAAGATGAGGTGGGCGACGCCGTCGACGGGGTTACTGCTCGACGAGGCTGATCACGACCGCGCCCAGCCGTTGCTCGGACTCGACCCGGCGGTGGGCGGCTGCCACCTCCGCCATCGGATAGACCCGGTCGACGATCGATGCGACCTGACCGGATTCGATCATCTCGGTCAGTGCCGTCAGAGCCTCGGGGGTCTCCGGGGCGAAGGCGACGGTGACGGTCTTGTCGGTGAGACGGCTCGTCGTCACCGAGCGGACGAGCACGGACAGGCGCGGGTTGCCGTTGAGATATCGGCCGCCGGGTTGCAGCATTTCGACAAGGCGGCGGTACGGGCTACCGGCGACCATGTCGAAGATGACGTCGAAACGGCGACCCGTGGCTGTCACATCGCCGGCGGTGTAATCGAGGAAATCGGTGGCGCCGAGGCGGCGTACCACATCCTCTTTGATCTTGTGGTCGACTGCGGTGACCTGGCCGCCCATCGCCCGCGCGATCTGGACGGCGTGGGCGCCGATGCTGCCGCCGGCACCGTTGATCAGCACCTGCTCCCCCGGCTGAATCCGGGCGCGGCGCATGAAGTGCAACGCGTTGAGGCCGCCGAGCGGGACCGCGGCGGCTTCGGCGTACGTCATGGTCCGCGGTTTCGCCGCAATCGCGGCGTCGCCGGGCAGGACCACATACTCGCCGTAGGCGCCCAGCCGCAGGCCGGCCGAGCCGTAGACCTGATCGCCCGGCGCGAAGCGGGTGACCCGCTCCCCCACCGACACCACCTCGCCGGCGAAGTAGCCGCCCAGGACGTGCCGCCGCGGCCGGGTCACGCCGATCACGAGCCGCATCATCGGCACCGTCCACTTCACCGGGAAGCGCAGGCTCCTGAGTTCGCAGTCGGACTTGGTCGCCTCGGCCGCGTGCACCCGGATCAGGATCTCCCCGCTGCCGGGAACCGGCGTGGGAATCTCGGTGAGACGCAGAACATCCGGCCCGCCGTAGCGGGTGTACACGACGGCCTTCACCGCACCATCGCACCTGCTGGCGGAGCCGCCGTCAAGGTCGGGGGCGGGGACCTTCCCGCAATAGGCGGAGGCGCTCCCGATGGTCGGCGATCCATCCGTCCGGCAGCACGACGGGGACGCGAACGGTGACCATGGAGTGCGACTCGTCCTCCACGGTCACTTCTGGGCAGTCCCGGTCGCCGGCGAGCCGGATGAAGACGGAGGGGCCGTTGGACATCTCCATCCACGCGATGTCCTCGCCCGCGTCGAGCCTGTCCAGGGCCTCGGCCCAGGCCTGCAACTTGGAGTCGTACAGGATCAGGTCGGTGCGCCCGTTCACGAACGGGGTCTCCACGATGATCTCGGCTGCGAAACCTCCCGACCAGCTCGGTTCTGGGCCGAGGACGGTGATGCGGACGCTGTTCCCCTCGTCGTCGGCGAACACGGCGAGATCCATCGGCGTGTGGTCCGGCACAGGTCCTCCTCGGTGCGGTGGCGGCGAAGTAGTCAGCGTCCGGCACAGACGGATTCTGGCACCCGCCGCTGAGGACTCAATCCTCGTAGCGCAGTGTCCGGCAGTGCCGGACCGGCTGCTCGTGCGCCACTTCGCGCCGTTCAGGTCGGCGCCCTCCCCGTTGCTCGTGGAGCTCGTAGATCGCCCGGCTGGACTGTCCGTCGTCGATGTCGGCCAGGGCCAGGCGGTCGACGCCGACCTGGTTCACGTGACCCGGTCCGGATCCGGTGTCGACCCAGACCCCTACCCGGCCGCCGGCCGGGAGTGCGCGTGGTCCTTCGACCAGGATCGACCGGTTCACGCGGCGTGTCTTGTCTGGTCGAGGATGCGTCGCACCGCGGCGCTGTGCTCAGCCGCCTGCGTACGCTCGGCCTCCTGCCAGGCCCGGGCCCGACGCAGCCGCCGTCGCCACATCACTCGCCGCACGATCTCGGTGAACACGCTCGCCTCCGATCAGGGAGGCGGCGGGCGCATCACGGGACGCCCGCCGCCGACTCGGGGCGACGACGGGCACGAGATACCTGCCGCCGCTGCAACCGAAGGTAGGGGCGCGCGAGTGAGGTTAGAGGCACAGTTCGTGCCCCCTCGCTATGCGGCCAGTAAGCCGATCTTGACGGCGAGTTGAGACGCGCGCCGGCGCCGGGCCGGGGTCTTGGACTCAGCCTCCTCGAGGACGATCCGCTTCGCGTAACCGTTGTAGCGGATCGTCTCGGGCGCGGCCTCGTGTGCTTTCTC
This sequence comes from Actinoplanes subglobosus, assembly GCF_042650585.1. Classification (NCBI taxonomy): domain Bacteria; kingdom Bacillati; phylum Actinomycetota; class Actinomycetes; order Micromonosporales; family Micromonosporaceae; genus Actinoplanes; species Actinoplanes subglobosus. The sequence continues at coordinate 271,992 of NZ_JBHSBL010000002.1, forward strand.
CAAGGTGGCCAGGGCGACGTCAGGCTGGCCGGCGATCTGGTATCCGCGGGCCTCCTCGATCCGGTGCCGGGCCCGCCGAGGGCGAGACGGAATCGTGACCGCTTCGGCTGCGGTAGCCTGCCGCATCGACTCGCCGCCGTGGCGTAGCTCGACGGCAACGGTCACCGCGTGCGCGCTCATGATCGTCTGGGAGAACGAGGTGACGGGGTCATAGAAACCGGTCGGCAGCTCATTGGCCATCGCTCGGGCGGTCTCCCAGTACCGCCACGCCACACCGGTCTCACCGCGCCGTGCGGCGGTGTACCCGGCTTCGAAGGTCAGCGCCCCCGCGATCGCCAGGACCTCATACGACGCGTCCGCCAGCAGAGGCTCCAGGTAGTCCAGCGTCGCCCGGTTCACCGCGTCGGCGGCGTCGTACTGTCCCGGCCCGGTATCGCGGTGGGCCTGGGTGGCCAGCCATGCCGCCACACCGATCGCGTACGGATCCTCGGATTCCTGAGCCGCGACCAGGCCGCGCTCGGCGACGCGCCACAGCAGGGCGGAGTCTGGCTGATAGGCCACGAAGAACTGTGTCAGCGAATAGACCTCGGCCAGCACGGCCTGCGCGGCCCGGCGCTCCGAGGCGGTGTCGGCCTGCCGGACGACGATCTGCGCGTCTCGGATCAGCTCGGGCAGCAGCGCACCGATCACCTCACGGTGGTTGGGGGCCGAGTGGCGTGCGGTCCAGGCGCTGGCGAGCCGGGCACGGACATGCACGATCGCCGGCGCCTCCCGTGCGGTCGCGATTGGCCAGGCGTCGACGGCGGCTTTGACGGCTGCAAGACGCGGATGGCCGGGGCCGACGAACAGGTCGACGTGCAGTGACTGGTCGCCGGTGAGGTCGGCGAGGTCGCGGACCCGCAGCGCTTCGGCGAGGGCGAGGATGACCTCCAGCTTCGGCATTTTCAGGCGGCCGGTCTCCAGGCCTTTGACCCACGACCCGGACTTACCGGCCAGGCCGCCGAGTTGGTCTCGGGTGAGTCCCCGGCGCGTCCGGAGGATCTGGAGGCGTTGGCCGAATGCGAGCGGATCGGTGGACGGGTCCATTGATGCTCCCCTGCTAGCGGTCAGGGTGCGGCGGGCGGCCGCTACTCCAGCCGCCGCTTCGACACTACGTCACATCCCGTCTGCCCGGGCCGGGCCCGCTACCGGTTCAGCAGTCGGCCGCCGCGGTGACGCCCCGGCGACGGTGACGGTGGTGAACAGGCCGGCGCCGACAATCGGACGTCGGCTCGGCGGGCTATTTCGGTCCGGTCAGGCGGGGCCAAGCGGTCGCCGTGCGGCCGGTGAGCAGGAGCAGCAGGGCATCGATCGGGCCGGTCACGTCATCACCGGCGCCGGCCGACCAGTCAGTGTCGGTCGCGGTCAGCCGCAGGCCGCGGAGGCGGCGCCGGGCGTGGAACGGCCAGCCCATCGTCCACACCCGGTCGGCGGCGGCCCGGGCCGCGACGATCGGCATCGGCAGGTCGCGGCCGAGCGGGACGGCGATGTCCTGGCCGTGCACCAGGACGTCCACGACGATGTTGCGGTGGTTGGTCACCACCGGCAGGCGCCGCGATGCGGCGTGACGGCGCAACTGCGCGGCGATCTCGTCGGGCGGGCCGGGCGCATGCCGTACGGCCAGATCGTGGTTGATCCTGTCGAAGTCACCCCGGGCGCGGATCGCTGTGCCGAGCATGACGGCCAGGGGCGGCGGCTGGGGTGCCATGGCGACGTGGGCGGCCACGTCCCGGATCCGCCAGGCGTCGCACAACGACGGGCGTTCCCACTCCTGGGCGGTCAGGCCGTCGAGCAGGTCGGCGAGCGCCAGCCGCTGCTCGGTGATGACCGTCCAACTGGTCTCCTCGTCCATGTCGGCGCCACCCTCCTGTTATGGTCAGTCTCTCTGACTAATATTAGTCAGAGAGACTGACGATATGGAAGGCTTCCGGTGGCCCCCGAACCGCTGAATCTCGGACTGCTCCTGCTCATCCCGTACCGGTCCATGGAGGCCCGGGTCTTCGCCGCCCTGGCCGCAGCCGGCTTCGACGACATCACGCCCGCACAGGCCCGGGTCTTCCAGCGCATCGCCCCCACCGGCAGCCGGCTGACCGACCTCGCTGAGCAGGCACAGATCACCAAGCAGTCCGCCGGATTCCTGGTCGACCAGCTCGCCCGAGCCGGCTACGTCGAACGGGTCCCGGACCCGACCGACGCCCGCGCCCGGCTCGTCCGCATCGCCCCGCGCGGCGCCCGAGCCGTACCGGTGGCCGCCGCGATCGTCTCCGAGGTGGAGGCCGAGTGGACCGCCCACCTCGGCGCGGACCGGGCCGATCGCCTCCGTGAGATCCTCACCGACCTGCGGGAGATAACCGATCCGTACGCCTGAGACGGCATCCCGGCGGTGCTGCCGAGCTCGGTTCCGCACCGCCGAAGCACAATCGCGCGCCTGTGGTCGTCGGTGCCGGCGACCTCCAGCATCGGCAGCACCGCCGGGATGACGTCGGAGCCGTACCCGCTTCCGCCGCTCGGCCCTCCAATCGTGGCGATGGGCGGGGGTCGTGGCCTTGCGGGGCACGTGCGGCGACCGGGCCGGGTATGGAGGGAATGGCAGTTTCGCCTGTTGATGTGGCGGGCACAGCTTTCGCATGGTTGATACGAGGTGCGAACCGTGACGGTGAACGGGCCGGCGCACAGTGGCCCCGATACGGCGTCGACAGCGGACCTGGTGAGTCAGGCCGCAGCCCAGATCTCGACGCTGGTGCGTGACGAGCTGGCGTTGGCGAAGGCCGAACTGGCGGAGAAGGGCAAGCGTGCCGGGGTCGGTGGTGGACTGTTCGGCGGAGCGGCAGTGCTGGCCTGGTTCGGTCTCGGTCTGCTGCTGACCTTCGCGGTCGTGGCGCTGGATCTGGCCTGGCCGCTCTGGCTGGCCGTCCTGGTCGTGATGGTCGTGGTGTTCGCCGCCGCCGGGATCGCCGCACTGCTGGGCAAGAAGCAGCTGGCGAAGGCCGGGCCGCTCGTGCCGCAGGACACGATCGCCCGCGTGGAGAGCGACGTGCAGACAGTGAAGAACGCAGTTCAACGAGGACGGCACTCATGACTTCATCCGACGTTCCCGGTCAGCCGGAGCACCTGCGTGACGAGATCGAGCAGACCCGCGCCGAACTGGGCGACACCGTCGAGGCGCTGGCGGCCAAGACCGACGTGAAGGCTCGCGCCAAGCAAGCCCTCGACGGGGCCGCCGACCGGACCCGGCAGCAGTTGTCCACGGCGAAGACGACCGCTGTGGACGCGGTCGACGCCGCGAAGGTACGGGTGTCCGAGGCGAGCCAGGATCCGCGGGTCCGCCGAGCGGTGCCGCCCGCGGCGATCGCCGCGGCGGTCGCGACCGTCGTCGGCACGGTGATCGTGGTGGCCCGCCGACGGCGGGCCGCTGCCCGGCGCGCCCGTCTGCGGCCGGCGTCGTGGCGGAGCCGTCTGCGCTGACCCATCCGATGAGCAGGCCGTTCGGAGGCCGCCGCCACCGGGCCGGGGTGGTTCTTGAACCCGCCTGCGAAGGTGGAGCCACACCCGACGGAGGGACGTGGCGATGGAGTGGACCTCGGCGCTGGGCCGGTGTGCGAAGCGGCTTCACCAGGCCGCCGGGGCACGGCACCATGTGGCCTCTCCGCTGGGCGCCTGGCTGCTGCTGGCGCTGGTCGCGAAGGCGGCACCGCCCGGTCACGCCTTGGCCGAGGCCCTCGGGATGGACTCGGACGAGGCGGCCGCCGTGGCAGGCGCCCTGCTCGATCAGCCGCACAGCATGGTGGCGGCCGCCTCCGCGGTGTGGCACGGCCCAACAGCCAATGTCTCCGGGCTGGCCGGCTGGTGGGCCGGACTGCCGTCGACGACGAGTGCCGGGCCGCTGCCAGGCCGGCCGGAGCTGGACCGATGGGTGCAGGACCATAGCCTCGGTCTCATCGGTTCGATGCCGGAGATCTCGCCCCAGGCACTGCTGACGCTGGCGAGCGTGCTGGCGACGAAGGTTTCGTGGCGGACGCCGTTCGAGGACACCCCGGCGGCGGATCTCGGCCGGGACACGCCGTGGGCGTCGCGGCTGCGCCGGGTGCTGCGGACACCGGACAAGGGCCACCGGATGTTCATCGCCCGGTCGGAACAAGCCGGTGAGATCATCGTGCATGTGGCGTCGGGCGAGCCCGCCGAGGACGACGACCAGGCGTCCGACGGGGACGCCCTCGAGGTGGTGTCGGTGGCCGCGGCACCCGGCGTCGATCCGGCCCAGGTGCTGGCCGCGGCGTACGAGATCGCTCCCGCATGTGTCTCGAACCGTCAGCCGAAGAGCCAGGTCTCGCTGTACAAACTGCCGCTCGGTGAGACCCCGTTGTGGACCATCCGGGAGACCGAGGTGCACGGCGCCACCGAGCGCTACTCCGCGGTGCTTCCCTGCTGGTCGGCGAACTCCACGCACGACCTGTCCGTAGCGGGTCCGGGCTTCCCCGCCGCGGCGGACGTCCTCGCGGGCCTGCTCGGCGCCGAGAGCCTCCCGCATCAGGCACTGCAGACGGCGGTCGCCCGGTACGGGCGGTACGGCTTCGAGGCCGCCGGACTGACCACCATGGCGTCCTACCGATCCGGCGGACTCGGCCCGCTGCTCGCCCGGGAGGCCGAGCTGCGGTTCGCCCATCCGTACGCCGTGGTGGCCGTGGCCGCACAGCCGTCCGCACCTGGCCGTACCACCGGGCCATGGCACGGAGTGCCGGTCTTCTCCGCCTGGGTGAGCGAACCGGAAGACCTGTTCGAACGGTGACCGATCGCGGCCCGGTCGGCACGGTCGCCTGTCTCGGGGCCGGGCGTCAGCGGCACTCGAGACAGGCGACCGGTCAGGAAGAGCGCCCGCGATAGCGGGTCGCGGCCACATACAGCGCCAGCAGGGCCACCGACAGAACGGTCAGTGACGGCCCGAGGGTGTACGCCCCGACGCGCTCGACGAGCACACCGACGCCGGCGGGAATGAGTACTCCACCCAGACCCGTGGCCGACATCTGCAAACCGATCACCCGGTCGGCGTGCGCCGGCCCGACCCGGTCAGCCGTGGTCAACGTCAGCAGCGGGAACACGGGCGCCGCGGCGAAACCGATCATCATCAGGCCGGCGACGGCCACCCAGGCCGGGCCGGGAACGGCGATCAGCACAGCGCCTGCCAGCATGCCGACGAGGCCGCCGAGGAGGGTACGGGTGGTGCCGAGCCGTTCCACGGTGAAGCCCTGCACGACCCGGCCGACGAACAGACTCGCCCAGTAGGCCGAGACACACAGCCCCGCAGCGGTGGCGCTGAGGGCGTGGACTTCGGTGAGCAACAGGTACGCCCACAGGCCGGTGGCCACCTCGAGCCCGACATAGACGGCGAACGCCGACATGCTGAGCCACACCGCGGGCATCCTCAGGGTCGCTCCGACTCGCGGCAGCGGCACGTCCGGGGCGGCCCCGGATGCCTGCGCCTGCGTGCCGGCGGCGCGGTGGGGTGTCCAGGCCCGTGCGGTCACGACGAAGGCGATGGCCAGTATCGCCTGCGCGCAGGCCACCAGCCCGTAGCCCCATCGCCATGACAGATCGCCACCGAGCACACCGGTCATGATCAGAGGCCCGATGGCGACACCGAGGCCGAAGAACGCGTGCAACCAGTTCATGTGCCGAGGACCGAAGGCGTTCGCGGCGTACGCGTTGAGGCCCGTATCGATCGCTCCGCCGCCGATTCCGGCGAGCAGGGCGCAGGGCAGCAGCCATCCCAGCGCCGGGGAGGCGGCGTATCCGGCCAGGGCGAGGGCGGCGAGCGCCGTGCTGCCGGCCAGGAGCCGTCCGACACCCAGCCGGGCGAGGGTGAATCCGGCCGCGACGCTGGACAGCAGGTAGCCGACCGTGCTGGCGAACAGCAGCACGCCCACGGAATCGGTGGAGACCCGCAGCTCGCGTGCCATCGACGGCCATCCGACGCCGAGCAGACCGTCGGGCAGGCCGAGACTGATGAAAGCGCAGTAGGCCAGCAGCAGCACGGACGTCCCGATCGCCGCTACCGCGCCGGAGGTGTGGGATCGCGGAACCGCCATGACCGCATCCTGACACGAAGTGGCCGGACAGGAGGCGGGGCCCTGTCGGCCCTTCACGCGGCGACAGCTTCGTCAGCCGGCCAGGGCGCGGATCTCGCGGACCACCGTGGGCCAGATCTCCCGGGGCAGGTCGTGGCCGGCGCCGGGCAGTTCGACGTAGCGGGCGCCCGGCACCGACGCGGCGATGCGGCGGCCGGCGGCAGGGCGGCCCAGCGGGTCGAGTTCGCCGTGCATCACCAGGGTAGGCACGCGGAGTTCGCGCAGGCGCGGGCCGTGCCAGGTGGCGCTGACCTGCCGGGCCTGGGCGCGGCTGTCGCGGACACCGCTGGGCAGTCCGGCGTCGAGTTCGCGTTCCACCCGGAGGCGGGCGTCGTGCTCGTCGAACGGGTAGACCGGTGAGGCGACCGCCCGGAGCAGGTCCAGGCCGGCGGCGATGTCGCCGTCGCGGCCGGCGGGGTGGCGCATGCGGGCCATGCGTGCCAGGAACGGCAGTCGAACGTAGCGCAGGACGGACGCGCCGCGGATGTCGCTGGGTATGGCGGCGTACGTGGTCATGGTGTGTACCCGGTCCGGGTGTCGTAGCGCGGTGCGCTGGGCGACCAGGCCGCCCTGGGAGACGCCGAAGAGGTGGGCGCGCTGCCAGCCGAGCGCGTCCAGGACGGCGACGGTGTCGTCGGTCATGTCCTCGGCGGTGTAGACGGGCGGCCGGCGCCGGAACAGCTCGGTCACCGGGTTGCCGACCGGGACGTCGTCGAAGTGGGTGGAGCCGCCGGCGTCGCGTCCGTCGAACGAGGCCATGCTGAAGCCGGCCTCGATCAGTGCGTTGACCAGGCCGTCGGGCCAGTAGAAGCGGGATACGCCGAGCCCCATGATCAGCAGCAGCGGATCACCGCCGGCGCCGCCGAGATCGTCGACGGCGAGCCGTACGTCACCGTTGGTTGCAGTGATGTGGGTTCTGGTCATCGTCGCCTCACCTATTGGAGAACACCGTTCGCGAACACTGTATTCGTAATGGTGGGCTGGCGCAACGTCACCTCGGCGGAAGTCCGGCGGTGACCGGCATGCACCGCAGCGGGGATTACCGTCGGAGTCCATGGACAGAATCGCCGTCATCGGCTGCGGCGGCTCCGGCAAGACCGTCCTCGCCCGCGCGCTCGCGGCCCGTCTCGGACTGCCGGTCACCAACCTCGACGCGCTGTACTACGACGACGACTGGAACCCCAGCCCGCCGGAGAGGTTCGCCGCGGCACAACGGGACCTGGTCGCCGGCGAGCGGTGGATCATCGAGGGCAACTACGCCTCGACGCTGCCGATCCGCCTGGAACGCGCCGACACTGTCATCTTCCTCGACCTGCCCGCCGCGATCTGTCTCGCGAGCATCGTCCGGCGCCGCCGGCAGTACCGGGGCGGGCAGCACACCGACGGCGTCTACGACCGCATCACCTGGTCGTTCGTCAAGTACGTCCTCGGCTACCGCCGCCGCATGCGCCCACGCGTCGACCAGCTCGTGGCCGACCATGCCGGACACGCCCGTTACCTGCACCTGACCAGCCGCCGGCACGCCAACCGATTCCTGCACCAGATCGAGGCCCACACCACCTGAAACCCACCAACATCAAGGTCAAAAACCTGAGACGGCAGATGTACGGCGGCACGCGCTCCGCAGGTCATCCGAAGCGCTGTTGGCACAGCGACGCCAGCTGTGAGACCCACGGGCGGCGGCCAGACGGTCTTCATCTACTGGCTGTGAAAGGCTCGCTGCCAGGCGCTGAACCGGTCGCGTCCAGCACCTTGTAGACCGTAGCGTCGATGTCGGCCTGCTCAGGCAGCTGTGCCGGGGCCAGTCGACCGATCTGCCGCAACGACTCCGCGTCGGGGAATCGCATGGTCCGGAGGTCCGTGGCGTTGACCTGGGTATGACCGGAGAAAGTTCGGAAGAACGTGTCGACCAACGATGAGTTGAGCCACATCGACAGGCCGAAAACGATGTCGCGGTCGAGGCCCGCACCGCCGGCATGAAACACGTTCACGTGGTTCTCGAACGCCACCGGACCCGGGACCTGCTCGGGTGACCAGACGGCGGCAACAATGCGGCGGCGCTCCTCCTTGGAGGAGAACCTTTTGACGACGCAGTACCAACCCTCCGGGAGCAGCAGCTTCTCATCCCTTTCGGCGACAGCGCGGTACCACTGGGGTTTCCCGATCTGCCGCGGCCACACCACCCGGCCACCCCTGAGGTTTCCCGGGTAGACCAGCGGAGCGGCGTTCGGGTAGGCATCAGTGAGCAGGCAATCCCGCGAACGGAAGCCGACCACGCGGCCGGTCGACACGGTGATTTCCAGTGACGCCAAGGTGTCCGGTAGCGACAGCATGCGCTCAGCCGCCGCGGTGTCGTCATCATTGGTGGCGATCCGGATGAACCGATGCGGATCGTCAGGATGAACCACATCAGCGTATTGCACCTCGCGGTGAGCAGCGTCGTCTTCGTGTCCGGTGCTCGTGGACAACACCACCGTCTCGCGGAGTCCGCCCTTGGTGCCTGACAAAACCACATTCTCCTGTGACACGCCGGTGTCGGCGAAGACGGTCGAACGGGACTCGAAGACATGCAAACGGTCGAGCGCGATCTGACGCAGCAGGTAAGCGCGGAAGCCACCGAAGTACGGCCCGTTACAGAATGATCGGGGAGTGATCGCGACCAGCTGGCCACCGGGGTTGAGTGCGGCAGCCCCCAGGGTCAGGAAAGCCGCATACAGGTTAGGAGCGTCTGCGCCAGCCGTGCGCACGGCTGCCCGGGCCGGCGACGACACGGCCAATTTGGCGTAGGGCGGGTTCTGGATCACCAGGTCGAAGCCGGTGAGACGCTCGTCCGCGCTCGATCCGGTGGCGGCAGCGATGAAGTCGCCGGGGATCAGCTCGCAGGTCAATCGACCATCGCCAGCGGCCTTACAAGCGTCGAGGGTGTCCGCCAGCTGCGGGAGGACAGCCTCGTCACGCTCCACGGCCACCACGTGAACGGCGAGGCCGGGTCGCTCCTGGATCACGCGAGCCACCAACCCGGCGGTCAGCATCCCCGAACCGGCGCCGGGATCCAGCACTCGAATCCGACCGCTGCCGGGAAGCCGCGGCAACGAGGCGATCAGCGCCGCCGCGCGCGCGGGCGTGAAGAACTGACCCAGGGAATCCTGAGTCTTCGGGTCGAGGCCGGCCAAGGCAGCCACCCGGTTCTGTTCCGCCAGGGCGAGAAGGTCGCTGAGCACGCTGCCATATTGCCCGATGGAGCCGACATTTCGGGGATTGCTCCTGGCTGGCGTACGTCGGTGCCCACATCACGTGTTGAGGCGAGGTCATTGAAGCGGCTGGTCCGCTTCGTCACTAACTGCCCAGAGAAAGCCGTTTACTCGACGGGGATGACGAGCCGCCAGAAGCGCCTTCATGGCTGGCACATCAATGTGGCCGAGTGCTTCAGCAAGGCGTCGATAGGTGACGAAGTCAACGTTGCGGCCCCTGGCCTCCGTTTCCCATTCGGGCAGCGACATGAGCACGTCGGAGGCAAAAACGCGACTCCGCTTGGTCTTGGCTGCTTTGGTTCTTTCGGTTTCGAGTTCGGTGGCGCCCATGGTCTGCACGGCACGGCTCTCGGCCTCGGCGAGGGACTCGGTGTCGGCCAGCAGCGAAACGAGAGGATTGATGTCGGCGACGGCGGTCAGCTCCATCTCGAGGACGGTCGGGCTCCGCGTGGAAAGGCAAACAGGTAGTCCGGCGTCACGGATTTCGACTGTTCCGCGAAGGCCGTAGGTCGCGGAGACGAGAAGGGCTGTGGCCTCGGTCGGGTGCCAGTCGAGCGTACGAAGGTAGGGTTTCCAGATTTCGGGGTCGAGGGTCTGCACTGTCGCGTGCTTCTCGGCACGGCGCCAGACGAGGCTTTCGCTCAGTTCGCCGTCGAGTCCGGGGCCGGCGATCCACGCTTTGGTGGGAAGTGTCAGACAGCTGGCGGCGGTGAGTGCGTCGCCGAACGGGCTCCGCAGCCCGCTGTCTCCGGGTTGGCCGAGCAGGTCGCCGCCCACGTCGACCAGGCGGATGTGGTCGGCGCGCAGCTCCGTCGCAGCGTTCTCGATCTGTTGTCGCATGTCGTGGGCGCCGTTGGTTGGGTCCAGCAGCACCAGAGGTAGCGGGATCTCGTCAGCGAGGCGTGGCAGCGTGGATCCTGCCGGAGCGATGGGTCGGCTGTGCGGAGTCACCTGCCACCAGCCTTGACGCTTTTCCAGTGCACGGAAGTCGGCTGCGCGGCGGGGACCCGGTAGAGGGTCGATGATCAACCGGTCCCAGGCCATGGTCGCTATGCCGACGGCTTCATCCGGGGCCAGCGCCGACAGAGCTGCTGCCGCGATGGCGTCGCCGCCGCCGCCAGCGGCGACCAGTAGCGTTCCCATCCTGCCAGCCTATCGATGGCATACTCGGCGCAGTGGCCACCAGGCTATGCCAGTCACAGAAGGTAACGAGTTGCCGGAGCTTCAGCGGGTCCTGCCCAAGTACTTGCAGATCGCCAACCACGTGCGCGATCAGATCCTGCGCGGCGACCTGGGTCCCGGCGACGAGGTGCCGTCAGAGCGGCAGATCGCCGTCGACTGGTCCGTTGCCCGGCCCACCGCCGCGCGAGCACTCGATGCTCTGCGACAGCAGGGTTTCGTGGAGAGTCGACAGGGTTCGGGCACGTATGTGCGTGACCGCATGAAACCCAACCGCTTGGCTCGGGAGCGGTACTCCCGGGCGCGGGATACCGGCAAGATCTATCCAGCGAACGAGCACGCGGTGATCCTGTCCGCCGCCTATGACGTTGCCCCAGTTCATGTGGCAGAGGCACTCAGTCTTGCTGTCGGCGACCGGGTGGTACGCCGTCAGCGGCTGATCCATGCCGATGATGCACCGGTCGAACTCTCCACTGCCTGGTACGCGCACGCGGTCGGCGAGAAGGCACCCGATCTGTTGATTCGGGAACGCATCCGTGTCGGCACGATGGCATATGTCGAGCAGGCTACCGGCCGGCAGGCGCGGTACGCCCGCGACGAGATGAGCTCCAGGCTTGCCACAGATGTCGAGCGCGAGTTCCTGCGGTTACCGGATCCGTCGGCCGTCCTGCTTGTACGTCACGTGGTGTATGACAGCGAGGATCGGCCGCTCGAGTTCACTGAGGCCATGTATCCACCGGATCGCTGGGCGTTCGAGGCGACTTACCCGGTGGCGTGATCGCCGCAGCTCCTCCACGTCCGTGAACAGAACGTCACCGCACATTGCCGACTTCGACTGGCCTATGCCACACTCCACCTGAGTGGCATATGCCAGAACCCTCTGGCCTTCCGCTCTTGGATGCAAACGACAAGGTCCCAGGGCGAGATTCCGCCTCGGAGGAGGTCAGGTGCACGAACGACGGAGACGTTGGTTCCGCACGGCGCTGTGCGCCTGTGGCCTTCGCTGGCACCGGTGTCCGGACGCGCGGCTGGAGTCTGTACACACCCGCTACCCGCAGACGCGGCCGGGGAACAACACGGACATCGGGCGGTCGTGGTGATGCTGACACCCCGCACCGAGCATCAACCGAACCGCCCCTCCTGGAACTGCCGGAAGTGCGAAGAGGCGTGGCCGTGCGCGCCCGGCAAGGTCGAACTGGCCGAGCAGTACATGAACCGCAACATTCTCTTCCTCTACCTGGCGTCGGCAGCCATCGAAATGCTGGAAGACGTATACGGCGAACGCACGACCGGCGTACTGCCAGGCGTGATCCGCAAACGCGTGATCGCATGGGCCGACGCGCTGAGAAGCACGCCGGAGCCCTCTCTGCAGGCTGGCGGGCGAGCGGCGGCATGACGTTCCCGAGCAACCACACACCGGCTGGTCCCCCGCCGCCGGTCCCGGAGGTCCGCGTGAACGCAGATGATGAGGAGTGGCTGCATCAACTCGCGGCGCCACCGGCCTGGTTACGACACGGACAGACCTACGACGGCAACCCTGGCTGCCCGCAGCCGTTTAAGCAGCGGGCCTCCGGCCACGGGGACGACTCCTTCACAGTGCGGCTGCGTCTGCGGCTGGCCGGCAGCCCGCACCATGGCGGCCGGTGCGGCCAGGCTCTGTGGCATACCAGCCGAACCTGGCAGGACTGGACCACTATCCGCATCCGGAGCGCGCGACTGGGCGTACGGATCGCGGTCGTCTACGCCCAAGCCCTCGTCGGCTGCCAGATGCGCCGAGAGGCGGCAGACCTGCGCACCCAGACACGCAGGACGGCATGGTCGCGGGAATCGGTACTGGAACCGATCATCCTCCCCGGATCACCGACCGCGATGCGCCTCGTCGCTGAGCATCGCCCCGTCTGCACCCGGCAGCTCGACACTGACGGCGCACCCGACCTGTCGGCGGTATTCGCCGCCGAACAGGCCTGGAACACCGTCACCTCGCGTAGCCATCGCCAGATCATCTGCCCGGCATCGGCCGACGCCGACGGTTCTCCGAGGGCGGCGAGGTCATGACCGACGACAGGACTTCCTCGCCCAGACGCAGCGGCGTCGACATCAGCGCGCCGCACTACGCCCGCGTGTACGACTACTGGCTCGGCGGTAAGGACAACTTCATCGTCGACCGCGCCGTCGGCGACGCGATGATCCGCGCTGTTCCCCGACTGCATCACACTGCCGCCGAGAACCGCAGGTTCGTCCATCGGGTGACCCGCTATCTGGCCGCAGAGGAGGGCATCCGCCAGTTCCTCGACATCGGCATCGGCCTACCCCACCCACCGAACCTGCACGAGATCGCCCAAGACGTCGATCCGACGGCACGGATCGTCTACGTCGACAACGATCCCATCGTGCTCGTCCACGCCAGCGCCCTGATGACCAGCCACCCCGACGGCCACGTCGCCTACCTCGACGCCGACCTCCGCAACCCGGCCACCATCCTGACCGACCCGACACTGTGCGACACCCTCGACCTGAACCGGCCGGTCGGGCTCACCCTGATCGCGACCCTCATGCTCCTGGCCGACACCGACGACCCATGGAGCCAGGTCGACCAGCTACGAGACGCCCTGCCATCCGGCAGCTACCTGGCAATCACCCACCCGACCGCCGACTTCAACCCCGCCGGTATCAACACGGCGATCGCCACGGCAACCGATGCCGGCATGCCCCTGACCGCCCGCGCCCGTGAAGCAGTACAGAAGTTCTTCGGCGACTGGGAGCTGTTGTGCCCGGGCCTCTGCCCGGTGTCGGCATGGCGGCCCGACGAACCGGTCAACAACTTGGAGGCGGCCCACGCCTGGGCCGGCGTCGCTCGCAAGCGCTAATGCCACCTGGTCCACGTCAACAACACCGCCGCATGCCGGCACCGATCCGCGCCTATGACTACGGTCGATGTCATGGCGGACGACAACGAGCGCAGAAGGCGTGGTACGCCGCAGGAACGGGAAGCCGCCGCGGCAAGGTATCGAGAGGCCATCGAGCGGCTTCAGCGCACGGCCTACTGGAACCTGCGTTCGACCATCGCCAGCGTATGCCTGTCCATCGGAATCCTCGCCGTGCTGTCGATCGCCTGGGGCGACAGCACCGGCGCCCGCCTGGTTCCTACCCTGGCCTGCGCGGTCGGTGGTGTCTGCGCCGCCGGCGTCTACTTCTCCCGGCCCTACCCCAAGCTGCTGCTCGTGCTCCTGCTCGCGGCGGTCACGCTGAGCCTGCTGGGCCTGGCGGGCCTGGCGATCGTCGTCGAGACCGGCTCCTGATTCTGCTGTCGGTGCAGCCGTACGCGCTGACGTTCTACGCCGAACGCATCGGCCGGGCCGGACTCGGCGCCCGCCTTCAACGGGGCGAGCGGGTCCCGGCGTTGTGACAGAGTCGGCCCGTCCATGATCCGGCGGGCGGCGCCGGCTGCGCCGCCCGTCGGTTCACGGAAGGCGTACAAGATGGGATCGATCAGGCGCCTGAACCGGCAGTCTTTCGGATGAAGGCGTTGATGTCGCCCTTGTTCAGCCGGGTGTACACGCTCGGATAGCGGGGATCGCCGCATCCCGCCGCGAAGCTGACGACGCCCAGCTGGACGACCCGGCCCGCGTCGGTGGCGAACAGCGGGCCTCCGCTGTCGCCGACGCAGTGACCGATCCGATCCGTGGTGCTGGTGCACAGCGACACCCGCAGGTCCGGCGCGGCCTGATACGCGTGCTTCTGGTAGGCCGTCCGGCAGGCGTCACCGGCCATCATCGGCACGCTGGCCTGCTTCATGCGATCCGAAGTGGGCTGGAGGGGATCATCGTCCAGGTGCGTCTCCGGGGAACCCCACCCGGTGTAGGTGACCAGGCTGCCGAGACGCTGCAGGGACGTGTCGCCCGGCTCTACCAGCGTCACCGGTTCGATGCCGGTCACCGGCTGGTCGAGCGTGATCACGGCGACGTCGTAACTCTGCGGCCGCACGCTGTATTTGGGGTGCAGGTCGACCCGGGCGATCCGGCGCACCTGCCCCTGCTTGCTGGTGAGGGTGGTACGGCCGACCACGACGCGGAAGTCCTGCAGCGGGTCGGGTGCCTCCGCCGAGTCGAAGTAGAAGCAGTGAGCGGCGGACAGGACGTGGCGTTCGTCGAGCAGGCTGCCGCCGCAGGAGAGTCGTTCCCGGTCATCGGAGGCGGGTTTCCCCTCCTCGGTGGCCTTCAGGTTCAGCAGTGCCGCCTGGAACGGGAACGCGCCCTCGTCGGCGAGTCGCTGGTTCGCCTTCAGCGCCGCGGACCCGGTCGGAGTGCCCGGTACACCGGTGGAGTCGGACGACCGGCTGGGTGTTGCCGGGGCCGGAGACGTGGCCTCGGTAGCCGGGACGCTGGCCGCGGCGGCCGGGGTGGTCGTGCCGCTGGTGCAGGCGGTGGTGCTCAGGATCAGGCCGGCGCCGGCGAGCAGTAACGCGATGGTGCGGGTGGACACGGTGTCTCCAACGAACGTGTTGATCAATTGACGTTGGTCAGCCTAGGGATACCCGCGCCCGGAGTGATCACGGTTTTGTGCCAGCATCGTCGTGCCGGTGGCTGACGGCCCAGTCTGGCCGGGCCCCGGTCACTGCGGGGTCGATGTGGCGGGACGTTGGTCGAGCCGATCCGCTTGAGCCTCACATCGGGCAGCCCGAACTGGTCGAAGCGATGTATCGCATCGACCAGTCCATTAGTAGATACGCCGGCAGCAGGGTCGCGCACCATCCGGCCAGGGCAGCGACCCGCACACCCCGGTATCTGCTGCGCAGCACGGTGAGTGCCACCGCGGTCAAGCCCACGACCGCGATCATGGCAGCCACGATGAACGCGTTCACGGCGGTCTCGTCAGGGCTGCAGACGCCATCGCCTTGCAGGTGGATGCCGAGAAGAAACACGGCCGTCGCCGCACCGAGAACAGTTGCTGCACGACCGGACAGGGCGATACCGGCATTCATCGGTGTCAGAGGCGTCGTCACGACGGGCATCGTGGCATCCGTCCGCAAAGCGGGGTCAGCGTGGAGTTCAGGCGGTGCGGATCAGGTTCGCGAAAGGGCCTACCGGCGCCGAGATCGTCGGCCTCCTCTGGCGCGGATCGCTCCGCCCAACGACTCCGAGGACACGGCGGAGCCGTACCAGCGGGCTCGGTCCTTGTCGGTGATGGCGGTCGCCTGCTCGGCTGGCTGGGTGACGCGGATGTGGTTGCCGAACGGGTCGCCGAAGGCGGGCCTTGATCGAGGGCAGGCGGTGGTGCCGGCGGCCAGCCACGGCGATGCCCTCGCGCTGGCGTTCCAGGATCAGGGCGCGCTCGTACTCGGCGAAGGCACCCATCACCGGCAGCAGCCGATGGCCATGGGGCCCTTCTTGACGGGCTTCCCCCCGCACGGCCTTGCCAGTCAGCGTCCGCACGAGCCTGCGGAGTTCGTCGAGGTTGCGGGCAAGCCGGTCCCCCGGCAGACGCCCGGCGCACTATGGTCCTCGGTCCGCTCGTCATTGACGAGAGCGGCGACATGGGTGGCAGGAAAGGTGGGATCTACGACATTGCTGTCACCGCCCACGACCAGGAAGCTGAGTTCGTGGCAGGCCGCGACGTTTTGATCATCGTCTTCGAGGGCGTGCAGAGCCTCGATGTGACGGGTCCGCTGGAAGTGTTCACCGGCGCCGGCCCACGGGCCTACCGGGTCACGACTGCGAGCCCCGACGGGACGCCGGTGCGTACGTCGAGCGGCCTGACCCTGCTTCCCGACCTCGACCTGTCCGCCGCGCCGCCGCCGGACACGGTGGTCGTGCCCGGCGGCGAAGGAACCCGCAGCAACGACCCCGCGGTGGTCGACTGGTTGCGGCGGCACGCGTCGCGGGCGCGGCGAGTGGCCTCGGTGTGCAGCGGGGCGTTCCTGTTGGCGGAAGCGGGCCTGCTCGCCGGCCGCCGGGCGACCACCCACTGGCGGGTGTGCGACAGTCTGGCGCGGCGATACCCGGACGTCGAGGTCGACCCGCAACCCATCTTCGTACGGGACGGGCCGATCGCCACCTCGGCCGGCGTCACGGCCGGCATCGACCTGGCGTTGGCGCTGGTCGAGGAGGACCTCGGCCGGGAGATCGCGTTGGAGATCGCCCGGCATCTGGTGATGTTCCTGCGGCGGCCGGGCAATCAGGCGCAGTTCAGCACCCAGTTGTCGGGGCAGCTCGCGGCGCGGCCGGGGCTGCGCGAGGTGCAGCGGTGGATCGCCGACAACCCGCACGCGGATCTCAGCGTGGCGGCCCTGGCCCGGCGGGCGAGCCTGTCGCCGCGCCAGTTCGCGCGAGCCTTCGCCGACGAGGTCGGCCGGACACCGGGCCGCTACGTCGACAACGTACGGCTGGAGGCCGCGCGCCGTCTGCTGCACGACGGTGACGACGGGCTGGAACGCATCGCCGCCCGCTGCGGCTACGGCACGGCCGAGACGATGCGCCGCGCGTTCGTCCGCGAGTTGGGCGTCTCGCCCGGCGAATACCGGCGCCGATTCTGACCGATCAACGGAGGGTTTCCATGCAGATTGCCGTCCTGCTCTTCGACCGGCTCACCGCCCTGGACGCGGTCGGCCCGTACGAGGTACTGGCCCACCTGCCCGGAGCGCAGGTCGTGTTCGTGGGCGAACGACCTGGACCGGTACGCACCGAGGTCGGCAGCCTGGCGCTGACCGCCGACGCCGCCCTGTCCGAGGTGGACCGGCCCGACGTGGTCGTGGTGCCCGGCGGGCCTGGGCAACGCCACCACATGGGCGACGGGCCGATCCGTGACTGGCTACGCGCGGTGGACACCACCAGCACCTGGACCACCTCGGTCTGCACCGGCTCGCTCCTGCTAGCCGCCGCGGGGCTACTTACCGGCCGGCGCGCCACCACACACTGGCTGGCACACGATCAACTCGCCCCGCTCGGAGCCGTCCCGGTCGCACAGCGGGTGGTGACCGACGGCAAGTACCTGACCGCCGCCGGCGTGTCCGCCGGACTCGACATGGCCTTCACCCTGGCCGGCCGCATCGCCGGAGATGCCGTTGCGCAGGCCGTTCAGCTGGCTCACGAGTACGACCCGCAGCCGCCCTACCAGGCCGGTTCACCGCAACGGGCGCCACGCGAGGTGCTCGCCGCAGTGCGCAGCCGCAAAGACTTCATCCTGACCCGAAGCTGACGAGGAGCCTTGGACAGCATGCTCGGCACGGTGGCCGGTCCGGCATCGCGGGTCGCGGACGCCCATCCAGGTCCGGTGGCTTCATGACCACACCCTTACAGCGGCGGCTCGCTCTTCTGGTCAGTGCGGCAGGCGCGATGATCGTCGCATTGGACGGCACCATCCTGCTCATGGCGCAGCCCAGCCTGCAGCGTGACCTCGACGCGAGCGTGGCGCAGGTCCAGTGGACGAGTACCGGCTATCTGGTCACGGTGGCTGCGCTACTCGTCATCGCCGGGCGTCTCGGGGACCGGTACGGGCATCCGCGCCTACTGTTCGTCGGCGTGCTCGGTTTCGGGGCCGCCTCAGCCGGGATCGCGCTCGTATCGGCCATCGAAGGGGTGATCGTCCTGCGCGCGGTGCAGGGCGGGTTCGGTGCCCTTCTGCAGCCCGCGACACTCGCGCTGCTGAGGTTGGTGTATCCCGCCGACCGGCTCGGCACGCCGATCGCCGTCCGCACCGCGGCGATCGCGGTGGCAGCGGGCTCCGGTCCCCTCCTCGGCGGTGTGCTGGTGGCGCAGTTGGGTTGGCGAGCTGCGTTCTGGGTCAACGTGCCTATCGCGTTGGTCATCGCCGCGCTCGCCGCCGCTGTGCGCACGCCTGCACCGCAACGTGCCGTCTCGTCGCAGCTCAACCTGACCGGGGCGGGCCTGCTCGCGATCGCGCTCGCGATCCTGGTTCATGCCTTGGCCGGGGTACCAGCGCGGGGGTGGACCGCAGCGCCGACGCTGCTGGAGATCCTCGCCTTCACCGGTGTCGTGGCGGTGCTCGCCTGGCACGAGCGCCGCACTCCACACCCGATCGTTGCGCGTGCCGTGGCGCGGTCCGTACCGGTGATGGCGTCGATGGCACTCTTGCTGGTCATCAGCGGTGGCCTCTTCGGTGTGCTGTTCATGGGCACGTTCTTCCTGCAGGACGCCCTTCACCTCGACCCGCTCGCCAGTGGAGTGCGTGTCCTTCCGCTGACCGCGCTCATGATCCTCGGCGCACCCGCCGCGAGCGTCGCGCTCCGTCGGCACGGTGCTCGGCGCACCGCGATCGCGGGCACTGTCCTCGTCGTGCTCGGCATCGTGGGGCTGTCCCGGGTCGGTCCGAACAGCCCGTGGATCGGCATGCCCGCGGCCCTGGCCGTCATCGGTGCCGGGTATGCCACCGTGATGGTCACTGCCACCGCCAGCGTGGTCGGTGACGCACCGCCCGGATACGCGGGAGTCGTCGGTGGGCTCAAGCAGACAGCGATGAACATCGGGCCGACCCTGGGCATCGCCGTCGCCGCCGGCGCAGCCGGCTCCGCTGTCGCGAGGATGGGCCCGGCTTTGCTGGTCCTGGCCGTCCTCGCCGCCCTCGGCTTGCTGCCTGCGTCGCAGATGCCCGGGCGCCCGGGCCACCGGGACGAGCCGGTGGTGCGACCTCGGCCAGGTTCACCGGAATGCTCAACCGGCCTACCCGCGGCGGACCCACCAAACGCCAGACCCGCTATGTGATCGACTCATCCGGCCAATCCTGTTTGAAACACCCACTCAGCGGCCTCCGGTTACCCGGGCGGCGGCCGCATCCAACTCGCCGAGGATCGTCGTGGTCAGGGACGGCGCCTCCTGGAAGCTCCTGCCCAGCAGGTCGGATCCGGTTCCTTGCTCGCCGAAGATGCGGACGCACTCGGACGCGGCCGTCTGCCAGGATTTCAGCATCGCCTGCCACTGCGACCGTACCGGTTCCACGGGCGGGGATGGGAAGGCCGCCGCATCGGCCACGACCGGCTGGAAACGGCGGCAGGCCGCCGCATAGTGCTCCGGGGTGGCGGGGCCGGAGAAGATCTCCGCGTTGGCGGCCGTGATCGCGTTGAGCTGTTGCAGGCCGCCACCGTTGCTCCAGATGACCAGGGCCTGGTCGGGGTTGATCCGGGCCGGGGCCGTGGCAGGCGGCAGTATCGGGACCGCGCCTGGCGCCTTCGGCGAGTACACGAGTGTGGCGCCGACGATGGTGAGCAACGCGGCCAGGGCGAGAACCGGCTGGCCGGAGCCGGCGCGGCCGCCCCAGGCGACGGCAGCGGTGGGCTGCGGGCCTGCCGGCCGAGGGACGGCGGCTCCGATCAGGAGCGCCGCTGTGGCGGTGAGCGGCAGGAACTGCATCGGGCGGGCGGCGAGGACGCTGTCGACGACACCGTCGTTGCCGTGCGCGAGCCAGATGCCGGCGGTGCAGATCGCGGCGAACGCCCAGACGCCGACGGACGCCGCCAGCCAGCCTGACCGGCGGGTCAGCACGACGGCGATCACCAGTTGCAGGATCGCGGCGCCGGTGAGTTCGCGGGCGGACATCACCAGCGCGGTGGCCGGGTCGTCGTCGGCGCCCGGGAACACGATCAGCGGGACCCATACCGCTGTCGCGACGGCGGAGCCGAGGAGCCCGGCTCGCAGTCGGCGGCCGAGGCCGGGTACCAGTAGCACCGGAAGCACCCACAACGCGGCCAGGCAGACGCCGACCGCGCGGTAGCCGGGGTTGTAGAGGAACGGCACCACCACTGCCCACAGGGAGGGCGTCGCGAGGGTGGGGTCGCCGGCCACCGTGGCGTACTCACGCACCAGATCGAGCGCGGGACTGACGAGCGACTGCCACACCGCGGTGGACGCGGCGTGCGGATAGCGATACAGCGGCGCGATCACCACGACACAGGTCAGCAGGGTGACGGCCGCGACGGCGCCGGTGCGCCACCCGGCCACGGCAGGCCCGGCCAGTTCGGTGCAGCGTCCCGCCCATCCGCTGAGCGCCGCGCAGCAAACCGCGACACCCGCCGCGAACACGAGCGGCACCGGGTCGCCGAGGCCGGCCAGGGGTGTCACCCCGACCGGCGCGTGAAGCAGCGCGCCCAGCGCGAGCCCTGAGCCCAGCGCGAACCCTGGCAGAACGAAAACACCACTCCGGGCGCCGGCGGCCGCTCGGCGGAATGCCACCCCCTGCAGAACCAGGCCGCAGATCAGCAGTCCGGCCGACAGGCCCCACACGACCCGCATGACCAGGAAAGACGCGTTGTCGCCGTGATACCAGTAGAGCAGGCGCAACGCCTCGACGGTTTCGAGCCAGGCCAGATCCACCGCGAGCCCGAGAGCGAAATACTCGCCGACACCGGGACGCAGCAGCAGGTACGGCCGGCGCATCGCCCGGCTACGGGCGGCGTTGCTCGGGTGAGTCGTCCATCTGCGCCAGCGGCGCGCCGGTGGTGTCGCGATCACCGAGGTGTACGGCTGGTGGCGGCCGGTCCAGTCGGCCACCAGCACATCGGCATGCTTCTCCCGGGCCCGCAGCACGGCCACCCGGGCCAGGAAGACCATCGCCACCATCACGACCGCGTGGCCCATCATGGACACGCTCGTCGCGGTGACCGACTCCGCATCCGGCATCCGCCACGGGTTGGCGGACAGAAGCGCCGGGTGGAAGGTGACCGCCACGAACGGAAGCAGAGCGACCAGCAGGAATGCCCGCCACACGGCGATGGTGAGGTAGGTGACGGGCACGTCTCCGGCACGGACGTGGGCCAGTTCGTGCAACACGACCGCGTCGAATGTCGGCCGGTCCCGGACGGCCGCGGCGACGATCCCGGCGTCCAGGCAGACGTAGGTGGGGTGTCGTCGGCCGAATGCCAGGCCACCGGCGCGCGGGCTCGCCGGGTCCAGCAGGAAGACAGGTGGGTGCCGCAGCCCGGCAACGGCGATCAGCTCCGTGAGCGGCCCGGTGAGGAATGCGCTCACCGAGGGGAATTCGTCGAGCCGGCGCAGCCGGGACCGCCGGATCCGCCAGACTGGCTGGAGGCGGTAGAGCAGGGCCGCTGCCAGAGCCAACGCGAGCATGCCACCGACGAGCCAGCCCAGGCGTGCCTGCCAGACCGAGGCCAGACAGGCACGGTACGCCGCCCACGTCGCCTCGTCGGGGTCGACAGCCAGCGTATCGGTGAAGTACATGCCGACACGGACCTGGCAGGCTTCCTCACGCCGGACCCCATCGGTGGGCCACAAGGTCGCGAATTTCGCGTACGCGACAAGTGTTCCCGCAACGGCGACCGCAGCCAGCGCGCCGAAACGCACCGAGGTGCCGGACGGCGCCGCGGGCATCTCAGCCCTTCTCGGCCAGCAGGATCCGGATCACCTCGGCGCATCGAACGGCGAGGTCCGCGTCGCCGGTGATCTCCTCGACGAGCTGACGGGTGCCGGCCGCGGCCTCGTCCCGCATGCTGTCGGTGATCTCCGGCGAGGGCTGAGGGCTTCCGCGCCGGGACCTCCATCCCTTCTTTGCAGCCCGGATGACCGCGTCGACCGTGAATCCCGCAGCTCGATCGATCAGCTGCTGCTGAACGGCGACGGCGACGGCCAGTGCCACCGGGGTCACCACGAGCAGGACCGTCTCGAAGCCGGAGCCGAGCACCGAGCCAGGGCGGTCGCCGCGGCCCAGCATGCGAGCGGGGTCCTCCTCGAACCCGGCACGGACCAGTTCGAACACCGGCAGTTCGGCCGGGGATATCTCGGCCACCAGCCCGCGCGCCAGCTCGTCGGTGAAAGCCATCGGGTAACCGCACCCCCCAATATCGACAGTGGGTCGACTGTAGTGGATGCCGACGCCCGCCCTGACATCTGCTGGATCGAGGGTGTGGCAGGCCGAATGACCGAGGCTGCTCGCCCGGAACTGACCCTGGTGATCATCACCAGGGCGGTAGGGCCGAACCTGCCCGCTTCGGCCCTGCCGCCTTTCGCTGGCCGCGTCTTTCCTGGTCAGGCCGCGTCACGCTCGCGGCAGCGCCCGGTCAGGTCGCTGATCCAGGTGATGGCCGAGACCGTCACGACGTCCTCGAACTCTTCCAGGGCATACCGGGCGGACATCACGGGGCGGGGCATCCGGGCCTCCCGCTGATGCCTGGCCTCCAGCGTGGCCACGCACGCGGCGGCGACCTGCTCGAACGTCGCCCGGTCCGATGCGGTCATCGCCAGCAGCACCCGGTCCACGGCTTCCGGGCCGGTCATCTCCGCCGGAACGTCGAGGAGCCAGGAACGCTGCCGCTGCCGTCCCGCGTCGGTCACGGTGCAGATCCGGCGGATGGCCAGCTTGGCCGTCGTCAGATCGCGAACATGGCCCTGCCGTTCCAGGCGGCGCAGCGTCGCCCCGACGCGCGTGACGTCGACGGCACGCTGCTGCCCGAACGTCTGCGCGTGACGTTGTTGCAGGTCGTGGGCCGTACCGGGTCGATCGGCAAGGAATACGAGCAGGATGTCGCCGAGCGTGGCCGTCATGATCCCTCTGCTCCGCACGCGTCTTCTACAAGCTGTAGAAGCTAGCACGGCCGACGCCGGCCGTAAGCGTACGCAACACCCGTGAGGAGCCCCCTGCACTCAGAAGAGGGTGATCATCAGGCCCAGGTTCTGCGTGGCGACGTGGCGGCAGTGGTCGGCCCAGGTGCGCAGATCCTGGAGGTTCCTGGTGAAGTAGTCCTGCTCGTCCTCCTCCGGGTGCACCTTGTACACGCCGAGCCGCACCATCTCCGCCAGGGAGAACTCCCGTCGCACCGCGGCCACGTCCAGGGCGTCGATCAGTTGTACGGCGGCGGCCAGCTGGTCCGGTGTCGAGCACCGCCATCGGATGCCCTGGCCACTCGCGGCGTGTTCGGCGAACAGCTCCGCCCCGAAGACCGCCTGGTAGGTCGGCAGGTGTCGGCGCTGCTCCCACGTCTGGGTGGTACGGGACGCCACCGGATCCAGAAGGTACTCGGCCTGCTCGTGATTGCGGCTGCCGAAGAAGTCGAGATTCCTGCTCGTGCCCTCCGGCAGCACGGCAAGCAGTCGCCGGGTGATGTCGGGTAGTTCCTCGTCCGGCCACGGACCCGAGAACGGCGGCTGATCGTCGGCCATCGCCCACAGCTCGGGACTCGCACGGATCGCCCGCACCGGATCGGCGTCCAGCGGAACGGCCAAGCATTCGAAGTCGAGTCCCATACATCGATCACAACACATCGTCGCGACCGATTTTCCACAGCCGAGCCTTCGGCGTCACCTTCGATGTCCGGTTCGGCTAGCTGTCGAGGTGATCGAGTAGCCAGTCGGTGATCGCGCGGGTGGCGCCGGCAAGGAGACCGGTGAGTGCGGCCAGGGCAATACGGGTCCTGTTCTTGTTCGGCCTGCGTGGGGTTCGCGTCATCGGGATGCTCCGCTGGTGTCTGATCGGTGAGTGGGAGCCGGCGCCGGCTGTGCACCCCAGAGTCGGACCCACCTGTCGCGGCCGTTTCTCCTACCGGTGAGTGTCGATGAGTGTGTCGATCAGGGGCGGTCGGCCATGATGGACCGCGATGAGTGCCGACGAGTCCCGACCATCGTCGAGTCGCCGTCCTCGGGCGGTGGAGAAGAAGGTGCTGCCCACCGGACCGGCGAGGGATCTGCGTGACGCGGTCTACAGGTTGTACGCGGAGGCGGACCGCCCGCAGTTGGCCGAGCTCGCCCAGCAGATAGCGAAGGACAACGAGGACGACTTTCCCGGTTCGCCGGGCAAGGACCTGATCGGCAAGATCATCAGTGGTGACGGGTTGGCCAGTCAGCACGACGCCGTGACCGTCGCGGTGGCGCTGGCTCGGGCTGCCGGACGTAGGAACACCGTGCCGATCGCGGATCAGGTCCGCCGACTGTGGATTGCCGCCGCGACCGCGGAGCCACCGCCCCCGGCACAGCGGCTAGGACGCCCGGTCAACGACTGCGATCCACTGGCGTTGGAGGTGCACCGGGCGATCCAGATCCCGGATGTGAGTGCACCAGTGGATCCGCTTCCCCGGTATGTGCCACGGTCACACGACCTCCTGCTGCGCGAAGTCGCTGATCAGGTGCTCGGCGATGGATCCTCACGGTTGGTGACGCTGGTGGGCGGGTCGTCGACGGGTAAGACCCGCGCCTGTTGGGAACTGGCCCGCTACCTCGATCAGCGACAGCCGGGGCGGTGGCGCGTATGGCACCCGTACGACCCGACCAGGCCCCAGGCGGCGGTGGCCGACCTGAAGCAGGTCGGCCCGCAGACGGTGATGTGGTTGAACGAGGCCCAGCACTATCTGATGCCGACCGATCCCGCCCTGGGGGAACGGCTCGCTGCCGGTCTGCGGACACTGCTCCAGGATTCAGGACGGGCACCGGTGCTGGTACTCGCCACCCTGTGGCCGCAGCACTGGGACACGCTCACCGTCCGGCCGGGCACGGGCCAGCCGGATCCACACGCTCAGGCCCGGGAGCTGGTAGTCGGCACTGCTGTACCGATCGCCGACACCTTCACCCCTGAGCAGGTCGCCGGACTGGCCGCTGCGGGCGCTGATGCGCGGCTGCGGTACGCCGCCGTCCACGTCGAGGACGGCAGGATCACCCAGTACCTGGCCGGCGCGCCTGAACTGCAGACCCGCTACCGCACCGTCGACCCGGCCGCCCGGGCACTCATCCAGGTCGCCATGGACGCCCGGCGGCTCGGTCACCCTCTCGCCATCGCCCGCACTCTCCTGGAACGAGCTGCACCGGGCTACCTTGACGACCACGACTGGGACGGGCTGGGGGCAGACTGGCTGGAACAGGCTCTGGCAGATACCGCCCGTCCGTGCAAAGGTGCCCGCGGGCCGCTCACGCGGATCCGTTCCCGCCCAGGTGGACACACCCCTGATGGCGGGCAGTACTACCGGCTGGCCGACTACTTGGAACAGGCCGGCCGCACCGAACGCGCCGGCGTGTACCCGCCCGACAGCCTGTGGCACGCCTTCGCCATCACGGTCACCGACCCCGATCTGCTGCGTACTCTCGGTGACCAGGCTGAACGGCGAGGCCGCTACGAGCACGCGATCTGGCTGTACCGGCGAGCCGCCGATCGCGGTGACACCCACGCGCTACGGCGACTGGCGGCACGCCGGGAGAAGGCCGGGGACGCTGCCGGGGCCGAGGTCCTGTACCGGCAGGCCGCCGATCACGGCGACACCCACGCACTACGGCAGTTGGCCGCACGGTGGGAACGAAGCGGGGAGACCAACCGCGCCGAGGCCTTGGCGACGCTAGCCGCCGATCAGGGCGACACCCACGCGCTGCAAACGCTGGCATGGCGGCGGGAACAGGCCGGAGACACCACCGGGGCCGAGGCTTTGGCGGTGCGGGCCGCCGACCACGGCGACGCCTTCGCCCTGCGTATGTTGGCCGTTCTGCAGGAGCAGAACGGCGACCCCGTCCGCGCCGAGATCCTGTTCCGGCGGGCTGCCGACTACGGCGACACCTTCGCGCTCCAGGCACTGGCCGCGCGGCGGGAACAGGCCGGGAACACCAGGGACGCCGAAGCTCTCGCGATGCGGGCCGCCGACCACGGCGACACCTTCGCGCTCCAGACACTGGCTGGGCTGAGGGAGCGAGCCGGCGACACCACCGGCGCCGAAATCCTGTACCGGCAGGCCGCCGATCGCGGCGACACCTTCGCCTTGCGGCAGCTCGCGAGGCTGAGAGAAGGGGCCGGCGACACCATCGGCGCCGAGATCCTGTACCGGCAGGCCACCGATCGCGGTGACACCCTCGCGCCCTGGGAGCTGGCCCGGCTGAAAGAGCGGGCCGGCGACACCACCGGCGCCGAGATCCTGTACCGGCAAGCCATCGAACAGGGCGACACCTTCGCGCTGCGCCAGCTGGCTCGGCTGAGAGAGCAGGATGGGGATAGCGCCGGTGCTGAGGTCCTGTACCGGCGAGCCGCCGATCACGGCGACACCCATGCGCTGCGGCAACTGGCCGCGCGGCGAGAGCGGGCCGGCGACACCACCGGCGCCGAGACTCTGGCGGTGCGCGCAGCCGACCACGGCGACACCAACGCTCTTCAGGAACTCGCCCGGTTGAGAGAGCGGGCCGGCGACACCACCAGCGCCGAGATCCTGTACCACCGAGCCGCCGATCACGGCGACACCTTCGCCTTGCAGCAGCTCGCGAGGCTGAGAGAACGGGCCGGCGACACCACCACTGCTGAGGCCCTGTACCGGCGGGCCACCGATCACGGCGACACTCGCGCGCTGCAGCAGCTGGCTCGGTTGAGGGAACGGGCCGGCGACACCGCCGCTGCTGAGCGTGTGCGGAGGTTCGGGTTGACCGGGGCGGGTGTGATCGCTCATCCCTTCGACTTCGAATCACCACCTCCCGGCATTGCCTGACCGGAGCGTGACTTCGATCGACACTCCTGATCGCGGTTTCTTCCGAGTCTCACACCGTGGTCACGACGCGGAAGTCAGGCTCCGAGTTCGTGGGCCAACTGCACCGTCTCGACGGTCGGTTCGGTGTCGATCTCGGCCAGCGCGGCGGTCAGCGCCTGCAGCAGGATGGGGATGCCGTCATGGTCGCCGGCGGCGTGGCGGGCGCGCATGGCCGTACGGTAGAGGTCCTCGTTGTAGGGGTCGAGGTTTATGGCCTTGTCGAGGATCTCGGTGGCCGCCTGTGGGTCGTCGGGGAGCAGGGACTCGGCGAGCAGCAGGTGGGCTTCGATGCCCCAGCGGTGGGCGTTGCGGCGTTCGACGTCGATCCATTCGTAATAGTGGCCGTCGGCCAGCGGTGCCGTGTAGAGGTCGCATGCCTGCCGGAGCAGGGTGAGGCGTTGCGGTGGGGTGGTGCGGCGGGCCTTGTTGAGCAGGTCGCGTAGCTGCCACAGGTCGACCTGGACGGTGGCCGGGTCGAGGCGGTAACGGTCGGTGGTGCCGCGTTTGAGCAGGTAGCCGCCGCGTAGTGGGCCTCCGGCGCGGGCCAGGACGTGGCGCAGGTTGGAGGCGTTGGTGTGCAGCTGCTGTTTGGCCTGGCGTTGGCGGGCGTCGCCGTGCAGGTGTTCGACGAGGGTGTCGCTGTCGGCGCCGCCGGGGTGGCAGGCGAGGAAGACGGCGAGTTCGGCGGCTTTGGCGCGTAGCGGGCGGCCGGGGTGGGTGATGTCGTCGATGCGGGGGACGCCGAACACTCTCACCTGCACGAACGTGGCCGGGGCGGGTGTCGCGGGCTCGGTGGGCGGTGACGGGGGCGACGGGTTGATGCCGGCCAGGATGGCGAGGGCGTCGTCGCGTTCGAGGACGTCGACGCGGCCGGGTAGGGCCCGGTTGTCGCTGTCGGAGGTGTGGCCGTCGGCGGTGACGGTGTGGGTGGTGCCGTGTGGCCAGGGGCCGAGCAGGACGGCGGTGATGTCCAGGCCGTGGGCGAGGCTGAGGGTGATGCGGGCGTGTTCGCCGGTGGCGTCGGTGGCGCGGGCGAGCACCAGTGTCGGCGGAAGGGTTTCCTGGTTGCCGGCGCGTTCGGCGAGGATGCGGCTGCGGTGCAGGAGCTGGGCGTCGACGGTGGCGAGGGTGTCGGCGAAGTCGCGGGTGATGCGCAGCTGCGGCGTGTCGGGGCCGAACAGGTCGGTGCACAGGGCGCGGTCGATGAGCACGTCGGCGGGATGGTCGGCGGTCAGGGCGGCGAGGATCAGGCCGCGGAGGGCGCCGTCGGCGCCGGGTCCTTCGATCCCGGTGGGATGCGACGGCAGCGATGGTAGGGCCGGGGCCGGCACCGTGGCGTTGTCGACGTGGCGACGGATCGCGGCGACGGGTTCCGGTGGCGTCGGCGCGGGCAGGACGACGGTCTCGTCCGGGCGCGGGCGCCGGCGGCGGGTCCACATCAGTGCGGCGGCACCGGCGATCGCGGTGGCCAGGCCCCAGGTGATGATGCTGCCGCCGGGCAGGTGGATGCCGTCGTCGCTGCTGGATGCCTCACCCTCCGCTGGCGCGTCATGCTGAGCATTGCGAGGCGATGGCGTTGTCGCCGCGGCCGCGGACGGGGTGTCCGCCGGTGCCCTGGTTTGCTGCGGCGGCTCGGGCGGCGGTTCTGTGGATGTCTGCGGTCGTGTGGGTCGCGTCGTCGGTGGCTGTTGTGGTGGTGTGGTGCGGGTGCCGGCGGGTGGGCGGGCGTCGGCGGGTAGCCGCAGGTGCCAGCCCGGCTGGATCAGGTCGCAGTCGGTCAGGCGGGTGCCGCCGGACTGGTGGCGGTGGCGGTTGAGGCGGCAGATCTCCGGCCAGCGGTCGGCGTCACCCAGCCAGCGCCGGGCGATCCTCGACAGTGAATCGCCGCGCCTCACCTCGTACTCGAATCGGGTCTGACCGACCATGACGGTGACGGTGCCGCGCGGCAGCACGCTGTCGCCCGAGGTCGCCGCGGCCGTTGCCGGTGTCGAAGCCGGGCCGGTGCCGGTCGGGGTGGTGGCGACGGCGACGACCGCGGTCCCGGCCAGGCCGAACAGCATCCGGTGCAATGGGGCCGGCAGCCGCCATCGCGGGAGCTTCCAGCCGGCGACGACGGTCAGGACACTGCCGGTGAGCAGCAGCATCATGGCCGCCCAGACCAGCCACAGCAGGATCGCGGCCGCGCCGATGATCAGCCGGGTGCCGGTCTGGCGTTGACCGCCGGTGACGAATCCGGTGATCTGCGGCCAGGACGGCAGCAGGTCAGCCGGCGGGCCGAAGACCAGAGTCAGCAGCAACGGCGGTACGACGACGAGCGCGAGGACGCCGGGTATGGCCCGCTTGGGTTTCTTTTGCGGTGGTGGGGGTGCCGGCCAGACGGTCGGTTGCCGGGTGAGCTCCGCGGTCTTGCGGCGCACGTCCTCGCTCATTGCCTGCCCTGGGGTCGTGATCGAACCCTGATCTCTACCGGCCACCACCGACCATCGGCCACCGCATTTGCGGCGGTCTATCACTATGCGAAGAAGAACAATTCAGGTCGACCGGTGTGATGTCGTTTTGCGACACTGCCCGGCATGCCCGCAACGGATCTTCACCTGGCCGTCGAGATCGCCTCCTGGTGGACCACCGCGGTCTACGAACAGGGCGGCGTCACCCATCCGGTCTATTTCGCCGGCCAGGCCCGGATGCCCAGCGGTGTCATTGCCGAACCGGGCACGGGTTCCCTGCTCACCGGCACTGCCGCACTCGCCGCCGCAATGGCCGGGACCGACGAGTACCGGCCCGATCCGATGGGCCTGGCGCACAACGGCACCGACGTCACGGCGGTCGCCGCCGTCCTCGCGCACGTCGCCACCCACGCCTCGGCGCTCGCCGGAACCCCGGTGACGGCGCTGACGGTCGTCACCGCCACCGGGTGGGGGCACCGCGCCCGGCAGCGCCTGCAACAGGCGGCAAACCAGGTGGGGCTTCCGGTTCCCGGGATCGTCACCGCGGCTGCGGCATTGAGCGCGGGTACGGCCACCACCGGCCGTTTCGTGTTGGTCGCCACCACGGCTCCCGACCTGGCGATCCTCGACCTGGACGACGGGTATCAGCAGGTCGCGCACACCGACATCGTCGATCCCGACCACCCTGACATCGACACCGCGCTGCTGGCCCGCCTCGCCGATCCGCCGCCCACCGGCTGGCCCGTCCTGCGGGAAGTCCGGCAGGCGCGGACGGTGCTCGCCGGTCAGCCGCGGGCGTCACTGCTGCTCCCCCAGCCTCATCCGGCTGCGGTCCTGGAACGCGACGACGTGTCGGCGGCCGCTGCCCCGCACCTGGCCCGGGTGCCGGAAGCCGTCAAACAAGCGTTGGCCGACGCCGACCTCGACACCGCCGACGTCACCACGGTGATCGTCACCGGCGGCGACGCGGTCGTCCCCGAGCTGGGGGCCGCGCTCACTGCGGCCGGGCTGCCCGCCCCCGTCGTGGTCGACGAGCCGCACGCTGTCGCCCGCGGTGCGCTCCGCATCACCCAGCCGCTGGCCGGTGCCACTCCCCCGGCCGGTGGCACTGTGGCGACGGGGCGCCTGCCGCGCACCCGGATCACCCTCACTAATCTGGCGCGCGTCGCGGTCCTCGCCGCCGCCAGCGTCGCGGTGCTGTTGCAGACCATCACCACCGCTGACGTCGGCAAACTCGGCGGCGACATCATCGGCGTGCTGCTGCCGGTC
The DNA here is from genome assembly GCF_042650585.1 of Actinoplanes subglobosus. NCBI lineage: Bacteria > Bacillati > Actinomycetota > Actinomycetes > Micromonosporales > Micromonosporaceae > Actinoplanes > Actinoplanes subglobosus. The sequence continues at coordinate 302,743 of NZ_JBHSBL010000002.1, forward strand.
GAGAACGTCGGACTCGCCGCCGCTCTGGCCGTACTGACGGCGTGGACCGCCGCGCAGCTCGTTCCGACGACGTGGCTGACGGCCGCTCACGCTGACGATGACGTCACCACCGGGGCCCTGTTGCGGCGCGGCTATCTCGGTGCCGCCGCCCTTGGGCTCGCCGTCGCCGGGCTCTGGGGACTCGGCGTGGGCGTCGGTGTCGGCTTCGACGACCCGGCCTATCTGAAGACGGCGCTGACCTGTGCGATCCCGCTCGCCGCGTGTGCCGCGATCATCGCCCTCGTCGCGCCGCGCATCCCGCAGGACGGCATCGTCGCCTGGCTCGGCCGGGCGAACCCGCCGGTCACCGCGATCGCCCTCGCCGCCCTCGGCGTGTACCTGCAGCGGGCGGCGTTCACCAATACGTTCCCCGCCGACCTGCTACCCGCACACGGGCTCGCACAGATCGTCGGCGCGGTGCTGCTCGGGATCGCGACCGCGCTGACCGCCACCCGCCAACCCCTGCTGCGGGTCATCACCGCCGTCATTCTCGGCGGCGGGTACGCCCTGGTCAGCAGCGTCACCACCATCGCCTATCTGACCTGGGCCTACATCGCCGTCCTACTCTGGTGGGCCGCCACCACCACGCTCGCCACCGTCACCGCCGCCACCCCACAAGCCCGCACCTGGCTCAAACGCCTGACCTGACCGGCCATTCATCCGGGCATGTTCGGGCCCGCCCGCAGTATGGTCGGTTCCCGCATAGTCGCGCCGGTGCCGCGGCCGGCTAGCAGCGAGCTGAGAGTTGCTGTGGAGGTGCTGTCAAATCCACATCCGGTTCGGAGTCTTCCCGATGGGCCCGGCATGTGGGGGCGAACGGCGCACCCGGGGAAGGGGTTACGACGATGAGCGACTCTGCCCGCGTCCGGCGTACCGGACGGTCGTCTGGCGGCGAGGATCCGATGGCGCCGGTGGCCGTCGTGCTCGGCCTTTCGCATGAGGCCCTGAACCGTCAGCGGTCGGCCGGCCGGAGCCTCAGCGCCATCGCCGAATCCCGGGGCGTCCGCCACGACGACCTGATCGCCGCGATCAAGCGGGGTCTGCCTGCCAAGGCCGCGGGCGGGAGGCAGGACATCGACGCCCTGGCCGAGCAGATCGCCGGCGCGAGCCAGACGCCGTCGCAGCCGGAGCTCGGCCCGCTGCCGGGCGGCCCGAGAGGGACGAACGCCGGCCTGACCGACGGCCGCAAACTCGACCGGATCAGCCGGCTGCTGGACATGGACGCCGGCATGGTGGCCGATCAGGTGACTTGCGCCTCCAGTCTGGTCGGCCTGCTGCGGAGCAGAGGTGTCGACCTCTCCGCCCTGCGGGACGTGCTCGACCGCCGCGGTGATCTGGTCGACATCGCCGTTTAGCAGTCGGCCGGTCACGCTGCCGGATCGTTCCGAACCGCGCCGGCAAACATGCGTTAAGCAGCGCGAATGGCGGGGTTCGATTGATGTTCACTATCGAGTGACGAGCAGAATATGACCCCCGTCACAAATGGCCACCCGTCCGGCACGTGGGCACTCGCGCTGAGCTGCGAGAACACTGGATGCAGTTGACCAGGATACGTCCTGTTTACGGAGCTTTGAGGTTGCTCTAGGCGAATTTGGGGTCTGGCTCGGGAGGGTCTGGGAGTCGTATCCGACCCGACCCGAAAGAGGACACCACATGTCCGCAGACCCGTCATCGATCGCCGCCCGCCGGGTGCTGTTCGCCGAACGATCGGTGGACGAGGTACAGGCGCCAACGGTGGAGATCGTCGTTCCGGTCTACAACGAGGAACGAGCTTTGCCGGGCTGCATCCGAACGCTGCACACCCGGCTGCGTGACGATCTTCCGTTCCCGTGGCGCATCACGATCGCCGACAACGCCAGCGTCGACGCCACGCTGTCGGTTGCCCGGCAGCTGGCGGCGGAATTGCCGAACGTCGCGGTGATACATCTGGAACGCAAGGGTCGCGGCCTGGCCTTACGGGAGGTGTGGGGCAGCAGCGACGCCGACATTGTCGCCTACATGGACGTCGACCTGTCGACCGGCCTGGACGGGCTGCTGCCGCTGATCGCACCGCTGGCCAGTGGCCATTCGGACCTGGCCATCGGCAGCCGGCTCGCGCCCGGATCCCGTACCGTCCGGGGCCCGCGACGCGAGTTGATCTCCCGCTGCTACAACTCGTTGATTCGGCTCACACACGGAGCCCGGTTCAGCGACGCTCAGTGCGGTTTCAAGGCGGCCCGCACCGACGCTCTGCGGCCGCTGCTGGCCAAGACCAGCGACGACGCGTGGTTCTTCGACACCGAACTGCTGTTGCTGGCCGAGTTCAACGGACTGCGCATCCATGAGGTGCCGGTGGACTGGGTGGAGGACGTCGACACCCGCGTCGACGTCGTGCGCACCGCCACCGAGGACCTGCGTGGTCTGTGGCGGATCCGGCGGATGAAGGGCTCCGGCGACGCCGCCGTGGTGATACCGGCTCGGCCTGAACCCGCTGCCCAGCATCCACAGGCGGTGCTCGCGCCCTCCAGCGGACATGACCGACTGCGCTGGGAGCTGGTCTGTTTCGCGGCGGTCGGCGCCGTGTCGACCGCCGGGCAGGCCCTGCTCTACTGGCTGCTGCGGTTGTGGTGGCCGCCCGCGGTCGCCACCTTCGCCTCGCTGGTTGTCATGACGGTGCTGAACACCGAGGTTAGCCGCCGGTTGACGTTCCGCGCCGCAGCGACCCCGGTCCGGCGGGCCCATCTCGGGGCCGGCCTGCTGTTCCTGCTCGGTTATCTCGTGACGTCCGGAGCGGTGCTGGCCTTCCGGGAGTTCAATCCGGGCGCTTCGGTCCGCGCCGAGACAGTGGTGCTCGTCGTTGCGTCGCTGCTGGTGACGGTGGTGCGCTTCGTGGTTCTGCGGACGCTGGTGTTCCGGAGGACCGCCGCATGAACACACAGTCGGTGAAGCGGCACACGCCACTCGCGGGCATCGTGACGGTCGCGGCGGTCCTGCACATCTGGGCGATCGGCTCGCTCGGCTGGGGCAACAGCTATTATTCGGCCGCGGTCAAGTCGATGGGTCTGAACTGGACCAACTTCCTCTTCGGCGCGTACGACCCAGCGGGTGTCGTCACGGTCGACAAACCGCCGGCCGCACTATGGCCACAGGTGCTGAGCACGAAGATCTTCGGCATGCACGGCTGGGCGGTGATCCTGCCGCAGGCGATTCTCGGCGTGGTCGCCGTGTGGCTGCTCTACCTGACCGTACGCCGCTGGGCCGGCCACGGAGCCGGGCTGATCGCTGCGGCCGTGCTCACCCTGACGCCGATCACGGTGGCCATCGACCGCGACAACAACCCGGACACGCTGCTCATCCTGTTGCTGGTGGCGGCCGCCTACGCACTCACTCGCGCGCTTCGGGCGTACTCCGTGGCCTGGCTCTGTCTCTGTGGTTTTCTGATCGGCGGCGGGTTCCTCACCAAGATGCTGGCCGCGTGGATGGTCGTGCCGGCGTTCGCCCTAGCGTGGCTGATCGGGGCGACCGGCGGCTGGTGGGGACGGATCTGGCGGTTGTCCGTCGCGGGCGGGGTGCTGGTGGTCTCGTCGCTGTGGTGGGTCGCGCTGGTCGCGGTGTGGCCGGGCGAACGGCCCTACATCGGCGGCAGCACCGATGGCGGCGCCTGGGATCTGGTGATCGGTTACAACGGGCTGGGCCGGGTGTTCGGTCAGTCCGCGGGCGGTGGCATGGGCCGCCTGGGCGGTGGCGCCTCGTTCGGTGGCTCGGCCGGCTGGGACCGGCTGTTCAACGATCAGGTGGCGGGGCAGATCAGCTGGCTGCTGCCGGTCTGCGCGATTGCGGTGATCGTGGCGACCGTCGTCGCGGTGCTGTATCGCCGGGGTGTCGCCTCGGCCGGAGAGCCGCTCCCCGGTTCCGGTTGGATCCTGTGGGGTGTCTGGCTGTTGACCTGTGCCGTCGTGTTCAGCACGCAGCAGGGCATCTTCCACCCGTACTACACCTCGCAGCTGTCGCCGGCGATCGGTGCGCTGTGTGGTGGGCTCGCTGTGACGTTGTGGCGGTCTCATCACGCCGGGGCGCGCTGGGCGTTGCCGGTCGTCGGGGTGACCGTCGCCGGGAGTGCCGGCTGGGCTTTCGCGGTCGTCGCGCGGGTGCCGTCGTGGCACGGGTGGCTGCGCTGGGCGGTGCTCGGGCTGGCTGTTGCCGCGGTGGCTCTACTGGCCGTGGCGTTTCTGCGGCGGCGGCTGCTGCCGGTGGCGGTGGCCGTCGCGCTGGCGGCGATCCTGCTCGCGCCGGGATTCTGGTCGGCGTCGGTGACCTGGTCGCAAGCCGCGATGGGCGGCACCAACCCGACCGCCGGACCGGCGGTGATGTCCTTCGGTCGTGGCGGACCCGGTGGCGGTCCCGGCGGCGGCCCGGGCGGTTTCGGCGCGCCACCGGGCGGGGTGGACCTTCCCACCGGCGCCGACCTTCCGGCCGGCCCGGGTACGCAGGGCGGCATGCCGGGTGGCATGGGTGGGCGGCCCGGCGGGATGGGCGGGCGTGGCTTCGGCGGCGATCAGGGTCTGACCGACGAGCAGCGCAGCAGCCTCGCCTACGCGGTCGCCGGTGCGGACGGTGCACGGATCACCCTCGCGGTCGAGGGCGGCGCCATGGGCACGTCGGCCTACATCCTCGGCAGTGACGCGACGGTCATCGGCATGGGTGGTTTCAGCGGGATGGACGACGCCCCTTCGGTGAGTCAGCTGCAGACCTGGGTTGCCGCCGGTGAACTCCGGTATGTGCTGGGCCGAGGTTCGGGCGGCGGCATGGGACGTGGCATGCCCGGCCTCGACGGTGGGCCGGCCCAGCAGCGATCCGACTGGCTGGCGGCGAACTGCGCCGTGGTCCCGGCCGCCGAGTACGGCGGTGGGCAGTCCGGCGACTCGTTCATGGCGTCCGTGCTGTACGACTGCGCCGCCCGGCCGGACGGGCCGGCGTGACCGGCGGCGACGTCACCAGGATCCTGGTCGTCGAGGACGATCCCGGGATTCGGCTGCTGCTCGGTTCGACCCTGCGCCTGGCCGGTTACGTCGCCGACAGTGTTCCCGGCGGCATGGACGCGTTGCGCAGCGTCCGCCGCCGGGAACCGCACCTGATGCTGGTCGACGTGATGCTTCCCGACCTCGACGGGGTGGGGCTGGTCCGCATGCTGCGGGAGGAGGGCCGGACGGTGCCGGTGCTGTTCCTCACCGGCCTGGGCGAGCCGGAGGACCGGGTGGTCGGCTTCCAGGCCGGCGGCGACGACTATGTCACCAAGCCGTTCAACGTCGATGAGTTGCTGCTGCGGATCCGGTGCCTGCTGCGGCGGGCCCATCCGGGGCTGCCTGAGGTGACCCCCGGGGAGCACCTGCGTTTCGCCGATCTCGTGGTGGACGAGGACGGGCATCGCGTGCAGCGGGCCGGTCAGGAGGTGTGGCTGACTTCTACCGAGTTCCGGCTGCTGACTTTCCTGATGCGCCGTCCGAATCAGGTATTCAGCAAGTACCAGATCGTCGACGCGGTGTGGGGTCACGATTTCGCCGGCGGAACCAAGATCGTAGAGGTCTACGTCCGCTACCTGCGCGGCAAGATCGACTGCTTCGACCCGCCGCTGATCCACACGGTACGCGGAGTCGGGTACTGCCTGCGCCGCCCGGCTGACACACGATGATCGGACCGCGATCGCTGCGGGGGCGGCTGGTGTGGGGTATCGCCCTGCTGACCGCCTCCGTGGTGCTCGGTACCCAGGCGGCCGGCCTGCTCGTCCTGCACTCCTGGCTGCTGGACCGGGTCGACGAGCAACTGACCAGCTTCCCGCTGCCGGACGAGCGGATGCCCCGCCCTCCCTCGGACACCGGGATCACCCTGCCCTCGGACTTCCGGGTCGTCGTCTACGCCGCGACGGGGCCGCGGCGTGTGACCGTCGGTCACGGCGCCGCTCCCGGACCGCTGCTGCCCGCTGATGCCGCCGGGCTGCCGGCGTCGGCCCGGCAGCCGTACTCGGTCCCGGCCGAGACCGGCACCGGCAACTGGCGGGTCAGCGTCCGCTCCGGGCCCGACGGCGGTGTCTTCGTGATCTGTCTGCCGCTGGACACGGTTGAGGACACCACCGCCAAACTGCTCTGGATCGACGCGCTGTTGCTGCTCGCCGGCCTGGCCGCCGTCGTGTTCCTCGGCTGGATCGTCGCCGGGATGGGGTTACGGCCCCTGGCCCGGATCGAGCGCACGGCAGGCGAGATCACCGCGCACGACCTCAACCGGCGGATCGCCGACGTCGATGCCCGCACCGAGACCGGGCGGCTCGGCGTCGTGCTCAACACCATGCTCGACCGGCTGGAGACCGCCCTGCGACAGACCCGGGCCTCCGAGGAACGACTACGCCGATTCGTCGCGGACGCCGGCCACGAACTGCGGACGCCGCTGACGACCATTCAAGGCTTCGCCCAGCTGGCGCTGCGCTCCCCCGGCCGGACCGCGGAAGAGCGCGGCGAGGCCGACCGCATCATCGCCCGCGACTCCGAGCGGATGAGCCGGCTCATCAACGACCTGCTTCTGCTGGCCCGGCTGGACCGTGAACCGGCGATCCGGACCACCGACGTCGACCTGCTGGACCTGGTGGCCGACGCCATCGCGTCAGCCGCTCCCCACGCGCCCAAGCACCGTCTGCGGCTGGTCGCCGCCGAACCGGTCCACGTCCGCGGCGATGCGGACCGACTCCAGCAGGTCATCGTCAACCTGCTGGCCAACGCCCTCCGTCACACCCCGGAGGCGACCACCGTGCAGGTACGGGTTCGGGCAGCAGCCGTCAGCAAGGAGGACGGCGGCACGGACGCGCCCGGGCGATGCAGTGATCACCGTCCGATGGTTCCGGGAACCGCGGTCGCCGTCGTCGAGGTCACCGACCACGGTCCCGGTCTCACCACGGAGCACGCGGCCCGCGTGTTCGAACGCTTCTACCGCGTCGACAGGTCACGCTCCCGCGACAACGGAGGCTCCGGCCTCGGCCTGGCCATCGCGGCCACCATCACCCACCGTCACGGTGGCCGGCTGGAGGTCGACACCGACCGGCCGGTAGGCGCGGTCTTCCGTCTGGTCCTGCCGGTCCGGCCCGGGTGATTGTCTGTGGTCGAGGTTCACCCGCCGGCCGCTCCGGCGATGCTCCACGTTGCGGTACGGGTCTCACGATCAGTCCTGTGACGGTCTTGACCTCGGCCCGGGAACAGGCGGTGCGCCCGCCACGGATGCGGTACTTCGGTGTGAGTCTCGGGCACCCCGACGAGACCCGGGCCGAAGCCTGGGTGCGGCTGGTCGGCCTGTCCGAGCAGGTACGGGCGTGTGTCCACCAGGTGAGCAGGCCGGTCCCGTGCTGCGTCAGGCGCCGCGGTCCTCGACGATGTAGCCGATACCGCGGACGGTGTGGATCAGTGGCCGCCCGTCGATGTCGATCTTGCGGCGTAGGCGGCCGATGTACAGCTCGACCATGCGTGAAGTTCCGTCGAGGTGGAACTGCCAGACCCGCTCCAGGAGCTGCTCGCGGGGTAGGACCCGGCCGGCGTTGGCCATCAGATAGCGCAGCAGATCGAACTCGGTGGTGGTCAGGCTGATCGTGCAACCGCCGCGGTGGACCCGGCGGGTCTGCTCGTGCAGGGTCAGGTCGCCGACGGTCAGAGCCGGGGTGTGGTTCTCCGCGAGCCGGGTGCGGCGCAGCAGCGCGCGCACGCGGCTGACGAACTCCGGGACGAACAGTGGTTTGGTCATGCAGTCGTCAGCGCCGGCGGTGAGCACCCGGATCCGGGTCTCCACGTGGTCGGCCCTGGTCAGGAACATCACCGGGAGATCGGGCCGGTCGTCGTGCAGGCGGTGCATGAGGCCCAAACCGTCGGTGTCCGGGAGCGCCAGGTTGACCACGACGATGTGCGGGCGGAACTCTGCGGCGGTCGCGGTGGCGGTGTGCCCGCTGTCGGCGCCGCGGGTCTGCCAGCCCTCGAGGGTGAGCGCCGACCGCAGCATCTGGTTGTCCTGCTGGTCGGCGTCGACGAGCAGGAGCCGGCCGGCACCGGTGCGTGTCATGTCGGGTCCTCTCCGCGGTGGGGCCGGACGGGCCGGCCCCACCGCAACGCTCAGGACTTCTTGATGATCTCGGTGCTGGCGAGATATTTCGTACGCTGCTGGATCAGCGTGCGCAGCTTGGTCGCCTCGTCGGTCGCGGCCTGCTGGTCGAGGCCGTCGACGGTCGAAAGAACCTTGCTGATCGTGTCGACCGCCGATGCTGCGGCGCCGCTGCCGTAGATCTGCTGGTACAGCTCGCGGTAGGCGTCCTGGTAGGCCGACTTGTAGGCGGCGCTGGCCAGGAAGCGTTCTTTGAGCTTGTGCCCGCCGAGGCCACGACCACCGCCGGGTCCGCCACCACCGCCCTCACCGGGCGGCTGCATGCCCTCGGGCAGCTGCATTCCTTCGGGCAGTTGGAAGCCCTCGGGCATGCCCCCGCCACCCGGGCCGCCTCCCCCGCCGAACATGCTGACCGCCTCGGTCGGATCCTGTTCGGCGTTGCCGGACAGGGTGAGGTTGTAGTCCCAGCCGACGACCGAGAATTTCCTGGTGTCCAGGTCGTACCAGAGGTAGTAGTTGCGGCCGGGACCGGCCATGTCGTCCGAGTTGAGCAGCAGATTCTGGACGGCGAGGTAGCGGGCGAACGACGCGACGTCGACGTGGTCGCCGAGATGCTCGTCGAAGTCGGCGTCGCTGGCTGTGTTGACCCACCGGACCAGGTCGATGACCGGCTGCAGATCCTGGCTGCCCTTCTTGGAGATCTGCTTGAAGTCGTCGGCGTACTCGGTCTGGTCGTCACCCTGGTCGGTGAACTGGCCGCTGGCCAGGCTCTTGTAGAGGACCCCGTTGCCGCCGAGCGTGTCGGCGAAGTTCTCGTCGGGGTGCTCGACGACGAGCCGGGCCGTGGTGGGCCGGTCGTTGACGGTGAAGCTCGTATAGGCGTACTTCTGCGCCGGTTGCCCCGCGGTGTTCAGCACGTTGAGCGATACCGCCTCGTTGAGGACCGTCGTGCCGCCACCCATACCGGCCACCCGGACGGTGACCTCCCGGTGCCCCTGGTAGCGGCGGCCCTCGACGAATTCGTCGAAGCGGATCAGCCAGGGAAGGGTCTCCGGTTCCTCGGCCTTGAGCGAACTGAACCCGCCGAACCCGCCACCGGGACCGCCCTGGCCGCCGCCGGGCATCTCCATACCTTCGGGCAGTTGCATGCCCTCCGGTGGCTGCATGCCCTCCGGCATCTGCGGGCCGGCGCCACCGCCGCCGCGTCGGCCGCCGCCGAACCCGTTCGGGCTGGTTTCACCGTTGCGGGTGAGCCCGGACAGGGTGGAGTTGCCCTTCAGCCGGATCCCCACGCTCGGGATGGTGACCCCGTCGACAGTGAGGTCGGCCTCCAGGTACTCCTTTTCGCCGTCCGCCCAGAACGAGTCGAGCAGCTCCTGGTAGTCGGCGTCGCGGAACGTCAGCTTGATGCTGTGCGCCTGCGTGGCGTCGAACAGGTCGGTGCTGCCCTCGATGTTCTGGGTGACGGTGTCGGCGGACTCGTTGCTCGCGCTGGTGACCAGCGGTGCGACGCGGACGGTGCTGAACACCACGGCGAACGCGAGTAGCGTCGCCGCGCAGGTGGCGAGCAGTTTCCAGTAGTGCCGGACCCGTACCGGGATCCGGTGGACCAGCCGGC
>NZ_JBHSBL010000003.1:0-269730 GCF_042650585.1 Actinoplanes subglobosus
ACGCGACCTCGCTCTCCACGCCGATCAGCGCCGACGGGACCACCGAGCTGGGCGAGACGCTCGGCGGCGAGGACCACGAGTTCGAGGTGGCCGAGACCCGGGTCGCCCTGGGCCCCGCACTGGCGACCCTCGACGAGCGCGAGCAGAAGATCCTGACGCTCCGCTTCTACGGCAACCTGACCCAGAGCCAGATCGCCGACCAGATCGGCATCTCGCAGATGCACGTCTCCCGCCTGCTGACCAAGGCCCTCGCCAAGCTGCGCGGCCAGCTGGCGCCGGATGTCCTCTGACCACCACCACGTGATGAAGGCGCCGCTCCCCGGAGTGGCGCCTTCACTCTTTATTGAAAGGTCCGCGCGGCTGCCGCTGACGGCTGCCGCTACCGTGTAACGGATGCCACCTTCAGCCGAGCTTCCCGGGTTCCTGCACACAGTGGCGCCGATTCTGGATCGCTGGGGTTACCTGGCGATCGGCGGCATCATCGTGGTGGAGAGCTTCGGCGTGCCCGCCCCCGGCCAGACGATCATGGCAGCGGCGTCGGTCTACGCCGGCTACGGACGGATGAACATCTGGATCGTCGCGGCGATCTGCTTCGTGACGGCGGTCGTCGGCGACAACATCGGCTACTGGATCGGGCTGCGCGGCGGTCGCAAGATCGTGAATCGGTGGGGGAAATACATCCTCGTGACACCGGCCCGGCTGGCCAAGGCCGAGCAGTTCTTCGCCCGGCGCGGCAACCGGATCATCGTGATCGCCCGGTTCATCGACGGGTTGCGGCAGCTCAACGGCGTGATCGCCGGGATCACCCGGATGCCGTGGAAGACATTTCTGCTCTACAACGCGATCGGGGCGGCGCTCTGGGTCGGGTTCTGGTGCACGCTGGCGTACCAGCTGGGCGCCAACCTGGGCCCGATCATGGGCAAGATCCATCACTACCAGTGGCCGGTCATCGGCGTGCTGGTGCTGGCGGTCGCGACCTATGTGGTGCTGCACGTCCGGCACATCCGGCGGCGCCGGGCCCGGACCGCCGAGGAGATCCGGCAGGCCGAGCGCTCCGAGGAGCCCGAGCCGGCCGAGAGCCGCGAGCAGAGCCAGGCCTGAGCACGAAGGCGGTCCCCGCCGCCCACAGCGGGAACCGCCCTCGCTTCCATCCCCCGAACAAGGTCTTTCGTCAGTTGCTCGCCGTCGACGGCTGGGCGGTGGGAGCCGCCCCTTCGGGCGCCTGCCCGTTCGGCGGCTGGCCACCGGGCATCTGACCCGCGCCGGGGCCGGCCGGAACGGTGGTGGCGCTGTCTCCTCCGAAGGCGGCCATCAGGCCTGCTCCGACGCCACCGCCGGCGAGGGCTGCGGCGGCCAGCGCGGCCGCCAGCATCATTTTCGGATTCCTTTTCCGGGTACGGCCGGAGCCAGCACCCGGGTCAGCCGGTGCGGCACCCGGGTCAGCCGGTGCGGCACCCGGGTGAGCCGGTGCGGGAGCCGCGTTCCGGGACTGTGGCACGGTGCCCGTCCCCGGGCCGGCCGGGCTGTTCCAGGCGGCAGCCGGCGGTTCGGCCGGTGCGTTCCATGAGGTGGACGGGCTGTTCCACGCCGCGGTAGGCGGCTCGGCGTTCCAGGTCTGCGGCACCGAGTCGGGGACCTGGCTGTCGTTCCATTCGGCTGGGACCCGGTCCGGCACCATGCTGCCGTTCCAGGTGTTCGGCCCGACCTCGGGACGGCGGTCGTCCCACGTGGCCGGCTCCGGCCCGGCCGGGTAGGTGGCGCCCATCGTGGTGTTGCCGTTCCAGGAGGCCGCCGGATCGGGTTGCGGGTGCCGCCCGGTCCAGCCCGGCGCGGAGATGCCGGGACCGGCGACGGGCTGATCCCAGGCGACGGGCGCGCCGCCTGGCTCCGTGGGGGTGGAGAGCCAGGCGGCGGGCGCGCCGCCCGGATCGCCGGAGTAGCCGGAGTTGTGGTGGCCTGCGTAGGCGCCGGAGGGTGACCAGTCGGTGGGGACGGAGGCGGGCTCGGGCACCTCGGCCGCCCAGCCGCCGGGCTCGCCGTGGGCGGTTCGCGGGTATGCCCCGGTCGACGGGTGCGCCCCGGTCGACCAGCCCTGCGCATGCCGCGGTCCCGGTGCGGACGGATCGTGCTGACTCATCGGCGCTCTCCTCGGTCCGGTTGTTCTCGGTGACGTCGAGTCGTTCTTGATGACGTCGAGAAGAGTGCCGAGCGGTGCTATGCGTCCGCTGTGCGGCTCATAGGCGCCGCATATCAACAGCGCGCAATCGTCAGAAGCGGGCGAACCGGGGCCGGAGCAGTCCGCCGATCATGGTGAAGTCGCCGCCGGCATCGAGCGCCCCGTTCGGCGCGGAGGCCAGGACACGAACCCCGATCACGCCGTTGGCCTGCGGTTTCCACTCGGTGAGGCGTCCGCCGGCGGTGACCGCGGCGAGCTTGACGCGGGAGACGGAACCGTCGAGGCAGGTGCCCTGTGCACCGTTACGGGCGGTGAGGCAGACCCGGTCGAAATGGCCGCCGACATAGGCGACACCGCCGATCGTGGTGATCGCGGTGGCGTCCCCGTCGAACACCCGCTGCCATCGGGTGGAGCCGTCGAGGCGGTACGCGGCGGCCCGCCCGCCCCGTCCACCGGCGGCCGCGTACACCCCGTCGCCGTCCACCGTCACGGCGTTGACATCGGCCGGCGCCTCGGGCCGGAACCGCCGGGTGAGCGCCCCGGTCGTGGCGTCCACCGCGGCCAGCCGTGGATAACCCTTCACCGCGCCGACCTTCGTGAAGGAGCCGCCGAGGAACACCTGCCCTCGGGCGACCGCGAGGGCGTGCACCCGGGCGTCGGCCGCGGCGCGCCATCTCCCGTCGACCTTGCCGGTGAGCAGCGAGAAGGCGACCAGGTTGCGGGCTTTCCGGCCGTTCACCCGGCTGAAGCTGCCACCGAGGTAGAGGCGGCCGTTGCCTGCGGCGAGCGCGTACGGGGTGCCCTGAACGTCCGCCCGGAAGCTGTGGACGGTGTCCTCGGTGGGACTCAGCCGGGCGATCGAGTCCCGTTTCTCGCCGGCGATCCGGTGGAAGTCACCAGCCGCGAAGACCGCACCCGGGGTGGTGGCGAGCGCGCGGACCGGCCCGTCCGCGGCTGGTGCCCATTTCAGCAGTTCACCGGTCCGCCCGTCGAAGGCCGCGAGCCGTTCCCGAGGGTAGATGCGCCCGCCCCAGCTGGCCTTGGTGAACGTCCCGCCGACATAGACCGTGCCGCCCAGGTAGGCGACGGCCTGGACGGTCCCGTTGAAGGTCGGCGCCTCCCGTGCCTCCGGCCCGACGGCCGTCGCGGGCGAGGCGACGGACACCACGAAGAGGACTGTCAGGAGTAGGAGCCGCACATCCTTTCAACTCTCCCGGCTCGGGGAAAGTTCCGTTTCGGGGTCGGTCACGGGCGTCACCTCGGGCTTTCGCAGGCCCAGCATGAGCAGCCAGTCGACGAGCTGATCGTGGACGGCGTCCGGGCCGTCGAGGTCGTGCGAGACCGGCCACGACGCCGGATGCACCAGCATGGCGTCGGTCTGCCAGCCGCCGAGGCCGCCGTGTGACCCGACCAGTTCCTCGAACGCCGAGACCTCCTGCGTCTCCGGATCCACCGAGCTGATCACCACGAGGTCGCCGACGTGCGCGGCGCTCTGGTGGCGCAGCAGGTCGGTGCGGGCGTGCGGGCCGTACGGCACCAGCGGATCCAGGCCGACGACCAGACCGTCCCGCAGTCGATGGGAGCCGGCGGAGCCGTACGCCATCGGGCCGTCCTCACCCTGTGCCACGACGACCCCGACGCCCGGATGGGCGGCCAGCCCGCTGATCAGCGTGGGATGGGCGTGCTCGATCGCGCTCTGCCGGACGCGGGTCGGGAATCGGGTCAGGTAGAGCATCGACAGGTTGCCCGAGGAGACCACCATCACGTCGTCGGCCAGGCGCCGCACCACCTCCTCCAGCGTCTCGCCGTGCCGCTGACGAAACGTCGGGCCCTGGCTCTGGCCGTGGTCGGAGAGCACCACCAGGTGGTAACGGCGGGCCGCCTCCGGCGCCAGGCGCTCCAGTACGCCGAGCATCCGGTCCAGGCTCTCCAGCTGACGCATCGACTCCGGGCGGGCCGGGCCGGCGTGATGTGCCACCTCGTCGTAGTCGACCAGGTCGCAGTAGATCGCCGGGACTCCTCGGGCCATCTGCTCGGCGACCAGCGAGATGTTGACGTCGCGCAGCAGCATCGAGGCCGGGCGCAGCGCCAGGAACGCGCCGGAACGGCTGACCCGCGGGCGCAGGTTGCGGCGGCGCTGCAGACGGGCCTGGTGCAACTCGGTGACCACCTCGGCGGCGCCGAGGACCAGAGCGCGGGTGAAGCCGTACGGGGAGGCCATGAACGCCGCCCAGCCTCGGGCGGTCCTGCCCGGCAGCGCCGCGTGGCTGATGGTCAGCAGGCTCGTGGTGGCGTCGCCGCTGAACGCGTTGCTGATGCTGACCCCGCCGTCGCGGAGCAGGCCACGGCCGTCGGTCAGGCGGGACTCGATGATCGCGGCGTCCCGGGGCCGGTTGGAGACCATCAGCTTGCCGGTCTCCTTCTCGTACCACCGGAAGCCGGGGATCTGCCGGGAGGCCCCGTGCAGGATGCCGGCCTGTGACGCCGGGGTCGTCGACGGCAGGCCGGTGTGCCAGCCGCGGGCGGTGTGGCTGCCGGTCCGCAGCCAGTGGCCCAGCGTCGGCAGGTTCCCGGCCCGGATCGCCCAGCGCAGCACGGGCTCGGCCACCCCGTCCAGCTGGATGATCAACAGGCCCGCCTCGGTGCCGGCCGGCTGGCGGCGGAAACTGATCAGCCGACCGGCGGAGCGGCGGCGCACCCCGCGCATCAGGCGGCGGGCTTCCCGCACGAACATGTCGTCACTGCCGGCGTCGGCCATCCAGTTGATCAGCGCGGCCACGATCACCGCCAGGATCGCGGCGGTCACCAGGGTGGGCAGCCCGCTGATCCGGTTGCCCGGGTCGAACCGCAGGGCCACCACCATGACGACGATCTGCGTGACCACGCCCAGCAGCATTGCCGCCCAGCCGCCGAGCACCGTGATGCCCACCAGCAGCAACGGCCGCAACACGGCGCCGACCACGGCGACGAGCACCACCAGGCCGAGGGTGTCCACGACATCGGTGCCGGCCACGCCCGGCATCAGCCACAGGGTGAGGGTCAGCACCACGAACGTGGTGAGGGCGCTGCGCAGCACGGCGCGGGCCCGTCTGAGCAGGGCACGCACTCGGCTGCTGATGGCCACCCCACGACGATTGCACATCCGGGCGTACGACGCTCAGCGGCTGATACGTACCCAGACGTTGTCGAGAATGCCGTTGAACTGGTCGTTGTCCCGGTAGGCGCCCTTGGCCCCGATGCTCAGCGGCAGGTCGTTGTACACGTTCAGGTCAGCCGGGACCGTGGTACGGCCACGCAACGTGTTGTCGACGAAGACCTCGAGACGGGTGCCGACCCGCTCGCATCGGACCCGGTGCCAGTTGTTGTCCGCGATCGTCACCGAGCTGCGGACCATCCGGATCGCCGGCCGGTTCACGTCGACCAGCACGCAGCTCGGGTTCCCGGCCACGCCGTCGATCTGCAGCTTGTACTGGCTGCTGGTGGCCGAATAGCCCTTCTGCACCACGTTCTGGCCGGGGCTGGTCTGGCCGGGCGCGAGCAGCACGTCGGCACCGAAGGCGATGTCGCGGGTGCCCGGGTTCAGGTCGGCGGAGTCGCCGCTCTGCAGGGCCACGTGCGGGCAGACCTGTGTGGTGCACTTGCCGGGGAAGGCCAGGGCGGTACCCGGGCCGTGCGCCACCGGGCGGACCCGGCCGCCCTGCGCGGAGACCACCCGCAGGGTGTGGCCGTTGCCCGACTCGTCGATGATCCGTCCCGGCCGCTCGTTGAAGCGGTAGTGGGCGGCCAGCTCGGTCATCACCGGCGGATCGCTCGCTCTCGCGGGCGGGTCGCCCGCTCGCACCGGCGCGGGCGAGGCGACGACGGGTACCAGAGCCAGCACCGCTGCGGACATCCGTGATTGCATGTCCGAATTATTACTTGTGCGGTATTGTGCCGTGGCCCGGGTTTCAGGGGCGGAACTCCTCCGGGCGAACCGGCTTACCCCGATCCTTGCGCCCGAACAGGCGCCATCCCCGCTTCTTCTTCTCCACCACCGGCTGAGCCGCGCCGTTCAACACGTCCAGGCGGTGCCGGGCCACCGGGTTCTCCGGCTCCAGCCGCAACGACGTCTCCAGCGCCTGCCGGGCCTGATCCACATGACCGAGAGCGGCCAGCGTCACCCCGTGCGTGAAGTAGTAGTGCGCCTCGTTCGGCTCCAGCCCGACCGCCGTACGCGCCGCCTGCTCGGCATCGCCCAGCTGACGATCCGCGGCCAGCAGAGCCCACGCCACCCGGTCGTGCCACAGCGGATTCTTCGGCTCCACGATCACCGCCCGGTACGCCATGCTCATCGCCTCCTCGTGCCGGCCCAGCAGGGTCAGCGCGCGACTGGCGATGGCCAGCGGACGCGGATCCTCCGGCGCCAGGTCGACAGCACGGTTCGACGCGTCCAGTGCCGCGTCCACCTGATCCAGCGCGAGCCGGATCCGGGCCATCAGAATCCACCCCGGCGCCGAATCCGGCCGTCCCGCCAGCACCGGGTGCAGCATCTCGGCGGCCTTCTCCGGTTGCATGTGCTCGAACAGGGCGGCGGCCCGCGCCACCCCCAGGTCACTCGGATCGGCGAACGCCCTGGCAGACGCGTCGCTGGCGGCGGGGTTCGCGGTCATGCCCGGGGAGGGGGCGAGCTCGGTCATCGGTCCGCTCCGGGGATACGGGTGTGGATCACCAGGTTCACATCGGCAGAAACACACGATTTCTGAGCGCCGCCACCCACTCGATACGTTTCCCTCCCTCCCGACCGGCTCGGTGACCTGCGTCTCGCCCGTGCGGCGCCTTTGGCCGGGAGAGGTGGCTGCCTTGCGGGACAGGCTCGAGACTCGGGTACGGCGTACCGGATGAAGGGTCAAAGCGGCAGGAAGACGCCCGCCTGGGGTGGGGCAGGGGTTCGGCGGCGGGCGATCAGCGTGAGGCAGGCGGCGGTGGCTACGAAAGCGGCGGCCGCTGCCGGGAGGCGCCATGCGGGGGTGAGCGCCTCGGTGGTGATCACGCCGACTCCGACCGCGGCGCAGACGCCTGCCATCAGCAGTAAGGAGTGGCTGGTCAGGCCGCGGGCCGGTTCGCCCGGCTCGTCGATCGGGGCGGTCAGCAGCCGGACGGCGAAGCCGGCGAAGGTGGCCGTGGCGAGCAGTGCGGGAAGCCATCCGGCCGGGGCGATCAAGGCGACCAGCAGCGGTACGACGGCGATCGCGGCCGCGGCCAGGGCGATCCGCTGGCGGCCGTGGGTGAGCAGGTCGCGCAGGTAGGAGCGCAGGGCCGGGTCGAGGCGGGAGTGGAAGTAGCCGGCATACGCGGCAGGGGACAGTGCGGCCAGTGCGGCGAAGAGCCGGGCGACGCCGGGGGACGAGTCGGCGGTGCGCCAGCCCAGGTACGCCAGCAGGACCAGGATGATCGCGGTGTAGACCAGGAACTGGCGCAGCGCCACATCCAGCAGGAAGCGGCTGGCCTCCTGTTTCGGGTCCGCACGCAGGGCACCGACCAGGCCGGACGCGCCGCGGGCCAGACGCCCGAGAGCGAACGGATGGTGGTGGACGACGTCGAGGGCGGCCAGTTCGTGGCGGGCCACCGCGCTGTCCGGCGCCAGCGCCAGGGCGTCGCGGAGGGCCTGGCGGGCGCGGTCGGTGAGGTTCAGCTGCTTCATCACCATGGCGTACGTGATCCGGAAGTCGGCCTCGTCGGGGTCGAGACGGATCGCCTCCCGGGCCGCGTGCTCGGCCTCGACCGCGTGCCGGCCGTCCTCCAGCAGTGCCCAGGCCAGGCGGTGGTGCCGGTACGGGTTCTCCGGCTGCCGGGCCGCGGCGGCGCGTGCCGTGGCGATGGCCTCGTCGTGCCGCCCCCGTTCGGTGTGCACCCGGCTGAGGGCGGCGAGCGCGTCCGGCCACTCGGGGGCGTGTTCGACGGCGCGCCGGGCCAGTTCGTCGGCGAGGTCCGGCCGTTTCAGCGCCAGCTGGGCGTGCGTCATCAGGATCAGGGCGGTGACGTGGTCGGGTTCGGCGGCGAGGACCGGGCCGAGGAGTTCGGCGGCGGCCGCCGGTTCGCCGCGGCTGAGCTGGATCCGGGCCAGTTCCAGGTTCCGGCCGCTGCCGGCGGTCGTACCATCGCCGGTTCCGGAAAGCGTGGTCACGGCTGTGGCTCCTCGTCGGGGACGGTGGCGAAGGCCCGGACCGGGAAGGCGCTGAATCCGGCGACCCGCGGCGGGGTGGCGGTGAATCGGGCGCCGAGCGGCGGCAGTTCGCGCAGGTTGGTGAGATGTTCGACAACCGGGATGCCGGCCGCCAGGAGCAGGGTGTGTGCCGGCCGTTCGCCCGCCGCGGCCGGGGAGACGTCGTCGATGTTGACCGCGTCGATGCCGACGAGGGCGGCACCCCGGTCGACGAGCAGCTGCGCACCGTCCCCGGTCAGGTAGGGGGCGTCGACGCCGTAACCGGGTGTGGCCCAGTGCCGGTCGCCGCCGGTGTGCAGGAGCACGGCCCGGCCGGCGACGCTGACGTGGGCGAGCATCTCGGCGGTGACGCCGCGCTCGCCGCCGACCGCGCGGACCACCACGGCGGGCAGCCCGGCGAGCCGCTCCAGGGGCAGGCCGGCCAGGTCGGCGCCGTCGGCGTAGCGGTGGAACGGGCTGTCCAGGTAGGTGCCGGTGTTACCGAGCATGCTGATCCGGTCGATGGCGAACTCGGTGCCCGGTGCGTAGACACCGCGGGAGGCGAGACGCGTCAGGTGCGGGGTGATCTCCGGGCCGGGCAGGCCGGGCGAGGTGACCATCCCGGCCGTGATGACGTGGCTGAGCTCGACGAACCGGACCCGCTCGGCCTGTGTGTCGGCGGCCGGCGGGTGCGGTTCGGCGATGATCCGGACGTCGCTGACCGCGGCCCGCTCGACCCGTTGCGGGGCGAGCGCGGCGACGAGCAACGCCGTGATCTCGGAGTCGGTGACGTCGGCGTGCGGGATGTTCAGGCGGAAGCCCCGCGCCCTCAGTTCGCCCCCGCCGTCGAGGGTGACTTCGGCGTCGAACTCGGCCCGGTAGTCCAGCACGGCGGCTCCTTTTATCGCAGTTCGATCACACCTTCGGCGATCAACCAGATGCCGAAGATAGCGAAGAGTGCGGCGGCTCCGTACTTGATGACCTTTTCCGGTAGATGTTTCCCGAGATATCGACCGACGAGGATGGCGAGGGCGTCGGCGGCCACCATGCCGACCGTGGAGCCGATCCAGACGCCGAACCAGCCGTGCTGGGTGGCCAGGGTGATGGTCGCCAGCATGGTCTTGTCACCGAGTTCGGCCAGGAAGAACGCACCGCCGACGGCCCAGATCGCCGAGCCGGTGGAGCGTTCGGCCTTGCCTTTTTCAGCATCGGTGAGCGAGTCGCCGCGCAGCGTCCAGGCGCCGAAACCGAGGAACGCGATGCCGGCGACCAGCGAGATCCAGCCGGTCGGGATGGCGGCACCGAGCCCGTACCCGATGCCGACGGAGACCAGGTGGACCACGGCGGTGGCCACGGTGATGCCGATCAGCACCGGCACCGTCTTGAACCGGGTGGCGAACGTCATCGCCATGAGCTGGGATTTGTCGCCGAGCTCGGCGACGAAGATGACCGCGAAGCTGATCGCCAGCGCGGCAAGGAAACCTTCCACAGGAAACTCCCGGTAGAGCATGACCGGGTCTCTGGCGCAGGGCGACCTCGACCCGGCCATAACGAATATGGCCTGGTCGAAGGTCTCGCTCGCCCCGAAACGAGGCCGCACGGCCGGAACCCGGAGAACCGGGGTCAGTATGTCGACCGCGACATTGGGAGCTACTCCCCTTCGCGGAGACGAGCCTACCTCACGTGCTGGTCAACGGCCCGGTGGCGTACACCACCGGGCCGTTGGCTCAGCTACCTGTCGATGGCGCCCTGCAGGAGGAGGCGCTCGGTGAGTGACGGGCGCGCGTTCTTCGCGGTCGGCGCCAGCGGGGTCGGCTTGGCGATCGGCTCGCACTGCTTGTCGGAGCGGTCCGCCTTGACCCGGCCGGGCAGCGTGCCGGCGGCCAGGTAGTCGGCGATCGTGTTGTCGACGCAGGCGTTGCCGAACAGCGAACCGGCGTGGGTGGTGCCGTCGATACCCTCCAGCAGCACCGACCGCGGGAAGCGGCGGCGTGCCTCCAGAGCTCCGGAGTACGGGGTGGCCGCGTCCAGGGTCTCGTTGATCAGCAGGATCGGCGGGGCCTTGCTGCCGTCCACCTCGGCCGGGGTGCCGGCGTCACCGGCCCAGTGCCGGCAGGGCGCGTTGTACCAGGCGTTGCCCCAGGTCTCGAACGGCGCCTTCCGGTGCACCCGCCAGTTGTCCCGGGACCACTTCTTCCAGCTGGCCGGCCACGGCGCGTCGGTGCACTGGACGGCCAGGTAGACCGCGTAGCCGTTGTCGGCGCCCTCGGTCTGCTCGTGGTTCTCGTCGAAGATCCGCTTGAGCTGTGCCGGGTCCTTGTCGTTGACCCATGCCGAGAAGGCGCGGGCGGTCTCCTCCCAGCCGAAGACGTAGTAGCCGGGCTGCAGGAACACGTCGGTGAGCTCGGCCGGGCCGATCGACCCGGCGGGCTTCTTCGCCAGGGCGGCGAGCTGCTGGTAGTAGAGCTTCTCCACGGCCGCGGCGGTCCGGCCCAGCTTGTAGACCGAGTCGTACTTGGCGATCCAGGCGAAGTAGACCTTGATCGCCCGGTCGAAGGCGATGTCCTGGTCGAGGTTCGACTGGTACCAGACGCGGCCCGGGTCGACGACGCCGTCCAGGACCATCCGGTGCACCCGCTCGGGATTGCGGGTGGCGTAGAGCTGGCCGAGGTAGGTGCCGTACGAGAAGCCGTAGAAACTGATCTTCTCGACGCCGAGGGCCTCGCGGATCCGGTCGATGTCGCGGACCGTGTCCTCACTGCGCATGTGGTCCAGCAGAGCGCCGCCGGCCCGGGCGCAGGCCGCGGCGTACGCCGTGGTCCTGGCGTGCCAGGCCTTCTCGATCTCCTGGGTGCTCGGCACGTACGGCGGCCGGTTGTACCCGGTGTAGTCGCTGTCACAGGTGAGCTTCGGTTTGCTGGAGCCCACGCCGCGCGGGTCGAACCCGATCCAGTCGTAGGCGGCGCCGGCCTGCTTCGGCACGTGCTGGCCGAGCACGGCCATGCCCCGCCCGGAGCCGCCCGGACCGCCCGGGTTGACCAGGATCACGCCCTGCCGCTTGTCCGCGGGCGCGGTGGCCTTGATCCGCGAGACGGCGAGCTCGATCTTCGCCCCGTCCGGTTTCGCGTAGTCGAGTGGGACGGAGAGGAATCCGCACTCGGCGCGCTGGGTCTTCAGCGAGCCCTCGGTGCAGGCGCCCCAGGCGATAGGCGCCGGTGCGCCGCGCGTCGTCACGGCCTGCGCCTCGGTCACCGCGGCACCGACCGCACAGAGCGCCACCGCGGTCGCGGCCGCCCAGAATCTTCTCATACCAAGCCCCTTGTGTCCGTTTAACCCCATATGGTCAAGGGCTCAACGGAACGCATCACCGGTCCACGCCGGTGCGCCACCCCATAAGGTGCTTTTTACGGATTAAAGATGCCAATCCGCCTAGTACGGACATCGCGATCGCCATCCCGAAGACGATCACGAGACCGTCATGGAACGGATCGGCCAGCAGGCCCGGGAAGAAGTCCAGCCCGGTCAGCCTGGCCGCACTCGCCGCCGGCAGCGAGGCGAGCACGTCGTCGCCGAGGAGCGAGCCGATCGGGTTGTAGCCCAGGAACGCGGCGAACAGCGTGCCCACCGGCGGTGTCGCCGCGGTGCTCGACGCCACGTCGGCCGGCACACCCTGCGCGGTCAGACCACTGGCCAGCCCGGCCGGCAACGAGTCGGCGAGGCCGGCCACGAGCAGCGAGAAGAACACCCCGATGGAGAGCACCTGACCGGCGTTGAGGAAGGTGGCCCGCATCCCGGAGGCGGCGCCACGCATGTCGGCCGGGACCGTGGACATCAGCTGGGCCGTGTTCGGTGCGGCGAACAGGCCGCCGCCGAGACCGTTCACGAAGATCAGTGCGGCGAAGAGCGGATAGGAGAAGTCGCCGGGCAGCAGCAGGAGACCGGCGAAGGACAGGGCCATCACCAGCATCCCGCCGACGGCGAAGGGGCGGGGGCCGTACCGGTCGGAGAGCGCCCCGGCGATCGGGCCGGCGGCCAGGAACCCGATGGTCATCGGGACCAGATAGATACCGGCCCAGAGCGGCGTGGACTCGTACGAATACCCGTGCAGTGGCAGCCAGATCCCCTGCAGCCAGATGATCAGCATGAACTGGAGACCGCCCCGAGCCACGCTGGCCAGCAGGTTCGCCAGGTTGCCACCGGTGAAGGCGACGTCACGGAACAGGGCGAGCGGGAACATCGGCTCCGGCACGCGTGTCTCGATCACCACGAACACGGCCAGGATCAGCGCACCGCCGATCAGCCCGGCCAGCACCCACGGGTTGGTCCAGCCCTGGCTGTGCCCGCCGTACGGCTGGATGCCGTAGGTGATGCCGGCCAGCAGAGCGGTGAGCCCGAGTGCGAACGTCGCGTTGCCCCACCAGTCGATCCGGGCGGCCCGCCGCTGCCCGGTCTCGCGCAGCGACCGGTACGCCCACACCGTCCCCACCACGCTGAGCGGCACGCTGACCCAGAACACCGACCGCCAGTGCCACTCGGCGAGCACCCCGCCGACGATCAGCCCGATGAACTGCCCGGCCAGCATCGACACGATGTTCACCCCGAGCGCCATGCCGCGCTGCCTGGCCGGGAACGCGTCGGTGATGATCGCCGCCGAGTTGGCCATCAGCATCGCGCCGCCGATCGCCTGCACGATCCGCCAGCCGATCAGCCACAGTGCGCCGGAGCCACCGGTGAACGGGTCGATCGCCAGGAACACCGACGTGGCGGCGAAGATCGCGAAGCCGGCGTTGTAGATGCGGACCCGGCCGTACATGTCGCCGAGCCGGCCCAGAGTGACCACCAGCACCGCGGTGACCAGCATGTATCCGATCAGCATCCAGAGCAGATAGCTGACGTTGCCGGGGGCCAGCGGGTCGATCTCGATGCCCTTGAAGATCGCCGGCAGCGAGATCAGCACGATCGACGAGTTCACCGTGGCGAGCAGGCTGCCGAGCGTGGTGTTGGAGAGCGCCACCCACTTGTAGTTGTCGCCCGCTTCGCAGGTGTCGCCCGGTTCGCAGGTGTCGCCCGGTTTGTAGGTGTCGCTCACAGCAACTCGCTCAGCCGGTCGAGGGCGGGTCCCGCGGTCAGGATGATGGCCCGGTCCTCGGGGGACAGCTGCCGGAGCCTCAGCGCGATGGCCTCGGCGCGGGCGGCACGGCGGCGGGCGACCGCGGCCCGGCCCTCGTCGGTGACGCTGACCAGCACGGCCCGTCCGTCGGCCGGATCGGCGGCGCGCGCGGCCAGCCCGTCGCGCTCCAGGCGGGTGATCAGCTGGGTCATCGCCGGCTGGGTGACCCCCTCGGGACCGTGCAGATCACTGAGACGCTGCGGCCCGTATCGCTCCAGCCGGGCCAGCGTCGAGGCGGCGGTCAGGCTGAGCTCGTCGCGCGGGGTGATCCGGCGGAGCCCGGCGTAGAGGCGTTCCAAAGTCGGCGCTACACCGAGGGAGGGGTCCACGGACCGAATTTATATCACATGCTTATGTAATCCACTCGGACGCGCGAGCCCGGAATCCCTGCCGCACGCCGCCTGATTTGCGACCATTGCGAACCATGGACGAGTTCTGGCTCCACCCACGGCTGGGGACGGCAACTCGGGACGGCCAGCAGCCGCGCTACTACCTGCGGGCGCTGCGGCACGCCGTACGGACCCTGGACGCCGACCCGCACTGGCAGCAGTGGTGGCAGGGGTCCGGATTCCGCGGTTGCGAACTCGGCATCGTCACCGAAGGCCGGCTCGACCACCTGCGCCCCAGCGCGGACATCCGCCGTGTCGACGACCAGCTCCGGGCCAACTTCACCTGCGCGCTGCCACCGGCCGGGACCGAACGCGACGAACTGGCCCGCCGGGCGTCCACCGAGGTGCGGACGATGTTCGAGGTGATCCGGGAGGCGATGGCCCTCTCCGACCTGCCGCCCACCCCGGCGCCGTCGGCCCCGCCCGAGGACGCCGCCGAGGGCCCGGTGACCGCCAGGAGCCTGCCGTCCATCCCCCGCGAGCTGGAGCCGCAGGGCTACCTCACCCTCACTCAGGTCCAGGACTTCTTTGGGTGACCCGCTCCGGGCGGTGGGCTCCGGGGTCGCGCTGGCGCGGGATCTTCGGGTCGGCCGGCGGGGGCGGCGGAGTCACCACGACCGGGGTGCCGGCCAGACCGATGCCGGCGTAGATCACCGGACGAAAGCGGCGCAGTAGCAGAGCATGCACGACCGCCAGCGCCACGCACGCCGCGATGGCCGCCGGAATAGCCTTGACCAGCGGATATCCGGCCGGCAGGTCGAGCAGGGCGGGCAGGTCGCGGAACGCCAGGAAGGCCACACTGGCAAGGGACACTGTGGACAGAACGGGCGCGGCAAAGCGCCCCCAGGGCCCCTCACGGCCGGGCACACGGTTCAGGCGCAGCAGTGCGGCCACCGCCACGAGCAGCAGCAACACCAGGATGCTGAGGGCGCCGCCGGTGATCAGCCAGCGCGCGGTGCGCGGTCCGGGTGCGGCGCCGGCGGCATGGGCACCGGCGAGCGTGGCCCCCGCGATCAGCGATTGGGTCACCGAGGCGGCGCGGGGCGCGGCGGTCCGGCGACGGATCCTTCCGAGTACGGCCGGAAGCACCCGTTCCCGCCCGAGCGCGTAGAGGTGACGGGTGATGGCCACGTGCAGCGCCAGGATCGCCGCGAGCACGCCGGTGAGCAGCATGAACCGCCCCAGGGTGACCGCCCACGGGGCGAGCCGGTCGGTCGCCAGGTCGAAGATCAGCTCCGGTCCGCGGACGGCGGCCGCGGCAACCCCGTCCGGCCCGGCGGCGACGATCATCGACCAGGAGAAACCGCCGAGCAGCAGGGTCACGAGCACCACCACCCCGTAACCGGCGAATCCCGCACTGCGCCGCGGCTGGAAACCTTCCTCGGCGTAGGTGCCGGTGGACTCGAACCCGGCGTAGGCGAGCACCGCGGTGACCAGGAGGAGTCCGAGCGCCGGTCGCCCGAGAACGGGTGTGTCACCGATCAGGATCGAGCCGGCGGCGACCCGGCCCCCGGCGGGCTGGAGGACGTTGGCGGCGCCGAGACCGGCCAGCACCGCGGCCTGCGCGACGGCGAACAGCCCGATCACCGCGGCGGCCACCTCGATGCGCATGGTGCCGCAGATCGCGACGATCGCCCAGCAGACCGCCGCCACCGCCCACCACGGCGCGGTCACCCCGAAGAAGCCGCTCAGCAGCGGGGCGGCGGCCAGACCGGCCAGCGCGTAGAGACCGAACTGGATCGCGTGGTAACCGGCGATCGCGAGCCAGGCGGCAGCCAGTCCACCGGGGCGGCCGAGGCCGTGGGCGACCTGGGTGCCGGCCGCGCCGGCGCTGGGGAACCGCCGGATCAGCGCGGCCTGACCGGTGCAGAAGAGCAGGAGCAGGAGGCCGGCCGCGGCGAACGACCAGGGCACCAGCGGGCCGGCACCGCCGGTGAGCACGGCCGGGACCACGGTGACCAGGGTGACGATCGGGGCGGTCGCGGCCAGGCCGAGGAAGGCGATGGACGCGGCGCCCACCCGGCCGGAGGCCAGTCCGTCCGCTGATATCTCCACGGATCTATTCAGTCGCAGCCCGACCCCTTTGACAACCGTCCGTGTCGGCTCACTGACCGTTCGTGACCAGGTTGGCACGAACCACGAACGGCATGCGCGTTTCCCTCAGCTGGACGATCCACCGGCCGACTGCAACCACGTGCTCGCCACTCAGCAACTGACGGAGTTCCTCGCCGTCGTAGCCGACCGGCCCGACGAGGCTGCCGCGCAGCATGCCGCCGTCGAGTGCGCGTCGCGCGCCCTCGCGGCCGACCTAGCGGTGTTGACGGTCGACGGCGGTGTGGCTGCCGCTGTCGGCCTGCCCGCCGACGAGATCCCGGTCTACGCCCTCACCGCCGGCTACCACGTCGGCCGCCCGGCGACCCTGCGCGCCGGTGAGGTCGTCTACTCGCTCGCGGTGGCGCCGCTCGGCGGCACGTCCTCCGGGATGCTGGTGCTCGGCCGCCGGTCCGGTGACTTCACCGACGAGGAGGTGTGCCTGCTCCGCGGCATGGCCCGGGTGCTGGAGCTGAGTCTCCAGGCGTTGCACCTGGTCGAGGCGGAGCGGCGCCAGTCCGAGGAGAACAACCGGCTGATCGACTCGCTGCAGCGCCGTCAGCGGTTGTTCGACGAGCTGAGCCGGGTGCAGCGGGCGATCGCCCGGCGTGAACCGCTCCAGCGGATCCTGGACCAGGTCACCGGTGCGGCCGTCGACCTGCTCGACGTCGACATCGCCGGTCTGACCGTTCTCGAACACGACGAGCCGAACCGGATGAGCCTGATCTCCGGCGCCGGCATCCCGGAGCCGGTGCTGGCCCGGATGCAGCAGATCCCGGTCACCTCGCTCGGTGTCGCGGGGCTGGCGATCCTCGGCAACGAGCTGGTCGCCGTCGACGACTACGCCAGCTCACCGATCGCCGTGCCGGAGATGGTGGCCAGCCAGATCAAGAGCGTCATGGCCGTACCTGTGCACGAGAACGGTGTGGTCGTCGGCGCCATGTTCGTCGGGTCGTACACCGAGCCGCGGTCGTGGGACAAGGCCGCGCAGGAGATGCTGCTGGCCTTCGCCGAGCACGCCAGCCTGGCCGTCACCGACGCACGGACGCTGCGCGACATGAACGCGTCGTTCCATGACGCGCTGACCGGGCTGGCCAGCCGCTCGCTGTTCGTCACCCGGATGGAGAACGCCCTCGGTTCGGACCGTCCCGGCGGCGTCGCCGCACTGCTGGTCGGCCTGGACCGGTTCAAGGTGGTGAACGACTCGCTCGGGCACTCGGCCGGGGACGGGCTGCTGACGATGGTGGCCGACCGGCTCCGGGACTGCCTGCGCACCGACGACACCGCCGCCCGGCTGGGTGGGGACGAGTTCGCCGTACTGCTGCCGGAGGCCGGATCGGCCGAGGCCGCGATGCCGGTGGCCCGCCGGATCGTGTCGGCGATGCGGGAGCCGTTCGATCTGGACGGCCACGAGACGTTCGTGACGTGCAGCATCGGGCTGGCCTTCGGTGAGGCCGGCGAACTGGACGCACAGGAGCTGCTGGTCCGCTCCGACCTCGCGCTGTTCGAGGCCAAGAAGAAGGGCAAGGACCAGTTCGCGGTCTTCGAGCCGTCGATGCGCGAGTCCTTCCAGAGGCACCTGGAGATGGAGGCGGATCTGCGGCGGGCGGTGCTGCGGCACGAGTTCCAGCTGCGGTTCCAGCCGATCGTGCGGCTGGCCACCCGGGAGATCTCCGGGCTGGAGGCGCTGGTCCGGTGGCAGCACCCGGAGCGCGGGATGATCCCGCCGCTGGACTTCATCCCGCTGGCCGAGGAGACCGGGATGATCGTCCCGATCGGCGAGTGGGTGCTGCGTGAGGCCTGCCGTCAGGCCGCCCGCTGGAACGAGCAGCGTGGCGCGGGACAGCCGCTCACCGTCAGCGTCAACCTGTCGGCGGTGCAGCTGGACCGTACCGACCTGCCGCAGCTGGTGGGCTCGGCGCTGTCGGACAGCGGCCTGCCGGCCCGCTGCCTGGTGATCGAGCTGACCGAGTCGCTGCTCGTGGACCACCGGCAGGAGACGCTGGAGCGCCTCCACGCGATCAAGGATCTGGGCGTACGGCTGGCGATCGACGACTTCGGCACGGGTTACTCCTCGCTGGCCTACCTGCGCCGGTTCCCGGTCGACATCATCAAGATCGACAAGTCGTTCGTGGACGATGTCGGTGACGTGCCGGCCGCGGCGGCGCTGACGCTCGGGATCATCCAGCTGGGGCAGGCGCTCCAGCTGTCCACGGTCGCCGAGGGCATCGAGGACGCCGGGCAGCTCAGTGAACTCGCCGACGGCAACTGCGAGCTCGGCCAGGGCTACTACTTCGCCGAGCCGCTGACCTCCGAGGCGATGCAGGCGCTTCTGTTCCCGGCCGACCCCCAGTAGACCGGCCTTCGCCAACTGTGGTTCCCCTCACCTTCACGTACGGGGTCGACGGTGGTCGGCATGGACGTTCTGCTGACCGTCGTGGTGCCGGTGTACGCGGTCGAGGGATACCTCCACCAGTGTCTCGACTCGATCCGCGCCGGGCTGACTCCGGCGGAGAACGCGTCGGTCGAGGTCCTCGCGGTCGACGACGCCTCACCGGACTCGTGCCCGGCGATGCTGGACGACTACGCCGACCAGCACGGTGGTGACCTGCGCGTCCTGCACCTGACCAGCAACGTCGGACTGGGCCTGGCCCGCAACGCCGGGCTGGCCGAGGCCCGCGGCCGGTACATCTGGTTCGTCGACAGCGACGACGTGCTGCCGGCCGGCTCGGTCCGGGCCGTGCTGGCGCGCCTCCGTGAGACCGAACCGGACGTTCTGCTCATCGACCACCTGCGGATGCACGAGGACGGCCGGCTACAGACCGATCAGAGCTCGTCGCTGCTGGACGGGCCACCCGACCGCAACCGGCTGATCGCCGTGCAGCACACCGCGTGGAACCGGATCATGCGACGCGAGTTCCTCGACAAGCACGAGCTGCGGTTCCCGGCCGGGTGGTACGAGGACGTCCCGTTCAGCAACCCGGTGCTGATCGCCGCCGAGCGTCTCGACGTGCTGAACCGGGTCTGCTACCACTACCGCATCGGCCGGTCCGGCGCGATCACGGCCACCCGCAGTCAGCGGCACTTCGAGGCGTTCACCCAGTGGGACCGGTGCTACGCCTGGCTGGACTCGGCCGACGTCGACCCGGCTCTGCGCATCCGCGTCTTCACCCTGATGATCAGCCACCTGCTGGTGGTCGCCGGCAACGAGAGCCGGGTGCACCCGAGCCACCGCCGCGAGTTCTTCCGGGAGATCGCGGCGCTCTACCGGCGGCACCGCCCGGCCGGTTACCTGCCGCCGGCCGGGGCCGCGGGAATCAAGCACCGCCTGGTCGCGGCCGACAGCTACCCGATGTACGCGGCCCTGCGCGCCGGCTACCGGGTGGCCGGCCTGCGTCGCCGGGGCACCCAACGGACACCTGTGGTTTCCCGGGACATCCCCTCGCCGCCACAGCGGGTCAAGACCACCTCCATACCTTGACGGCGTGCTACGACCCGCCCGCGACTCCGACCGTGACCTGGTCCTTCCCTGGCGCAACCATCCTGGGGTGCGTGCCGTCAGCCTGACCACGCACGAGATCCAGCCCGCCGAGCACGCCGCCTGGTGGGCGAGGCGCAGCGACGACGTCCTGATCTACGAGGAGGACGGCGTCCCGGCCGGAGTGGTGATCTTCAACGGCAACACCTGGTCGTTCTACCTCGACGTCGAGGGGCTGGGCCGACGCCTCCTGCCCGCGTGGATGCGGCTGGAGAAGGAGGCCGTCGAGCACGCGTTCGGCCCGCGGGGCCTCGACACCCTCGGCGGCGAGACGCTCGCCGACAACACGCAGGTCCTCGCGCTGCACCGGCGATTCGGATTCCGCGAGACACGCAGATACGAACGACTCGTCGACGGGGTGCCGAAGACTGTCGTCTGGACGGAGAGAAGCAAATGAGCAGCAGGAAGCCGTACATCGTCGCGGAGATGTCGGGCAACCACAACGGTTCGCTCGACCGGGCGCTGGCCCTGGTGGACGCCGCGGCCGAGGCCGGCGCCGACGCCATCAAGATCCAGACCTACACCGCGGACACCATGACCGTCGACGTGAAGCACCCGCGGTTCCAGATCTCCGCCGGGCACGACCTGTGGGGCGGCGACTACCTGTACCAGCTCTTCGAGCGCGCGCACACCCCGTGGGACTGGCACGCGCCGATCTTCGAGCGCGCCCGTGAGCGGGGCATCACGCCGTTCTCCAGCCCGTTCGACCGGACCGCGGTCGAGCTGCTGGAGAAGCTGGACGCGCCGATGTACAAGATCGCGTCCTCGGAGATCACCGACCTGCCGCTGATCCGGCTGGCCGCCTCGACCGGCAAGCCGATCATCATCTCCACCGGCATGGCCACGCTCCGCGAGATCACTGCCGCGGTCGAGGCCGCACAGGGGGCCGGCGCCACCGACGTCACCGTGCTGAGCTGCACCGCCTCCTACCCGGCCCCGCCGGAGGAGACGAACCTGCGGCGCATCCCGGTGCTGGCCGAGGCGCTGAAACTGCCGATCGGACTGAGCGACCACACGATGGGCATCGGCGTGCCGATCGCGGCGGTCGCCTATGGCGCGGTCCTGATCGAGAAGCACTTCACCCTGGACCGGGCCGACGGCGGCGTGGACTCGGCGTTCTCCCTCGACCAGGCCGAACTGCGGCTGCTGGTCACCGAGTCGGAGCGGGCCTGGCAGGCGCTCGGCACCACGACGATCGGCCCGACCGAGGCGGAGCGGGAGAGCCTGCGGTTCCGGCGGTCGCTCTACGTCGTCACCGACGTGCGGGCCGGCGATCCGGTCACCGAGGAGAACGTCCGCTCGATCCGGCCGACGGGCGGGCTGGAGCCGGACCAGATCGGAACCGTGCTCGGCCGTACGTTCCGGGAGGACGCGGCCAAGGGCACCCCGCTGACCTGGGACCTCATCTGACAGACCGCCCCGACTCCTCCGGCAGCGGCACGCCACGGGCCGCTGCCGGAGGAGTCGAGGTCATTTCCGGACCATCTTGTAGGCGCGTTTCGCGAGCATCAGGCCGCGAGCGCCCCAGCCGCGGCGCAGCAACTGCAGCTCCCAGTCCATCTTGCTCAATGCGGTGTCCCGCGAGCGGATGAGCTGCTCGTTCCACTCCATCATCGCCAGCAGGTGGCTCGCCTGGTAACGCTGCCGCCACAGTGCCTCGACGAGTTCCTCGTAGCCCGCCACATCGACCGGGGCGGTGCCCGGCTGGACGGCCAGGAGCGCGAGCCGGTGCGTCTGCTGCTCGGACGGCTTGAGATCGAACTCGGCACTGTCGATCACCATCTGCAGGTCGATGGCGGCCCGCAGATCCTCGTCGGCGAGGCTGCGGCCGGCCATCCCCACCAGGATCGCGGCCAGGTCGGCGGCACTCGCGGTGATCGGCCACGGATGCGGCCGGCCCCAGGTGATCAGACGGACCGCGAACTGCCACACCGCCCGGACCAGGGCGACCTGCACCGATACCGGCTCGACCGGCTCCCATCGGGCGGACAGCACCGCGGGCCCGTCCTCGGCGATCACGATGTCGGACAGGTCGGCGAGCATCCGGGATCCGCCGGCCGGGCCGGCACTGAGCCAGGCCTCGTACCGGGTGATCTCCCGGCGCAACTGGCGGACGTCGGCCACCGCGCAGAGCTCGAACAGCCGCTCCTCCAGCTGGTAGCCGGCGGCCAGCGGGACGAACCCGGCGTGCCGGAGTCCCGGGGCCTCCGTACGCCCGGACTGCGGCGCCAGCATGCGCGGCCCACCGGCCTCGATCGTGTAGACGCCGCGGACGTCGCCGACCAGCACCTCGTGCCGGCTCCCCGACGGGCCCGATTCGCCGGGCGCGTACGCCACGACCAGCCAGCCGCCGGCCACGGTGTCCTCGGCGCCGGCCCGCAGCGCGCGACTGATCAGTTTGCGCGGGTCGCTGAGCACCGGACGGGCCCGGAAGGCGGTGGTGTATGCCTGGGTGAGCACGCTCCGGATCCAGGGCCGCAGCGGTGACGAGACGTCGCCGAGGACGTCGCCTCCGATCAGCACGGCGGGGGCCGAGGGCTCCGGGAAGGCGGCGTAGGCCATGCCCACCGCCAGCCCGGCGTCAGCCAGCCGTGCGGTGAGCTGGGCCCGCGCGGCGGGATAGTCGGCGGACGGCTCGTCGGCGGAATACCAGGCGGTGTCGTCCCGGAGGCGACGGCCCGGGTCGAGGCTGACGGTGTGGTGGACGCCGAGCTGGTTGTCGTGCATCAGGAGCAGGGCGCCACCGGGACGCACCGCACCCGCGAGACGCTCCAGGAGCTCACCGGACGGCAGCTGGTCGCCCTCCGCCGAGTTGAGGCGCCGGATGCCGTCGGCGGCGACCACGAGGTCGTACCCACCGGTCAGATCGGCCTTGCCGAACGCACCGGCCAGCACGGTGATCGCCGGATGGGTGCGGGCGGCCCGCTCAGCGTCGCCGAGCGAGCGCAGCACCCAGGTCACCTCAGCGCCGCCGGCGGTGAGCGCGGCGACCACGCCGTCCGGGTGGGGGCCGGCGACCAGGACCGTCCGGCCCGGGCCACCCAGCCCGAGGATCAGGTGGGTGAGCAGCGCGTTCTCGCGGACAGCCGGATCGTTCCAGGCGAACATCTCGCCGCCGGCGCGGATCAGGTTGGTCAACGGTGGGGCGGCGAGCGCCGCGGCCATGTCCGGGCGGTCCGGCATCACACGTACCCTTCTTTCGGCCAGCCCAGGAGCTTGCGCAGCTCGTCGGGACCGGCCAGTTCGTCGGCGCCCAACTGCGCCCGGGCGATCTGGTGGCAGGTGGCGAAGTCCGTCTCCCGGCCGTACAGCTCGGGCCACTGGCGGTGCAGGCGGGGCTCACCTCCGAAGGTCATGTCGGCGTTGTCCAGGACCATCGGGTCGCCGTAGACGGCGGCTTCGCGCCCGGCGAGCAGGCCGTACCAGATGGCGCTGCACAACCGGTTGGAGACCACGCGCCGGTGCCGCCGGATCTCGGCCAGCTGGCCGACCAGGAAGTCACGGTTGTGGTCCCGCCACCAGAACCCGCGGTAACCGTGGCAGATGACCCGGAAACCGGCCGATTCGTAGAGGTTGCGGACCGCGCGCATGCGGTACTCGTTCCAGTACAGGCAGGCGGTGATCGGGCCGGTCTCGGTCGCCTGCACCTCGTCGATGAGGCGCTGGTGGTCGCCGTGGACCTGCTGCCCCTCCCAGCCGTGGAAGGGGTAGAAGATGGTGCCCTCGCCGGGGTCGGTGGGCGGTGGCGTCATCTCGACCAGGTAGGCGAACGGGGCGCCGACCACGACCACGTTCCGCCGGCCCTGTGACCAGGAGCGACGTCGGGTCTCCTCGGACCAGACCAGCAGGCGGGCGCCGGAGACGTACGGCGTGCCGGGCGCCAGCCCGTCCCCGATGTTCCAGCCGTGCTGGAGGTATCCCTGGATCCGGGGCGGGTGCAGCGGCTCCGGCATCCCGCAGTAGCGGGCCAGGATGTGCGAGTGCCCGTAGTGATGGTTGGCGTGGTGCATGCTCTCTTCCGCTCCGTTCGCGTGCGGAGCCGCACGTTATCAGCCTTTTCCTCAGCAAACGCGTCTGTTTTGTCTACTTATCAAGGCATTGTCGAACCGATGCCGTCAGCAAACAACCGCGAAGTCACCACCTCGACAGCCAGAATTCAGGTACCCGGGTGGCCCGGGGTCCTCGACGACGCTTCAAGATCGTGTTCTACAGTGGACGGACAGGCCCGCTCTCCAGCAGGAGCGCCTGGAACCGGCCGGGGCGGACGCCGCCACGTCCCCCCGGCCGGCCGGCCGGCAGTGGGCTAACGTCCCGGGTGATGGATCTCGACGTGCACCCCGCCGATCTGGCCGCCGTCGCCGCCGGTGGCGTCCTGGGCGCCCTCGCCCGCTTCGGCATCGCGACGGCCTGGCCGCACCCCGCGGACGGCTTCCCCTGGTCCACCTGGGTCATCAACGTCTCCGGTTGTTTCCTGATCGGCGTCCTTTACACCCGGATCAGGGAACGACTCCCCCGCCTGCTGCTCGGCACCGGGTTCCTCGGCGGCTACACCACCTTCTCCACCGCGATCGCCGAGGTCTCCCAGGCCGGGCTGGTCTATCTGGCCGCCACCCTGATCGGCGCGGTCGTCGCGGTCGCCGCCGGAAGCCTCGTGGCCCGATGACCGCCCTCCTGGTGGCCCTCGGCGCGGCGATCGGCGCGCCGCTGCGGCTGCTGACCGACCGGGCGATGCAGGTCCGGTTCGGGACGGCCTTCCCGTGGGGCACGCTCACCGTCAACGTGGCCGGCTCGTTCGTCCTCGGCCTGGTCCTCGGGCTGCCGCTCGCTCCCGGGACGGTGGCACTGCTCGGCACCGGGTTCTGCGGGGCGCTCACCACGTACTCGACGTTCAGCTGGGAGATCCTGTCCCTCTCCAAGCGTGGCGAGATCCTGATCGCCGCCGGATACGCGCTGCTCAGCATCACGGCCGGAATGGGCGCCGCCGTGATCGGCGGCGCCCTGGCCCACTCACTCAGCTGACCGGGGTCAGCTCCCGCTCGTCGGCGCGGGCCGGGGTGGCCTGCGCGGGCGGCTCGTGCGCGATCTCCGGCAGCCAGCCCAGCCACTTCGGCAGCCACCAGTTCGCCCGGCCGAGCATCGCCATCACCGCGGGCAGCAGCACCGCCCGGATGATCGTGGCGTCCAGCAGGACCGCGGCGGCGAGGCCGACACCCAGCTCCTTGGTGGCGGTCAGCGGCAGCGTGGCGAAGAGCGCGAACACCGCGACCATCACCACGGCGGCGCTGGTGATCACGCCGGCGGTGCGGCCGATGCCCTCGCGGACCGCCTCCCGGGTGGGCAGGCCGCGGTCGTGGCCCTCACGGATCCGGCTGACCACGAAGACGTGGTAGTCCATCGACAACCCGAACAGGATCACGAACAGGAACATCGGGATCCAGTTGGTGATGCCCCCGCCGGAGACGAAGCCGAGCTGCTCCTCGAAGTTGCCGTACTGGAAGACGAAGACCAGCATGCCGTAGCAGGCCGCCACCGACAGCAGGTTGAGCACCAGCCCGGTGACCGCCACCACGACCGACCGGAACGACACCAGCAGCAGGACGAACGCCAGCCCGAGAACGAAGGCGAACACCAGCGGCAGGGTCTTCGCCAGTTGGTCGTTGTAGTCGACACCGCCGGCGGTGGATCCGGTGACCAGCGCCGTGGCGCCGCCGATCCGGCCGAAGGTGTCCGGCACGACCCGGTCCCGCAGCAGGTTCAGCGCGTCGACGGCGACACTGTCGCTCTCCTTGCCGGCCAGGCCGACCGAGACGATCGCGACGTTCCCAGCCGGGTTGACCTCGACGTCGACCGGCTCGACCAGCTTCCCGCCGCTGCCGGCGACCGCGCTCTTGAAGGCCGCGAGCGTCTGCTCGAACTCGGGCGTCTTCACCGAGTCGTCCTTGACCACGATCTGCGCCGGGGTGGTCTTGCTCGGGAAGGCCTCGCCGATGGCGACGAAGGTCTGCACCACCGGAGCATGCGGCGAGACGTCCTGGATGGCCTGGCCCCGGGTCTTCAGATCGAGCGCGGGGTAGGCCAGCGCGGCAAGCGCGGCGATGGCGACCATCGCCGAGATCAACGGCTTGGCGAGTACGACCCTGAGCAGCGCGTTCCAGACTCGGCCATCACTGTTGCGCCGGTACAGGCCGGGGATCTTGATGGCGTCGACCCGATCGCCCAGCGCCGAGAGCAGCGCTGGGAGAACGGTCAGCGAGCCGAGCACCGCGGTGGCCACCACCAGGATGGTTCCGGCGGCGAAGCTGACGAACACGACGTCCTGGGTGAAGAACATGCCGGCCATGGCGATCATGACGGTCAGGCCGGAGACCCAGATCGAACGGCCCGAGGTCTGTGCCGCGATCATCAGGGCCCGGTGCGGGTCGGCGCCCCGGCGACGCTCGTCGCGCTCCCGCCGGATGTAGAACAGGCAGTAGTCGACGCCGACGGCCAGGCCGATCAGCAGCATGACGTGCGTCGTCTCGTCGACCGCGGGAGCGTACCGGCTCGCCGCCGCCATCAGGCCGATCGCCGCGACCACCGACATGATCGCCAGCAGGACCGGCAGGAATGCGGCGACCACCGCGCCGAAGGCCACCAGCAGGATGCCGAGCGTGACCGGGATGGAGAGCATGCCCAGCCGGTTCAGGCCGCCGTCCAGCTCCTCGCTGACCAGCTGGTCGGCGCTGGCCGAACCGGCCTCGGCGACATACAGCTCCGGATGGGCGCTCTGCACCCGGGCGACCGCCTCCATGGCCGGGCCGACCCGCTCCTCCGCGGTGTCCTCGTCACCGGCGATGCGGAAGGTGATCAGCGTCGACCGGCCGTCCGGCGACTCGATCGGCTCCTGCACGTCGATGACGTCCCGGGTCGTACCGAGCGCCCGGGTGACCTCCTCCGCAGCGGCCACCCGGTCGGTACCGGCCCGGTTCTGGATCAGCACCATCTCGCCGGCCGGCTGCTCGGGGAAACCGGCCGCCGCGACGATCCGGTCGGCGTCACCGGAGTCGCCGTGCCCGGCGGTGCCCTCGTCCGCCTGCCGGGTGCCGATCTGGGCGCTGAGGACCACCGTCGCGATCACGAAAGCGATCCATCCGAGGATCGCGAGTGCCCGATGGCGGGCACTCCAGATCGCGACGCGAGCCGCGATCCCCTTGACGTTTTCCCTGTTCTCCATGGGTAGAACGCTATGGAGTCCGAAGTGGCCGATCGATACGGCGGACACCCCGGTCCGGGGTAGGGCTAGCCCTACGACTGGAGGTAGGCCAGGACCGCCAGGACCCGCCGGTGCTGCTCCTCGTCCTGGTGCAGGCCCAGCTTGGTGAAGATGTTGCGGACGTGCTTCTCCACCGCGCCGTCGGTGACGACCATCTTGCGGGCGATCGCGGTGTTCGACATGCCCTCGGCCATCAACCCCAGCACCTCCCGCTCGCGCGGGGTCAGGCTGCGCATCGGGTCGTCACGGCGGCGCCGGACCAGCAGCTGGGCCACCACCTCGGGGTCCAGCACGGTGCCGCCCTCGGCAACCCGCTGGAGCCCGTCGAGGAACTCGGCGACCAGCGACACCCGGTCCTTGAGCAGATAGCCGACCGCCCCACGGCGGTCGGCCAGAAGATCGTCGGCGTACGACACCTCGACGTACTGCGAAAGCACCAGGATCGGACTGCCGGGCACCGCGGCACGGGCCTCGACGGCGGCGCGGAGCCCCTCGTCGGTGTGCGACGGCGGCATCCGGACGTCCACGATGGAGACGTCCGGACGGTGTTCCTTGATCGATCGAACGAGCGAGGGCCCGTCCCCGACGGCCGAGACGACGGTGTGACCGTTCTCCTCGACGAGCCGGATCAGGCCCTCCCGCAACAGCACCGCATCATCGGCGATAACCACCCGCATGCGGTCATGCTGTCAGATCCCCTCGATGTCAGAGGGGCAGTGCCGCTGTCAGCCGCGTGCCACCGTCCTCCGGGCTGTCCACCGCGAGGACTCCCCCGGCCGCCCGCACCCGGTCGTCCAGGCCGGCCAGGCCGTGCCCCTTGGCCAGGCTCGCGCCGCCCACCCCGTCGTCGGAGACCGTCACGATCAGGCCGGTGGCGATCCGCTGCACGCTGACCTGCACCTCACTGGCGTGGCTGTGCTTGGCGACGTTGGTCAGCGCCTCGGCCACCACGAAGTACGCGGTCGACTCGACACCCGGGTCCAGCCGCTCCATCGGCGGCGCGTCCAGGTCCACCGGGACCGTGCACCGGCCGGCCAGTGCGGTCAGCGCGGCTGACAGACCCCGGTCCACCAGGATCGGCGGGGCGATGCCGCGGGACAGGGCACGCAGCTCGTCCAGCGTCTCCCGGGTCTGGGTGAGCGCCTCGGCGACGATCGCGCGGGCCCGCTCCGGGTCGTCGGCGAACTGCTGCTCGGCACGCCCCAGGTCCATCGCGAGCCGGACCAGTCGCTGCTGCGGGCCGTCGTGGATGTCACGCTCCAGCTTGCGCAACGCCACCGCCTCGGCCGAGACCGCCGCGGCCTTCTGCTGCTGGGCCACGTCGCGCGCCTCCTCGGCCTCGACCACCTGCCGCCGCAATTCGAAGACGCTGACCAGCAGCCCCCGGGCGAACCAGGCCTCGGCCAGTGCGGCGGCCCGGACGACCCAGGACAGGGTGCCGGCGAAGAACACCCCGATGGCGAAGTTGAGGAGTATCCGGGTGCCGGCGGTGTCCTGGAAACCGAGCAGTTCGTGCAGCTCGAAGTTGTCCGGCGGGTGCGGCAGCGACCAGTCCCAGAGTGGGTAGGAGAGGCCGGCCAGAGCCACCGCCCACCACGTGACGACGAAACAGAACCCGATGGTGCTCGGGATGAACCGGAGGATCGCGTGAACCAGATCGAGCCAGGACTGCGCGTCGGCCAGGGGACCGAACGTGCGGCGAAGGAAGCCTTGGCCATGCGACTTCTTGTAGATCGGGTGCGGGCTCCGGAAACCCAGGACCGGGCCGATCCGCGCGCGCTCGGCCATGGCGAAGCCGCGGGACAGCATCAGGGTGCCGACCAGGATCGGCAGACCGACCCAGATGACAACGGTGCCGACACCCACGGCGAACCCGGTGATCGCCAGCACCAGGGTCACCAGGCCGAGCGGGAACCCCAGAAGCACGAACTGGGTGTCGATGCCCAGCTGGCGCAGGTAGCGCCGGAGAGGGCTACGGGTGGGCGCCGCGTCGGCGTATGTGCTCGTCATGCCTATGAACCTAGGCATCGGCGCCCACCCGGGCGATCCGGTGAACCGCCCACCCGAAGGTAGGGTTAACCGGACCCCAGCTCGTAGACGGTCACCGGACCGCTCGAATGCCGCACCACGGCGACCCCGGCCAGATCCGGCGACACGGGTCCGGCCCGCCGGTCGGCGAAGAGCCACCGCACGCCGTACTCGTCCCGGAGCCGGGCGATGTCCGCCGGGTCGGCCGCCCGGAAGGCGCGCTCGTTGAGCTCGAAGAGCGCCGGGTCCGGCGCCGGCTGCCGGGTGTAGGTGAGCCCACCCTGCCCGTGCGCGGCCACCGCCTCGTCGGCGTATCCCCAGCTCTCGACGAGGGCCCGCCGCCCGCC
The DNA here is from genome assembly GCF_042650585.1 of Actinoplanes subglobosus. Lineage (NCBI taxonomy): Bacteria > Bacillati > Actinomycetota > Actinomycetes > Micromonosporales > Micromonosporaceae > Actinoplanes > Actinoplanes subglobosus. The sequence continues at coordinate 29,173 of NZ_JBHSBL010000003.1, forward strand.
CAGCCCCGCCACCCAGAACCCCCGGGCGTCACAACGGTCCTGGGCCTTCATCGGCGAGCAGTGCACGTTGGTGGCGACCACGTCCTCGTCGCCGGCGTTCCGGTCGAGCCACAGGGCGGCCCGCATCTCGGCGGCCGTGATCGTCGTCGGCGTGACCGTCGTCCGCTTCGGCGGGACGGTGACCGCACCCCCGCCGATCTGGTACACCGCATTCGCGACACTGCCCCCGGCGACAGCGGCGATCAGCAGCACGGGCAGCGCCCGGACCGCCCGGGACCGCCAGATCGCCACCGCGATCAGCATCGCCACGACGATCACCGCCGCGGTGGTCAGCACCGGTACCGCGAGCGCCCACGCCCATCCGGTCACCGACGGCCGGGCCGGTGGGCCGAACTCCGGGGCGAAGAGCTGCCAGACCGCCCCGGCCAGGGCTCCGGCCAGGGCGATCCACCAGTTCCGGACCCGGTCGGTGAGCGCCCACGCGGTCAGCGCGGCAGCGGCCGGGAGCACACCGGTGAAGAAGTAGCCCTGGCTCAGCGACGGGTGCGCGAACGTCCACAGTCCACCGGCGCCGGCCACCACGATGCCGCCGAGGAGCCAGCGTCCCGGTTCGGCGCGGTCGACGACGCCGTCCGGTCCCGAGGGCGGAAGCACCAGGCCGATCAGGCGGGGCGCCTGCATCAGCGCCCACCACACCACCAGCCCGATGATGAACAACCAGCCGGCCACCGACGCGTTCGCCATCCCGGGAAGCAGGAAGCCGCCCAGCCCGAGCCCGTCGTTGCGGCCGAGCGTCGTGCTGTAGGCCTTCACCCAGTGCAGCGCCTGCAACGGCTGCACGGCCAGGATGCCCGCCCCACCACCGGCGAAGAGCCGCTGACCCACCAGGATCCCGAAGACGATCACGCCGAGCAGGCCCACCGCCGGCCACGGGACCCGCCGGCGTCGCCAGAAGAGCACCACCCCGGCCAGGCCGACACCGGCCGCGAGCGGCGGCAGCACGCTGGACTTGGCGCCCGCACAGACCACGGCGAGGACCGGCAACAGCGCCCACACCCAGCGCAACGGCCGGCCACGCAGGGCTTCCAGAGCGGCCAGCGTGAAAAGACCGATCAACGGCATCGCGTACGTCTGCGACGGGCTGACCAGCGACACCGGGAGGCCACCGTTCACGGGGCCACCCGGGCTGCCCAGGGTGAGGGCGTGACCGGCGAATCCGAGGGCCGCGGCCAGCGCGCCGGCCTGCCAGCGCCCGGCGGCCGTGCGACCGACCGCCGCGAACGTCATCACCGCGGTCGCCGTGACCGGCAGGACCCAGAGCCGGAGCAGCACGTTCACCGGCGGAATCCCGGTGATCATGCTGGCCGTGGCGATGTCCGCGTCGGAGAGGTAGTGGTAGCGCAGCGCGTCACCGGCGAGCTGGGGCACCTGGAACGGCATCGACCGGGTCATCTCGTGCACGAGCGCCAGGTGGTAGTAGAGGTCCTGGTAGATGACACCGGTCGCGGGCGGCAGCGGGTTGGTCTCGAAGACCGTGACGCCCCACAGCGCGACCACGGTGAGCACCGCGGCCAGCACCCATGACCAGGCGATCGGCAGCGGCTCTGGCGCACTGATCCGCCAGTGCCGGCGCAGGCCTGGGACCAGCGCGAAGACCGCGGCGATCAGGATCGGCCAGGCGATCAGCAGGTCCTGGCCCCCGGTGGCCGCGGCCAGAGCCCAGCCGGCCAGCAGGACCACCAGTCCGGTGGCCGCGCCCAGTCCGAGGTCCTCCGGCCAGTTGCCGCGGGAGCCGAACAGGGCACGGAAGACGAGGGTGCCGGGCAGGACGACGGCGGCCAGGAAGTAGACCGCGTAGAGCGCGATCTGCCGGTCCGGGGTACCGAGGTAGTGCAGGACGACGAAGGCGGTGACCGCCGGGACGAACCACGGCAGCAACCGCCCGAGGGCGGAACGGGTCACGGCATGGTGGCCGGGGTGCGCTGGGCCGGGACGACCGAGGCGGGCACCGGTGTGTCGGCCGAGTCCGATCCGATGTGGAACGCGGGCCGGCTCTGCAGGGTGCGGTAGATGCGGGCCACGTACTCACCGAGCAGGCCCAGGCAGATCAGCTGGACCGCGGCAAACAGCAGCACCGCCAGGAACAGCGAGGTCCAGCCCGGGATGACGGTGCCGTTGGCCCACACCACCAGGCCGAAGACCATGGCGATCAGGGACGCCGCGAAGGCGGCCATGCCGAGCCAGGTGGCCAGGCGCAGCGGGGCCGCGGTGAAGTCGGCGGTGCTGTCCCAGGCGAGGGCGACCATCTTGCGCAGCGGATACTTCGTCTCGCCGGCCGCACGCCGTTCCCTGGTGTAACTGACCGCGCGCGAGGAGAAGCCGAGCGACGGGATCAGCAGCCGGTAGACCGGGACCCGCTCCGGCATGCGCCGCAACACCTCCACCACCGAGCGGCTGACCAGGCGGAAGTCGCCGGCCTGGGACGGCAGGTCGGGGCCGACGATCCGGCGCATCAGGCGGTAGTAGAGACCCGCGGTGTTCCGCTTGAAGACGGTGTCGGTGGTGCGGTCGCTGCGCACGCCGTACACGACGTCGACGTTCTCCTCCCGGGCCACCCGCAACATCTCGCGGATGGTCTCCGGCGGGTCCTGGAGGTCGGCGTCGATGCTGACCACCCAGTCGCCGGCCGAGCGGTGCAGCCCGGCGGTCAGGGCCGCCTGGTGGCCGCTGTTGCGCCGGAGCCGGATCAGCCGCAGTTGCGGCCAGTCGAGCCGGCACCGCTCGACCAGGTTCGCGGTGTCGTCGGCGCTGCCGTCGTCCACCGCCACGACCTCGTATTCGACGTCGAGGGAGTCGAGCACCGGCCGCAGCCTCGCGACGAGGACCGGGATGACCGCTTCCTCGTTGTACATCGGGATCACTACCGACAGAGCCGTCATTGGAGTGTCGTCAATCTCGTGAATTCGCGTTTGAGGTCATAGCCGTCCCAGATCGCGCCGAAGGTCAGCGCCGAACCGAACGGGACGATCCGGTCCACGCCGCGGCCGCCCAGCTCGGTGGCGAAGGCGCGCAGCTCGGCCGGGGTGAATCCGAAGTAGCTGACGGTCTGGTCCTGCCGGTTCATCGCCGGCACCAGGTCGAGCAGCGAGTCGACCTCGGCGAACGGGAACGCGCCGGCACCGATCCAGCGCCGGGGCGCCGCCTCCGCACCGGACAGCGTCATCGCGGTCAGCCGGTTGTCCGGGAAGTCGAGGGCCGTGGCCGCTCCGGTGGCGGCCAGCTCGTACGCGTTGACCCTCTTCTCCACCGCCATCGCCGGGTCGACGGTCCAGCCGCGCCGGTCGACGACGTCGAGCAGCAGTTCCAGGAACTCGGCCCGGATGCCGGTGGTGTCCCCGCCGCCGACCAGGAAGACGGTCCGCGGTGACGAGCAGGCCGCCTGGTCGAACCAGTAGGCGTCGTTGGCGAACCCGGCCACGGCGGCCCGCCGGGCGTCGGAGTCGGCGGCCCGCCAGCCGGGAGCCGACAGCACCGCCCAGGAGGTGCGGTCGGGGAAGGTGAGGTCGCGGGCCGACGGTCGCAGCGGCTGCCGGCGGATGGTGTCGACGGCCACGTCGCCACCCCAGATCACCCGCAGGTCGCACCACCGGCTGAGTGCGGCGGTGACGCTGTCGTCGTGACCGTAGGTGACCATCCGCTGGGTACGGCCGATCACCGGGTCCGCGTCGACGGCGTTCAGCGACTCCAGGATCACCTCGGCGGCCCCGGCGGAGCGCGACGAGATCCGGACGACGTTGTGGTTGCCGGCGAGCGCGGAGATCGCCCAGGAGTAGACGAAGATCGTGTCCACGTTGGCCGGTGGCAGGTGGAAGACGTTGCCCCGGGGGAAGACCAGGGCGTCCTGCCGCCCGGTCATCGCCTCGACCGACCGTTTCAGCTCGGCCGGCCGCAGGAAGTAGCCGAGCGATCCCAGCTCCGGGAAGCGCCGGGCCACCGCCGGTGCGAGCAGTCTGCGGGCCAGTGCGGCGAGGAAGTCGACCACCCGCGGGTCACCGACGGTGAGCCGGTCCGCCGAGGGGGCGGTCAGGTCACCCTCGACGCCGAAACGGAACCTCATGCGTCAGCGCTCCGATACGTGTCCGAGCAACCCCGGGCCTCGGCGCGGGGCAGCCGGCCGAGCACCGAGAAGCGTTTGCCGGGCCAGTCCCCGTCGTCGATGCCGTGCACGACACCGAGGTCCTCGGTGAGCAGCACGTGCCCGGGGTACGAGGTGGGCAGTGTGCTCACCACCTCGAGGAGGCCCGGTTTTCCGGGCGGGAGCTCCGCCCAGGTCTCCGGGTCGCGAACCACGACGTCCGCGAAGTCCGGGCAGTACAGCGATCCACCCGTCGGACCTTCAAGAAAGATCGTCCCGATCTGCTCGACCATGCCGTAGAAGTTGTGGATCCGGGTGAGGCCGACAGCCGCCAGGCGGTTGCGGAACTCCTCCGGGGAGACGGCCTGATCGACCAGCTTCTTCCAGCCGCCGGAGTGGATCAGGATGCCGTTGCCCAGGTCCAGGCCGTGGTCCCGGGCGATCTCGTAGAGGTGCAGCCAGACCAGATAGGTGAACCCGAAGATCAGGAACGGCCGGTCACCGTGCTTCGCCAGGAATCCGCGGATGCCGTCGAGGTCGACAGCGCCCTCGTTGTCGAGCGCCCAGACGTGGTCACGGCCGAAAGTGGCCATGCCGAGCACGCCGGCGCCGCGGGCGCTGAACGAGCGGCGGTCCTTCAGGATCGACCTGGTGTCGACGATCAGCATCGGCAGGCGCTGGGGGCCGAGCACGGTCTGGAGGGTGGCGCCGAGCTGGCGGGTCTGGGTGGCCGCGGCGGCCTTGTCGAGATGAATCCGACTTACCTCGCCGGTCGTGCCGCTCGACGTCAGTACTTTGAAGACCTCGTCGTCCGGGATGCTCTTCAGTTCCAGCGTCTTGAAGAGACGGACCGGCAGCCACGGCAATTCGGAAATGCCCGAAAAGCGGGAGGCGCCGGAAGCCGTGAGGATCCGATCGTAGGGAGCACAGTGACGCCGATGGTGGTCAACGAGATCCACCAGTTGCGGCAGAAGAACCTTTTCGCGATCCGATTGGGACAGCGTGAAGACACTCACAACGACGCCTCCAGCGCCCGGTAGTCGGTCTTGCCGTTGGCCAGCAGCGGCAGGGACGGGATCGTGCGCACGTCGACACCACTGAAGTGGGTGCCGAGCCACTCGGCGATCCTGCTGCGGAGTGCCCGGACGTCGTCGTCCCGGGTGAAGACGTGCAGCCTGTCGTCACCGGCCACGGCCGCGACCGGGAAGTGCCTCTCCACGTCGTCCAGGTTGATCCGGACACCGAAGACCTTCGCCATCCGCTTGAGCCGGCCGGTGATGAACAGGAAGCCCTCGTCGTCGAGATGTCCCAGGTCACCGGTGTGCAGCACGCCGGCGAGGTCGTCGCCCCGGGCCAGATCGGCGGCCGTCTCGGCGTACCCCATCATGACGTTGGGTCCTTGGAAGACGACCTCGCCGTCCTCGACGGTGAAGGCGCCACCGGGAATCGCCCGGCCGACCGAGCCGAGTTTGTCGGCCAGTCGCGCGGGTGGCAGGCAGGCCATCCGCGGCGCGGCTTCGGTCTGTCCGTACATCACGAACATCCGGCCGCCGACGGAGTCCATCCGCTGGGCGAAATCGGTCACGAGATCGGTCCGCAAGCGGCCTCCGGCCTGCGTGAGGGTACGCACCGACGGGTACCGCGCCGGGTCGAAGCGGAGTCGCCGCAGCATCTCGTACTGCGACGGCACGAACGCCAGTGACGTGACCCCGTGCTCGCCGACCGCGGCCCAGAAGTCCCTCTGCATGATCCCGGTGCGTTCCAGCACCACCGTCGCCCCGCGCAGCAGGTGCGAGTGCAGCACCGACAGCCCGTACGAGTAGAAGAGCGGCAGCGTGGTGATCGCCACGTCGTCGCCGGTGACACCGAGGCTCTCGGCCACCTGCCCGGCGTTGGCGAGCACCGCCGAGCGGGAGAGCCGGACCAGCTTGGGGTCGCCGGTGGAACCGCTGGTGGTGAGCAGCAGCGCCAGGTCCGGGTGCACCTCGTCGGTGGTGTAGCGGCTGATCAGGGCGCTGTGGTCGAGGTCCGGGTCGAGGAGCAGGACCGGCTTCTCCAGGCGCAGCGCCGCGAGATAGCGGGCCACCGCCGGGACGGTGGTCGGCATCGGCAGGAAGACGATCGGCTGCCCGGCGATCTCCTCGGCGGCGGCGTCGATCAGTGCGGGCGTCAACGTCTCGCCGGTGGCGGCGTCGACGACCCGGGCGGAGGGGTGGAGCAGGTTCACAGTGTCAGTCCCCCGTCGACCCCGATGATCTGGCCGGTGACGAATCGGGCCTGCCCGGAGAGGAGGAAGGCGATCACGTCGGCGACCTCGTCGGCGGCGCCGAGACGGCCGAGGGCGGTGCTCGCGATCCGCTCGGCGCGACCGGCCTCGTCCAGGGTGTCGAGCATGTCGGTGGCGATGAAGCCGGGCGCGACGGCGTTGACCCGGATGCCCCGCGGGCCGAGTTCCTTGGCCGCGGACCTGGTCAGCCCGGCCACGGCGGCCTTGGAGGCGGCGTAGACGGCCTGGCCGGCGACACCCTGGTCACCGGTGATCGACGCGGTGAGCACGACTGCCGGGTGCTGCCCGCGGGCGAGCAGACGGACGGCGTTCTGCAGGGTGTACGCCGCACCCACCGCGTTGACGGCGAAGAGCCGCTCGACCGTCGCGTCAGGTGTCATGCCGAGCATCCCGGCCGCGTGCGTGCCGGCGTTGACCACCAGGGCATCGAGCCGTTTGAAGGTGTCGAAGGCGAGCCGGGCCAGGGCCTTGCTGGTCGCCGGGTCGGCGATGTCGCCGGCCGCGTGCACGACGGTGACGCCGTACTTGGCGGCGATCTCACCGGACGTGACGGCGATCCGCTCCGGGTCGTGGCCGTGCAGCACCAGGTGGTAGCCCTGTTCGGCGAGACGCTGCGCGACGGCCCGGCCGATACCGCGGGACGCCCCGGTGACCAGGGCGACGCTCACTTGACGTCCACCCCGTATTTACCGAGGATTCGCACGGCCTCGGCAAAGCTGGACATATTGATGACATCGTCGGTGTCGATCATTACCGAGAATTCATCTTCAATAGCCGCGACAAGCGACATGTGCGCGAGCGAATCCCACTTCTCGTGGTCCTGGTAGCGCAGGTCATCCACGGGCTCGTCGGCCGCCAGATCGAGGGCGGAACGGAACGCCTCGCGTAGTCTGACCAGCTCAGTCACGGTATTACTCCAGGGGTGGGGTGTTTAGAGGAGACCTACGATCCCGCAGCTTCCCGGTCGTCGCGACCAATCCCGGCTGAACTGAGAATGAACTGCGCGCAGCATTTCTCCGCGCTTCTGGAAATGCGTTCCGAGCTGGTTATGCTTCCGCCTCGTAACCCCGCTGAACCCCCGGAGAATCTCGTGTCTGAACTCGCCGGCTCCTCGATCCTTGTCACCGGCTCGACCGGTTCCTTCGGCAAGGCCTTCCTCAAGTACGCGCTGACGCACCTCGACCCGTCACGCATCGTGGTCTTCTCCCGTGACGAGCTCAAGCAGTACGAGGTCCGTCAGATGTTCGGCGACGACCCCCGTCTGCGCTTCTTCATCGGCGACATCCGTGACGAGAAGCGGCTCGACCGGGCCATGCACGGCATCGACTACGTGGTGCACGCGGCCGCCCTCAAGCAGGTCGACACCGCCGAGTACAACCCGTCGGAGTTCGTCGCGACGAACATCAACGGCACCCAGAACGTGATCGACGCGGCCATCAACCACGGGGTCAAGAAGGTCGTCGCGCTCTCCACCGACAAGGCGTCCAGTCCGATCAACCTGTACGGCGCGACCAAGCTCGCCGCCGACAAGATCGTGATCGCCGGCAACCACTACGCGGCCACTCACCCGACCCGGCTCGCCGTGGTCCGCTACGGCAACGTGATGGGCTCCCGCGGCTCGGTCGTCCCGTTCTTCCGCAAGCTCGCCGACGAGGGCAAGAGCCTGCCGATCACCGACAAGCGGATGACCCGGTTCTGGATCACCCTGGACCAGGCGGTCAAGTTCGTCGTCGACTCGTTCGACGTGATGCAGGGCGGCGAGCTCTACGTCCCGCGGATCCCGAGCATGCGGATCATGGACCTGGTCGAGGCGGTCGCCCCGGGCGCGGCCACCCACGAGATGGGCATGCGCCCCGGCGAGAAGCTGCACGAGGAGATGATCGCCGCCGACGACAGCCGCCGGACCCTGCGGTTCAAGGACCGTTACGTCGTCCAGCCGGTGGTCGCGAGCTGGGGCTACGAGACCCCGCTCGGCGGCGAAGAGGTTCCGGACGGCTTCAACTACCGCTCGGACAACAACGATCTGTGGCTCTCGGTCGACGAGATGCGTGACCTCCTCGCGGAGGACTGATGCTGCCCTACGGACGACAGTCGATCGACGCCTCCGATGTGGAGGCGGTCGTCGCGGCCCTGGGCAGTGACTGGCTCACCACCGGGCCGCGGGTCGCGCGGTTCGAGGCCGACATCGAGGCGGTCGCCGGGGCGCCGGCCGTCACGGTCACCAACGGGACCACGGCGCTGCATGCGGCGTACGCGGCGGCCGGTGTCGGAGCGGGCGACGAGGTGATCACCACGCCGATGACGTTCGTGGCGACCGCTTCCGGCGCGGCCATGCTCGGCGCCAAGGTGATCTTTGCCGACGTCGAGGAGGACACCGCCAACCTCGACCCGGCCGCCGTCGAGGCCCTGGTCACCGGGAACACCCGGGCGGTCACCGCGGTCGACTACGCCGGCCACCCGGCCGAGTACGACGCCCTCCGCAAGATCACCGAACCGGCCGGGGCGGTTCTGATCGGCGACGCGGCACACGCCATCGGCTCGACCTACCACGGCCGGCCGGTCGGCGCCCTCGCCGACATGACCACCTTCAGCTTCTTCCCGACGAAGAACCTCACCACGGCCGAGGGCGGCGCTGTCGCGTCGCCCCGCCCCGACCTGCTCGAACGGGCTCGCACCTTCCGCTCGGTCGGCATGGTGAAGGGAGCCGGGAAACTCCGCCGGCCCGACCAGGGCGGCTGGTTCTACGAGGTGCACGAGTTCGGGCTCAACTACCGGCTGCCCGATCTGCTCTGCGCCCTGGGCAGCTCCCAGTTGCGGCGGCTCTCCGCCTTCAAGGCCCGGCGGCAGGAGCTGACCGCACGGTACGACGCTCTGCTCGCCGACGTACCCGGACTGCGCCTGCCCGTCCAGCGGGCCGGGGTCGACCCGATGCGCCACCTCTATCCGGTGCGTGTCCTCGACGGCCGTCGCCGTGAGGTCTACGAGCGGATGCACGCCGCCGGGATCCTGGTCCAGGTCAACTACATCCCGGTCTACTGGCACCCGGTCTTCGAGGACCTCGGGTACCGCCGCGGCATGTGCCCGGTGGCCGAGGCCTTCTACGCCGAGGAGCTGTCCCTTCCGCTCTTCTACGACCTGAGCGACTCCGACCAGGACCGCGTCGTCGACACGTTGCGCGGGATCCTCGGGAGCTAGCGGGTGCACCACGGGAACCACTTCTACGGGCACGCTCACGTGCTGGCCGGGTACTGCGGACTGGACCCGGCCGCCCCGCCGCGCATCGACGGGTATCTCCAGCACGGGTGGAACGTGGTCGACGGACTCGGTGGCGGTACGCCGTACGCGCCCGGCAGCGCGATCTTCGTATGGTCCGAGCGGACCCGTCGCCGTGCCTGGTCGATGGGCCGTCCGCTGGCCACCGTGATCGGCGCCCCCTTCCTCTACCTGCTGCGATCCACCCCGGACGCGGCTACGACGGACACCCGGGAGGGGACGATCTGGTATCCGTTCCACGGGTGGGAGGGCCAGAAGGTCAGCGGTGACCACCACCGCCTGATCGACGAGATCACCGCGACCGAGGACGGGCCGATCACGTTCTGCCTGTACTGGAACGAGTTCGAGGACCGGCGGATCCGGGCGCTCTACGAGCGGGCCGGACGGGTCGTCTGCCACGGATACCGCGGGTACATGCGGATGCGGACCGACGCGAACTTCCTGCGCGGCCAGCTCGCCGAGCTGCGGCGGCACCGCCGGGTGGCGTCCAACCGGCTGAGCACGGCGATCTTCTACGGCTCCGCGGCCGGTTGCGAGCCCGCGGTGTACGGCGACCCGATGTACCTGGACAAAGAGGACACCCCCACGGCTGAACGGATCCGCCGCGAGTGGCCGGAGATGCACGGCCCCGCTCCCGATCCGGAGACGGCCCGGGAGATCGTGCTCGCCGAGCTGGGCGGCGGCTACCTCGCCTCCCCGGCCGAGCTGCGGGCGATCCTGGGATGGGCCGCATGATCAGGATGATCGGCGGCGAGATGCCCGAGTACTCCGAGGAGCACCCACCAGCCGGCGGCACCCTGCACCGGCACCTGCTCGACCGCCTGCCCCGGCGGATCCGGGTGCTGGTCGCCGGCCCGCACGAACCCGGCCTGATCAGCGCGCTGGCCGACCGCCGCGACGTGACCTGCCTGGTCCGGTCGCAGCCGGACGCCGCCGCGCTCCCGGACGTCACGGTGCTCTGCGGAACCCTGTCCAAGCTCACCGACGCCGACCGCTACGACGTGGTGATCGCCCTCGACGGCACCGGCCGGCTCTGCTCGCCCGAGGACACCCCGCTGGACTGGGCGGAGTCGGTCCGGGTCCTGGCCCGTTCGCTGCGGCCCGGCGGCACCCTGCTGCTCACCGTCGAGAACCAGCTGGGTGTGCACCGTCTCGTCGATCCCGGCACACCGACCGCGGCCCGTACCGGTGACGCGTGGCGCCCGCTCGGCGAGTTCACCGACGTGCCCGGCCGTCCGGACCGGCTGGTCGCCGCGTTCGCCGCCGACGGTCTGCCGGTCACCGCGCTGGCCGCCGCCTGGCCGCTGCCGGAGAGCCCGTCGTTGCTGGTCACCACGGAGACACTGCGTTCGGGGCCACTGGACGCGCTCGCCGCGTTCGCTGCCGGGGCGGTGGCTTCGGCGTACTCGCAGAGGTCTGTGCTCGGTGACCCCCGGCGGCTCGCCGCCGCGGCCGTGCGTCGCGGGATCGGCGCCGAGCTGGCCCCGGCCTGGCTGGTCGTCGCCCAGCGCGCCACCCGGCCGGGGAAGGCCGCCATGACTCTCGCGCCCGCGCTGATCGCCGGCCCGTCCGGGACGGTGACCGAGGTGATCGGCACTCCGGACCGCGGCTGGCTGCGGCGTGCGACCGGCGACCGGCCCGGCCTCGCGGTGACCGAACCGCTCCCGGACGGGCGGCTGCTGGAGGAGCACCTGATCACGGCGGCTCTCCAGCACGACCTGCCGGTGCTGCGGAAACTGCTCACCGGCTGGATGACCGAGCTGCCGATGGCCGGGGCCGGCAACGTGCTGGTCGACGGCGACCGGTTCGCCCTGCTGGACCCGGTGGTCCCGGACCAGCCGGACGCCCTGGCCCGGTTCGCGCACACCCTGCTCGACGGCGGATACCACCACCCGTGGCCCGCGGTCACCGACGTGGCCCGGCTCATCGCCGTGCTCGCCGGGGCCGCCGGGATCGATGCCGCCGCCGAACCGGCCGGTGCCACCGAATCGCCCGGCCGCCGGGAGCAGGAGATCCAGCTCGACGCCCTGCGGCAGCGCCTCGCCGACGCCGAGGCCCGCAGCCGCTTCTTCGAGATCGAGCTGGAGAAGCGTGAGGCCGAACTGGGCCGCGCCAGGACACAGATCGCCGCGTTCAGCGGCAACCTCGGTTATCGCGCCGCCAAGGCCGGGCTCGTCCTGGCCCGCGCCGCCCGCAATCGCATCCGAAAAGGACGATCATGAGCACCCTCGGCATCATTCAGGCCCGGATGGGCTCCACCCGGCTCCCCGGCAAGGTGCTGCGCCACCTGGGCGGACGGACCGTCCTCGACCGGGTGGTCCGCGCCGCCCGGGACAGCGGCGTCGTCGACGACCTCGTGGTGGCCACCACGATCCTGCCGGACGACGACGCGGTAGAGGCCGAGTGCGCGGCGATCGGGGTGGACTGCTACCGCGGGCCGGTCGACGACGTGCTCACCCGGTTCCTCGGCGTGCTGGAGACCCGGACCGTCGACGACGTGCTGCGGTTCACCGCCGACTGCCCGCTGCTCGACCCGCGGCTGGTCGCCCGGGCCTACCGGGTGTTCGCGGCGGCCGACGTCGACTACCTGACCACGTCGCTCATGCGGACCCTGCCGCGTGGCCTGGACGTCGAGGTGGTCCGGGCGCCGGTGCTCAAGGAGATCGACAAACTGGCGTACGCCCACCACCGCACCCACGTGACGTCGTACATCTACACCCACCCCGGGGACTTCGACCTGATCGGGCTGACCGTGCAGCCGGACATGTCCTACCTGCGGCTCACCCTCGACACCGAGGACGACTGGCAGCTGATCGAGGCGATCGTCGACCACTTCGGCGACGCCCCGGTCCAGGTCCGCGAGATCGCCGACTGGCTCGGCGGGCAGCCGGAGCTGGCCGAGCTCAACGCGCACATCATGCAGAAGGACCTGGAGCAGGCATGAGCAGGGCCGTCGGGATCCGGTGCGACGCGGGGGCCCGGACCGGGGTCGGGCATCTCGTGCGGTGTGTGGCACTCGCCGAGGAATTGACCGCGCGGGGTGTGGATGTGCACTTCCTCAGCGATCTGGGCGGCGTGGCCTGGGCCGAGGCTCAGCTGGCGCAGCGTGGGCTGCCGTGGCATCCGGCACCGTATGACGAGGTGGGGCTGGTCGCGGCAGTCGGGCGGCTCGGGCTGGACGCTCTCGTGATCGACTCCTACACGCTGCCTCCGGCGCACAGCAAGGCCGTCCGTGCGGCGGGGACGCCGGTGCTGGCCATCGTGGACGGTGACCCGCGTGGGCAGGACGCCGACATCTACGTCGACCAGAACCTCGACGCGGTGCTCGACGCCGGGGACGTCCGGCTGGCCGGTCTCGACTTCGCGCTGTTGCGTTCGTCGGTGCGGGCGCTCCGGCCTCTTGCGGCGCCGGTGAGCTCGTCCGGCCGTACCCCCGAGGTTGTCGCGTTCTTCGGCGGAACCGACGCCTACCGTGCCGCGCCGCAGGTCGCGCGGCTTCTCGCGGACACCGCGGCGCCCTTCGAGGCGACCGTCGTCGCCGCCGACGCGAGCCTGCGCGCCGAACTCCTCGCGGTCCCGGCAGGCGAGGGCCAGCGGTTCGAGATCATCGACCCGACCGATCGCCTGCCCGAGCTGCTCGCCGGCGCCGACCTGGTGGTCAGCGCCAGCGGCACCTCGACGTGGGAGCTGCTGTGCCTCGGGCGGGCCGCCGCTCTGGTCCAGGTCGTCGACAATCAGACCCGGGGGTACGAACGGACGATCGCCCGTGGCTACGCGGCGGGCCTGGGCCGTCTCGGCGCGTTCGACGACGACGCCGTGACCACGCTGCGGCGGCTGCTGCTGAACCCGGGTGAGCGGACCGCCCTGGCCGTGCGCGGATGGGCCGCGGTCGACGGCCGTGGTGTCGAGCGGGTCGCGGACGCCCTGCTCAAGGGGCGGTGACCTCGATCACTACCTTGCCGACGGCGTGGTTCTCGACGGCCTCGTGCGCCTCGGCGATCCGATCCAGCGGGAAGCGCAGGATCGGCAACCCGGCCTCCTCGCCGACCCGGAAGGCACCGGCGCCGACCGCCTCGGTGACGGCCGCGACGGCGTTCGCCTTCTCCTCGGGCGTGGTCGTGTAGGTGAGCACGAAGTCGAGGCTCGCGTTCTTCAGCATCGCCTTGAAACTCGGCACACTGAACCGGCCACCCACGTAGATCGCGATGTGGCCGCCGGGCGCGACCACGTCCAGGTCCGCGTCGAGATTGTCGGTGCTCACCTCGACGATCAGGCGCGGACCCTCCGGGCAGACCTCGCGCACCCGGGCCACGACGTCCTCCGCCCGGTAGTCGATCACCGTGTCGGCACCGGCCGCAAACGCCAGCACCTCCTTCTCCTTCGAGCTGACCGTGGTGATCACCGTCGCGCCGGCCCACTTGGCCAGCTGGATCGCCGCATTGCCGACCGCGCCCGCGCCACCGGCGACCAGCACCGTCCACCCGTCTAGCGCGCCGGGCGCCAGGCGGGCAGGGCCGCCGGCCGCGACGGTCAGGCACCGGTGCGCGGTCAGTGCCGGAATGCCCAGATCGGCACCCGTCTCGAACGGGATGTCATCGTTCATCCGCACCACCTGCTGGCGGGGCAGCACCACGTACTCCTGGGCGGTGCCGTCAGCCCGGCCGTAACCGGCGTCCCAGACCCAGACCCGGTCACCCGGCTCCAGGTCGGTCACCCCGACCCCCAGCGCGTCCACCACGCCCGCACCGTCCTGGTTCGGCACCCGTGGCGGGGCCACCCCGTCGGGCACGCCACGGCCCGCCCTGGTGCCGGTGTCCGTCGGGTTCACCGCGGAGAGGACGATGCGGACGCGCACCTCCCCGGCGCCGGCCAGCGGCAGGTTACGGTCGACGATCTGCAGGACGGAAGCGGGACCCGGTTCGGCGAAGACGGCAGCACGCATTCCCCCACCCTATTCGCGCTGTGTCGTTCTCCCGGTCGCGCTCAGTCGTTCTGTCGGGTTGCCGAACAGTAGTAGCGGCAGGCCGCCAAAACTTCGGGAGGTTCCCGTGCCCACCGTGTTGATCGCCGACGACGAGGTCGACCACCGAGAGCTGCTGACGCTCGCCCTGCACCGGCTCGGCTACGACGTGGTGACCGCCGGCGACTCCGCCACCGCTCTCGCCCGGCTCACCGCCGGCGGTATCGACGCCGCCCTGATCGACGTGCGGATGCCGGGCGGCTCCGGGATCGAGCTGTGCCGCCAGATCCGCAGCTCACCGGAGACCGAGCTGCTGCCGATCATGGTGGTCAGTGCCGACGTGCACCGGCACCAGATCATGACCGCGCTGCACGCCGGGGCCGACGACTTCCTGGCCAAGCCCTTCAGCCGCAACGAGCTGACCAGCCGGCTGGAGGCACTGCTGCGGATCCGGCCGAGCGTGGCGGCCCGCTCGGCGGCCGCGGCCCGGGCGGCCCTGCTGGCCACCCGGCACGCGATCGTCGAGGAACCCACCCCGGTCCCCTACCGGCACACCGCCTGACCCGGCTCAGGTCACCGTCGCCGTGCCGAGGACCTTGCCGTCCCGGTCGGTGATCAGGATCGCGTCGACGTCGGCCGCCTTCGTCGAGCTGGCACCGGTCAGTTTCGCCTCGCCGTTCGGCGTGTCACCCCAGACCGCCGCCTGCTCGGTCTGACCGCCGCGGTTGCGGACCAGGCACAGGAACGGCCCGTTGCCGCTGATCCGGGTCACGTCGAGCGAGACCTCGACACCCCACGCCTTCGGGGTGATCCTGGCTTGGCCGGTGAGCCCGCTGCCGGGCGCCGGCTGGAACCGTGCGTCGATCAACTGCACGCTCGGAATGGCCTCCGGGACGTCCGGCGGCGTGGTGTTGTTGGTGAAGATCCCGTAGGTGACACCGGCCGCGGCGACCAGCGTGACCGCGGCGACGGCCAGCCATCGCGCCCGGTTGACCCGGGTCTCCTTGAATTTCTCGGCACGCATCCGGCTCAGCAGGGTCTCGATGTTCTGCGAGCTCGGCCTGGCGGCCGGACTGACCGCGAGCGCCGCGCCGCCACCGAGATGCCGCGCGTCCGGCATCCTTTGCAGCATTTCCGGTACGGGTGACAGCCGGTCCAGTTCAGCCCGGCACTCCGCGCACTCGGCCAGGTGGGCGTCGAGCAGCTCGGTGTCCGTCTCGTCGAGCCCACCGAGGAGATAGCCGCCCAGCAGCCTGTGCAAGGTCTGGTGGTCGTCGAGGTCGCTCATCGCAGCATCCCCATCTCCTCGAAGACGGTACGCAGCGCGCGTACGGCGTAATACGCGCGCGATTTCACCGTGCCCTCGGGCACCGAAAGTCTTCGGGCCGCGTCCGCCACGCTCTGCCCCTCGTAGTACATCTGCTGGATCACCGCCCGGTGTTCCGGCGACAGACGCTCCAGCGCCTCCGCCACCAGCCAGCCTTCCACCATCTGATCGACATTGTCTGCCGACGGCACCGAGTTGACCGCGTTCTCGTCGGCGACCAGCTTCGGCCGGCGCTGTTCGGCACGCCAGGCGTTGGTCACCACGTTGCGAGCGATGGTGAGCAGGTACGACCTGGTCCGCCCCGGTTCCGGGTCGAGGTGGTCGATGTGCTTCCAAGCTCGTAACAGCGTCTCCTGAACCAGGTCCTCCGCCTTGTGCCGGTCATTCACGTACCGGGAGACGAAGTTGATCAGGACGGCATAGTGTTCGGTGTAGAGCGCGGTCATCAGTTGCTCGTCGGGGTTAACCCGTCGCTTCATCGGCGCCAGCTCTCCCCTCGGGTTCGGCCCGGCCACCCGGATGTACATCGTGGCATGTGGACCGGTTCAAAGGTGGCCCGGAAAAACCCGGATACGTCGATGCCCGGCCCTCTTTCGAGGACCGGGCATCAGTGACTTGCGGGGACGTCGCTCAGGACGTCGCGCACTTCGGGCTCTTGGTCAGGTCGGGTCCGCCGTACCTGAAGGTCCGGGCGCTGAGCCCGACGAGCTGGTACTGGGGATTACCGAGGGTGTACAGGGTGGGCTGCACGGTCGGGCCCGAGATCAGCGAGATGCTCCCGATCCGGGCGGGGGTACCCACCGTGTCCGTGCCGGGGAGCCCGTTACCCATCTGGGTGCAGGTCTCCAGGGTGGGAGATGCCACCTCGCCGAAGATCTTGACCTGGGTGGTCTTGGAGAAGTCGACGGGAAAGTCGCTGATCGGGAAGTAGCCGACCCACTCGCTGTCGTAGGCGATCCACCACGCACCGGCGGAGAACTCGATGCCGAACCGCTTCGTGGTGTCCAGCGGGAGGGTGTCACCGGGCCGGATGTTCTTGCTGTACTGCACGAAGCCGCAGCCGTTGTAGCAGCGGGGCTTGCTCTCGACCCAGGAGAAGACGAACAGGTGCGGGTCGTCGTCCTTGTTGACGGTCCGGTCCACGGTCCAGCCGACCTCGACGATCTGCTCGATCGTCTGGTCGCCCACCTTCCGGCCCGACACCACGGCCAGCTCGGCCAGCGTGTGGTAGTCGTCCTTGTCCAGCTTCGGCTTGTGGATGGTCAGGTTGGCGTAGGTGCCCTGGGTGACGGCGTCCTGGTAGGCCGCGTTGTAGTGGAAGACCGGCTCGGTCGCCTTCGCCGCCTTCGCCGTCAGCCCCGGGGGCGTCGGCGGCACGGCTTCGGGGGCGTCCTCACTGGAGGACTGGCCCTTCGGTGCGTACACCTCGCCGAGTTCCTCGCCGGTCGCGTCGGGAGCGGCCGCGTCGAAGCCGGACGACTTGAGCGACTTGCTGCTCGCGCCGTCCCGGCCGACCTCGAGCTCCTCGGGCTCCGCGCCCCACGGCAGCTTGTCCGGCGGAGTCAGCAACGGCTCCTCGGACTCGGCCGGCGCCACGGCGGGGGCCGGGCTCGCCGGGATCTCTTCCGCACCCGCGTTGAGAGTCGAGACGACTCCGATACTTCCGATCACGATTGCGGATATGCCGGCGGCGAGCAGTCCGCGGCGAGACTTCAACACGTGTCCGTCCTCGTTGTCGGGACAACGGAGGAGGGGGCCTCCGGCGGCCGGTTCCGGGCGCGCTCGCCACCATATAGCGTCGACTATTAGGCAGGGACCGTCTGAGCAGCGTATTTCGGCGGAACGGCTGATCGGGCTAGGCCGATCTGGTGACACATCGACCGATTTAATGTACGCAGTGTGTCGCCCTCGTTGCGGAACGAAGTTTTTCGCACCACCTCCAGAAAGAGGCAAAGTCCAACAAGCTTCTTTCGAGCCACACGGGATCCGGGGTTCTGCGCACGCGGCGGCCGTTCGTGTGATAAAACCTATCAGGTCTATAGGTTTTATAGAGGGGGCCCCTCGTGACGCTCGATCACCTCGCCATCGCTCAGCGCTTCTCGGCCGCTGCCGCCGAGTGGGCCGTCGCGCCCCGGTTCGATCCGGTCGAGCGTTGGTACCACCGTCTCGCGGTGGCCGACGATCACGAGGTCTGGTTGCTCACCTGGCTGCCCGGCCAGGCCACCGAGATCCACGACCACGGCGGCTCGGCGGGCGCCTTCCACGTGCACGGTGGGACCCTCAACGAGGACACCGTGTCGGTCCGCGGCGGCGTGCCACGCATCGTCTCGCGGGAGCTGGGCGAGGGGGCCGGCCGCCGGTTCGGGAGCCACCACATCCACCGGATCGAGAACCGCTCCAGCCGCCCCGCGGTGAGCGTGCACGTCTACGGGCCGGCGCTGACCAGCATGACAAAGTACCGGCTGGGCCCGGACGGGCTGGAGGTTCTGCTCGTGGAGCGGGCCGGCGCCCAGTGGTGAGCCGTCACTTCGGGTAGACGACACCCGATCGGCCGCTGTAGAGGTGCGGGGTGCCGTCCAGCTCACGACCGGTGTTCGGCGCGTCCAGCCAGACGATGTAGGCCTCACCCGGGGTCAGCCCGGTGATCGTGGTACTCATCGAGCACCCCGTCCCGGCCGGCACGTCCTTCCACACCGGCTCCGGCTGCGGACCGACCACCAGGTCCTGGAGCACGGCGGTGACCCGGTAGTTCGAGTCGAACTGGGTCGGCCACGCGACGGTCAGCGAGCCCGCTCCCGGCGTCACCTCGACCGGGATCATCACCGGCTCGGTCCGCGGCCAGATCTTGGTGCAGCTCGGGTCCGGGGTCGGCGCCGACAGCGACACCGCGGGTGTGGCGGTCGCCTTGCCGACGGACTCCGCCGGGGACGGGGTCGCCTTGCCCTGGTCGACCACGATCCACGACTTGCCGCCCTGGGTGGCCGCCGAGGAGTCGCCGGACTTGTCCCCGCCGAGTCCGAGCGCGGCGCAGCCGCCCAGCGTCAGCGAGGCCGCCGCCAGCACGATCGCGATCCTGGTGTGCCGCATTCATCCCCCCGGTTCGGTGTCTCCCACCCATCGGCGGGCCGGTACGGCTCCTTAGGCCGCGGCGGGGCGCAGGCGGTGCCCGGCCATCTCCAGCTCGCCCTCGTGCACCTGCACCGGGGTCTGCAGACCGGAGTCGTCGCGCAGCACGACCGCCTGCCCATCGATCAGGTAGGTGCCCCGGGCCGGCTTGCGGCGACCGGCCACCTCACCCGCGTAGGTGCCGTCGCGGCGCAGCTGGAGCTTGACCGACCCGTCCTGACTGCGCCAGGCGCCGACCACGGCGGCACCGGTGACCACCCGGGGGTGTGCGGCCGCCGGCCCGGTGTGGGCGCCGTCGACGCCGCCCATGGCGATGGCGAGAAGAGAGGCGGCGTCGAGCACGGTGAAGTCGACGTGGGGTTCACAGGAGGTGGGCATGGTCTCCGGCTCCGGTTCGGTCGGGGTCGGCCTCTCCGGTCGGCAGAGACCGCCCACGCCCTGTGGATTCCTGAGTTGCGATCAGGAGCGAACCGGTGCGCTTACGGGTGCGGGCGGATCAGCCCGTGGCCCGCAGCGCGGCCGTGACCGCCACCGTGAACTTCTCCAGGTAGTCGTCCTCGATCGGCTGCCGGGCCACCGCGAGGCGCCAGTAGAGCGGGCCGAGGATCATGTCGACGGCCACGTCCGGGTCGGTCCCCTCGGGCAGCTCACCACGGGCCACCGCCTGACCGATCAGCTTCTCACCGACGGCCTGCTGATGGGTCCGCAGAGCCCGCTGGAGCGTCTCGGCGATCTGCGGGTTGCGCGCCGCCTCGGCCATCAGGTCCGGGATGATCTGCGACGCCATCCGGTGCCGGAGCGCCGTGCTGACGATCAGCAGGAGCAGCGACAGATCGCCGGCGAAACTCCCGGTGTCCGGAAGTGGAACTTTTCGTTCCGCGACATCCGAGATTATCTCCATTACCATTTCGAGCTTGTTGCTCCATCGACGGTAGATGGCCGTCTTGCCGACCCCGGCACGACGGGCAACCGCTTCGATGGACAGCCGCCCGTAACCGACCTCTGCCAGCTCGTTCATGACAGCGTTACGGATCGCCACGGTGATGTCGCCTCGGAGCACCGCCGCTCCGGCAGGTGCGCGCTTTATTGTCGCCACCGAACCACTATAACGCTACGACGTAACGGTTGCGTTCCGCCGTTTGGTCAGCTACCGTCACAGCCACGTCGATACGAACCCGTTCCATCGGCGCGGTCGGGGGCCTGTCATGCTGCATGCTGTGTCCTCGCACCAGGCATCGGATCCCGCCGCGCCCCAAGGGCCGACGACCAGATCGGAGCACCATCCCATGACAGAGACGGCGGTCGCCTCGGCCGACGCCGGCCTCTCCCTCTCGGAGCTGGCCCGGCGCAACGGCCTGAGCGCCTCCGGGCGCCTTCCGAGCCTCGCGGAGTATTCGCGGACCCTCTGGGCGTACCGGCACTTCATCCGGGCCCACGCCAGCGCGAAGATCACATCCTCGCTGGGCAACACCAAGCTCGGCGCGGTCTGGCAGGTCCTGACGCCGATGATCAACGCCGGTGTCTACTACGTGATCTTCGGCCTCGTGCTGGGCGGCCACGACGACATGCCGAACTTCATCGCGTACCTCTGCATCGGTGTCTTCGTCTTCCAGTTCACCCAGTCGGTGGTCCAGACCGGCACCAACGCCATCACCGGCAACCTCGGCCTGATCCGGGCGCTGCACTTCCCGCGGGCCAGCCTGCCGCTCTCGGCCGCGCTGGTGGAGATCCGTAACTTCATCGTGGCGCTGTTCGTCCTGATGGGGATCGTGCTGATCACCGGCGAGCCGATCACCCTGGAGTGGCTGCTCGTGCTGCCACTGCTGGTCCTGCACTCGTTCTTCAACATCGGGCTCGGCCTGTTCATGGCGCGCTACGGCTCCAAGGTCCGCGACGTGAAGCAGTTGATCCCGTTCATCATGCGGTTCTGGCTGTACGGCTCGGCGGTCCTCTACCCGGTCACCAAGTTCGGGGACGTGCTGGGCGGCTGGCAGCTCCAGGTGGTCGAGGCCAACCCTCTGCTGGTCTTCATCGAGCTGATGCGCCACGCGCTCCTCGAGGAGACGGTCCTCGCCAACACGCCCACCGTGCTGTGGATCGAGGCGGTCGTCTGGAGCCTGGTCGTCGGTGTCGTCGGGTTCGTCTACTTCTGGCGCGGAGAGAAGGGCTACGGCCGTGGCTGACAACGAGCGCATCCCCACCGTCATCGCGGATCAGGCCCACATCATCTACAAGATCCACCAGGCCGGGTCGGCCAGCTCCAGCCCGCTCGCCAGCTTCAAGCGCCTCACCACCCGCAGCAAGAACGCGAACATCCGTGAGGTGCACGCGGTGCGGGGTGTCAGCTTCGTCGCCTACCGGGGCGAGGCGATCGGCCTGATCGGCACCAACGGCTCGGGCAAGTCGACGCTGCTGCGCGCGGTGGCCGGGCTGCTGCCGGTGTCCAGCGGCGCGATCTACGCGGCCGGCCAGCCGTCGCTGCTGGGTGTCAACGCGGCGCTGATGAACGAGCTGCCCGGCGACCGCAACGTCGAGCTGGGCTGCCTCGCCATGGGCATGTCACCGGCCGAGGTCGCGTCGAAGAAGGACGAGATCATCGAGTTCTCCGGTATCAACGACAAGGGCGACTTCTCCTCGCTGCCGATGCGGACCTACTCGTCGGGCATGTCGGCCCGGCTGCGGTTCTCCATCGCGGCGGCGAAGAAGCACGACGTGCTCCTGATCGACGAGGCGCTGGCCACCGGTGACGCGAAATTCCGCAAGCGCAGCGAGGAGCGGGTCCGTCAGCTGCGCGGCGAGGCCGGCACGGTGTTCCTGGTGAGCCACAGCGAGCAGTCGATCCGCGACACCTGCGAGCGCTGCATCTGGCTGGAGGCCGGCGAGATCCGGGCCGACGGCCCGACCAGCGAGGTGATGAAGGAGTACGAGGCCTTCACCCGCAGGTGAGGCCCCGCACTCCTTCGGACGTGCTAGTTGACCGAGAGATGCACGTGGTTGGTGTGGTCGCTGGACGGGTCTCCGCCCGCCCCGCTGTACGACTTCCAGCCACTGCTCGGTAGCCAGATCCGGCGGTACCAGATCACGTAGAGCACGTTGAGATCGTCGGCGTTGTTGATGAAGTAGTTCGCCAGGTTGTTGCCGTACGTCTTGTCGGCCCCGGTGGCGTCCCCGCCGAAGGTTCCCTTCTCGGCGGAGAAGTCACAGGCCCGGCCCTTGGGGTGCTCACCGCTGTTCTGCGTCCGCCAGCACTTGGTGAACCGGGTGAAGCCGTCGGCCCGGGCCTCCTTGTAGGCGTGCAGCAGGGTCGGGGTGACGCAGCCACCGGTCCCGGTCGGGTCGGTCTGGCTGCAGCTCGTGCCGGTCGGGCCCGGCGCCGCGTCGTCGCTGCCGCCGCCGTCCGACGAGGAGCTGGCGTCGTTGCCCTGGTTGGCCGCCTTCAGAGCGGTCTCGGCCTGCTCCTTCTGCTTCGCCATCACGGTGACCTGCTTCTGCTGGTCCTTGATGGCGATGTCGATGGCGTCCTTGGCCTTCTGCTGGGTCTCCCGGGTGGTCTTGAGGTCCTGGATCGCCCGGTTCTGGTCGGCGGCCACGATGGCCAGGGTCTCGGCCCGCCCCAGGAAGCCCTCGGCGGAGTCCGAGCTGAGCAGTGCCGCCATCGGGCCGCCACGGCCCGCGGTGTACGCCTGGGAGGCGAGCAGGTCAAGCCGGTCCTGCTGGGGTCCCAGGTCGCCGTCCAGCTTCTTCAGCTCGGCGGTCAGCTTGGCCTGCTGCGCCTTGGATGTCTTCAGCTTGGCCTTCGCCTCCACGAAACCTTTGGAGGCCTTCTCCAGTTTCTCGATCAGTGACGCGGAGCCACCCTCACCGTCGTCACCGGAGTCGCCGGGAGCGGCGAGCAGCCGGGGGGCCGCGGTGGCCGGCGTCGGGGCGACGGCCAGTCCGCACGCGGCGACGAGCAGCGCCAGCAACGCCGCTAATCGCCGCGCAGTGTTCTGCTGCACAGGCATTTCCTTCCGTCGGCCGCCGGCCGGGTTAGCTGACGGGTTCGGGACGAAGGAAATCCCTACCGCGGGTAGCGGATTCACCCCAGGGAATAATGGTTCCCCGGCTCGCCATTGAAGGCGATTAGGCGGCGGCTCCCGTGCGGGAACCGCAACGACCATACCCACTCGATCGACAGATCGACAGTTCTCGTACGCCCCGCGATTGCCTCGACACGAGCGGTGACAACAATTACGGAAAGTCGTTGCGAGGTAACACTTTTGGCGGTTCCTCGGGCCTGATCCACGGCGATATCTCGGGTAAACTGGCCGCCGGTCCTGCCAGGACGGCACCGCCCCCGAGTTGCCGGCAGGCCGCCGCCCAATCGTCGAAAGGCGAGCCGGGGAACCAGGTCACTGGGGTGTATCCGCAGTTTGCGGTAGGGATTGCTTCCGTCCCGAACCCGTCAGCTAACTCGGTCGGCGGTGACACGGAAGGAACTGTTGATGACCGCAAGTCCCCGCCGGTGGCTGATACTTGCCCTGGCACCGCTGGTGACCCTCGCGATGTTCGCGGCACCGGCGTCACCGGCCTCGGCCGAGCCCGGCGGCTCCTCGTCGTCCGCCCAAGAAGAGGAGCAGAACGGCGGGCCGGACGCGCTTCTCTCCGATGTGATCGAGAACACCAACCGTCGTTACGTGACCGCCAAGGCCGCGGTGACGAAGTCGGTGAAGGCCCAGGCTCAGCTGGCCAACCAGATCAAGCAGGCCGAGGCCCGGCGCGACGCGCTGATCCCCGAGGTCGACAAGATCGCCAAAGAGCAGTACATGACGGGCAATCTCAGCTCGATCGGCTACCTGCTGAACGCGAACTCCTCGGGCGACTTCCTGGAGAAGGCCGTCTCCCTCGAGGAGATCAACCGGCTGCACGACGCCAAGCTGCGCGAGCTGAACGACGCGCTGAAGACCATCACCGACAGCAAGGCCCGGCTCGACGCCGAGGTGAAGCAGCAGCAACAGGACGCCGCCGTCATGAAGAAGCAGAAGGACCAGGCGGTCGACGCGCTGGCCCTGGTCGGCGGCAAGGGCGTCACCAACGGTCTGGTCGTCGCGGACTCGCCGGAGGCGGCTCCCGCCCCGCGCAACTCCAACGGCGGGTTCTCGGCCGAGGGGTGCACCGAGAAGGACCCGACCACGAACGGCTGCGTCACCAAGCGCACGCTGCACATGTACAAGGAAGTCAAGAAGGCCGGCTTCAGCAACTTCGTCGGCTGTCACCGCGACGGTGGACCGTTCGAGCATCCCAAGGGCCGTGCCTGCGACTGGTCGCTGCAGAAGTCCGGGTTCTCGACCTACGACACCGACAAGGAATTCAAGTACGGCAACAACCTGATGGCGTTCCTGGTGCGTAACGCCGACGCGCTCGGCATCTACTACGTCATCTGGAACAAGAAGATCTGGTTCCCCGCGAACGGGTGGAGCAACTACCACGGAGTCAGTGACCACACCGACCACGTGCACGTATCGATGCTCTAGCTTCCGCAGACAGCGCGAAGGCCCGCCCCTTTCGGGGCGGGCCTTCCTCGTCTCGGAGAACCTCAGTGCAGGGCGCGCCGCACCGGTGCCCGGCCGTGCGGCTGAGCCGGCGCCGGGCCGGCCGGAACAGCCGCCGGGATCGGGATCGTCACCGGCCGGACCTGGGTGACCTCCAGCTCCTTGCCGTGGTGCAGCAGGGTGAGCCGGGCCTGTCCACCACCGTTGCGCAGCGAGTAGGTGACCTCGTCGGAGGTCACGCTGACCCGCAGTCGCAGGCCGCGCCAGAGCAGCGAGAACTCCAGGTTGTTGATCCGGCTGGGCAGGCGCGGCGCGAACGACAGCTGGCCGTTGAAGTCACGCATGCCGCCGAGTCCGGCGACCAGCGAGATCCAGGTGCCGGCCAGCGACGCCACGTGCACGCCGTCCCGGGCGTTCTGGTGCAGGTCGTGCAGGTCCATCAGGGCGGCCTCGCCCAGATAGTCGTGCGCCAGCTCCAGGTGACCGGTCTCGGCCGCGAGGACGGCCTGGATGCAGGCGGAGAGCGACGAGTCCCGTACCGTCCGGGCGTCGTAGTAGGCGAAGTTGCGCGCCTTCTCCTCCGGCGTGAACGCGTCCCCCCGGATGTACATCGCCATGACCAGGTCGGCCTGCTTCACCACCTGCTTGCGGTACAGGTCGAAGTACGGGTAGTTGAGCAGCAGCGGGTAACCCTCCGGCGGGGTGTTCTCGAAGTCCCACTCCTGGAGCCGGGTGAAGCCCTCACACTGCTGGTGGACGCCGATCTCCTTGTCGTACGGGATGTGCACGGCCGCCGCCGCGTCCCGCCAGGAGGCCGCCTCCTCGTCGTCCACCCCGAAACGCCGGGCCAGGTCCGGGTGACGCTGGCACGCCTCGACCGCCGTCATCAGGTTCTGCTGGGCCATCAGGTTGGTGTAGATGTTGTCGTTCACCACGGCGGTGTACTCGTCGGGGCCGGTGACGCCGTCGATGTGGAACCGCCCGTGCCGGTCGTGGTGGCCCAGCGACCGCCACAGCCGGGCCGTCTCGACCAGCAGCTCCAGGCCGACCTCACGCTCGAAGTCGTAGTCGCCGGTGGCCTGCACGTACCTGCGGACCGCGTCGGCGATGTCGGCGGCGATGTGGAACCCGGCGGTGCCGGCCGGCCAGTACCCGGAGCACTCCTGCCCGCGGATGGTCCGCCACGGGAACGCGGCGCCCTGCAGCCCCAGGGTCTGGGCCCGCTCCCGGGCCAGGTCCAGCGTCGAGTGCCGCCAGCGCAGCACGTCGGCCGCCGCGGAGGGCTGGGTGTAGGTCAGCGCCGGCAGCACGAACGTCTCGGCATCCCAGAACGTGTGGCCGTCGTAGCCGGGGCCGGTGAGGCCCTTGGAGCCGATCGGGCGCTGCTCGGCCCGGGCGCCGGCCTGCAGCGTGTGGAACAGCCCGAACCGGACCGCCTGCTGCACCTCCGAATCACCCTCGACCTTGACGTCCGAGTGGTCCCAGAACGCGTCGAGATAGTCCCTCTGCTGCTGGACCAGGCCGTCCCAGCCGTCCAGGCGGGCGCTGGCGAGAGCCGCGCCGACCTGGTCACGCAGGGCCGGCAGCGAGCGCATGCTGGACCAGCCGTACGCCGCCAGCTTGACCACCCGCAGCTTCTGCCCCGGCTCCAGCCGGCAGGCGACGGTGGTGCGCAGCCAGTCCGGGTGGCCCTCGGTGGTTATGGCGTGCCGGCCCGGCGTCTCCACCAGGTGCTCCATGGCCGCGGCCATCCGCAGGTCACTGGCCTTGGTGCGGTGCACGAGGATGCCGCCGGTGGGCTGCTCCAGCATCTCCTCGGCCTGCAGCGGCCGGTCCAGCACGGCGGCGACCCGCGGGTCCTTGCTCATCGGCGGCAACTGCTCGTTGGCCACCAGCTCGGACTGCAGGATGAGCCGGGTGGACGCGTCGAGCGGCTCCACCTCGTAGAGGAAGGCCACCACGGCGCGCTGGGTGAACGACACCAGCCGCACCGTGCGCACCCGGATGCCCTGGCCCGACGGCGACACCCACTCGACGACCCGCTCCAGCGTGCCGGCCCGCAGGTCGAGGCAGCGCTCGTGGGACCGCAACTCGCCGTAGCGCACGTCGAACGGCTCGTCGTCCACGAGCAGGCGCATCAGCTTGGCGTTGGTGACGTTGACCATGGTCTGGCCGGACTCGGGGAACCCGTACCCCGCCTCCGCGTGCGGCAGGGGCCGCAACTCGTAGAACGAGTTCAGATAGCTGCCCGGCAGGCCGTGCGGCTCGCCCTCGTCCAGGTTTCCGCGTATCCCGATGTGGCCGTTGGAGAGCGCGAACACCGACTCGGACTGGGCCAGCAGGTCCAGGTCGAGCCGGGTCTCCCGGATGTGCCAAGGGTCGACGGGGTAGGCCCGTTCACGGATCACGGTCGTGCCTCTCGTAACTGATTTCAGAGGAGGTCTTTTAGATCTTTCACCACGACGTCGGCGCCGTGTTCACGCAGCGCGTCGGCCTGGCCCACCCGGTCCACGCCGATCACGATGCCGAAGCCGCCGGCGCGCCCGGCGGCCACGCCCGCCTGCGCGTCCTCGAAGACGGCACAGTTCGCCGGGTCGATGCCGAGCAGCTCGGCACCCTTCAGGAAGGTGTCCGGCGCGGGTTTGCCGGGCAGGCCCAGCTCACGCGCGACGACCCCGTCCACGCGGGCCTCCAGGAGGTCGGCGATCCCGGCCGCCTCCAGGACGTCCTTGCAGTTGGCGCTCGCCGACACCACCGCACGGCGTAGACCGGCGGCGTGTGCGGCCTTCAGGTACTCCACCGATCCGGGGTAGACCTGTACGGCGCCTTCCTTGATCTTCTGTAGCACGAGCAGGTTCTTGCGATTGCCGATGCCGTTGACGGTCTCCCGATCGGGGGTGTCGTCGGGGTCGCCCTCGGGCAGCGTGATGTCCCGCGAGGCCAGAAAGGTCCGGACCCCGTCGGCACGCTGACGGCCGTCGACATATCGGTGATAGTCGGCCTCGGAATCGAACGGCACGAAAGGCTCTCCGCGCTGATCGGCCCACGATTTCAGGAACGCGTCGAACGTCTGTTTCCACGCAGCGTTGTGCACCAGCGCGGTTTGCGTAAGCACGCCGTCAAGATCGAATAGACAAGCGGTCACCTGTGAAGGAAGTCCGAGCACGCGCCCAATGTAGCCGGACCCGATCGCGGGCGAGAGGCGAAGGGCAGCTTCACATTTCCACGATGGTTTACAAGTCGTTCAAGCTGCGGAATCCAAGATGATCCGCAGTCCGATCGACGTGCCGATAGGCCCGGTGGCCGTCGTGACCTCGTCACAGAGCCGATGTGTCAGCCACAGCCCGCGCCCGCCGACCTCGAACGCCTCCGGGGTGCGCAACTCGTCCAGATAGGCACCCGGGATGCCCGGACCCGAGTCGGTCACCACGCACCACACCGAACCGTCCTCGATCTTCAGGACGACGCGGCCGCTGCCGCCGGCGTGCAACACGACGTTGGTGAGCACCTCGTTGACGGCCAGCACGAACCCGTCCTGCCGGTCACCGGCGAGACCGGCGGCCCCGAGCAGACGCGTGATCTCATGCCGCAGGACGGCGATGTCGTCCGGACCGAACGGGCGGTCCAGCAGGACCGGCCACTCCCGGGGCGGGGCGGCATCGACCCTCGGCTCCCCGTCGAGAGCCGAACGCACGCTCTGGCCGATCCTGTCCTCCACCGTCGTGCAGCCTACGCGCTGTGGCCGCACGGTGGCGGGAGGCATCCTGGAACGCGCCCGGAAGTGGCGCGGATCGTTGCGCTCAGCGCCAGCCGACATCGATGCGGTCACCACGCTGGTCGAAGAAGTGCACGGCGTCGATCCGGACCGACACCGCAAGCGGATGACCAGGCGAGACCTGGGGGTACGGCGCAAGCCGCACCGCAAGCTCGGCAGGCTTGCGGTGGTGCCGCCCCGGGTCGGTGGCCACACCTCCGGGGCCCTCCGGGGCCACTTCCGCCGCGCTCGGGCGCGTCAGCCGCTGCAGGGCCCCTCCCAGCCTCTTGAACGCGCCTCCGCCGCCGGCTGTGGTGTCGGTCACCGCCGCGCCGATCTCGTCCACCACGATGGCCGTGGCGCCGATGTCGAGGTATGCCAGCGACTCGTGTCCGTGGTGCTCCAGGTAACGGATCCGGCCCTGGAAGACGTGGCCCTGCGTGTCCGGGGTGACCGGGGTGAGCGCCTCGGCCCGGATGCCGACCACGATCCGCTCGCCGTGATAGCGGGCCACCGCCCGTGCCCGTGGGTCACTCCACGGCAGGTAGAGGGTCTGCTCGCCGAAGCTCAGTGCGATGTAGCGGTCCAGGTGCACGTAGACCGCGGCCTCCAGCAGGTTCATCTTCGGCGAGCCGAGGAACGCGGCGGTGTAGAGGGTGGCCGGGCGCCGGTAGACCTCGGTCGGCGTGCCGAGATCCTGGAGCACGCCCTTGCGCATGATCGCGACCCGGTCGGCCATGGTCAGCGCCTCGGCCTGGTCGTGCGTCACGTACATGGTCGTGACGCCGAGCTCGCGCGTCATGCTGCTGATCTCGGCCCGCAGCTCGGCCCGCAGCCCGCTGTCTAGGTTGGACAGCGGCTCGTCCATCAGGAAGATCCCTGGTCGCCGCACCATGGCACGGCCCATCGCGACACGCTGCCGCTGGCCACCGGAGAGCTGGCTGGGCCGGCGGCCGAGCACCTCGCCGATCCCCAGGGCGCCCGCGATCGCGTCCACGCGATCCTGCCGGGGCGACGTCTCGATGCCGGACAGCTTGAGCGGGAAGCCGATGTTCTCCGACACCGTCATGTGCGGATAGAGCGCAAAGTCCTGAAACACCATGGCGATGCTGCGGTCCCGGGGCGGCAGCTCCAGCACCGGCTCACCATTGAGAAGGATCTCCCCCCGCGTGGGATCCTCCAGCCCGGCGATCATGCGCAGCACGGTCGACTTGCCGCAGCCCGAGGGTCCCAGCAGGACCATGAACTCGCCGTCCTGCACCTCCAGGCTGACGTTGTCGACGGCGTAGGTGCCGTCTGGCCAGATCTTGGTGACGTCTTTGAGCGCGACGGTGGACACCGTCAACCTCCCGCGATCGATGGCGATCCCGAACCCACGACGGTCGGCGATCGGGCACTAACTCTGCGAGTGCCTTCGATGGTTCACCATCGGACGAAAGTGCCATTCGCACATAGTGATCAATCGATTACAGAAGACTGAACATCGCAGGTCCAGCGTGTGCACGTTCACAGCCACGACGTGTCGACGAGCGGCCGCGACCTCAGCGGGAGGCGCGCCAGCCATTGACGGCTGTGAGCGTGAACGCACCGGCCACCACGGAGGCCAGCAGAACCGTCCCGGCGGTGGCCCATCCGATCAAGGCGGCCAGTACGAGCAGCAGCACCCGGCCGTCCCAGCCCAGCACGGCGCCGTTGGCCCCGATCGCCGGCGCGCCCTTCTCCATCCGCGCGGTCAGGTCGTAGTGCCGCAGTGTGAGCGTGAACAGCAACAGGAAGATCAGCGGCGGCGGAACGTCCCCGTACCGCCCGGCCGCGACCACCACCAGGTATTCGGCGGCGCGCAGGGCGGCAGGCACCAGCCAGTCCAAGGCTCCGCCGTGCCGGGTCCGCCCGGTGAAGCCGGCGAGCAGCACCGGGACGACGACGAGCGCGAGCAGCCAGGGAGCGGCGCCCGGCCCACCACCGGCGAGCACCGTGACGGCGGCCAGCGCGTACGCCAGGAAGATCGCGGCGAACGGCAGGGGCCGTCCGGCGCGGACCCGGCTCAGCACCACCCGGACCAGCGGCCCGTCGTCGCGGTGCCGCGCGGTGTCCACCCGGTCGAGCACCGACATCCGCATCGGCAACGCCCGCAGCGAACGCAGCACCAGCGTGTACGCCGCGGCGAACAGCCCGAACCCGACGACCACGGCGAGGGTGACCCGCCCGTCGGTGAAAGCCGCCAGCACCGCGATCAGCGCCCACCGCTCCCCGATCGGGAACACCACGATCCGCTTGGCCCAGTAGACGAACGAGCCCCGCCGGACCTGCGCCCGCACCGACACGGCACCGAGACGTGCACCGAACCCACCGGGCGCAGCCGGGGCGGGCCGGGCGGCCGCCTCGTCGTGCAGCGCGCCGTACCAGGTGTCGGTCATGTGCCGGGCGGTCTGCAGCACGATCGCGGTGATCGCCAACGGCCAGGCGTAGGGCAACCCCATCCGATCCGCCCCGGCCGCCAGCCCGGCATAGACCATGTACTCCTTGGCCCGGTCGGCCATCGTGTCGAGCCAGCCACCGAACGCGTCGAACCTGCGCGTGTACCGGGCCAGCTGACCGTCCACGCAGTCGAGCACGAAGCCGAGATAGAGCAGCACCCCGCCGAGCACCAGGCCGACCCGGGACGCCTGCCAGAACAGCAGCGCCGCACCGGCCGCGAACAGCACCGACAACCCCGTCACGGCGGCCGGGCTCAACCGCAGGCGCGCGGCCAGTCGCGTCAGGTGCGGCGACCAGGTGCTCACGGCGTACGTCGTGAAGAAGTCGTCCTGCTCCTTGACCGCGAGCCGGAGGCGCGCCGCGTCCTCGTCCACCGCGGCGATCGCGTCCCGTGCGGCGGCCAGCTGATCCGTGGTCTCCACCTGCTCGGCGTGCAGCAACCGGACCCGGGTGGCGACCGGGACGAATCCGTCGGCCAGCATCTCGCCCAGCGGATCGGGGCGGTCGAGAGCCTTCTCCAGCAGCGACAGGTCGGCCGGGGCGACACAGACGGCGCCGAGATGGCGCACGGTCCCGCCACCCGGCGGCGCGACGACCACCCGGCCGCGCTCCTCCCGCAGTTCCCCGCCCCGGGCCCGGCCCCGCTCCGCACCGGCCCGCTCCTGCCTCTCCCCGGCCCGCTCCTGCTCCTCCCCGGCCCGCTCCTGCTCCTCCCCGGCCCGCTCCTGCCTCTCCCTGGCCCGCTCCTGCTTCTCCCCGGCCCGCTCCTGCTCCTCCCCGGCCCGCTCCTGCCTCTCCCTGGCCCGCTCCTGCTTCTCCCCGGCCCGCTCCTGCTTCTCCCGGGCCCGGTCGGCGATGACGAGCACGGTGCTGCGCCCGGCCGGATCGGTGGCCAGGATCCGGAGCAGGCTGCCGTGGGCCACCAGATTGTCCGGGCAGATCAGCAGCGACTCGCCGGCGTCCCGGGCCCGCCGGGCCAGCTCGCGCAGCCGGGATTCCTCGTCCGCGCCGGGAACAAGCCGGTCTATCGCTGTGACACCCGCGGCCCGCAACGCGGCGGTGAGGTCCGCGGCGATCCGATCGGCCTCGCCGTCCGGTATGCCATGGCCGGCCCGGGCGGTCAGAACGGCGAGAGTCACCCGTGCACCACCGCTTGCCTCCTGAACCACGCGCCGATCCGGCCGCGACCGCGTGCCGGCACCCCCGTCCTCAACGAGCCCGGACCACTCCTGGACGCCGGCAAAACGGCCCTCACCAGGGCCGAAGCGGCTTCAGGTTAACAGCGGACATCAGATGGGTACGGGTAACCCTTACGGGAGTTGTCTCGCCGGCATCCACCTCGGGGACGAGGGGCGGCGGCTCTCCCGTACCTACCGTCGAAGTGGCCACGGCAGGAAGCCGGGGCCACCGCCGAAGGAGTGGATGAAGTGACCAGCCCCCTCAGGACCCGCTCGTTCTCCCGCCCTCGTCACAACCGCAGGATCGCCGGTGTCTGCGCCGGTCTGGCCCAGCGTTTCGGCATGCGGCCGGGGACGGTCCGGCTCCTCTTCGTCGTCTCGTGCCTCCTGCCCGGCCCCCAGTTCCTCATCTACCTGATCCTCTGGGCTCTGATGCCGAGCGAGTAACCGCCGGCAGCGGGCATGACGAGACCTCCGGGCGCCCCGCCCTGCCCCCGTGTCGGGGCGCCCGGAACCGACGGACGGGCCGCGCCCCGGGCAACGAAGCCCGGGACGCGGCCCGCCTGTGTCTCACCACCAGCGGCTCACCGCCGGCGGCTCATGGGCTCGCGAAGGACACCGTGACCGTGGTGTAGCCGAGCCGGGCGAAGAGGCTCTCCAGCATCCGCTGCGTGTTCTCCCGGGCCCGCTCGTCGAGCTCGCTCGCCCGCGCTGCCTCGGTGATCCGCTGCTGGGCGAGCTGATAGACCTGCTGCTGCTTGCCTGGATCGTCACGGAAGGCGTCGCCGATCCGGTTGAACAGGCCCCGCTCCTCCGCCACGACGTAGCTGCGCTCCATGTCGAGCGCCGCGGTGGACTGCTGCGGGGCGGGCAGCGTCAGCTCGATCGTCTTCTTCTCCTCGTCGATCTTCAGCGCGTCGCCGGAGAGACCGCTGAAGTCCACGTAGGTCTCGACAGTGCCCGAGCCGACGAACAGCGTCCGCCGGTTGATCAGGAAGTCGGGGATGTTGTCCCTGTTCTCCTGGAGATCGACGATCACCTGGAAGGTACCGTCGGCCGCCACATAGCGCTGAAGGTCGCGCATGGACTGGAGGAGCACCGGCTGACTGCGGTCGGTGGTCTCCTGGGCGAACGGGTTGTCGAAGGTGGGCAGCACATTGATCGCGCGGAGCCCGAGGCAGGACGCCACGATCAGTGCGAAGACGAAGCCGACGAAGATCAGCAGCCGCGCGAAGCCGCTCGGCCCGGGGGCGGGCTCAGGCGTGGGCTCCGGAGCGTCCGGCCGATCGTGCACGGCCGGATATTCGCTGGTCGGTTCGTCGGGGGTGGGCGATGCGGCCATGCCCTTACGGTACGGAGGGGGTACGACATTCGCGACCGGAGAGCAGCGCGCCGAGCCGGGTCAGTCCTCCACGACCAGGACCCGGGCGTGGATCTGGTTGCGCTGCTGGAGAGCCGCCCGCAGCGCCCGATGCAGCCCGTCCTCCAGATAGAGATGCCCCTGATACTCCACGACGTGCGGGAACAGGTCTCCGTAGAACGTGGAGTCCTCGGCGAGAAGCTTGTCGAGCGCGAGCTCGCGCTTGGTGGTGATCAGATCAGCGAGCCGGATCGGGCGCGGCGGAATCTCCGCCCACTCCTTGAGTGTCGTCTGGTGATCGGGGTACGGGGCTCCGTCCCGGACCGCTTTGAAGATCACGGCGGCTGCCCTTTCCGTGAGAAATGTTCCACCCGCATGACAGCGTAGCCGCGGGCAGGTCAGACCTCGCCCGACGAAGCCCACCGGCCATGATGCACCACGTCCGCCACCGGCCGATGGCCACGCCGCAGTGACGGTGACCTCTTGTCGGCCATCCGGTACCCCACGGTGAGCGCCCCGATCGGGTGGAACTCGTCCGGCACCCCGAAGGCGTCCTTGAAGGCCGGCAACCGTGCCGCGGGCACCCCGAAGAAGCACGAACCCAGGTCCTCGTTGACCGCGGTCAGGTGCATGAGCAGGGCGGCGAAGCCGGTGTCGATGTCCCAGTACGGCACCGGCCAGCGGGACTCGTCGCGATCCGCCCAGCCCTTGTCCGGCTGCGCATAACGGTCGAGATAGGCCGATTTGTTGGACAGCGCCACGATGATCAGCGGCGCCGTCCGCATCCGGGTCAGCCAGCCGTCGGCCGGCCCGTCGGCATCGGCGGTCACCGCCCAGTACCGCTCCCGGTCCTCCGGCGCCGTCAGGACCAGGAAACTCCACCCCTGGCTGAACCCGGCCGACGGCGCCCGCAATCCGTGCCGGACGATCTTGTCGACCAGCTCCGGAGGAACCGGACGATCCGGGTCGTAGGCGCGCACCATCCGCCGGCGGCGGACCACCTCGTCGAACTCCATCAGAGGGTGACCCGGACGCCCCACGACGTCGCCCAGGTCTCGCCCGGGGAGAGGACGGTCAGGTCACGGCCGGTGCGATAGGCGTCCGGCGGGCAGGTCATCGGCTCGATCGCGATCGAGCGGCGGAACCGCTCGCCGTGCAGCGTGTCGGCCGAGAACACCTGCCAGTACTTGAACTTCTCGTCGGCCCACACCAGGATCCGCCGATCCGCAGCCGGGTCGGCCAGGGTGAGGGTGGTGATGCCGTCGGCGTCGAAGTCGATGTCGCCGAAGGTGGTGTCGAGCACCAGGTCACCGATGCGTCGCGGCTCGGAGAAGTCGAACTCGGTGCCGGCGATCTTGGTGGCGCCGATCGGGAGCAGGCGGGCGTCGGCCTGGATGCGGGACTTGGCCGGCACGTGCAGCACCGTGTCGTCGACCGACACACCGGGCAGCCGGAAGTACGGGTGGACGGAGTAACCCCACGGCGCGTTGGCCGCCGAGGTGTTGACCACCTCCTGATCGCACCGGAGACCGTCGGCCGAGACCGACCAGCGGGCCCGCAGCAGCAGCGACCACGGGTAGCCGACCTGCGCCGGCAACTCGAACTCCAACGTCACCGAGGCGGGGGTCTGCTCGGCGAGCCGCCAGCGGGCCCAGTTGACCAGGCCGTGGATGGCCGTCCGCTTGGCCGGCTCGGTGAGCGCGAGCTGGTAGGCCTGCCCCTCGAACTCGTACTGCCCGTCACGGATACGGTTGGGCCAGGGCGCGAGGATCTGGCCGGCCGACCCGGGTGAGATCTCGTCGGTGCCGAACCCGTCCAGGATCTCTGCGCCGTCCACGGAGTACGACCGGAGCGTCCCGCCGACCTCCACGAGAACGGCCCGGTGCCCGTCCGCCTCGATCGACCACTGGATGCCGGACCTGGCGGCTGACTCTGCGCTCATACCCGCGACACTATCGGTCGTCCTCCGGATCGCGCTCGGGCCGGTATCGGATGAGTGCGGGCGAACTGAGTCCCAGCACCACGGCCAGCCCGGCGGCGACCAGGCCACCACCCACCCAGGAGGTGGACACGCTGGTCAGGTCGGCGGTCGCGCCGGCACGCAGGTCACCCAGGCGCGGGCCGCCGGCGACCACGACGGTGAACACGCCCTGGAGCCGCCCGCGCAGGTGGTCCGGCGCGAAGGTCTGCATGATCGTCTGCCGGTAGACCGCGCTGACCAGGTCGGCCATACCGGCCAGGGCCAGCAGCAGCACCATCAGCCACAGGCTGCGCGCCAGACCGGACAACGAGATCGCCAGGCCCCAGACGACCACCGCGGCGATCAGGGCGAGCCCCTGCCTGCGGACCCGGCTGATCCAGCCGGAGGTGAGCCCGCCGACCATCGCGCCGATCGCAATCGCGCTGTACAGCCAGCCGACCGCCGAGCCGCCGCCGAACTGCTCCTGCGCGACCGCGGGGAACAGCGCCCGCGGCATGGCGAACACCATCGCGACCAGGTCGACGGCGAACGAGAGCAGCAGCACCGGCTGGGTGACCAGGAACCTCAGGCCGGTCAGGATGCCGCGCAGGCCCACGCTGGGCTTCTCGGGTGCCTCGGAGGAGTCCGGGATCACCGGCGGAATGTCCGGCAGCCGCCAGGTCGCCCAGAACGTCACCGTGAACAGCAGGGCGTCCAGCGCGTACGCCACCTCGACGCCGGTGCCGGTCGACCAGATGCCCATGATCACGCCGGCGGCCAGCGGCCCGAGCACCCCGCCGGCCGTGGAGGCCGTGTAGTTGAGCGTGTTCGCGGCCGGTACCAGCGGCTCCGGCACGATCCGCGGGACGATCGCCTGCCGGGCCGGCGAGCTCACCGCGAACCCGGCCGCCTGGATCGCGGTCAGCACCAGCAGCAGATGCGGGCTGCGCACCCCGGCCACCGCCTGCACCAGCAGCACGACGGTGGTCACCCAGGTGATCAGCGAGCCGGCGAGCAGCAGCTTGCGGCGATCCACCACGTCGGCGGCGGCGCCGCCCCACAACCCGAAGATCAGCAGGGGTACGAGACCCGCGACCCCGATCAGCCCGACCCAGGTGGGCGAATCCGTGATGGCGAACATCTGCACCGGCACGGCGACCGCGGTGAACTGGAAACCGAAGTACGCGGCGCCGTTGCCGACCCATGTCCGGCGGAACGTCGGCACGCTCAGCGGACGGGTGTCGATCATCCAGGACCGGGGCTCCCTGGTGCCCTGGCTCAAGGCGCGAGCCTCTCGACGACCCAGTCCAGCCCGTCGCGGCTCGTCTCGTCGCGGCGGAACCGGAGCCGGTCGTGCAGCCGGCTGCTGCGCCCCTGCCAGAACTCCACGCTCTCCGGCCGCACCCGCAGCCCACCCCAGTGCGGCGGCGGAGGCACCGGGCCCTCGGCGAACCTCTCGGCCACCGCGGCGAGCCCCTCGTCCAGCGCCTCGGGGCCGGGCAGCACCCGGGACTGCGGGCTGGCCCAGGCGCCGAGCTGGGAGCCGCGCGGGCGGGACGCGAAGTACTCCTCGGTCTCCTCGCGGGACACGCGCTCGACCGGGCCGGCGACGATCACCTGGCGCTGCATCGGAAACCAGGGGAAGACCAGGCTCGCGTACGGGTGAAGCGCCAGCTCCGTACCTTTGCGCGACTCATAGTTCGTGAAAAAGACGAAACCGTCCTCGTCGTACCCCTTGAGGAGGACCGTGCGCGCCGACGGCCGAGCCCTCTCGCCCACGCTGGCCACGATCATCGCGTTGGGTTCCGGCAGGCCGAAGGCCGTCGCGTCGGCGAACCAGATCGCGAACTGGCTGGTCCAGGAGCCGGCCAGGGCGTTCTCGACAAGTGGCGGCCACTCGGTGTAATCCCGGCGCATCCCGGCTGGTGACGGCGGTTCAGTGGCCACACCGCCTCCTTCGCATCCCGTCTCGGCGCCTCCCGGACGCTTCCAGGGGGCGGAAACGACCGTAAGTCCCCCGCCCGGAAACGTCAGTTGAACCAGGATGGGTGTCATCGAGAGCACAATCGCGACGGGTCGACCGTGCGGTTACCCGGCGGGCAATATGAATCACCCACCGCAGTTCGGTTCCACAGGGAGTGCCGTGACCGACTTCAAGCCCGGGCTCGAGGGCGTCATCGCGTTCGAGACCGAGATCGCCGAGCCCGATCGGGACGGTGGCGCCCTGCGGTACCGCGGCGTCGACATCGAGGACCTGATCGGACAGGTCTCGTTCGGCAACGTCTGGGGCCTGCTGGTGGACGGCCGGTTCGGGCCGGGGCTGCCACCGGCCGAGCCGTTCCCGGTGCCGGTGCACTCCGGCGACATCCGCGTCGACGTGCAGTCCGCGGTCGCGATGCTGGCGCCCTACTGGGGGCTGTCGCAGATGTTCGACATCGGCGACGAGCAGGCCCGCCGTGACCTGGCCCGGGTGTCGGTGACCGCGCTCTCGTTCGTGGCGCAGGCGGCCCGCGGCCTGGGTCTGCCGGCCGTCCCGCAGAAGGACATCGACAAGGCCGAGACCATCGTGGAGCGGTTCATGCGCCGGTGGCGCGGCGAGCCCGACCCGCGGCACGTCAAGGCCGTCGACGCGTATTTCATCTCGTCCTGCGAGCACGGGCTCAACGCGTCCACGTTCACCGCCCGGATCGTCGCCTCCACCGGCGCCGACGCGGCAGCCTGCATCTCGTCGGGCATCGGTGCGCTCTCCGGCCCGCTGCACGGCGGTGCGCCCACCCGGGTGCTGCAGATGATCGAAGCGGTTGAGCGCAGCGGCGACGCCGAGGCGTTCGTGAAGGACGCGCTCGACAACGGCGACAGGCTGATGGGTTTCGGTCACCGGGTCTACCGCGCCGAGGACCCGCGGGCCCGGGTGCTGCGCCGGATCGCCAAGGACCTCGGTGCCCCGCGGTACGAGGTGGCCGAGGCCCTGGAGCGGGCGGCGCTGGCCCAGCTCCACGAGCGCAGGCCCGATCAGCACCTGTGGACGAACGTGGAGTTCTGGGCGGCCGTGGTGCTCGACTTCGCCGAGGTCCCGGCGCACATGTTCACGTCGATGTTCACCTGCGCGCGGGTCGCCGGCTGGAGCGCGCACATCCTGGAGCAGAAGAAACTCGGCCGGATCCTGCGCCCGGGTCTCCACTATGTGGGACCGGAGCCGAGGAAGCCGCAGGAGGTCGAGGGCTGGGATCAGCTCCCGCATAATGTGTGACCGTGACTGACATCCGGATTCCCGACGCGATCAAGCCCGTCGACGGACGGTTCGGCTCCGGGCCGAGCAAGGTTCGTCCCGAAGGCGTCGAGGCGCTCTCCGCGGTGTCCCGCACCTTCATGGGCACCTCCCACCGGCAGAGGACGGTGAGGGACCACGTGGCCCGGCTGCGGCGCGGGCTGGCCGAGTTCTTCTCGATGCCGGACGGCTACGAGGTGATCCTGTCCAACGGCGGCACCAGCGCGTTCTGGGAGGTCGCGACGTTCGGCCTGGTCCGGGAGAAGGCTCAGTTCGCCGAGTTCGGCGAGTTCGGCGCCAAGTTCGTGCAGGCCGTCACCGACGCGCCGTTCCTGGCCGAGCCGACCGTGCACCGGGCTCCGGGTGGCCAGGCGGCCTACCTGAGCGCCGAGGCCGGCGTCGACGTCTACGCCACCGTGCAGAACGAGACGTCCACCGGTGTGGCCGTGCCGGTCCGCCGGGTCGAGGGCGCCGACCCGGGCGCGCTGCTGCTCACCGACGCCACCTCCGGCGGTGGCAGCCTCGACGTCGACGTCAGCGAGACCGACGTCTACTACCTGGCCCCGCAGAAGGCGCTCGGCTCCGACGGCGGGATCTGGCTGGCCCTGATGTCGCCGGCCGCGATCGAGCGGGCTTTCGAGATCAAGTCGTCCGGGCGCTACATCCCGCAGTTCCTCGACCTGGTGACCGCGATCGAGCAGTCCCGTCTGGAGCAGACCTACAACACGCCGGCGCTGGCCACCGTCTTCCTCGCCGCCGAGCAGGTCGACTGGATGAACGCGCAGGGCGGTCTGTCGTGGGCGGTCAAGCGCAGTGCGGAGAGTGCGGCCGCGATCTACGGCTGGGCCGACCGGTCCACGTTCGCCGAGCCGTTCATCACCGACCCGGCGCTGCGGTCGGCCGCGGTCGCGACCATCGACTTCGCCGAGGGTGTGGATGCCGCGGCGATCGCGAAGGTGCTGCGCGCCAACGACGTCGTCGACACCGAGCCCTACCGCAAACTGGGCCGCAACCAGCTGCGGGTCGCTCTCTACCCGACCGTCGACCCGTCCGACGTCACGGCCCTGACCACGTGCATCGACTACGTCGTGGAGCGCATGTAGAAATCACCCGTCCGATCAGTGACGGGGTTCATTGCGGTTGACGACGGGGTACCCGTACCCATAAAAGGGTTTGCAGGAATGCGGTTGCGGACGATGAAGATCATCTCCGCTGGTCAGCATCTTGACGGCGTGGCTTACCCCCATTGGGTGACCGAGGCGCGTACCGTGTTCCGAAACGCGCCCGGGTGGATGACTCTCGGGATGTCCAGGCCAACGCGACGGGACGGAGGCAACGCATGCGGCCGGTACGCTTCGTCGCCCTCTCCGAGGACGGTCATGCTCTGGTGCTCGCCGACGAGGTCGGCCGGCTCCTGGCTCTTCCCATCGACGACCGGATCTCGGGTGCGCTCCACGAGGGTCCGGTGGCCCCTGGCAGTGTGGTCTCGGTCCTGACGTCCGACCCCAGCACGCCTACCCTGTCGCCGCGTGACATCCAGGCCCGCATCCGCTCCGGCGAGTCCGCGGAGGATGTGGCCCGCATCGCGGGTGTGCCGGTCGACCGGGTCCTCCGCTACGCCGGTCCGGTGCTCCAGGAGCGGGCGATGCTGGCGCAGCACGCCCGCCGCACCCGGCTGAAGACGTCCGATTCGGGTCAGCCTCTGGCCGAGGTGGTCGACAGCCGCCTCGCGCAGCACGGCATCGACACCGAGAAGATCTCGTGGGACGCGTTCCGCCGCGACGACGGCACCTGGCGCATCGTCGCGACCTGGCCGTCCGGCAAGGCCACCGCGCAGGCCATCTGGGACCTCGACAAGGGCCGCCAGGTGGTCTCCCCGCACGACGACATGGCGCAGTATCTGTGTGCCGAGCGGCCCACCCAGATCCTCGGTCAGGAGCCGGCGCCCGAGCGTGGCGGTCACGGCCTGCCCGGCCCGGCCCGCAGCGGCGAGCCGACCCGCGGCGGCCACGGCCTGCCCAGCGCCGACCCCGCTGCCGCGCGGTCGACCCGCGACTCGATCCGGGCCAGCCGTGACGCGCTGCTCGCCTCACTGGACCGTCCGCTGGAGGGTTCGTCCGGCCGCAGCCTGGAGTCCCCGGCTCGCCGTCCGGTCGCCGGGGGCGCTGCCGCGCTGCTCGGTGGCGGTTCCGGTTCGGCCTTCGACGACGACGCCGACCTGCCCAAGGAGGTGCCGGCCGTCCCGTCCCTCGCGGTGCTGCGCCCGCGCCGCACAGTTGGTCAGGCCAACCAGGCGGGCACCGAGTCCGAGGAGAACAGCAAGCCGCGCAAGCGGCTCCCCAGCTGGGACGACGTGTTGTTCGGCGGCGGTCCGGCAGCCCGCGAGTCCTCCTGAGCCGACTTTTCGTCGCGGTCTTCCCGTCCGAGGAGGCCGTCGATCATCTGTGCCGGGTGCTGCCCTCGTCGGCGGCACGCCGGCCAGAGAAATGGCACGTCACACTGGCCTTCCTCGGTGACGTCCCGGACCCCGACGTCCCACTCGTCACCGACGCGCTCGCCGCCGTACCACCGCCCGGCCCGATCACCTTGCGGCTGGCCGGCGCGGGCCGTTTCGGTTCGGTGACCTGGGCCGGCGTGCACGGCGACCTGGAGCGCCTGACCACCTTCCGCGAGGACATCCGGCACGCACTGGCCGAGGCGGGCTTCCCGATCGACGCGCGACCGTTCCGGCCGCATTTCACGATCTCTTAT
Organism: Actinoplanes subglobosus; assembly: GCF_042650585.1. Lineage (NCBI taxonomy): Bacteria > Bacillati > Actinomycetota > Actinomycetes > Micromonosporales > Micromonosporaceae > Actinoplanes > Actinoplanes subglobosus. Next base: position 70,561 of record NZ_JBHSBL010000003.1, read on the forward strand.
CGGTACGACCGCCGCCTCACAACCACCCTCGAAAGCTACTCCGGCCCGTCCTGGACCGTGCATGAGTTCGCCTTGGTGGACAGCATCGACGGCGATTACGTCCCGCTGTCGACCCACCGGTTGTCCCCGGCTTAGCGAGTCGCCGCCCTTGGGCAGCCACGCCCACCGTCCGCCGTCCACCCTCAGCCCTCCGCCGGCCGTCCACCCTCCGTCCCCGCCCTTCTCCTCTCCGCCCGTCTGCCCCTTCGCCTTCGCCTTCGCCTTCGCACTTCGCCCCTTCGCCCTTCTCCTCTTCGCCTTTCTCCTCTTCGCCCTTCTGCCCTCCGCCCTTCTCCTCTTCGCCCTTCGTCCCTTCGTCCCTCCGCCCTTCTCCCCTTCGCCCTTCTCCCCTTCGCCCCTCCGCCCGTCCACCCCTTCGCCCTTCGCCCCTCCGCCCGTCCACCCCTTCGCCCTTCGTCCCTCCGCCCGTCCACCCCTTCGCCCTTCGTCCCTTCGCCCCTCCGCCCTTCCGCCCTTCCGCCCTTCTCCTCTTCGCCCTTCGCCCTCCGCCCTTCTCCTCTTCGCCCTTCGCCCTCCGCCCTTCTCCTCTTCGCCCTTCGCCCTTCGCCCTTCGCCCTTCGCCCTTCGCCCTTCGCCCTTCGCTGGCAGCTTCGGCCGCTACCCCTCAATCTTTTACAGCGGTCTCGGCCGCGCCCGACCCAGATTGCCGATCACCGACTTCCCTCGCCGATCTTGGAGACTTCACCACCGAAAACGGTGGTGAAGTCTCCAAGATCGGGCGCGGCGCGGTGCGACGCGACGCGGTGCGGTGCGGCGCGGCACGGCACGGCACGGTGCGGCGCGGTGCGGTGCGGTGCGGCACGGTGCGGTGCGGTGCGGTGCGGTGCGGCACGGTGCGGTGCGGTGCGGCACGGCACGGCACGGCACGCCTCGCCGCGGACGCAGCGCTTGCGACTCCGGAGCCAGGACCTCACGCAACCTTGTCGATCTCCGGCACCTACGGCCCGTAAGACCCGATCAGCGACACCTCAGCCGAACAGCACAGCGGCCACCGCGCGGACCGCGCCGAGAATGCCGGTGAGGCACTGATCCCAGACGCAGCCGTTGGACCTTCGGCCCGTACGACGCCGTCGAGCCGTCCGGCAAAGCCCAGAACGACGAACGCCGAGCCGACAGGCAACAGCCGCCGAGCGTCCGCTACCGGCCCGTCGACCGCCCCAACTCTCCGGCGACGGTCAGCGAAGCAGGAACCGGGCGACTGGCGGCCCGGTCAGAAGGCGAAGCAGGAACCGGGCGACTGGCGGCCCGGTCAGAAGGCGAAGCAGGAACCGGGCGACTGGCGGCCCGGTCAGAAGACGGGGCCGCACTCGTAGCGCAGGGCCGGCCCGGTCAGAAGGCGGGGCCGCACTCGTAGCGCAGGGCCGGCCCGGTCAGAAGGTGGGGCCGCACTCGTGGCGCAGGGCCAGGCCCGGTCAGAAGGTGGGGCCGGACTCATGGCGCAGGGCCAGGCCCGCCTCTTCCAGGAGGGTCTCGACGCGGCAGCGTTCGAGGTCGAGTTCCACGCCCTCCAGCCCGTGCAGGAACTCCCGGATGCCGAGGCACCGGCAGGCGAGCCGCAACCGTGCGTCGTAGGCGGTCATCACGGCCGCGAGATAGGTTTCGCCGTGTGGGCCGGTGCGGCGCCGGTAGTCGAGACGGCGCAGGTCGTACGCGATCTGCTCGATCGAAGGCATCCGCAGTGCCGCGAGGCGCGCCACCGGGTCCCAGGTCCGCATCGTGCGGTCCAGGCGGCGGTAGGCGCGGTCGTCACGGCCGCGGGGCCCCCGGTCGACGCGGCGGCGGTATCGCCGGACCACGCGACGGCCGGAGGATCGGTGGTTGCGGTCACGCAACTCGCTGCGGCCCCGGCGGGTGAACAGTCGGCGCAGGTCACCGGCACCACCGGTGATCATGATGGTCGCGGCGCACGGCAGGATCAGCAGCGCCGACAGCGCCGCCGACAGCACAGCAATGTGCGCGATCGCCACGGTTCGACGCTAGGCGCTGACCCGGCAGGCGGGAATACCCGTTCGGTGGAGCCGGTCGTGCCAACATCACGGTAGGTGCGGATTCAGACGCTGACGCCCGAACCCGACTTGACCAGCGGTTCGGCGTGCGGCCGGAGAGGTGCCGCGGGTGTCTCGGCGATTTCCAGGCGCATCCGCGGGCGGGCCCGTGGTGTGAAACGGATCCGGTCGCCGCTGACCCGCAGCTGCCAGATCAGCGCGCCGACCGCCGCCAGGAAACTGACGAGCCCGGCGGCCCAGATGCTCGACGGCACCCCGAAACGCTCGCCCCACCAGCCGGACAGCGTCGCTCCGATGGGTGTGGTCCCGAGGAAGACCAGCACGTAGAGCGCCATGACCCGACCACGGAACTCGGGGTCGACACCCATCTGGACCCGATGGTTGCAGCCCTGTGCGAGATAGATCGAGAAGAACCCGGTCGGCACGAGCAGCAGGGCGGCGGTGACGAAGTTCGGCGCGAACCCGACAGCGAACTCGAAGACCCCGAAGAGCAGAGCGGCACCGATCACGAGGTACGGCCCGGGGCGCGCACGACGCCGGGTGCCGGCCAGCGCCCCGCCCAGCGAACCGATCGCCAGACATGTGGTGAGCAGGCCGAACGTCGACGGTCCGGCGTTGAAGTCGATCTTCGCGAGGGCGGCGAGGGTGACCGGGAAGTTGAACCCGATCATCCCGATCACGGCCATCATGCAGATCGGCAGCAGGAGGTCGTGACGACTCCCGACGTACCGCAGGCCGTCGATGACGCGGGCGCCGCCGCGGTTCTTGCGCTCGGCGCGGTAGAGATCGTCGGGGCGCATCCGCAGGTAGGTGAAGACAGGCGCGATCGCCAGTGCCGTCGAGATCAGGAACACACCGGGGGTGGACAGCAGCGCGAGCAGCACACCGGCCAGCGCCGGGCCGCTGATCCGGGCCACGTTGAAGGTGGCCGCCGAGAGCGCCAGCGCGTTCGGCAGCAGGTGCAACTCGACCAGTTCGGAGACGAACGACTGCCGGACGGGGGTCTCGACCGCGTTGGCGATGCCGAGGAACAGCGCGGAGACGAACACGTGCCAGAGCTCGACCACGCCGGCGGCGACCAGCACCGCGAAGACGATGGCGAAGAACGCGAAGGCGGCGTTCGCCGCGATCAGCAGCTTGCGCTTGTCGTAGCGGTCGGCCAGGCGGCCGCTCCAGAGGGTCAGGAGCATCACCGGTACGAACTGGAGCGCCGTCACCACACCGAGGGCGCCTGGGGAGTTGTCGGAGAGTTCGAGGACCAGCCAGTCCTGGGCGGTGAACATCATCCACACGCCGATGAGCTTCACCATCTGTCCGGCGGTGAAGAGCCGGTAGTTCTTGACCTGTAGGGATCGGAACATGGCGTTCAGAGCAGCCGCCCCCTAGTTTCGTCGTACGCGTCATCCACACGTGACGAAGCGGAACGACCAGGGGCTTCTCAGCCGCGCGCGACTCGCTGCATGATCTCAGCGGCCTGCGCCAGCGTTTCCCGTTCCTCCGGAGTGAGCTGGTCCAGTGCCGCGGCCAGCCACTCGTTGCGGGCTCGCTCGTGCAACGCGTAGACCGCCCGGCCCTCGTCGGTGGCGGCCAGGATCACCTGGCGCCCGTCGGTCGGATGCGGTGTGCGCGCCACGAGCCCGCGCTCCTCCAGCTTCCCCACGATCTTGGTCATCGTCGGGGGCTGGACCCTCTCCACGTCGGCGAGCTCACGAGGAGTCAGCGCACCGGCCAGTTGGAGGCTGGTCAGCGCGGAGAGCTGACTGAACGTCAGGTCACCGACCGGGCGGGCCTGCCGGACTCGCCGGCTGAACCGGATGATCGCGTCCCGCAGCGTTTTGGCCAGCGTGTCCGCTGTCGTGCGCTCCGTCGTCATCACCCGCTCCGTCACAGTCCTTAGCCTAACTAATAAGCCTGGCTAACGACATCCGCTGACCCATATGACAGCCGTCACCGGGTCGTTGACGCACCCGGTGACGGCTGGAAGAAACTCAGAGGATCCAGGATTCCAGGGGACCCCGGGCGAAGTACAGCACGAACAGGGCCGCGATGCCGTACATCAGCGGGTGGATGTCGCGCGCCTTGCCGGTGAACACCTTCAGGACCACGTACGTGATGATCCCGGCACCGATGCCGTTGGAGATCGAGTACGTGAACGGCATCAGCGTGACGGTCAGGAACGCGGGCACCGCGATCGTGTAGTCCGACCAGTCGATCTGCCGGACCGTGGTGATCATCAGGAAACCGACCACGACCAGCGCGGTCGACGCCGCCTCGAACGGCACCACCTTCACCAGCGGGGCGAAGAACATCGCCACCAGGAACAGCGCGCCGGTGACCAGGCTCGCAACACCCGTGCGGGCGCCCTCACCGACACCGGAGGCGCTCTCCACGTACGACGTGTTGCTCGAAACGCTGGCCGCACCGCCGGCCACCGCGGCGACCGAGTCGACGAGCAGGATCTCCTTGGTGCGGGGCGGCATGCCCTCGGAGTCGAGGAGCTCACCCTCCTGGCCGACCGCGACCATCGTGCCCATGGTGTCGAAGAAGTCCGTCACCAGCAGCGTGAAGACGAACATCAGCACGACCAGCGGGCCCGCGGTGCTCCACGAGTCGAGCACGTTGAACTTGCCGAGCAGCGACAGGTCCGGGGCATCGATGATCTGGTCTGGCAGCGCCGGCACGTTCAGCGACCAGCCACCCGGCTTGAGGAAGGCCGGACCCAGCTTCGCCACCGCCTCCACGATGATCGCCAGCACCGTGGTGCCGAGGATGCCGATCAGGATCGCGCCCTTGACCTTGCGGACGAACAGCACCAGCGTGAACAGCAGACCGATCACGAAGACGAAGGTCGGCCAGGTCACCAGCTTGCCACCCAGGCCGAGCTCGACCGGGACGGTGGTACCGGCCGCGTCCGGGATCCGGTGCACGAACCCGGCGTCGACCAGGCCGATGATCATCAGGAACAGGCCGATGCCCACGCCGATCGCGGTCTTCAGCTGGGTCGGGACCGCCTTGAAGACGGCCGTCCGCAGCCCGGTCAGCACCAGGATGAGGATCAGCACACCCTCGATGACGATCAGGCCCATCGCGTCGGCCCAGGTCATCTCGGGCGCGATCTCGTACGCCACCAGCGCGTTGACGCCGAGACCGGCGGCCAGGGCCAGCGGGAAGCGGCCCACCACGCCCATCAGGATCGTGATCACACCGGCGACCAGCGCGGTCCCGGCGGCAAGGGCGGTGATCGGGAGCTTCTGACCGTCGGCGTCGATGCCACCGGCCAGGATGAGGGGGTTCAGGACCACGATGTAGGCCATCGTGAAGAACGTGACGACGCCGCCACGGATCTCCCGGCTCAGCGTCGAGCCGCGCTTGGTTATCTCGAAGAACCGGTCGAAGCCGTTCTTCGCGGTTGCGGATGCCGCTTCGGTATCAGCAGACATGGGGACCTTCCGAAAGGATGGCGCAGGGGTGAACGCGCGCATGCTTTCAGATGCAACTACCTCCGCAAAAGCGAAGTGATGTTACAACTCTCACGCGCTGCGCCGATGCGATCCGTAGTGGCCGTACCCTGACAGAGTGAGTGACCTGTCTCCCGCCACGCAAACCGGCGAACCCCTGCCGGTCCTCGCCGTGGTGACCGGGACGAAACCGAGGCCCGAGCCGCTGGACCCACCCATGGTCCCGTTCGCGCTCGCCGGTGTCGCCGCCTTCGCCGCCGCGTCCCTGATCACCTGGCTCGGTGGTGCACCGCAGTCGTGGGTCGAGATCAGCGTCGCGGGCCTGGTGTGGGGCATCCCGGGCACGTTGACCATGGTCGTGCACGACCGGGGCCGTGCACGACGCCGCGCGCTGACCCACCCGGATTTCCAGGTGGTGGAGGAAAAACCCTAGCTGTGGCCGTAATCCTCGGCCGGGTCGCCCGACTCGACCGAGCCGTGGCCACGGCTGACCGCCACCGCCTCGACCTCACTGTCGTCGTAAACCGTGGGCAGCTCGTCGACCGGCTGCTCGGCCGCGCTCAGCAGCGCCTCCGAGTGCGCGCCGCAACCGTGGTCGGCGCTGACCGCCCGGCCGTCGTCGGGCGCGTAGAGGTTGCCGCAGACGCCGAACATCGTGCGCAGCGAACCGGCGAGCGGCAGGTAGAAGCCACAGGTGCCGCAACGGGCGTTACGCGGGGCAGCGCTGGAGATCGGCGCCTCCGGGCCGGCGTCCCCGTCATACCACCTCTGGGCCGTCTCCATCCGGCCCTCCTGGGACATCACCCGGGACCGGCCGAGGCCCAGCTCCCAGGAGACACCCTCGACGGCGGCGTCGTCACTGAGCACATAGCCCGGGGCGAGACGGTCGTCGTCGGGAGCTGTCGGCATCAGGTCGCCGACACCCAGATCGCCGGGCTGCACCCGCTCGTTCCACGGCACCCAGCCGGGGGCGAGCAGAGCATCCGGACCGGGCAACAGCACGGTCTCGCAGACTGTCACGTGGCGGCTGCGCGGCACCCGGGTCACCGTGACGGCCCACCGCCAGCCGCGGTAACCGTCGAGGTGACTCTCGAAGAAGTGAGTAACCACACGGTCGCCTTCGGCGATGGCTTCGAGGTGGTCGCCGACGTCGGTGGGGTCCACTTCGGTGATGGCACCACGGGCCACCCCGACGGCATCGGCACAGACCTGGTCGAGTCGGGCGGCGCGGGAGGTGGTCCTGGAGGTCACCCGCCCATTGTTGCCTACCGAACCCGGGTGCCCGCAACGACTCCCCAGATAGCCGGGCGTCAGAGGCGACGCGGGTCGCCCGCATCAGTCAGGATGGTTCCCATGCCGCAGTTCTCCGCGCTCGGGCGCATCGTCGGCACCGGCATCAAAGCGGGCCGTCTGGTGGTGCGCGGCTCGGTGCGTGGTGGCGCCTGGGCCACCCGTCGCGTCGGCCTGGCACGGGCCAAGGGCGCCGCCAACGAGATCGGCATGATCCGGCTCTTCGACCTGCACGCAGTCTCCTGTGCCGGTGACGCCCTCATCGCCATCGGACTCGCCGGGACCATCTTCAGCGTCCCGCTCGGCGAGGCCCGCAGCAAAGTGGCGCTCTACCTGCTCATCACGATGGTGCCGTTCGCGCTGCTGGCGCCGGTCGTCGGCCCGTTGCTCGACCACTTCCGGCACGGCCGGCGGTATGCCTTGGCCACCACGTTCCTGGGCCGGGCGTTCCTTGCCTACGTCATGTCCGACAACCTGCTCGGCTGGGGCCTCTATCCGGCGGCGTTCGGTGTGCTGGCCCTCTCCCGGGCGTACGGGGTGGCCCGCTCCGCCGCCGTGCCCCGCCTGCTGCCCGAGGGCATCGGACTGTCCCAGGTGGGCGCGCGCGCCAGCGTCTACGGCACGTTCGCCGGTGCTCTGGTCGCACCGATCGGCCTGCTCGCCTTCAAATTCGGGCCACAGTGGCCGCTCCGCGTCGCCACCGTCATCTTCATGATCGGCGTGGTGGTGTCGCTGCGCCTGCCACCACGCGCCGACTCCGACCCGCCGGAGGCGATGCCCAGGGCCTGGCGGACCGTCCTAGGCATCGGCCGCGGCTCGGACCGCCCGCTCTCCAACCGCCTGGTCGTCGCCACGCTGATCGGCAGCAGCAGCCTGCGCCTGCTCTACGGTTTCCTGCTGCTCTTCCTCACCTTCGCGATCATGGGCGACCAGCTGACCACCGAGGTCTTCGGCTACGACCTGGGGCGCAACATGGCGGTCGGCCTCATCGGCGGCGCCCTGGCCCTCGGCACCTTCATCTCCACCGCGGCCGGCACCGGTCTGCGCATCCGGCGGCCACTCGCCCTGCAGTCCAGCGGCCTCATCGTGACCGCCGGCGTCGCCGTGCTCACCACGATCCTCTACAACCTCGCGATGGTCACCCTGCTGGCGCTGCTCACCGCGGTCTTCAGCGGCATCGCGAAACTGGCCGTCGACGCCAGCATCCAGGAACGAGTCCCCGAACGGCAGCGAGCCACCGCCTTCGCCCACTCCGAGACGGCCCTGATGCTCGCGTGGGTCGCCGGCGGCGGCCTCGGCCTGGTCCCCTTCGACGGACGGCTCGGCCTGGCCTTCGCCGCGCTGCTCGCGGTGCTCGCGGCGGCCAGGGCCGCATGGTCGGCGGCACGCCTGCACAACGAGAGGCTTGCGGGCCGCCCCGACGCCGTCGTCCCAGAAGACCTCGGTGGTACGGCCGGAGCCGCCCCCGACGACCCGACCGACCTGCTCCCGCCCTCTCCGCCCGGCACCACTCCCTCGTCCTCCTCCTCGTCCTCCTCCGACTACCGCCATCCGTCGGCTTCGTCGGGCGGCCCTCCCTTCTTCCCCGGCCGCGCCGACGCCGCGCCCGACGGTGACTCCACCTCCAGTTACCACCCCTCCTCCCGCAGCCAGTCCTCTCGCAGTGAGTCCTCTCGCGGCCAGTCCTCTCGCGGCCGGGCCGGCGCCGAGTCCGGCGGTGACCGGGAAGCGTGGATCGAGGCCGAGGAGACCTGGACCGACGCGCCCTGGACAGCCGGTGGCGACGGGGTGCAGAGCGGCTCGTCCCACGGCCGGGCCGGACAGGGCAACAACACCCGGGCGGGCCGCCGCGACGATCGCACCGCACGCCCCGGCGGAGCCCCCGGCCCCCGGCACCCGTCCGACCAGCAGTCCCGTGACGGCGACACCCAACGACTCGACGCCGAACCGGACGCCAAACGCTGGTGGCAACGCAAACGTAAGAGCACAGCCACCGCCCGCCGGCCGCGAGCAACGGGCCGCACCGACAGCGGCCGGCCGGACGCCTTCCCCACGGACAGCGGCGGTCAAGCCGGCGACACCCCCGGGCCCGGCGGACGGACCGCAGGCCGAGACTTCGGGACAACCGGCGGTTCCCGGCCCGGCGGCGGCGACCGCGACAGTGCTGGGCGGCGTGGCGGCGGCGGGCTGGGCGCCGGTGGTGGCCGGGACCGGACGCGAGGACGCGATGACCGGGACGCCGGCGCCGGCGACTCTGATTCGAGCGCCGGGCCGCCGGTGGCGCCGCCCGGATTCCACGTCTACCGGCCGTCGTCCGCCGGGTCGGAGACGCGCAACGGTGAGCCCGCGGAGAATGAGGAGTCGTGAGGTCGTACCCCCTGTTGGTCGTGACCGCGGTGAGCGCCGAGGCCGATGCAATCCGGGCGGGCCTAGACCCCGCAGACGTCGTGATCGAGGCCGTAGGGGTCGGCCCGGCCGCAGCCGCCGCCGGAACCGCACGGCTCCTCGCCGGCCGCGCCTACCGTGCCGTGGTCAGCATCGGCATCGCCGGCGGCTTCCCCGGACGCGCCGACGTCGGCAGCCTGGTGATCGCGACCCGCAGCATCGCCGCCGACCTGGGCGCCGAGTCCCCCGGCGGATTCCTGCCGATCGAGGACCTGGGATTCGGAACGAGCGTTCTCGACGCCGACCCGCACCTGGTCAAGGCGCTGCAGATCGCACTTCCCCACGCGGTGCCGGGCGACGTCCTCACACTCGCCACCGTCACCGGTACCGCCGCCACCGCCGATCGGCTCGCCACCCGCTTCCCGCTGGCCGCGGCCGAGGCGATGGAGGGCTACGGAGTGGCGACCGCGGCGGCTGACGCGGGCGTGCCATTCGCCGAACTTCGCGCCATCTCCAACCCGGTCGGCCCCCGCGACCGGGCGGCCTGGCGCCTCGGCGAGGCCTTCGCCGCCCTCCGTGCCGCCGCACCCGCCGTGGCCACCCTCCCCTGACCTCCAGCCGCTTCTCCCGACCTCCCGCCGGCCCTCCCCTCGGCCTCCAGGCGGCTCTCCCCCGACCACCAGGCGGCTCTCCCCCGACGTCCAGGGCGGCTCTCCCCCCTACGTCCAGGCGGCTCTCCCCCGAGCAGCAGTCGATTCACCCCGGGTCTCCAGGCCGCGCTCTCCCCACTTCCAGGCGATTCCCCCCGGCCTCCAGGCGGATCACCCCTGGCCCTCAGCCGGTGCCCGCTCTGGTGGCGTAGTGAACTCGCGAGGTCTGGCGGTTTCCGGAACCGCGAGTCCGCTGATCGCTCGCTCCTACCGTTCTTGAGCGCTACACCACCGTTCTCGGTGGCAAACCGCGCAAGATCGGCAGGCACCGACCTGGAAGCTGCCCACTCCCACCGTTCTTGAGCGCCAGACCACCGTTCTCGGTGGCAAAACGCGCAAGATCGGCAGGCACCCGGCCCGGGAGACGTTGGCGGGCGCTCCGATTGCCGTTGTTCAGGCATGGAATTCGGCTGGTGTGGCACGTCTGGACGCCGGCCGGAGCGACTGGGCACCCGAAAGCCAGGCATCCGAGCAACCTGGGCAGCCGGCGGGGACGGATGGCGGCAGGCACCGGATGGCGGCGGCACCGGATGGCGACCGGGCGGATCGCGACCAGGTGGGTGGCGGGCGACGGGGACGGGGATGGGGATGGGGATGGGCAAACGCAAGCGGCGGACGGCGGACGGCCCGAACGGCAGGCGGCCCGAACGGCAAGCAGCGCGAACGGCAAGCAGCGCGAACGGCAAGCAGCGCGAACGGCAGGCGGCGTGGATGGTGGGCGGGTGGGGATGGCCCGGGGGCGACCCGGCTGGGTGCTTCGGGGTGTGGATGAATCGTTTACACGGAAAATGTTGCTGTCGGCGATCGTGAGCGGCATGCTGCGCTGACGGCCCTGTGATCGGGACCACGTGCTGCGGACAGCGAAACGAGGCATCGATGGACGACGTGAGCGCGGGCGGCATGTCAGCCGGCGCGCGGGCCCGGCTGATCGGCGCCGGTTATGCCGCGCAGGGGCTGGGCTATGCCGCGGTGGTGACCGCGCTGCCGACGTTCAAGGACCGGCAGCACATCGATGACACGTTCGTGTCGGCGCTGCTGCTTCTGGTGGTGGTCGCGGCGGCCGGTGGATCGATTCTCGCCGACCAGGTCGCGGCCCGCTGGGGCAGCCGTTATGCACTGGCGTCCGGCCTGTTCCTGGCCGGTGCGGGCCTCGCCGGCAGCACCGTGTGGTCACCCAATGCGGTCTTCGCCATGGTCCTTTTCGCGTACGGCATCGGCCTGGGCGCGGTCGACGCGTCGCTCAGCATGCAGGGTGTGCTGGTGCAGGCCCGCCTGGGGCGCAGTGTGATGAGCCGTCTGTTCGCGGCGTACACGGCCGCCGCCATCGCCGCCGCCCTGATCATGTCGGGTTCGCTGGAGTCGGGTGCGGGGGCGGCGGTGGCGGTCGGTGTGGCCGCCGTCTTCGCGGTGCTGGTGGGTCTGATCGGGTGGCGGTCGTTCGAGCCGGGCCGGACTCTGCGGTCGAGTGTCGCGCACGCCGGAAGTGGCCGGAGCGTACGCCCGATCGTCCTGGTCTGCGGGATGTTGATCTTCACGGCGTTTCTGGTGGACTCGGCGGTCAGCACGTGGAGTTCGGTCTACCTGCAGGACTCGCTGACCGCCGCCGCGTCGGTGGCTCCCCTGGGCTACGCCGCCTATCAGGCCGCCGTGCTGGTCAGCCGCCTGGTTGCCGACCATGTGGTGCCGCGGGCCGGCCGTACTCCGATCGCGCTCGGTGCTCTGGCGGTGTGCGGGGTCGGATGCGGTCTGGTGGTGGCGCTGCCGGCGATCGGTGCGGCGGTGACCGGGTTCGCGATCGCCGGCATCGGTGTGGGTGTGCTGGTGCCGTTGGCGTTCAGTGCTGCCGGTGAGGCGGCGATGGAGAGCAGTGACGAGGTCATCGCCAAGGTCAATCTGTTCAACTACGGCGGCGCGCTGCTCGGCGCGGTGCTGCTGGGTGCGCTGTCGGAGCCGATCGGGCTGCAGTGGGCGTTCCTGATTCCGGTGATCGCCGTGGTGGCGACTCTCCCCTTGGCCCGCCGCGTGGGCCAGCTGACCGTCCGCGAGCCCGCCGTCAGCTGAGAAGGAGAACCCGGCCGGCCGGTGTGAGCGGTGCGAACCGGCACGCCTGCGGTGTGGCAAGCTGTGCCCGTGCCGAAGCTGGTGGATCGTGACCTGCGGCGGGCGGAGCTGCTGGCCGCCGCCTGGCGTGTGGTGCGGGTGCGGGGTGTCGAGGGCACCACGACCCGGGCGATAGCCGACGAGGCGGGCTGTTCGCTGAGTGTGCTGGCGCATTTCCTGGGCGGCAAGGACGACATCCTGGTGGCCGCGCAGAAGGCGATCTACGACCGGATAGTGGAGCGCGCCTTCGAGATAGGCGGCGATCTTTTCGGGTTGGACGGGCTGCGGGCGGCTCTGGAGGCGGTGCTGCCGCTCGACGAGGAGCGGGCCGCGGACGCGCACGTCAATGTGGCGTTCGCGGGGGCGGCCCTGTCACATCCGAGGCTGGCCGAGTCGCGGCGTGATTCGCACCGGGCGATCCGCGTGCACCTGATCAACTGCCTGCGGGAGGCCCGTGAGCTGGGCGAGCTGCGGCCCGGGGTGGACGACGAGGCGGTGATCGACGACTTCATCATCCTGGTCGAGGGCAGCACTCTGCTCAGCCTGGTGGACGGCTGGGCCGAGGAGGGACGCGCCGACCGGCTGTCCCGCCTCGCCAACCAGTTCGTGAATCAGCTGCGAGCCTGAGAGGCGATCAGGTCCCGGTACCAGTAGTAGGAATCCTTCGGTGTCCGCGACAGATCCGAGAAGTCGACGTAGATCAAACCGAACCGCTCGTCGAACCCGGCCGCCCACTCGAAGTTGTCGAGAGCCGACCAGCAGTAGTAGCCGTCCACCCGTACACCTGCGGAAATGGCATCAGCCACGGCAGAGAGGTGGGCGTCGAGGTAAGCGATGCGCCGCTCGTCGTGGACCCGGCCGTCCGGCCCGGGGGCGGCGTCGTGGAACGACGCACCGTTCTCGGTGATGATCACCGGTGGCAGCGCCGGGTACCGCTCCTTGAGCGTGACCAGGATGTCGGTGAGCCCGGACGGCACGATCGCCCACCCGAAATCGGTGCGTTCGTCGCTCTTGACCGGCACCGGCGAGAACGGCATCCCCTCCGGAATGTCCACTTCGAGCACACCGCTGTAGTCCTTGCCGACCCGCGGCGCCTCGATCATCGTCGGCTCGTAGTAGTTGACGCCGTAGAAGTCGAGCCGCGCCTTGATCAGTTCGAGGTCCCGGTCGAGCTGCGCGTCGGGCACTCCGACCCCGGCCCTGATCAGCTCGCTCGGGTAGTCGCCGAGCAGGATCGGGTCGGAGAAGGTCCAGTTGGTGAGGTCGGAGAAGAGCGTCGCTGCCGCGACATCCTCGGGCGAGTCGGTGGCCGGCGTCACCGGGAAGTGCTGGTTGGCGATCCCTACACTGCGAGCTCCATGGGTACGGAGAACCTGCACCGCCAACCCATGGGCGAGGAGCTGGTGATGCCCGGCGGGAAGAGCCCCGAGGCCGAGCCCGCGGGCCGGCGCGTGATCGCCGAGTGCATACCCGTAGAGCGTGTGCACGTTCATCTCGTTCATGGTGATCCAGTCCCGGACCCGGTCGCCGAGCCGCAGCACGAGGGTGCTGGCGTAGTCGGCGAGCCGGTGCGCGGTGTCCCGGTTCATCCAGCCGCCGGCGTCCTCCAGCTCCTGCGGCAGGTCCCAGTGGTAGAGCGTCGGGACCGGTCGCAGCCCGTTCTCCAGGATCGAGTCGACGAGCCGCTCGTAGAAGTCGACGTCTCCGGCGAGCACCCGCGGCCAGGAGAACGAGAACCGGTAGTCCTGCACCCCGGCCCCGGCGATCAGGGCGACGTCTTCGGCGTACCGGTGGTAGTGGTCGATCGCCACCCGGCCGTCCTGGCCGTTCCGGACGGTTCCGCCCTGTGCGGTGAAGGTGTCCCAGATGCTCGGGCCCTTGCCGCCCGCGTCGGCCGCGCCCTCGATCTGGTAGGCCGAGGTGGACATGCCGAACCGGAAACCGGGTGGGAACTGGGGGTACAAGGTGGTTCCTTTCAGTGGATCGCCCGGAGGCGGGGTAGCAGGGCCAGTGCCAGTAGTGCGAAACCGGCCGTGACCAGGTAGAGCGTGCGGTAGCCGCCGAGCGCGGTGACGATCGGCGCGGCCAGCACCGGGGCAAGCATCTGTGGCAGGGTTCCGGCCACGTTGGCGACGCCGAGCATGGTGGCCCGGGTCTCCGGGTCCGGGAGGACCTGGGTGAGTACGGCCATGTCGACGGCGATGTAGGCGCCCCAGCCGACACCGACCAGCACCGAAGCGGCGAGCACCACGGGCACGACCGGGACGAGGGCCATCAGTGTGGTGCCGACGGCCAGGACGACCGCACCGGCCGCCACGAAGACGCGACGCTTCTCCCAGCGGTCCGAGAGCACGCCACCGGCGAAGCCGAAGACGCCGGCGAACAGCACGTTCACCACGGTCACGATGAGCACCCAGGTCGCCGCGTCGTCGACGCCGACCTCGTCCGACAGGTAGTAGAGCAGGTAGACCAGGACGAGGGCGTTGACCAGGTTGAGCAGGAAGCGGATCACCCAGGCCCAGGCGAACTGCCCGCCCGGCCAGTGCCACTTCTGCTTCTCCGGGGCGCGGAGTGGCTGCTCCCGGTTGATGATCAGCAGGCTGGCGCCGAGGGCGGGGACGGCGACGGCCACCGCGAGGTAGCCGAGCGCCGTGGAACCGGCGACGACGGCGACCGCGGTGCCGAGGATGACGCCGATGATCTGGGCGACGCCGAAGAGCGCGCCGACCGTGCCGCGCTGGCTCTCCGGCACCCGGTCGCCGATCATGGCGGCCAGTGCGGCCATCGGCCCGTTGAGGCCGACCTGCACCAGGATCCAGCCGGTGACCATCAGCGTGGTGGTGTCGGCCGCGGAGAGGACGACCAGCCCCACGACGCCGATCGCGGTACCGGCCACGAAGATCGGCCGGCGCTTGCCGAGCCGGTCGGAGACCATCCCCCACAGCGGATTGGCCACCATCGACGCCGCCGCACCCCAGGCCGTGACCAGGGCGAGCAGCGCCTCTTTGCCGCCGTCGCCGGCGAGGTGGGCCGCCTGCTCGGGGAGCAGGATCTGGATCGGCCCGAACCAACCGGCGGCCACGCCGATCATGGCGAGCGCGTAAGCGACCATCCATGACCGGCGGACCGGTGCTTCAACGAGCGTCACGCACGGGACCTTTCCCACATCACCGTGTACGCCTCGGCACCACTGAGCAGCTGCTGCTTGAGCAGCGGGCCGTCGGGTCCGGCCTGGTTGATCAGGTCGGTCACCCAGTCGGCGTAGAGCCCGTACTGGGCGACGCCGTCGGTGTTGATGTCGAAGGTGCGGGTGCCGTAGACCTGCTTGGCGACCGTGGTGCCGTTGGTCGCGGTGAACGGGTAGGTGAGCGGGCTGGACCCGGCGTTGAGGCGGGGGGCTGCCTGCGGGCCCAGCCCGTTCACGTCGGTGCCGACGCCGTAGCCGGTGATCTTCGAGCCGTTGGCGAGCGCCCGGTGGGTGCGCCACTCGTCGAGGAAGGTGCCGGTGTCCTGGCCGTCGTCGGTGGCCGAGAAGGCATAGCTGGCGACGAAACCGCCCAGGCCGAGGATCCGGTTGACCAGAGCCGGGTCGGACCAGGTGTGCACCGAGGCGACGCCCGGGTAGTTCGCCTGCTGGGCCAGGTCGAGGACCGCCGACGCGGTCTTCACGCCCATGTGGTCGACGTGGATGATCATGCCGCGGTCGATCATCCGGTTGATCAGGTACGTGCCGAGCTCGGTCAGTCCTCGCGTGTTGCAGATCTTGCCGCTCGGGTAGACCGGCAGGATCGCGCCGGCCGGAAGACCGACCCCGAGCTGCAGCAGCTTCGCGAAGTCGTCACTGACCAGCGGCTGCTCGTTGTCGGACGGCCCGGTGCAGCTGGTCGCCTGCCACCAGTGCCCGGTGGAGATCAGGTTGCCGACGTTGATCGCGGCGCCGGTGACGCCCTCGTCGAAGCGGGTGCCGCCGAACGCGTTGTCGAACTTGTGCACCGGGTAGAGGCCGCTGACGCCCAGGCTCTCGAGTTCGTTCAGCCCGGCGTCGATGTCGGCCTTGGTGCACTGCGGGACGTTGTTGATCTCCCGGCAGTTGAAGATCTCGGAGTTCTCCACACCGATCGTGACAGCGAGTTTGCCCTGGGCGGCGATGCTGCGTACCTCGGCCGGGGTCTTCGCCAGCCGGAACCAGCCCTTGCCCGGACCGCCGCTGCGGGCGTCCACATAGTCCTGCATCTTCTGCAGATAGGTGGCCTGCGCGCGGATCTGGTCCATCTCGTTGCAGGAGGTGTGCTCGGGCGTCAGGTCACAGATCACCCGGTTGGCCACCAGCAGCACGTTGAGCACCCGCTGGCCGGACTTCCAGGTCCGTTCCAGGCTGCGGAAGTAGGAGGCCTCGTGCAGCAGCGTGTCGTACTGCGGCCAGTCACCGAAGGTGGGCCAGCCGTCCTCGGCCGAGTTGATCGGGTCGGTGCCGGCGATGATCGCCTCCAGCAGGGCGCCCCAGCCGAGGGTGCCGTGCGAGGCGCAGCCCTTGAGGGCGACCGTGACGCCACCCGGCGCGTACGCGTCACCGCAGTGCAGTGCCCCGCCGAACGCCTCACCGGCGGTGATGTGCGCGTGCGCATCGATCCAGCCGACGAGCTTGCCGTTGGCGTCGACGCCGGGCGCCGGGGTGCCGCTGACGCCGGTGGCGATGTCCGGGTTCGCGGCGCAGCCACTGGCCGGGGCGAGCTTGAAGGTGGCGCTACCGGCGCCGAGCCCGCCGAGGTAGGAGCCGGCCTGCTGACCGGTCGCGGTGCTGACGAACTTGTAGCTGCTGCCGTCGGTGGTGACGGTCCAGTCGGCGCGGGCGCCGTACTCGGAGCCGGCCCACACCCAGTTCATCACGCTCTGGTAGGCGGGCGCGCCGTCCTGGTCGCGGAGTGTGTAGCGCCCGAGCTGAGTGGCCTCCAGCCGGAACGGCTCGGCACTGGCGACGGCGCTCTTGAAGCCGTACCCGACCGAGTCCTTCCAGACATAGCCGATCGAGGTCGATCCGTTGAAAGCCTGGAGGGTGACGCAAGCGCCCTCCAGGTCATAGGCGGGCGTCCAGCTCGCGGCGCTGGCAGGCGTGGGCAGCCCACCAACGAGGCCGAGCACCAAGACGCCCGCGACCAGCTTACGAGTCACACGGCACCCCCTTGGTCGATCACTTGATCCAACAAGGCGGAGTGTAGGAAGGATCACACCTCCAGGGCCAGAGGGAGACGTGAATATTTTCCCTGGAGTACGGACTAGCGTGAGACCGTGGCGCTTTCACTCGCGGTCTCGCCGTGCCCCAACGACACCTTCGTCTTCCACGCTCTCGTGCACGGTCTGGTCCCCGGCGCGCCGCCGGTCGATCTCACGTTCGCCGACGTCGACGTCACCAACACGGCCGCGCTCGACGGCGCGTTCGACCTGGTCAAGGTGAGTTATGCGGCACTGCCGTGGCTGCTCGGCGACTACGAGCTGCTGCCCTGCGGGGGCGCGCTCGGCCGGGGCTGCGGCCCGCTGGTGCTCACGAACGGCCGCGCCGACCTCAACGGGGCGACCGTCGCCGTCCCCGGTGACCGGACCACGGCGTACCTCCTGTTCCGCCTCTGGGCCGCCGGTCAGCAACCGGCCCGCATCGAGGTCGTCCCGTTCCACCAGATCATGCCCGGGGTGGCCGAGGGCCGCTTCGACGCCGGCCTGGTCATCCACGAGGCCCGCTTCACCTACCAGCGGTACGGGTTGACCGCCCTGGTCGACCTCGGCGAGTGGTGGGAGAGCGACACCGGCCTGCCGATCCCGCTCGGCGCGATCCTCGCCAAACGCGGCACCGTCGACCCGGCCGAGGCGACCGGCTGGATCCGCGAATCATTGCGGTACGGCTGGCGCGACCCGTCCGCGAGCCACGACTTCATCCTCGCCAACGCGCAGGAGATGGAACCCGCCGTGGTCCGTCAGCACATCGAGCTCTACGTCAACGAGTTCACCCTGGAACTGGGCAAAGACGGACTCGCCGCCGCCGACGCCCTGCTCGGGCGCGCGGCGGCGGCGGGTCTCACGCCTGCTGTGCCGTCGTTTCTATAGATCGTCGACTTTGGCCGGCTCAGGTCTCGAACTCGCGGGCGACCGCGTGCACCAGCTGCGCGATCTTCAGCGAGGTCTTCTTGTCCGGATAGCGACCTCGCTGCAGGGACGGCTGCACCGAGCTCTCCAGGACCTTGATCATGTCTTCGATCATGCTGGCCAGCTCGTCCGCCGGGCGGCGGCGCAACTCGGCCAGGGACGGCGGGGCGTCCAGAAGCTTCACACCCATGGCCTGCGCGCCCTTTCGGCTGTCGACGACGCCGAACTCGATCCGCTGGCCCGTTTTCAGTTCCGTGACCCCCGCCGGCAGCGCACCCTTGGGAAGGAACACGTCTCCGCCCTCATCACTGGTGACGAAACCGAATCCCTTCGTAGCGTCGTACCACTTCACTCGACCCGTGGGCACCGCTGACCTCAACTTCACTCAATGGACACAACCGCTCACGCCAAGGCTATCTAGCCGACGCCTCCGGCCCAACTGCAATCTCACTGAGTAATGCCGGGAACACGGTCAGGTCGGACAAGACGTACGAAGCGCCGGCGGCCCGCAACTCGGGCTCCGAACACGGGCCGGTCGTCACGCCGACGCCGGGCACACCGGCGGTCCGGGCCGCCACCATGTCCGCCGCGTGATCACCCACATACCACCGCACACCGTGCTCCACCAGCGCGGATGCCTTGCCCTCGGCGAACAGGTCACCGGCCAGCTCATCGGCCCGCATGCCCAGATGGTCCAGGTGCAGAGCGGCCAGCCGGCCCAGTTTCGACGTCACCACGACCACCCGCAGGCCGGCCGCACGGACCGCGTCGAGAGCCTCGACCGCACCCGGCGTGGGCACGCTGGGGGTGATCGCGAACTCCGGATAGAGCCCGCGATAGGTGGTGACCGCCGCCTCGACCTCGGACTCCGGGAACCAGTGCCGCAGCTCGGTACGCAGCGGCGGACCGAGCCGGGACACGGCGAGATCGGCGTCGACGAAGACACCGGTACGTGCGGTGAGCTCCTGATACGCCGCCCGGATGCCCGGGCGGGAATCGATCAGGGTCATGTCCAGGTCGAAACCGACCGCGGGCGTCACTGAGCGCGACGCGCCTTGTAGGTCAGGCTCTCCACCGGAAGAGGGAACGTCTGGTCGTCACCGAAGGGGGACGGAGCGGCGGCGCGGTCGGAGATGAGCTCGGAGACGTGCATCTGGCCCTTCATGTCCACACCACGCGGCCCGGAGTGCTCGGTAGCCGGCACCGCGCCGGTCGCCGTCTTGGGCTTCGCCACTTTCGGTCCTCCTCGAGTCTGGGTCCGGCCACGCCCGGACCCACAACATCGTCCCATGAACGTTAGCGTTGAAGACGATGGCCACCACATTCGCCGATCAACTCCGGTCGCTCCCCGACGAGGCTCTGGGCGCGCTCATACAACTGCGCCCGGATCTCGTCATCCCGGTGCCGGCTGACATCTCGGCCCTCGCCGTGCGCGCACAGTCCCGCAACTCGGTCGCCCGCTGCCTGGACGGCCTCGACGAGTTCACCCTCGTCGTTCTGGACGCGGCCCGCCTCACCCGGGCCGCCGACACCGCGCTGACCTCGGTCGGCGCCATCCTCGAGCTCGCCACCGGGGTCCCGGAGGACGAGGTCCGGCTCGCGATCGACCGGCTGCGCGTGCGGTTCCTGCTGCACGGGCCGGAGGACGGGCTGCAGGTCGTCGGTGCCGTCGACGAGGTCACCTCGCCGTACCCGGCCGGCCTCGGCCGCCCCGCCGACTTCCTCGACCCGCAGGCCGCCGCCCTCGTCGCCGACCGCGCCAAGCTGCGCCGCACCGTGCTCGCCGCACCGCCCGGCGCCCGCGCGGTCCTCGACCGGCTCGCCGCCGGTCCCCCGATCGGCGCCCTCACCCGCGACGCCGTCGCCGAGCCCGTCCGGTGGCTCGTCGACCAGCACGTGCTGGTCCCCGTCTCGGAGGCCGGCCGCGCCCCACGCCCCGACGGCGAGCTGGTCGAGCTGCCCCGCGAGATCGGCATGCTGCTGCGCCGCGACACCGGCCCGCTCGGCGAGCTGCGCCCGGCCGCGCCCCGGCCCGGCGGCCCGGCACGCACCCAGCAGTCCGCCGACTCGGCCGGCGCCGGCCAGACCATGGAGGCGGTCCGGGCCGCCGAGGCGGTGCTCGAATCACTCGCCGCCGAGCCGGCGCCGGTGCTGCGCGCCGGCGGGCTCGGCGTCCGCGACCTCAAACGGCTGGCCAAGGCCGCCGGCGTCGACGAGGCCGGTGCCGCGCTGCTCGTCGAGATCACCTATGCGGCGGGCCTGCTCGGCGAGTCCGAGAACGGTCAGAACCAGGACACCTTCCTACCCACCGGGGCGTACGACCTGTGGCGCGCGACCGGCATCGCCCACCGATGGGCCGCCCTGGCCCGTGCCTGGCTCACCATGTCCCGGCAGCCCGGACTCGTGGGCCGCCGCGACGAGCGCGACCGGCCGATCAACGCCCTCGCCCCCGACGCCGAGCGGGCCGGTGCGCCCCAGGCCCGGCGGGAGGCGCTGGCCGCCCTGGCGGAGCTCGACGCCGGCGCCGCGCCCGCTCCCGACGACCTGCTGGCATTGCTCGCCTGGCAGGCGCCACGGCGCTCCCGCGGCCGGGAGACGGCACATCGGGACGCCTACACCGGGGCGGCCCTCCTCGGGATCACCGGGCTGGGGGCGCTCACGTCGTACGCCCGATTGCTCTTGACCGACACCGGACCGGACGACGGTGACCCGCTGGGGGTGCATCCGGAGGATGCCCACGCCGACGCCGTGCGCGCCCTCGACCAGCTGCTGCCCGCGCCGGTCGACCACATCCTGGTCCAGGCCGACCTGACCGTGATCGTGCCCGGTCCGCCCGAGCCCGAGCTCGCCACCGAGCTCGACGTCCTGGCCGAGCCGGAGTCGGCCGGCGGCGCCAGTGTCTTCCGGGTCACCCCGGCCAGCGTGCGGCGTGCCCTCGACGTCGGCTACCAGGCCGCCGACCTGCATGCGCTGTTCCGGCGCCGGTCCCGCACCCCGGTGCCGCAGACGCTGACCTATCTGATCGACGACGCCGCCCGGCGGCACGGCGGCCTGCGAAGCGGCTCGGCCGGCTCCTACCTGCGCAGCGACGACGAGGCCCTGCTCGCCGAGGTCGTCGCCGACCGGCGCCTGACCAGCCTCGACCTCCGATCGATCGCGCCGACCGTGCTGGTCAGCCCGCGCCCGGTGGCCCGGCTGCTCGGCGCCCTCCGCGAGAACGGTTACGCCCCCGTCGCTGAGGACGCCGGCGGTGCCACCGTCCTGACCAGGCCGAAAGCCCGGCGGGCCCCGTCACGCACCCCCCGGGTCACCGAACCGTCCGGCCCGGTCCTCACCGGCCCGCGTCTCGCCGGGGTCGTCGAGCAGCTGCGCCGCGGCGACATCGCGACCCGGGCCGCCCGGCGCGCGCCCGTCACCGTCCGTGCCGCCCATGGCCAGGCCGTCCCCGGCCTCACCGCGGTCCAGCAGCACACCCAGGCGATGGCGGTGCTCCAGCAGGCGGTCCGCGACAAGGCCCGGGTGTGGGTCGGTTACGTCGACTCACACGGCGCCACGTTGTCCCGCCTGGTCCGCCCGGTCTCGCTGTCCGCCGGTTACCTACGAGCCGAGGACGAACGGGGCGAGAGCCTGCACACCTTCGCCCTGCACCGCATCACCGCGGCGGTGACCGAGGAGTAGTCTCCCGTCTAGGTGGCTTGCGACTAGCTGAACAGAGACTATAGGCTCTGATCAGCTAGTCGCCCGCTTTCAGGGGAGGGCAGTGCCATCGCGCCTGCAGTCAATCAGTACGACGTCGTCACCAAACGCCTCGTCAACACCGATCCAGCCCTGTTCGGAAAGGTCTTCGGGATCACTGTCCCGATCGAGGCCAAGGTCGAAGCCACCGAGCTCAATCTCGCCGAGGTCCACGCCGACCGGCGAAACGCCGATCTGGTCCTGTCCGGAGACGACCAGGTGCTCCATCTCGAGTTTCAGCGTCGAGCCGATCCCCGCATGGCGGACCGGATGCTCATCTATCGAGGTCTGCTCCGGGTCGAGCCCGCCTGCGCGGGCAAACGCATCCAGCAGCACGTCATCGTTCTCGGTGAGGGCAGATCACCCAGTCGCATCGACGAGCCACCCGATCTCGTTTACGCCTTCGAAACGCATTACGTCCGGGATCTCGATCCGGCGAGAGCACTCACCCAACCGTTGACAGCGCCGTGGGCGATGCTCGCAGGCACCCTCGACCACAAGGAACGGGAGGCACGACTCATCGAAATCCTACGAGCAGCGACATCGGTCGACTCGAAGTCCCTCTACCGGGACCTCACCAGAACCACGCTGGCCTTTGCCGCCATCGTGATGAAACGAGAAGATATCGAGGAAGCCTTGAGGGAGGCCGGCATGTCCATCGACAACAACAATGACCTGACGTGGGCGGATGCGCTTCACGCCGAAGGCCACGCCGAGGGCGTCGTCGAAGGTCGCCTGGAGGGCACACACGACGACGCTGTGCAGCTTCTGGTGCACCGCGGGGTCGACGAGAAACGGGCGAAACTGATCGCTGAGGCGCTCGTCAGCCAAGCACTGCCCGTCGCCGCCAAGCGCGCGGCATTCGATTCCCTGGATGAGCTCGACGCGCTCGCCGCTGAGGGGTAGAGGGTCTTTGCCGGGTCGCGCGCCCCCGTTGACGCACGACCCGGCCGTAAGTACCGACGCGCGAGCGGGGCGAAAGGTTGTAAACGAATTTCGTGGCACACTTGAGGGTCGTCTTTTTCGACCTTCGGAGGGTGTACGCGTGAGTGGCGGACCACTGATCGTGCAGTCGGACAAGACCCTGCTCCTGGAGGTGGACCACCCGGACGCTCAGGCGTGCCGGATGGCGATCGCACCGTTCGCGGAGCTGGAGCGATCGCCGGAGCATGTGCACACCTATCGGCTGACCCCACTCGGGTTGTGGAACAGCAGGGCGGCGGGCCACGACGCGGAGAGCGTGGTCGATTCGCTGATCAAGTTCTCGCGTTATCCGGTGCCGCATGCGCTGCTGGTGGACGTCGCCGAGACGATGGACCGCTACGGGCGCCTGCAGCTGCTGAACGATCCGGTGCACGGGTTGGTCCTGCGCGGTCTCGACAAGATCGTGCTGATCGAGGTGGCGAAATCGAAGAAGCTGGCCGGCATGCTCGGCGCCCGCCTCGACGACGAGACCATCGCGGTGCACGGTTCGGAGCGCGGGCGGCTCAAGCAGGCGCTGCTCAAGCTGGGCTGGCCGGCCGAGGACCTGGCCGGTTACGTCGACGGTGAGGCGCACGAGATCGGCCTCGCTGAGGACGGGTGGACGCTCCGGTCGTACCAGCAGGAGGCTGTCGATGGTTTCTGGGCGGGTGGCTCCGGGGTCGTCGTGCTGCCGTGCGGGGCGGGCAAGACCCTCGTCGGCGCGGCGGCGATGGCGACTGCCAAGGCGACCACGTTGATCCTGGTCACCAACACGGTCGCCGGCCGGCAGTGGAAACGGGAGCTGCTGGCCCGGACCACGCTGACCGAGGAGGAGATCGGGGAGTACAGCGGGGAGCGCAAGGAGATCCGCCCGGTCACCATCGCGACCTATCAGGTGCTGACGTCCCGGCGCGGTGGCACGTTCACGCATCTCGACCTGTTCGGCGCCCGTGACTGGGGCCTGGTCATCTACGACGAGGTGCACCTGCTGCCGGCGCCGATCTTCCGGTTCACCGCCGACCTGCAGGCGCGCCGGCGGCTCGGTCTCACCGCGACCCTGGTCCGCGAGGACGGCCGTGAGGGTGACGTGTTCTCGCTGATCGGGCCGAAACGCTACGACGCGCCGTGGAAGGACATCGAGGCGCAGGGCTGGATCGCGCCGGCCGAGTGTGTCGAGGTCCGGGTCACGCTGACCGATGCCGAGCGGATGTCGTACGCGGTGACCGAGGCCGAGGAGCGCTATCGGGCGGCGGCGACCGCGCGTACCAAATTGCCCGTCGTGAAAGCCCTGGTCAACCGCCACCCGGGCGAGCAGGTGCTGGTGATCGGCGGTTTCCTGGACCAGTTGCACGAGCTGGGCGAGTTCCTGGACGCGCCGATCGTGCAGGGGTCGACCACCAACAAGGAGCGGGAGCGGTTGTTCGACGCGTTCCGCGACGGTTCACTGCGGACTCTGGTGCTGTCGAAGGTCGGTAACTTCTCGATCGACCTGCCGGAGGCGGCGGTGGCCATCCAGGTGTCCGGCACGTTCGGGTCGCGGCAGGAGGAGGCGCAGCGTCTCGGCCGGGTGCTGCGGCCTAAGGGTGACGGGCGGCAGGCGCACTTCTACACGGTGGTCTCCCGCGACACGATCGACACGGAGTATGCGGCGCACCGTCAGAGATTCCTGGCCGAGCAGGGGTACGCCTACAAGATCATCGACGCGGACGACGTTCTCGGCCCGCCCCTCCCCCGGATCGACTGATCAGACGCGGACGCGCCGACGGGCCGGGTCCTCGGGGACCCGGCCCGTCGCGGTCAGCTGAACAGGTTGGCGAGCACGACACCGACCAGCAGGACGATGGCCAGCACGTTGAGCACCATGACGGTGCTGAAGCCGGTGGACTTCTGCTGGCCGGGTGCGCCGATCGACCCGGCGGCGAACGAGACGGTCGGGGCCATGTACTCCAGTGACACCCCGGACTCGGGGACCGTCAGCTCGAGGGTCGCCTTACCGGCGCGAAGCGGCAGGATGTACGGCACGTACACGTCGATGCGGTGCGGGCCCGGTGTCATCGCGAGCCACCGCTGACCCCAGCCGCGGGCCGGCTGCTCGATCCCGTCGAGGAAGACCTTGGGCGAGCTGAGGCCGAAGAACGACATCGGCGGGTGGCGCAGTTCGATGAGCGAGTAGTTCACGTGTGGTCCCTTGCTCAGCGGTACCAGGTGCGGGCCGCGGTGACCCGCGAGTTGCCGGCCCGGTCGTAGGCGCGCAGCTGGACCTTGAACTTCTTGCCGTACTTCTTGGTGTTGATCGAGAAGGCGTAGCCGGCCTTGTAGTCGGTCGCGACCACCTTGCCGTTGATCAGCAGCTCGACCCGGGCGACGCCGAACCGGTCGGTCGACGAGGCGGTGACCTTGACGGTGCCCTTGACCTTGGCCTTGTTCTTCGGAGCCTTTGTCACCTTGAGGGCCGGCGCGGTGACGTCGACGATGACGGTCCGGCGGACGACGCGCATGTTCCCGTTGGTGTCGATCGCCTCCCAGACCAGTTCCCGCTTGCCCTCGGCGAGGCTGATCCGCGACTCGAACGCGCCGTTCACCACACGGGCCTTACTTCCGCCTCGCATGCCGACGTAGGCGACACCGCTGGCGTCGGACACCCGGGCCCGGCTGATGATCCCCCGCTGCCGGACGTAGCTCCCCGGCGTCAGCACGGTGACGGCCGGCGCGGTCGCGTCGACCTTGACGTCGACCTCCGCGGTGCCCAGGTTGCCCAGCGTGTCCCAGGCCTTGAGCAGCACGGGGACGGTGCGGTCACGTTTGCCGAAGTCGTAGTCGAAGGTCTCGGCGGTGGACCGGACCGCGCCGTCGATCCACCATTCGAGGCGATCGACCCCGTTGTCGTCGGTCACCCAGGCGCTGAGCCGGCTCGGTCCGGTACCCACCTCGGGGAAGTAGTCCAGGCTGATGTACGGGCCCTTGTTGTCGATCCGGTATTCCCGGTTGTACTGGTTCTGGTTGCCGGCCCGGTCGGTGACCCTGATCGAGACCGTCACAGTGGTGTTGTGACTACCCCTGTTGTCCCAGGTGAGGGCCCAGGGGGCGGCGGTCGCCTTGCTGGCCGGCCATTGTGAGCCGTAGGCGGTCGGCGGCAGGAGCTCCACCGAGGCGACGTCGCTGGAGAGCCCGGTCGGTGTGAAGGTGACCTGGCCGGGCAGGAGGGTGCCCGCCGCCGGGCCGAAGTCGGCCAGGACCGGCGGCGTGGTGTCGATGACGACCGAGGTGGCCGCTTCGCTGGTCGCGCCCACGAAGTCGGTGGCGCGGACCACCAGCTGCACCTCTTTGCCGTCGTGGGCGACCGGTGCTTTGAACGTGACACCGCGGAGCGCGACATTGCCTTCGGCGCTGGTCCGGGTACCCACGACGACGCCGTCGATCAGCACGTCGAGCCGATCCAGGCCGTAGGTCTCGCCGGCGAACTGGGGATAGATGGTCGTCTCGATGCCGAGGACCTGACCGGGAGTCAGTCCGGTCGAGACGATCGCCGGTGCGGCGGCCGCCGCGGGCAGAGCGGAGGTGAGGATCAGTGAGGTGGAAAGCGCTGTGACGACAGCGAGGCTTCGTATGCCCATTGTGGAAGCTCCCCGTGAAATGGCTGCTCCGGCAGCCTACGGGTAGTGATCATCGGCGTCGATCAACCGTTTGGACGGTCCCGTACCGTCCCCCATTGCAGGGACAGGCGGGTGGCTGCCCGCTCGGCCCGGATCTCCATGAGATCGCCGAGGATCACCGCACGGTCGACGACCACCGGCTGCTCGTCCATCGCATAGGTCGTCCGCTCGCTGACGAACACCGGCTCCCCGGCCGGACGCCGCAGCAACCCCGCGATCGGCTCGGCGAGCAGCCCCGGAACGATCCGCTCCGAGGCCCGCACGATCGTCACCCCGGCCTCGGCCAGCGCCGCGTAGAGCGAAATCCGCCGGAAGTCCTCGCCGACCAGAGCGGCCGCCCACGGCGACGGGACCCGCGACGTCTGGTGGATCACCGGCCGCCCGTCGAGGACCCGCAGCCGCTCCAGCCGGAACTCCGGGCCGGCGGAGGCCGAGACGACCTCGGTGGTGACCTGATGCCCCTGCTCGCGCAGGTCCTCGACGAAACTGCGCAGCGTGTCGACCCGGTAGGCGGCCTGCACCGGCGCCACGAACGTCCCCCGCCCGGCCTGCTGGACGATCAACCCGTCCTCACGGAGCTGCTGCAACGCCTGTCGCAGGGTCATCAGCGTGACCCCGTAACCGGCGCTGAGCTCCCGCTGGGCCGGCAGCGCGTCACCCGGCCGGTACTCCCCCGCCCTGATCTTGTCGGCCAGGTCCGCTGCGATACGCCGGTATGCGGGAACTTTCACGGGACACAGTCTGGCCCATCGTCGTCGAGGGCCCGGCGGAACCCGGCCAGCACCGCGCCGAGTTCTGCCGGAGTGCCGCCGTCGAGGATGCGCCGCATCAGCGCGGCCCCGATCACCACGCCGTCGGAGGACCGTCTCGCGGTCACCGCGTCGGCGTGGCTGGCGATACCGAAGGCGAGCAGCACCGGCAGGTCGGTGAGCGGCCGTAGCTCGGCGGCCAGCCGGCCACCCGACGCGGCGAAGGCGGAGCCGGTGGTGCCCATCGTCGAGACCGCGTAGACGAATCCCCGGGACACCGCCGCGATCTCGGCGAGCCGGCCGGCCGGTGTGGTCGGTGCCGCCAGCAGCGTCAGGTCGACCCCGGCGGAGGCGGCAGCGGCGGCGAGCGGGGCGGACTCGTCGACCGGCACGTCCGGGACGATCAGTCCGTGGATCCCGGCGGCGGCCAGGTCACGGCAGAACGTCGAGGCGTCGCGGTGCACGACGAGGTTGTAGTAGGTCATCGCGATCAGCGGGACACCGGCGTCGATCGCGGCGACCTCGTCGAGGATGCTCCGGACCGTCACCCCACGGCGCAGGGCGGCGTCGGACGCCTCCTGGATGGTCGGCCCGTCCAGGATCGGATCGGAGAACGGCAGCCCGATCTCGATGGCGTCGGCACCGTTGCGGGCGTATTCGTGCAGGTAGTCGGTCCAATCCGGCCGGATGCCGCCGGTCACGTAGGGCACCAGCAGCGGTCGTCCGGTGCGGACCAGCGTGGTCATGACGCCTCCATCAGGGTCGCCATGTCCTTGTCGCCGCGGCCGGAGAGCGTCACCAGCACCGTCGACCACGGCGGCAGTTCGCCGGATTCGGCGGCACGGATCACCCACGCGATGGCGTGTGCGGATTCAAGGGCGGGAAGAATTCCTTCGGTACGGGCGAGCCGGTGCACAGCCGGAACGATCTCCTCGTCGCGAACCGTGACATACCGCGCCCGCCCACTGTCCTTGAGGTGCGCGTGCTCCGGTCCGATACCCGGATAGTCGAGCCCCGCGGCGATCGAGTGCGCCTCGGTGACCTGCCCGAACTCATCCTGCATGAGGTAGGACCGGAACCCGTGCAGCACACCGACCTGCCCGAACGCGACGGCCGCACCTCCCTCCGCCTCGACGCCGACCAGCTGGGCCGGAGTGTCGACGAATCCGGCGAACGTGCCGGCCGCGTTCGACCCGCCACCGACGCAGGCGACCACGTAGTCGGGGATCCCGGTGCTGAGCTCGGCCGCGCACTGCTGCCGGGCCTCGTCGCCGATGACCCTTTGAAATTCACGGACCATCCAGGGGTACGGATGCGGCCCCATCACCGATCCGAGGCAGTAGTGCGCCTCGTCGACGCAGGTCACCCACTGCCGGAGGGCCTCACTCGTGGAGTCCTTGAGTGTGCGGGTGCCGCTGGTGACGGGGACGACCTCGGCCCCGAGCATCTTCATCCGGAAGACGTTGAGGGCCTGCCGCTCGATGTCGACCTCACCCATGTAGACGGTCGCTTCGAGCCCGAGGAGCGCGGCGGCCGTGGCGGTGGCAACACCGTGCTGTCCGGCGCCGGTCTCGGCGAGGAGCCTGGTCTTGCCCATCCGCCGGGCGAGCAGCGCCTGTCCCAGCACATTGTTGATC
Source organism: Actinoplanes subglobosus (assembly GCF_042650585.1). Classification (NCBI taxonomy): domain Bacteria; kingdom Bacillati; phylum Actinomycetota; class Actinomycetes; order Micromonosporales; family Micromonosporaceae; genus Actinoplanes; species Actinoplanes subglobosus. Next base: position 99,442 of record NZ_JBHSBL010000003.1, read on the forward strand.
TTGTGTGAGCCGGTGTGCGCCAGGTCCTCACGCTTGAGCAGCACGTTCACGCCCAGCTCAGCGGAGAGCCGCCAGGCCGGGGTGAGCGCGGTGGGCCGGCCCGCATGCACGGCGAGCAGCCGGTCCAGGTCGCGCCGGAACCGCGGATCGGCCCACGCCTCCCGGAACGCCTCCTCCAGAGCCGCGCAGGCCGGGACGAGCGACTCGGGCACGTAGCGCCCGCCGTACTCCCCGAACCGCCCGAGCGCCCCGGGATCGCTCATGACACTGGCGGCCGGCCGCGGCAACGCGATCTCGGTCATGCCACACCTCCACTGTTCTAGAACTGAGTTCTAGAACAGTTATACACAGCACTTCCGGAAAAGGAAAACGGCCCGGCTCACCAGGAGCCGGGCCGTTTCCCGAGGAGCTGGTGTCAGCGCGCCACGCGCGGATCTCGACGGCGGTATCGGCGCGGAACGGACGGGACCTGCCGTTTGCTTCGACCACGATGACATCGGCGCCGTCACCGCGATGTCCCCCGATGAGAAGTGTCCTGATCGGGCACCCTAGGGCCTGGCCGCAACAGGTCGGCGAGCAGATCGCCGTGGGTGGCGACCCGGTCCAAGACCTCGGCCGGCCCGAGCTGGCGGGCCGGTGTCTCGCCGGTGGCCATGGCGACGACCTCGTCCCAGGTCAACGGGGCCGAGACGGCCGGCGACGAGCCCGCGCGCAGGGAATACGGCGTGACCGTCGTCTTCGCCGCGCTGTTCTGGCTCCAGTCGATGAAGATCTTCCCCGGTCGCAGCTGCTTGGCCATCTTCGCGGTGATCGACCCGGGCACCATGGCGGCCAGCTCCTCGGCGACCGCGTGCGCGAAGGCGGCGACGACCTCGGCGGACTGTGTGCCGGAGATCGGGCAGCACAGTTGCATCCCCTTCTTGCCCGAGGTCTTCGGATAGGCCGCGATCCCGGAGGCGGCCAGGCGGTCCCGCATCAGCACCGCCACCGCGCAGCACTCGGTCAGCCCGGCCGGCGCACCCGGATCCAGGTCGACGACCAGCATGTCCGGGTCGGCGCCGATCCGCCACTGCGGGGTGTGCAGCTCGATCGCGGCGAGGTTGGCCAGCCAGACGAGGGTGGGCAGCTCGTCGACGACCACGAAGTCGATGGTCTCCCGGCTCTTGGTGGAACCGGGCACCGGCATCGTCTCCAGGCGGACCCAGGACGGCGTACCCCCCGGTTTGTTCTTCTCGAAGAAATGCGCCTCGTCGACGCCGTTGGGATAGCGGATCCGGGTGACCGCCCGGTCCCGCAGGTGCGGCAACAGGACCGGCGAGATCCGCGTGTAGTAGTCGATCACCTCGCCCTTGGTGAAGCCGGCCGCCGGATACATGACCTTGTCCAGGTTGGAGAGTTCGAGCTCACGGCCCTCGATGGTCACCGGGATACGGTCACGGGGCATCGTCGGCACACTCCGAGGGCTTCTTGTCGTCGCGCAGCCGCAGGAAGCGGGGGAAGCGCAGGCGACGGTCGGGTGTCTGGTTGCCATAGCGGATCTCGGCCACGAGCTCCGGCCGTACCCAATGGGTGCCCTTGGCGTCCTCGCGCGGCACCGCACCGGGAGCGAACGGCGAATCGTCGGTCGCGAGCGGCGCCAGCCGCGAGAGCAGGTCACGTTCGGCCGCCGCCCCGATGCCGCCGCCGACCCGGCCCCGGAAGGCCAGACCGTCCGGTGTCGGCACGCCGACCAGGAGGCCGCCGAGTTTGCGTGCGCCGGGCCGCCAGCCGCCGATGACGTAGTCGCCGGTCCGATCAAACTTGACCTTGACCCAGTCCGGCGATCGGAGGCCGGGCAGGTAGACCGAATCGGATCGTTTGGCCATGACGCCTTCGAGCCGGTTCTCGCGAGCGGCGGCCTCGGTGGCCGGCCCGTCACCGAAGGACGGCGGCACCATCCAGCGTGGCCCGGCCAGGTCGAGTTCCTCCAGGCGCTCGCGCCGGGCAAGGTAGGGCAGGCCGGTGTAGTCCATGCCGTCGAGGTAGAGCAGGTCGAAGATCAGGTAGGTGACCGGAAGTGCCGCCGCCAGCCGCGCCGCCTTGCTCTTGTCGCGGACGTGCATCCGCTCGGCCAGCGCGGTGAACGAGGGCCGGCCGTCCGCGTCGAAGACCACCATCTCGCCGTCCAGGAGAGTGCCCTCCGGCAGGTGCAGGTCGGCGATCTCCGGATAGGCGGCGGTGACCACGGCACCGGAGCGGGCGTAGAGCGCGGGCGGGCCGTCACCGAACAGCGCCAGGACGCGGACGCCGTCCCACTTGAACTCGTAGCTCCAGTCCGGGCCCACCGGCAACCCGCCCGCTGTCGCGAGCATCGGGGTGAGCGGTGATCCGGCCACCCGATCACCATAGGCAAAAGCATTCACCTTACGCAGGCGTCCCAGTGATGCCATTCTGAGGACATGCGAGCGATCTGGAAGGGCGCTGTCTCATTCGGTCTGGTGTCGATCGCGGTCAAGCTCTATTCGGCGACCGAGGAGAAGGACATCCGCTTCCACCAGGTGCATCGCACCGACGGGGGCCGTATCAAGTACCAGCGCACGTGCTCGGTGGACGGCGAGGTGGTCAGCTATGACGACATCGCCAAGGGCTACGACGTCGGTGGCGGGGAAATGGTGATCTTGACTGATGAGGATTTCGCCGACCTGCCACTGAGCACCTCCCGGGCTATCGACGTGCTCGAATTCGTCCCCGCTGAGCAGATCGACCCGATCCTCTTCGCGAAGGCCTACTATCTGGAACCCGAGGGCCAGGCCGCGAAACCCTACGTGCTCCTGCGCGACGCCCTCCGGGACGCCGAGCGCGTGGCCATCGTCAAGATCGCGATCCGGCAGCGCGAGCAGCTCGCTACCCTCCGGGTCCGTGACGACGTGCTGGTCCTCAACACGATGATGTGGCCGGACGAGGTCCGTACCCCCGAATTCGGCTTCCTCGACGACGACATCGAGACCCGCCCGGCCGAACTCGCGATGGCCGCTTCGCTGATCGACTCGATGGCCGGCAGCTTCAAGCCCGACGAGTTCACCGACAACTACCGGGCCGCGTTGCAGGAGGTCATCGACGCCAAGATCGAGGGGCGCGAGGTGGTCCAGCCGGAGGAGGCCGAGGAGGCGCCGGCCGCCGCCGTCGACCTGATGGCAGCGCTCAAGGCCTCGGTCGAAAGAGCCAAGAAAGCCCGCGGCGAGGGTACGGACGACGCGCCCCCACCAGCGAAAAAGGCGGCCCGGGCGCCCCGCGCGTCAGCACCACGGAAAACCACCACGCCGCGGAAGGCCACCAAGAAGTCGGCGTGACTAATCTTCTCCCATGGGAGTTGCATGGGCGGATTCTTACCTCGGCAAGGTGCGCGCCAGCATCGGCGACACCGACACGATCTTCTTCGTCGGCGCCCGCACGGTGGTGTTCGACGAGCAGGGCCGGCTGCTGCTGATCCAGCGGTCCGACAATCACCGCTGGGCGATCCCGGCCGGTGCGATGGAGCTCGGCGAGAGCATGGAGGAGTGCGCCGTCCGCGAGCTGTGGGAGGAGACCGGCCTGCGTGCCACGTCCCTCACGCCGTATGCGTTCTACACGGCCTACACCTACACGAACGAGTACGAGCACACGTACCAGCAGGTGCTCATGACGTTCGTGGTGCACTCGTGGGAGGGTGAGCTGCTGCGCGAGACCGAGGAGAGCGTGGACGCCGGCTTCTTCCCGCTGGACGCGCTGCCCGGCCAGAAATCGTTCGTCATCGACGAGGCGCTGGCCGACCTGGCCACCTTCCGCGAGACCGGGATCCTCGTGATGAAGTAAGGGTGGGCTAAATCGCGGTGCGGCGTCCGGTTAGCTGGGGCAGGATGGCCCTTCGTGACCAAGAAGCGCCGCGTGAGCCTGGATCTGTCCCCGTTACGCACCTCCCGGGACTTCCGGCTCGTGTTCATCGCCGGCTTGGTGACCGCGTTCGGTTCGTTCATCAGCTACGTCACCATCCCCTACCAGGTGGCGAAGCTGACCGACGATCCCCTGATGGTCGGCCTGATCGGCGTCTGCGAGCTGCTGCCGCTGATCTTCATGTCGTTCGTCGGCGGAGCGCTGGCCGACTACATCGACCGGCGGCTGCTCGTCTGGGGCAGCGAGGCCGCACTCGCCGTGATCTGCGGCATCCTGCTGCTCAACTCGCTCTCCGACGAACCGCATCTGTGGCTGCTCTACGTCGCCGCGTTCCTGACCGCCGCCGTCGCCGGCCTGCAGCGCCCGGCTCTGCAGGCGATGGTCCCCCGGCTGGTGAAGCCGGAGGAACTGCCGGCCACCATGTCGCTGCAGTCGCTCAGTATGCAGTTCGCCCAGCTCGCCGGCATGCCGCTGGCCGGCGTCCTGCTCGCCAGCTTCGACCTGGCCTGGGTCTACGCGTTCGACCTGCTGACCTTCGCCGCCTCGCTGGTCTGCCTGTTCCTGGTGAAAGCGGTCCCGCCGCCGGTGGCCGCCGACCGCCCGTCGGTGAAGAGCGTGGTCACCGGCCTGAAGTACGCGAAGTCCCGCCCCGAACTGCTCGGCACCTACCTGGTCGACATCAACGCGATGTTCTTCGGCATGCCGTCCGCGCTGTACCCGTTCCTGGCCGAGGACCTGGGCGGCCCGAAGGTGCTGGGCCTGCTCTACGCGGCCCCGGCGATCGGTTCGCTGCTGGCGACGATCGGCTCCGGCTGGACCGCCCGCGTGCACCGGCACGGCCTCATGGTGCTCATCGCCGCCGCCCTGTGGGGTGTCGGCATCGTCGGCGTGGGCCTGTCGAACACCCTGTGGCTGACCCTGTTCTGCCTGGCCTTCGCCGGAGCGGCGGACATGGTCTCCGGCCTGTTCCGCATGATCATCTGGAACCAGACCATCCCCGACCACCTGCGCGGACGCCTGGCCGGCATCGAGATGCTCTCCTACACGACCGGCCCTCTGCTCGGACAGCTCCGGGCCGGCGCGATGGCCCGTACCGGTCTGGGCGTGGCCGGCTCCATCTGGGTCGGTGGTGTCCTGTGCGTCGCCGGCAGCCTTGCCCTGGCCGCCGCCCTGCCGAAGTTCCTGCGCTACAACGGCGAGCACGGCATGGCCCTGAAGAAGGCTGCCGACGACGAGTGGAACGCCACCGCCGCCTTCCGCACCGGGTCCGCCCCGGAAGCCTGACAGCGGCGGCCCTACCGCCGGGTTCCCGCAGCGCGGGACGGCGGTGGTGCCCTACCGCGGTTCTCGCAGCGCCGGGGTCAGGGCCAGTGACAGCACCAGCAGCATCGCCACGGCCAGCAGGCCGCGGGAGACCGTGAAGTGGTCACCGAGGAAACCGATCAGCGGCGGTCCACCGAGGAACGCGCAGTACCCGATGGAGGCGACCACCCCGACCCGGGCCGGCGCCTTCGCCGGCTCGTCGGCGGCGGCGCTCATCCCGACCGGGAAGCCGAGTGAGGCGCCCAGCCCCCAGAGCAGCGCCCCGGCGAAGGCGACCGCCGGGTGCGGCCCGAACACGAAGATCAGCAGCCCGGCCAGCCCGGTGACGGCCAGCAACCGGAGCACCGGCACCCGCCCGTATCGGTCCAGCAGGTTGGGGCCGAACCAGCGGCCGACCGTCATCGCGGCCAGGAACACCGCGAAGCCGAGCGTGCCGGTGGAGGCGTCGGTGCCGTGATCGTCGATGAGCGCGATGTTGATCCAGTCGATGCCGGCGCCCTCGGTGAGCGCGAAGGCCAGCACGAAGAGGCCGATCAGCAGGGTCCGGGGCTCGGTCCAGGCGGCCAGAGCGCCACCGGACTTGCCGGTCTCCTCCTCGGGTGTGCTCTCGTCGACGACGAACCCGCGGACCGCGAGGACCACCGCGATCACCACCAGGACACTGGCGATCACCACGTGCTGCGTGACCGGGAGTCCGGCCTTGACCGCAGCCGCCCCGGCCAGTGCACCGGCGACCGTGCCGACGCTGTAGCCGGCGTGGAACCGGGACATGATCGACCGGCCGAGGCGGCGTTCCACCACGGCGGCCTGCACGTTCATGGCGACGTCCCACGCGCCGGTGGAGAAGCCGTAGACGTAGAGCGCGATGACCACCGGGAGTACGCCGTACTGGTAGCCGACCGCGGCGCCGGCCAGCGCCGCACCGAGCACCACCGCCATGGTGCCGACCATGGTGCGGGAGCCGAAGCGGTGAACCAGGTGCCCGGCCAGTGGCAGCGAGGTGATCGACCCGGCGGCGATGGCGAGCAGGACGAGACCGATCCCGGACGGGGTGAGCCCGAGGTGGTCACGGATCTGCGGAATGCGGGCGGCGAAGCTGGCCATGGCCACGCCGAGGAAGATGAAGGTGATGTAGACCGACCGGGTGGTGGCCCGCAGGTCAGCTGTCTCGACCGTACTCAAACGATGACTCCGGGGGTGCTGTGAGAGCGTTTGCTCCGTTCACCGTATCCGCGTGGTGGGCAGCATTCGCGTGGTGGGCGGGCGGCCGGGTCAGCCACCCGCCCGGTGATGACGGCGGTCAGAGGGAACGACGCTGCCAGGGCGCCCACTGGATCGGCGCGGCGAAACCACCGCGCCGGGCGTCCCGGGCCCCGGCCGCGGACAGCGGCCCCTCCCGGTCGGATTTGACGCCCGTGCCGATCAGCCTGGTCTCGAACCAGGACCCGCTCAATCCACGGCGAACGCGTTCCCACAGCCCGCCCTCGACGAGCGCACCGGTGTGGATGCGCAGCCGGTCGGCCAGGATCGCCGGGTCCTCCTCGCAGGTTTCGCAGGCGCACACCGGCAGAGTCTCCGCCCACCATCGGCCGAATCGGAGCGAGAGCCCCGGCTCGGTGAAGTGGACCGCCAAGGGCGCGGCGGTCGGCATGCGGGGGATGAGCCGGACGGTCCGCACGAGCGCCTCGTCGAGCCCGAGTGGTTCCTTGCCCTCCCGGCGCTCCACCTGGTAGCGCTCGGTGAGCTCGTCCAGCAGGATTTCGGCCGCCTCGTGCAGAGTGGCGAAGCGGTCGGTCTCGGTGGCACCCGGTTTGCCGTCCACCCATGCAGTATGCCGCGCTCGGCCCGCGACGCCGGGGTCCACCGAAGGAAGGTGAGTCATCAGAAACCGAAGGTTCCCGCCTTGACTCCTGCCACGAACGCGTCCCACTGCTCTTCACTGAAACTGAGGGACACGGTGCCGGGGTTCTTCGAGTCGCGGACCAGCAACCGGTCCTCGACCCGGGCCACCTCGACACACGCGCCGTAGGCACATCGACGACTCTTGCGCCAACGGGGCTCTTCCGTCGGTTTGATCATGTCTGTGCACCTCCGTGACGGTTCGGAATCCACGTTATGCGAGGAAATCGGACCAGGGCGGACGCGTACGTGAATGAAAATGAAAAAATGCCGCTTAACTCACTCAATGCGAGTTATGCGGCGTCAATTTATTGTCATTATTCACTTTTGTGAATTTTTTGGACCGGCCCGCTCTGATTGCCTCGCGGCCAGAGCGGGCGCGGCCGAACGACTTCAGAAGCGGAACTCGCCCGCGGCCACACCCTCCACGAAGGCGTCCCACTCGGCCCGGGTGAAGCTCAGAGCAGGCGCCTCGGGGTTCTTCGAGTCACGGATCAGGTACTGGTCTTCGACCTTCGCGACCTCGACGCACGTCGACGTTCCGCAGCGGCTGCTCTTCCGCCATGCGGGCACGTTCATCTCTTCCATGAGGACCTCTCGGACAGTGTTACTCGCTGATTTATGTTTTTTCCGGGGACGCGGAACCTGTATTTCCACGTTCCAGTTCCTTTATCTGCCGTTCGATGAATTGGATCGTGTCTTCCTCACCGGCGGCCTCGTGCCAGACCCGGTCGTAGCGAGCGCGATGTTTCGCGATCGTCTCCCGGTCCTCGATCATTTCGTCATTGAGACCGGTCTCCCGGTACAGCACCTCACCCTGACCCAGCTGAAGCAGGTCGAAGCTGGCGTTGTTGGTCACCGACGCGTCGAGCGAGAACGGCACCATCCGGATACGGACGTAGCCGTTCTCAACGTTCTGCTTCAGGTGTCGGAGCTGCTCCGCGAAGACCTCCGGGCCGCCGATGGTACGGCGGAGCACTGACTCGTCCACCATGAGGAGGAACATCACGTCGCGGGCCTCGAGGACCTCGCGCCGTTTGTTCCTCGCCTCGATGCGTCTTGTGCGCTGGTCCGCGGAGAGTTCGTCCTCGAACCGGGACATCAGCGCTTCCGCGTAGGCGGGCGTCTGTAGGTGACCCGGTATGTAATAAATCGAGTACGAGCGGATCTCCGAGGCCTCGCTCTCGTACTCGATCAGTTTACGCATGCCGTCGGTGAGGGTGTCGCGGAATTCGGCGGCCTGATACCACACCTGCTGACGGGTCCGGGCGATGCGTGCGGCGGCGACCAGATCGGCGATGACCGCCTTGTCCTTCACACCGAGGAAACTCAGCAACGGTCGCAGATCGTTCTGGGAGATGCTGACATCACCGTTCTCGATCCGGATGACCTTGCTGTGCGACCACTCCATCTCTTCGGCGACCTGATTTTGGGTGAGACCGGCTCGCTCTCGCGCTTCACGGAGCGCGAGACGCACGCGCCGGCGCGCGATCGTCGGCGAGTCACCCTCGGTCATGAGTCCTTCATCGTCGAAGCGTGTGGTGACGATCAGTAACGGCTAAGCTGCGGTAAGCCACCTCGCTGCCTGCCAGGTGGCAACCAGCGAGGTCGCGGACATCCTATTACTGTCCTATCAGAACGACGGGTGCAAGGTGCGGTTTTGATCAATTCGCAATCTCACCCGAGAGGTCCTCACAAAAGCGCAGGTCAGGCTGCCGCGAGCCCATAGCCCCACGAGGTCCGGCGCCGGTCCTCCATGGCACGCCTCAGGGCCCTGCTGACCTGATTGAACACTCGTGCATCAGCGGACGAGTAGAGCACCACGGCTGTTCCGCGGTACTGCGCGTGCAGCTCCCAGCGGCCAGGCTCACGCCACAGCATCGCTACTCCGGGTATGGCCAGGCCCAGGAAGACGAGAACGTAGACGGCCGGATCCGGGAGCAGGATCCAGCCGGCGGCCGCCGCGGCGATGGCGACGACGGCGAATGCGGGAGCGTAGGGACGGACCCGGGCGGGCGCCTGGACCAGGCCGACATTGCGAAGATCCGGAATGGTGAAGACCAGCGGCGCGGTAGTGGGGTGCCAGACGAACCGATCGTCGGACACCAGGGCGTCCGGCCCGCGATAGTAGATCCGTGTGCGCATGGCGAACTCCTCTTCACGGATTCTTGCGAGAGGAGAAGGAGTCGAGCCACCATTGGCGCGAGAGACCCATTCCCGCCTCGCTCGAGTCGCAACGAACGAAGCCGCTGAGAAAGCTGCCGCTGAGGAGTAAGCCTCAGAGGCAGACAACGGCACCCGTTTGCCGCCGGGTGCCGTTGCTTGTCTCTCCCTCCAACTCCGCCCTTGTTGCCCTACAAGAAGTGAAGCACGCCACCCGGCAGCCCGCCACCACTCAATCTGCCATGTTGCAGATTGCGTACAAGCTGTGCGACGTTTGCCACGCCGAGCCATCGGCGGACGCCTACGTGTTTGCCGCCTGAAGCGACCGGGTAGGCCAACCTCGGATGCCGTATGAACCTGCGTTTGTGCAGGTAGGAAGGGCGATACCGAATGGAGAGCCGATTGAGCGTCGCCGGCCAGGCGGTGCAGCCGATTCTGGTGATGTTCCCACTCGGGCTGTTCGCAATGGCCGTTATGTTCGATATGGCGGACTTGTTGGGCGGGCCTAGCATTCTCGGTGCCCTCGCCTACTGGAACATCGTGGCCGGCCTGGTCGGCGGGGCACTGGCCACCGTGGCGAGTGCGGCCGACGTGATGTTCGCCCGCCGCTCGCAGGACCGTCGGCTCGGCGCGCTGCGCAGCCTGATCAACGTGGGCGTGCTGGTGGTCTTCGCGGTCATCGCGATGCTGCGGGTGCAGGCCGCTGACCGGATCATCGGCGGCGGGCTGTTCACCGTCGAGCTACTGGCCCTCGCACTGGCCGGCTTCGGCGCATGGTTCGGCGGCGAGATCGCCAACGGGCGCCCACCGGCGTTCGCCCGCGCCGCGGTCGGCAACCGGAACTACTGACGGACCGCTGGAATCCGACGCGCCGGAATGGCCCGGATCGACGATCCGGGCCATTCCTTTGCGCATTTGCGAATAGCCGTCAGACGTTGTCGATGGTGCCGGAGGCACCCGGCGTGCCGGCGTAGAGCTCGATCCGGTAGATCGAGTAGAGGCCATTGATCCGGCCCGACTTGCACTGCGCCGTGTTAACGATGCCACTACCCACGACGACGCCGCCCGTGTAGTCACGGACACGCCAGTTGGTGCCGAGCGTGCCGCCGCAGACCCGCCAGTCGATGAAGTGACCGGAGTAGTTGGCGTTGATGTACAGCGACTGACAGCTGGTCAAACTACCCACGCTGGTCAGCGAGCATCCGTCGCTGATGGCGAGGGCGGGGGTGCCGACCATCACCGAGGCCGCGACCCCGGCCACGGCCGCCGCGGCCAGGCCCTTCTTACGCAGATTCGATGCCACAATTACCTCCCCGTGAAATAGACATCTGCCTTTGTTAAGGCTCACACGCACCCTAACGGACATCGATCTCTGTGTCTGCCCCGTCCGGAACCGTGACCCGCGGGGGCAAGTGCCACTGCCGCGGAGAAACACGAATGGGCCGGACCCAGAGGGTCCGGCCCATCGTCGATGGAGCCGCCTGACGGAATCGAACCGTCGACCTACGCATTACGAGTGCGTCGCTCTAGCCGACTGAGCTAAGGCGGCAGCGATTGCCAAGTGTACTGCATAGACGGACGCGCTCTCGCCGGGGGAGGATCGTTCGGTGACCATCGTTCCCCGACAGCGTCTCGCCGAGTCCGAACCGAGTGTGCCGAACCGGCCTCGGAGCCTCGATCCGCAGGAGCTCGGGTTCACCCGGAAGGGTCCGATCGGCTGGCTCGCGCCGCTGCTGCTGCTCAGCACCGGGTTGCGGACACTGCTGCACATCCTGTTCGGGGCCTATCTCGACAAGCGGGAGCTGCAGAACGCGCTCGACGGTGACGTCTTCGACCACTCGGCCACCGCCACCGGTGAGTTGTGGCTGGATTACGTGGCCGACCTCGGGGACGGGTTCGACGCCACGTACTCCATCGCCTACCTGCTGGCCCAGGAGGAGCTCGAGGTCGACGGTGATCGGCTGCCCCGCGGCCGGCTGCTGCTGATGGGTGGCGACCAGGTCTATCCGCTGGCCAGCGGCGACGGCTACGAGAACCGGATGAAAGGGCCGTACCGTGCGGCTCTGCCCGAGGCACCGGCCGGTGTGCCGCGCCCCACTCTCTTCGCCCTGCCCGGCAACCACGACTGGTATGACGGGCTGACCGCGTTCCTGCGACTCTTCGCACGGCGCAAGGACGGCCACATCGGCGGCTGGCGCACCGAGCAGCGGCGGTCGTACTTCGCGGTCAAGCTGCCGGGCGACTGGTGGCTGTTCGCGGTGGACGAGCAGTTCGGCGCCTACATCGACGACCCGCAACTGCTCTACTTCGAGCGGGCCGCCGAGAACGTCGGGCCACAGGACCGGGTCATCCTGATGACACCGTCACCGACCTGGGTCAAGGCACGGCAGGATCCGAACGCGTACGACGCCGTCGACTACTTCATCCGCACCATCCTCGCGCCCACCCAGGCGCAGGTGCGGGTGCTCGTCTCCGGCGACCTGCACCATTACGCGCGCTACTCCGGCGAGGACCGGGAACTGATCACCTGCGGTGGCGGTGGGGCGTACACGCTGGGGACGCAGAACCTTCCGGACCACCTGATGGTGCCGCCGAAGGAGACGCTGGCCCGCAGCCGGAGCCGCAGCCGCCGCTACGAGCGGAAGGCGACCTTCCCCGACTCGACGGCGTCATGGCGGATGGGCTGGGGCGTCTTCCACCGGGTGCCGCACCGCAACGCCGGTTTCGCCACGATGCTCGGCATCATCCACACCCTCACCATGCTGGCGATGGCCGGCGCGGTCAGCCAGGGCGGCAACATCCAGCGGCTGTTCAGCATCCCGCTGGTCCTGATGCTGGTTCTGATCATGGCGGGCACGGTGCTGTTCGCGAAACCGGACGGGAACGTACGGCACTGGGTCCTCGGCGCGGCACACGGTCTCGGTCAGATCGGGCTCGCGGTCGGTGGCACCTGGGTGTGGGAACAGTTCCCGTTCCGGAACTGGCAGTGGCCGGGACCGCTGGCCGTCGCGGCACTCGCCTACGGCCCGGTGATCGCGATCGTCTCCACCCAGCTCCTCGCCCTCTATCTGCTGATCGCCGCCAGGTTCGACGTCAACCTCAACGAGTTGTACGCCGGCCAGGGCATCGAGCAGGCGAAGAGTTTCCTGCGCCTGCACATCGGCGCGGACGGCACCCTGACCGTCCACCCGCTCGGCGTCGAACGGATCTGCAAGAGCTGGGAGGCCGACCCCGACGGCGACCCGCACGCGTCGTGGTTGCGCCCGCAGACGCCGCTCACCGTGCACCGGATCGAGGAGCCGTTCACGGTCGCGTGACCCCCACCCTCAGGTCGTGACCGATCCCGATCATCCAGAGCATCAGGAGGGCGATCGCACGAGACGGCCGTGCTCACCGATTACCTCGACAACACCATCCAGGTGCCGAGGGAGTGGGTCACCAGGCTCACGCCGTAGCGTCACCGGCGTTGTAGTGGGCGTCGTGAGCCTGGCGCGGGGCACACACCGAGGCCCGGCTGCACGAGCAACGGGACCCGTCAGCATCCAGCCGGACCACGACCGAGTCCTTCGGCACACTGTGCGCGACGACGCGACCGTCACCCTCCGGGCTCGTCACCCGCGTGCCGATGGGCGGGGCCGAGGCCTGGAACTGCTGGTAGAGCGGGTGCTCGTATTTGAGGCAGCACATCAGGCGGCCACACGCGCCGGAGATGCGCAACGGGTTGAGCGGCAGATCCTGATCCTTCGCCATGCGGATCGTGACCGGCTCGAAGTCGGTCAGGAAGGTGGCACAGCAGAGGTCGCGGCCACACGAGCCGATGCCGCCCTGGACGCGGGCCGAGTCACGGGCCGACAGCTGGCGCAGCTCGACCCGGCAGTGCAGGGTGGCACCCAGGTCACGGACCAGCGATCGGAAGTCGACACGGTGCGGGGCCGTGAAGTAGATCGTGGTGCGAGCGCCGCCGTTGCCGGGCGCGTCCAGCACGTGATCGACGGCGACGACCTTCATCGGCAGGTCATGCGCCTTGATCAGCTTCTTCGCGGCGACCTTGGCCTCGGCCTTGCGTTTACGAAGCGTCTCGTCCCGGCGCAGGTCCTGATCATCGGCGAGACCGACGACCTTGGGGAACCCATCGGTGTCCTCGTCGACCCATTGCGGCGCCCAGACGCACTCCGCCACCTCGGGACCGTCATCGGTCGGGACCAGGACGCGGTCACCGACAGCCGGGGTGAAACCGGCGGGATCGAGGTAGTAGAGGCGGCCGTACCGGTTGAAGCTGACCGCGCACAGCATGCCCATGCGATCAACCCTACGACGGTTGGCAAGCCGTACCAAATGCCGGTTTTGAACTACCCGCGAGAGTTGTCGCATAGATGCCGCGCAACCGGACGAATCGACCCTCGTTGGCCAGTCCCGAAGACGCTCCACGCCTCGAAGGGACCCGCCATGACCCCCGCCCGCTCAGTGGCCGTCAGTGTCGTAGCGCTCGGGCTGGCGGGAACCCTCCCCTTGCCGGCGTCCGCCGCCCCCCTTTCCACGACTCCCCTCACCCACACCACCGCCGCCGTGACTCCACCCGCCTGCGGACGACCCGCGCACTACGCCGCCCAGTCCTCCGCCGAACTTCTTCGGATCGATCGGCTGGATCTGGGTTCCGGTACGGCAGCAAGCAGCGGCAAGGGCGGTGCGGCCGAAAGCCGTGGCGGGCCGGGCGGTGCCGGCGCGAATCCGATCGTCGGGGGCGTCGGGCTCGGTGAATCACGGGCCGTGCTGATCGCGGACGGAAAGGTCAACTCGGGCAGCGCGGCACGAACCCTGAACGGAAAGGTCGCCGGCTCCAAGGACCGGGCCGACCTGGTGCTCCAGAAGGCGCCGCCGGTCAGCCCCCAGGCGACCAGCCGACGCACCGGATCCAAACGGTTCGGCCCGATGAGGGTGGGCGACGGCAAACTGAGCGCCCGCGCGGTCTGGGCACACGGCATGGCCTGCGGCAACGCCGTCGGCGACACGTCCTCGGCATCGGCCGAGATCAGCCGTGTCACCCTCGCTGGAGGTGGAAGCGCCGCGCTGGCCCGGGTACCCGAGAAGGTCACCAGTCGCAGCGGCACCGCGATGCGTCTCCACGGCGGCGCCCCGCAATCGGTGGCCTCCGCGACGATCACCGCCGGCCGGATCAGCCTGGTCGACAACGAGGTGCGGATCCGGGTGCTACGCGCCCCTCAACTGCGGGTCAGCATGACCGCGGCCGGCCGGAGCCGGGTCGACTATCAGCCGGCCGTCGTCGAGGTCACCGGAACAAACAGCAAGCGAACCCGCCTCACCACACCCGGTGACCACATTGACATCACACTGAGTAACGAGATGCGTCCGCTGGAGTCGCTGCCGCCTCGCCTCGAACCGATCGGCGACCTCCCGCTGCCGAAGGTTTCCGACCTTCCGGTGACCGAACAGACCCCCACTCCCGGCAACGAACCAGGCTCGACGCTGCGAATCTCCCTCGGCGAGGTCCGCCAGGCGACCAGAGGAAAGGCCATCGCGGCCCGCGTCACAGCAATCCGCGTCATCCTGACACGCAATGTGGACAGCACCCGCCCCCAGACGGGCATTGCACCGTCCAGTGTGGCCGCGGATCTGGGCATCGGCATGCTGACGGCGGCCGCCGTAGCTCCCCATGGCAAGACCTCCGGCAAACCCGGTCCGACCAGTACGAAGGGGCACTCATCGGGTTGGGGCAACGCCGCCGACAGCGCATCCCCTCACGGCACCCCGAGCCAATCGAGCACAAAGGAACAAAACACCCATAACGCCGCTCGGGGGAGCACCCCGGTCCAAGCCAGCAGAGCACCCAAGGGCGACACCGCAGCCAAAGGCGACACCGCAGGTCGGGGTGCTACCGCAGGTCGGGGTAGTACTGCGACACGGGGCCACGCGACCCGCGGCGACACCTCATCCCGAGGTGATGTGCCATCCCAGAACGGCACCCCCGGCGACGCTGATGCCAGCCCTGGCAAGGCCTCGAGCAGCACGGATCTCCCGCTCACCGGTCCTCGCGTGGTGTCACTCCTGATCGCCGGAAGCACCCTGATCATCGTCGGCGTCGCCGCGGTGGTCCTGAGTTCCCGCCGCCGCAAGCGCACCTGAAACGACCCCAAGACGAGCCACAGAGGCCGACCGTTGACCGAAGACGGACGGCCGAGTGGTGACAGACCGCCGAGTGGCGACAGACCGCCGAGTGGCGACAGACCGCCGAGTGGCGACAGACCGCCGAGTGGCGACAGACCGCCGAGTGGCGACAGACCGTCAGGTGGAAACGGACCGTCAGGTGGAGACGGACCGCCGAGGGGCGACGGACCGCAGCGAGTGCGGTCAGACGAGGAGCGGGGTTTGCAGTTCCGCCGAGCCGGTCAGCAGATCCTCGGCCTCGTCGTAGCCGTCCGCCACGACTCGCAGCAACCGGGAACCGATCGCTGCCGCGGCCGCGGCCTGGTCGGATGGGAGCTGATCGCCGGTGATGAGCACGATCGCCTCGATGGAGGGCATTACCTCGGTCAGTACCGCTGCCAGGTCGGCGCGGATCCGAAGCATCCAGGCGGTCAGTGAGTCGGCCAGGTCGGCGGTCGCGGCCATCCGGTGACCGAGGCTGTCGGGGCCGCCGTTGAGGTGTTCGGCGGCGCTTCGGCGGGCCTTCTCGTAAGCCTCCGAAGCCTCACCTGTCCAACCGCTCGCCAGCGGCAGCGCGTCGGCCAGATCAGCGTAGGCACGGGCGTCGGCGCGCAACTCGGGTGCCGCGTCGAGGATCGCTGTGGGACGCAGGCCCGCTACCGCACGGGCCGCGTCGCCGGGAAGCAGACGCACCCGGCGCAGCTCACGCCAGACGTCGTGGCCGCCGGGCGCCCCGATCTCGGAGAGCACCTGGTCGACCCGTCCGAGTAGTGGGTCGGCAGCCGTCAACAACTCGTCGAGCCGATCCATCAGCAGCCTCGCCGCCAGCCGAAAGCCCGGCCGGACTGCGAGTCGAGCGACCGCCCGGAAAGCCGCCGGGAGCCCTCACCGGACAGTCGCGCCGGAAAGCCGACGGATGACCGCTCGGAAAACCGGCCGGCTTGGCGGTCAGAAGGCCGCCCGGCAAGGGGCCGAAGACCCCTGCCAGCACGGCCGGCATGACCATCAGAAAGCCACCCAGCAAAGGACCGAAAACGCCGGCGCGCATGGCCATCAGAAAGCGACCCAGCAAAGGGCCGAAGACCCCTGCCAGCACGGCCGACATGGCCATCAGAAAGCCACCCAGCAAAGGACCGAAAACGCCGGCCCGCACGGCCGACATGACCATCAGAAAGCCACCCAGCAAAGGGCCGAAAACGCCGGGCAGCGCGGGAATCGGCACCGGGTGACGGTGGGGCCGACAACGGCGTACGCGATCGGGGCATCAGAGGCCTCGCTGGAAGCGGCGCCGGACCAGATCGTCGGTGTCGGTGTAGGTGTCGGAGGCGGCGCGGACCGCCTGGGCCATCTCGGTCAGCCTCGTCGACGCGTCGGCTGCCTCGCGGGCCCGGGCCGACAGCGCCGCGGACCAGCCGGCATAGAGGGCTCGCCCGATCCGGCCGGGGCGGCCGGCGTCGGCGGCGGCGAAGTCGGCGGCGCCTGGCAGCAGCTCTGGCACCCGACGGTCCAGGATGGCCAGCGCCTCGGCGGCATGGTCGATCTGGTCGGCGAGTCGGTCCACTTCAGTGCCCCTCCAGCGTGCGGAACGATCCGAACACCTCACCGTGCAGTTTCTCCCTGGCCCACCGGGCGGCCTGGGCCGCGCTGGTGACCACGGAACGAATCTCACGGGCGAACTCGGCCGGCTGACGATGATGCAGTGCCCCGTGGACGCGAACGTCCACGATGTCCCCCGCGGCGGTCACGACCACCTCGATGGACTGGTCCGGAGAATGCACCGACACGGTGTGGGCGGCGACCGCCTTGTCGAAGTCGGCACGCAGGTCCTCGATGTGCCGATATCGGTCGATCGCCTCGTCGATCCACGCCTCGTCGATCTCGCGGGCCATCCATGGCTCCTCACCGCGCGTCATGTAGCCGTCGCGTTCCGGGTTGAGACCGTACCCGCTCCAGCCGCCGCGCCGCTACGGTGGCGTGTCCCCTGTGGATAACTTTGACAGGCACCACACAGCGTCACCTTGGGGCGAACAGGCGGCTACCTTAAGTGATCAACACTTACCGGTGGCGTCACGTGTCGGTGGTCCGCAATACCATCGTCCGGTGACTCCGCATGACGTCTTCTCGGAGCTGGTGGGCCAGGACGAGCCGGTCGAGACCCTGCGCCGGGCCGCTGCGGCCGCCGCCCGGGTCGTGGCCGGCGAGCCGGCGGCCGGCGGTGGCATGACCCACGCCTGGATCTTCACGGGCCCGCCCGGCTCGCGGCGCACGGTCGCGGCGCGGGTGTTCGCCGCGGCGCTCCAGTGCCAGCGGGACGGCACCGGCTGCGGCGAGTGCCACGGCTGTCATACGACGCTGGCCGGCACCCACGCCGACGTGCAGTTGGTGACGACCGAGGGTCTGACCATCAAGACCGAGGAGACGCGGGCCGTGGTGCTGCGGTCGGCGAGTGCGCCGACCGGTGGCCGCTGGCAGGTGGTGATCATCGAGGCGGCCGACCGGCTGCACGAGCGGGCCAGCAACGCACTGCTCAAGGCGATCGAGGAGCCGGCGCCGCGGACGGTCTTCCTGCTCTGCACGCCGTCGGTGCATCCGGACGACATCCTGGTGACGATCCGGTCCCGGTGCCGTCTGGTGCCGCTGCGTCAGCCTCCGTCGGCGGCGGTGGCCGAGTTCCTGGTGCAGCGGTTCGGTGTCGAGCCGGAGCAGGCGGGCTGGGCGGCGGCGGCCTCGCAGGGTGACGTGGAGCGGGCCCGGCAGCTGTCCGCCGATCCGGAGGCCCGCGGTCGCCGGGAGGAGGTGCTGTCGGTCCCCCGGCGGCTGAGCAGCATCGGCGCCTGTTTCGACGTGGCGGCGAAGCTGGAGGTGGCGACGAAACTGGAGGCGGCCGACTCGGTGGCCGAGCTGGACGTCACCGAGCGTGCGGCGCTGGAGCGGGCGCTCGGGGCGGGTGGCACCGGCCGGGGCGCGACGGGCGCGATGCGGGGTGCGGCCGGCCAGCTGAAGGAGTTGGAGCGCAATCAGAAGCTGCGGGCGACGCGGGCCCAGCGGGACGCGCTGGACCGGGCGTTGCAGGACCTGATCGGGTTCTACCGGGACGTGCTGGTCACTTCGATGCGGGCGCCGGTCCCGGTGGTGCACGGCGATCTAGCGGCGGTGTCGGCGGCGGCCGCGGAGAAGTGGTCACCGGAGAGCACCCTGCGCCGGCTGGAGGCGGTGCTGGCCTGCCGCGAGGCGATCGACAAGAATGTGAAACCCCAGGTCGCCCTGGAGGCGATGATGGTCACGCTCTGGCGGGGCTAGGCCACCCACCGGGGAGGAGCGTCGCCCTGGAGGCGATGATGGTCACGCTCTGGAGGGGCTAGGCCCTCCGCCGGGGAGGAGCGGAGGGCCTAGCCCGCCGGGTCAGCGGCCCAGCAGGAAGGTGTTGCGCAGCGCCTGGTAGGCGGGTTTCCGCTGGAGGTCTTCGGTGTACGGGGTGGCCGAACCCTGCCCGTCGAACACTCCGGGCACCCACGAGTACCGGTCGGTGAAGCCCCAGACGGTGTAGGAAACGCAGTGCCGGGCGAGCAGACAGGCTTGCAGGAGGGTGCCGAACCCGTACGCCTGGGCCTGCTCTTTGGTCGCGTCGACCGGGAGGATCATGCGGACGTCGACCTCGGTGAAGGCGGTCTGCACACCGAGGGCGTCGAACCGCCGCACGTTGTCGAAGACGGTGCCGGGGAAGCCGTACTGCACGCCGAGGTGCCCCTGCATTCCGTACCCGTGGATCGGCACGCCCTGTGACCGCAACTGCTTGGTGAGAGCGTAGTAGGCGTCGCTCTTGGCGTTGACGCCCTCGTTGTTGTAGTCGTTCAGGTAGAGCTTGGCCTTGGGGTCGGCCTCGTGCGCCCACCGGAACGCGTCGGCGATGTAGCCGGGTCCGAGCGCCCGCAGCCAGATGGTGTCACGCAGCGTGCCGTCTTCGTTGAAGACCTCGTTGACGACGTCCCACTGGTAGACCTTGCCCTTGAAGTGGCGGACCTGGGTCTTGATGTGGTCGCGCAGGATCTGCCGTAGCTCGGCCGGGGTGAAGGCGGACTCGGTGAGCCAGGACGGGTTCTGGTTGTGCCAGACCAGGGTGTGTCCTCGCACGACCTGCCCGTTGGCGCGGGCGAACTCGACGAGCCGGTCGGCGGCGGCCCAGTCGTAGCGACCCCGCTCGGGCTCGATGGCTTCCCACTTCATCACGTTCTCGGCGGTCACCGAGTCGAAGTCGGACGCCACGATCGCCCGGTAGGCGGCGTCGGAGGAGAGCGCCGACATGTCGACGGCGGTTCCGATCCGCACTCCGCTGCCGCGGGCGGCCGCGCGCAGCGAGTCGGGGTCGCCGCCGGCGACGGCGGGTGCGGCACTGCTGACGGCGGTGGCCAGAGCCAGCGCCACAACGGCAAGGACGTTACGTCGGGTAGCCATCCAACCCTCCCGAAAGTTTCGGAGATGTTTCGGTGTCAGGGCGCAACGCTAGGCACAGAGACCGACGTCGGTCAATGGTTGACTGCGGAACAGGGCCGATTTACGTTACGGGCACTCGACTGCCCGGTTTCCGAAAGTTTCGGAGTGAACATGTCGACTCGACGTGAGATCCTGGCCCTGGCATCCGGCGCCGCCCTCACCGCGGCCGCCCTTCCCGCACCGGCCCACGCCGGTGGCCGCGACGACGGCTGGATCGCGACGTGGGCGGCGGCGCCGACCACGATCCCGCCCGGCACACCACAGGAGCTGACCGGCCAGACGGTACGGCAGGTGGTGCACACCAGCGTCGGCGGAAACCGGCTGCGGATCCGCCTGACCAACGAGTTCGGCACCACGCCGCTGCACGTCGGCGAGGTGCACGTGGCGATCCGGGCCGGCGATGGCGCGAGCACCGACGCCCGGCCCGGCACCGACCGGCGGGTCACCTTCGGCGGGCAGCGGTCGGCCACCGTACCGGCCGGGGCTCCGCTGGTCAGCGACCCGGTCGCCCTGACCGTGCCGCCCGGCGCCGACCTCGTGATCAGCCTCTACCTGCCGGATCGCACACCGGTCACGACGGTGGCCGCCTTCGCCTTCCAGGAGAACGTGATCGCCACCGGTAACGTCACCGCGGCCACCCGGGTCACACCGACGAGCACGATCCCGCAGTACGTGTTCCTGGCCGGGGTCAGCGTGCACGGAGGCGGCGGCTCGGGAGCGGTCGTCACGCTCGGCGACTCGATCACCAACGGAGCGAACACCGTGACGAACGCCAACCACCGCTGGCCGGACCTGCTGGCGGCCCGGTTCCGCAAGGCCCGCATCGGCCTGGGCGTTGCGAACGTGGGTATCTCCGGCAACCGGCTGTTGCACGACCCGAACCCGCCGGCCGGCGACCCGGCCGAGGCGTTCGCGGCGTGGTTCGGGGAGAGCGCCCTGCGCCGCTTCGATCGGGACGTGGTGGCCCAGCCCGGCGCCACGCATCTGGTGGTCCTGCTCGGGGTGAACGATCTCGGTCATCCGGGGACTGTCGCCCCGCCGGGCGAGGTGGTCACGGCCGCCGACCTGATCGGCGGGCACCGGCAGCTGATCGCCCGCGCCCGGGTCGCCGGGCTGCGCACGCACGGCGCGACCATCCTGCCCTTCAAGGACGACACACTCGGCTTCTACACACCGGAGAACGAGCGCAAGCGGTCCGCCCTGAACCGCTGGATCCGGACGTCGGGCGAGTACGACGAGGTGATCGATTTCGACGCCGTGGTCCGGGACACCACCGATCCGCAGCGCCTGGCCGCCGCCTACGACAGCGGCGACCATCTGCACCCCAACGACGCCGGGATGGCGGCGATGGCGGCGGCGGTGAAACTAGGCGGTTTCCAGCACCGATGACAGCCGCTCGGTGACCGCCCCGGCGATCTCGTCGACCGGGCGGGAGGCGTCGAGCACCAGGTAGCGCTTGGGGTCGGAGGCGGCCAGGTCGAGGAAGGCGTACCGGACCCGCTCGTGGAAGGCCCGTGACTCGCTCTCCAGCCGGTCGGCGCCCTCGCCCCGGGCGTCCACCCGGGTCAGGCCGACGCCGGGGTCGACATCGAGCAGGACGACCAGGTCGGGCTTGAGGCCTCCGGTCGCCCACGCGGACAGCCAGGAGACCTCCTGGACCGGCAGGGTACGCCCGGCGCCCTGATAGGCCAGCGAGGAGTCCACGTACCGATCGCTGATCACGACGGCACCCCTGGCCAGGGCGGGCCGCACCACCGTGGCGACGTGGTGCGCCCGGTCGGCGGCGTAGAGCAGCGCCTCGGCCCGCGGCGACGGCGCCTCGGTCTTGTCCCGGTCGAGGACCAGGCCACGGATCCGGGACCCGATGTCGGTCGCGCCCGGCTCACGGGTGACCACGACGTCGTGCCCGTCCGCCTTGAGCGCCTCGGCCAGCCGGGTGACCTGAGTCGACTTGCCCGCGCCCTCGCCGCCCTCGAAGACCACGAAGACACCGGAGCGGACGAACTCCTCGGGCGGTGACAGCGGGCGGCCGCGCAGCGAGCCGATCAGGTCGGCGAGCACCGGCACGCCCCGTTTGTCGTCCATCTGCCGGAACGCGCCGATGCCGACCCAGATGCCCACGGCGCCGGCCACCAGCAGGACGATGCGGGTGGAGGAGATGTCGATGTGCAGCGAGCCGAACTCGATCCGGCGCGAGCTGCCGAGACCGACCAGGATGCCGGCCAGGGTGATGGCCAGCAGCAGGACGGTGCGGACGCCGATCTGCACCACGGCGAAGGTACGGCCACGCAGCGCGTCGTCGATCTCGCCGTAGAGCAGGGTCGTACCGGCCAGGAAGGCCATGCCGGCGCCGGCACCCACCATCAGTGCACCGGCCAGCGCCATGGAGAGGTGGAAGGAGAGGCCGAGGAACATCACCGAACCGCTGGCCAGCACGATGCTCATGCCGAACCAGCGTTTACGGGACAGTTCCTTGACGATCATCGGGCCCAGGCCGATGCCGATCGCCAGGCCGGTGAAGATGCTGCCGAAGAGCAGATAGAAGGCGGGCTGCCCGGCGCCCAGTGACTTCGCGAACTTCTCGGCCGCCCCGATCACCACGCCGCCCGCGCCGAACGCGCCGAAGATGCCGAGCACCAGGCCGCGGACCAGCGGGGTGGTACCGATGTATTTCCAGCCCTCAAGGAACTGGCGGGTCATGGACTGCTCGGCGGCCTTCTCGCGCTCCGGGCTCTTGCCGCCGATCTCCTTGATGCCGAAGAAGACGACCAGCGCGGTGGCCAGGCGGGCCAGCGCGTTGATGTAGAGCGCCAGCTGGATCGGCTGCGCCCAGTCCGGCAGGGAGGCGCCGGACTGCTGGAGGCCGGCGGTGAGCGCGGCCAGGGACAGCGCGGCCAGGATCGGCGTGATCCCGTAGGTCGTGATCAGGGTCAGCTGGTTGGAGATCTCGATCTGCGACTTCGGAATGAGGTTGGGAACCGCGGCCTCCTTGGCCGGGATCCAGATCAGCGTGATCGACTCGCCGATGAAGGTCGCGATGGCGGCCCAGGCGACGGTCTGGGTCGGTGACGCGCCGAAGACCGGGGCGAGCGGGATCGAGCCGTAGATCACGAATCGCAGCAGGTCGACGGTCACCATGGTGTAGCGGCGGTCGAACCGGTCGGCGAGGACGCCGGCGATCGGGCCGAGCAGGAGAGCGGGGATCAGACGTACGGCGATCGTGCCACCGAACGCGGCACCCTGGGCCGCTGAGTTCTCGAACTGGGCGGACGCGAACAGGGCGGTGGCGAGCAGGCCGACCCAGTCGCCGAAGGAGGCGGCCGCCAGCACCAGCCAGAGCCGGCGGAAGCCGCGGCGGCGCAGGACCGAGCGCAGGGCCGCCACACCGCTGAGGTCGACGGGCCCCGGGTCCTGCTGCGTGTCCGTGTTGATGGCCCTACCTCCCGTGGTCAGTGCTCGGAGCACTGTAACCGCACACCCCCACGGGTTGGGGGCAAGCACGATCGGGTGGACCAGAGATGAATGTCTTTCGTGTTACCCAGCTCACGGGATACCGTTCTGGCGTGCTCACTGACCGCATCGCCCTGCGCCAGCGGCTCGACAAGGCCACCGACCATCTGGAGACCCCGGTCGCGGTGGTGGACCTGGCGGCCTTCGACGACAACGCGGAGCGCCTGACCGCGCGCGCCGGCGGCAAACCGATACGTGTGGCGAGCAAGTCGGTGCGCTGCCGGACGCTTCTGGAGCGGGTGCTGAGCCGTCCCGGCTGGCACGGGGTGATGGCCTACACCCTGCCCGAGGCGATCTGGCTGGTGCGCTCCGGTGTGACCGACGACGTGCTGGTGGCGTATCCCACTGTCGACCGGGCCGGTCTGCGCGAGCTGACCACGCATCCCGAGCTGGCCGCCGCTGTCACT
Source organism: Actinoplanes subglobosus (assembly GCF_042650585.1). Lineage (NCBI taxonomy): Bacteria > Bacillati > Actinomycetota > Actinomycetes > Micromonosporales > Micromonosporaceae > Actinoplanes > Actinoplanes subglobosus. The sequence continues at coordinate 123,306 of NZ_JBHSBL010000003.1, forward strand.
CTGATGGTGGACCATCCGTCGCACCTCGACGTGGTGGATCAGGTCGCCGCTCCGGGCGCGCGTCCGGCCGTACGCCTGTGTATTGATCTTGATGCTTCCTGGCGCCCCGCCGGGCCGTTGCACATCGGCGTGCGCCGCTCGCCGATCCATTCGGCCGCGCAAGCGGGCGGCCTGGCCCGCAAGATCGCCGAGCGTGAGGGATTCCAGCTGGTCGGGGTGATGTGTTACGAGGCGCACATCGCCGGCGTCGGCGACGACCCGCCCGGGCAGGCGCTGCGGGCCCGGGCCATCCGCCTGATGCAGAGCCGGGCCTTCCCCGAGCTGCGGGAACGCCGTGCCGCGGCGGTCCGCGCGGTCCGCGAGCACGCGGATCTGGAGTTCGTCAACGGTGGCGGCACCGGCAGTGTCTCCGCTACCAGCGCCGATCCCACGGTGACGGAGGTAGCGGCGGGATCCGGGCTCTACGGCCCTACCCTCTTCGACTCCTACCGCAGCTGGCGGCCCACCCCGGCGGCCTATTTCGCGCTGTCGGTGGTGCGCCGCCCGGCCCCGCGGATCGCCACGGTGCTGGGTGGCGGCTGGATCGCCTCCGGCACGCCCGAGGCGTCCCGGCTACCCGTTCCGTGGCTGCCCGAGGGCCTGCGGTTCAAGGGCGACGAGGGCGCCGGCGAGGTGCAGACGCCGCTGCTCGGCGCGGCCGCCGAGCAGCTGCGCCCCGGCGACCGCGTCTGGTTCCGGCATGCCAAGGCCGGCGAGCTGTGCGAGCACGTCAACGAGCTGCAGCTGGTCGACGGCGAGACGAGCGCGCCGGCCCTCACGTACCGTGGAGAAGGCCGTGCCTTCCTCGGGTGACCGGGCGTCAGGCCGACACGTGCCGGTGAAGGTATTCCCTTATGAGAGCCTTCGCCTCGGTCAGCACCGACTCGTCACCACCGGTGTCGCGCCGGAACGCCAGCTTGATCAGCGCGTCGGCGGCCTCGACCGAGATCTGCAGCGCGAACCTCAGCCTGCCCCGGTCGGCCAGCTTGAACTGCTCGATCAGCAGCTCGGCCAGGCGCTCGGCGATGACCGCGTTGTTGTCGCGGTCGGAGTCGAGCAGGTGCAGATCGACGACGTCGCCGAAGTGCAGGGTCCGGAAACCCGGGACGCTGCGGTGCATGTGAATGTACGCGTCGATCGCCCCGTCGACCGCATCCCACCAATGGGTGAAGGTCTCGGTGGCGAAACGGTCGGACAGACTCTGCAAATAGGCGTCCATGTTGCGAAGCGCAAGCGCCTGGACGATGGCCCGCTTGTCCGGGAAGAACTGGTAGACCGAGCCGATGGCGACCTCGGCGCGCTCGGCGAGCAGCGTCGTGGTCAAGCCCTCATAACCGACCTCGTCCACCAGCTCAGCGCATGCGTCGAGCATGCGCTGCACCCGGGCAACGCTTCTGCCCTGCACCGGAACCCGCCTCAGCGGTCCGGTGCTGACGGTTGGTGTCGACACGCGTCGCCACTCCCTCTCAGCAGTATTAAGAAGAACGTTACTCGGATCAACGAGCGAGGCGCATCGACGGGACGCCGGGTGACGGTGTCCGCTCGGACGGAGGACAAAGGCCGGAATGACTACACCCGTTAACTCGCGCCGGTGGACCAACTGGGGGCGCAATCAGGAGTCGGTCGCCGACGTCCTGACTCCCGGCGGCATCGACGAGGTCGCCTCCCAGGTGAAGCAGGCCGCGGAGAGCGGCGGGCGGATCAAGGTCGTCGGGAGCGGGCACTCGTTCACCGCCATCGCGGTCGCCGACGACCAGCGGATGTTCGTGCACCGGATGGCCGGGCTCCTCTCCGTCGACGGGCCGCTCGTCACCGTCCAGGCCGGGATGACCCTGTCCACACTGAACGCGATCCTCGCCGAGCACGGACTGGCCATGCCCAATCTCGGCGACATCGACGCGCAGACCGTCGCCGGCGCCATCTCCACCGGCACGCACGGCACCGGCATCGCACACTCCACACTGGCCTCCTGCGTCGAGGCGCTGACCATGGTGACCGCCACCGGCGCCGTCGAGCGGTACACGGCCGACTCCCCCGAGTTCCCGGCGGTCCGGCTCGGGCTCGGCGCCCTCGGCGTGATCGTCGAGGTGACACTGCGCTGCGTCCCCTCGTTCACCCTGCTCGCCGACGAGCGGCCGATGCTGCTGACCGACGTGCTGGCCGGGCTCGACGACTGGATCCCGGAGAACGACCACGTCGAGTTCTTCTGGTACCCGTACACCGATCGGGCGCAGCTCAAACGCAACCGCAAGGTGACCGGGAACGATCAACCCCTGGGCCGTTTCCGCGGCTGGCTCGACGACGAATTCCTCTCCAACACCGTCTGGCAGGGCGTCTGCGCGGTGGGACGGCGGTTCCCGGCGACGGTTCCGGCGTTCAACGCGATCTCCGCCCGCGCGCTCAGCGCCCGCACCTACACCGGCCGGTCCGACGAGGTCTTCTGCTCACCGCGCAAGGTCAAATTCACCGAGATGGAGTACGAGGTACCGCGCGCCGCCCTACCCGAGGTCCTCGACGAGCTCGCCAGGATCTTCGAGCGACTGCCGTTCAAGGTGCAGTTCCCCGTCGAGGTGCGGTTCACCGGACCGGACGACATCTGGCTGTCGCACGGGTACGGCCGGGAGTCCGCCTACATCGCCGTGCACCAGTACATCGGCGCGCCCTACGAGCCCTACTTCCGGGCTGTCGAGGAGGTCTGCTCGGCACTGGGCGGCCGGCCGCACTGGGGGAAACTGCACTACCGGGACGCCGAGTCGCTGCGGGCGGCGTACCCCCGCTTCGACGACTTCATCGCCGTGCGGGACCGCCTGGACCCGAACCGGGTCTTCACCAACGACTACCTGCGAAGAGTCCTCGGCGCCTGAAAGAAGCAACGAAGCCGGCTCTCACCGCTGTCTCGGACGCGGTGAGAGCCGGCTCGCACTCACTCGGCGGCGGTCGCGGCCTTACGCGGAGCGGCCCGCTTCGCGGGGGCTGCCTTCTTGGCCGCGGTCGTCTTGGCGGCCGTCGTCTTCTTCGCGGCGGTCGCCCGCTTCGCCGGAGCCTTCTTGGCCGGGGTCGCGCCGTCCTCGGTCGCCGCCTTCGCTGTGGCCTTCTTGGCCGGCGCCTTCTTGGCGGCGGTCTTCTTCGCCACCGGGCCCTTCGCCCGCTTGTCCGCGATCATCTGGGACGCCTCGGCCAGAGTGATCTCCTCCGGCGTCTGATCGCGGCGCAGCGTCGCGTTGTACTCCCCGTCGGTGACGTAGGCCCCGAACCGGCCCTCCTTGATCACCAGCGGCTTCTCGCTGACCGGGTCGGGTCCGAGCTCACGCAGCGGCGGCTTCGCGGTCCGGGCCTGGCGGGTCTTCGGCTGCGCCAGCAGGGCCAGCGCCTCCTCCAGGGTGATCGTCAGCAACTGGTCCTCGCTGCCCAGCGACCGCGAGTCCTTCTCCCGGGAGATGTACGGCCCGAACTTGCCGTTGCGGGCCACGATCTCGTTGCCCTCGGCGTCCTTGCCGACGATCCGGGGCAGCTTCAACAGGTCGAGCGCCTGCTCCAGGGTGAGCGTCTGCGGCGACTGGCTCTTGAACAGCGACGACTTGCGCTCGCCGGCCGACACGTACGGCCCGAAGCGGCCCGACTTGACGGTCACCTCGTCACCGGTGGCCGGGTCGTCACCGAGGACCCGGTCGCCGTTGCCGGCCAGGAACAGCTCCTCGACCCGCTCCGGGGTCAGCTCGTCGGGCGCCACGCCCTCCGGGAGCGACGCCTTGTCCTCGGGTGCGTCCTCGCCGCCGTCGACCACCTTGCGCTGCAGGTAGGGCCCGAACTTGCCGACCCGGACGACGACCCGGCGATTCTCCTGGTCGACGAAGAGCGGGATCGAGTTGACCTCGCGGGCGTCGATCGCGCTGAGGTTCTCGGTGACCATCTTCTTCAGGCCGCCGGCCTTGGCGATGTCGTCGTCCGCCCCGGACTCCGAGCTGCCGAAGTAGAAGGACGACAGGAAGGCGAGCTGGGTGCCGTCACCGGCCGCGATGTCGTCGAGCTGGCCCTCCATCGCGGCGGTGAAGTTGTAGTCCACCAGCCGCGGGTAGTGCCCCTCGAGCAGGCCGATCACCGCGAACGCCAGGAACGACGGGATCATCGCCTGGCCACGCTTCTCCACGTAGCCACGGTCCTGAATGGTCTGCATGATCGACGAGTAGGTGGAGGGTCGGCCGATCCCGAGCTCCTCCAGCGCCTTCACCAGCGACGCCTCCGTGTACCGCGCGGGCGGCGTGGTGTGGTGCCCGGTCGCGTTCAGCTGGTCGGCGGTCAGCGGCTGGTCCTTCACCAGGTTCGGCAGGCGGCGCTCGGCGTCGTCGGACTCCGCGTTCTCGTCGTCGGACGACTCCACGTAGGCCCGCAGGAAGCCGGGGTCGGTGATCGTCTTGCCGGAGGCGGCGAAGTCGGCCTCCTCACCGCCGACCGTGGTCGCCCGGATCCGGACGCTGATCGAGTTACCGACCGCGTCGGTCATCTGCGAGGCGATGGTGCGGCGCCAGATCAGCTCGTAGAGCCGGAACTCGTCGCCGCTCAGCTCGTTGGCCACCTCGCCCGGGGTCCGGAAGTTGTCCCCCGCCGGGCGGATCGCCTCGTGCGCCTCCTGCGCGCCCTTGGCCTTGGTCGTGTACTTGCGCGGCTGCGGCGGCACGTTGTTCGCCCCGTACAGCTCGGCGATCTGCCGGCGGGCGGCGGCCACCGCGGTCTCGGAGAGGTTCACCGAGTCCGTACGCATGTAGGTGATGTAGCCCTTCTCGTACAGGCTCTGCGCGGTGCGCATCGTCTGCTGCGAGGAGTAGCGCATCTTGCGGGCCGCCTCCTGCTGGAGCGTGGAGGTGATGAACGGCGCGTACGGCCGGCGACGGTACGGCTTCTCCTCGACCCGGGTGACCTGGAACGGGCGGCCCTCCAGGCGGGCGGCCAGCCCGCGGGCGCCGTCGCCGTCCAGCTGCACGGCCGTGGAACCGGCCTTGAGCTGCCCGGTGGTGGGCTCGAAGTCCTTGCCGGTGGCGATCCGGTCCCCGTTCAGCGCGATCAGCGTCGCGTTGAACGTGCGCGGACCCTCGATCTGCCCCTGCACGGCCAGGTGGGCCAGGATGTCCCAGTACTCCGCGGAGCGGAACGCCATCCGCTGGCGCTCGCGCTCGACGACGATGCGGGTGGCGACCGACTGCACACGGCCCGCGGACAGACCGCGCATCACCTTCTTCCACAGGACCGGGCTGACCTCGTAGCCGTACAGCCGGTCCAGGATGCGGCGCGCCTCCTGGGCGTCCACCAGGGACCTGTCGATGTCACGCGGGTTGGCCACCGCGGCCTGGATGGCCGGCTTGGTGATCTCGTGGAAGACCATCCGCTTGAACGGGACCTTGGGCTTGATCGTCTCGATCAGGTGCCAGGCGATGGCCTCGCCCTCGCGGTCCTCATCGGTGGCGAGGAAGATCTCGTCGACCTCCTTGGCGAGCCGCTTCAGCTTGGCGACCTGCTGTTTGCGGCTCTCGGAGATCACATAGAGGGCGTGGAAGCCGTTGTCGACGTCGACGCCGAGCCGTGCCCACGGCTGGCCCTTGAACTCGTCCGGCACCTCGTCGGCGTTGCGCGGCAGATCGCGGATATGGCCGACGGAGGCCTCGACCAGATAGTCGGGGCCCAGGTAACCGGCGATCGTCTTGGCCTTCGACGGGGACTCGACGATGACCAGACGGGTCGTCCTGGTGTCACTCGGCACGGCACTCCTTATTTGGCCCTCAGCACTCCCCGCTCCGTCCGGCGGAGCACAGACGTTCAACGTAACGCGCCGGACAAGCCCTCATTCCCGGGGAACCCCGCAGTCGGATGGTAACGGTCCGGCCACCGCATGCGTCTGACCGCGACACCGTACACCGGGAAGACACTGTTATGTCGGACACAATCCCGGAAGATCACGCGACTACGTTGCCCGGCCAGAACTCCTCCGGGGCTGCTGAGGGACGCTCACCGACCAGTTCAGCGAGCCGGCGCAGGCGCCGCGCACCCGAGATGAGGTACCGCCGTCCGTCTTCCGACACCCGGCCCGCCAGACCGGCCCGGACCAGCGCGGCTTCCACCGCGTGACGGTCCTTGCCCGGGTCGAGGCCGAGCACCCACCCGCCGGGCCGCGGGCTGCCGGCAGCGGCCACCCACAGCCGCAGCCGGGGGCCCGAGAGGAAGAGCTGCGCGGATGCCTCCGGCCAGGCGTTCGCCAGGGCGTTCAACCTTCGGGAGTACGCCGTACGCACCTCGAAGACCGGCCGGGGCGGGGCCGGGTCGGGCTCGTCACTGTCGGGCTCGTCACCGTCCGGCACGCTGTCGGCCGGCCCCGGATCGCCGGACTCGCCGGCGGGCGGCTCGTCACCCGGGGCCGTGTCGCCCGGTCGATCCTCCGCCGGCTGGTGTTCCGGCGTGATGATCGCCTCTTCCGCGGCGGCGAGGTCGTCCGGTCGTACCCCCTCCTCGATCGGCTCCCACGTCGCCTTGAGGCCTCGGGCGACCAGCTCGCCGACCAGGACATGCACCCGCCAGGCCGCATCCACCCGGACCGAGACGCGGGCCGTGCCGCCCATCCGGCCGAGGTGGCCGGGACCGGCCAGCAGGCCGGCGAGATCGGCCGGTGAGGGCTCGGTCGTCTCGGCGCCGAACATCGACAGCTGGCGTCCCGCCGGCGGACCGGGAACGCCGCGCTGGGCAGCCCTCTTCGCCACCGGAACCGGTGGGGGAAGGACCTCGCGCGGGATCAGCGGCCAGCCGGTCTCGGTCATCTCGTCACTGGCATTCGGGCAGGGTGTCGAAGGCCTGTCTGAGCTCGACCGACTCCAGGCTCGTCGTGTCGAGGCTGCTGCGCTCGTAGTCGGTGGTCAGCTGGGCGACCACCTTGCCGACCTCGGTGTAGAAATTCTGTGACGGGGCGGTGGCGAGCGCCTCGATACCGCTGCGCGCGTGGCCGTAGGCGTCCCGGATGCCGGCCAGCGAGGCCAGGAAGCCGTCGGCGATGGCCTGCCCGTTCGCCACGTCGGGGACACCGGCCTTCTCCACGCCCTCCCGTGCCTTCTCGCTGGCCGTGGCGGCACCGTCGAAGAGCCGGGCGAGATTCTCCTTCGCCTGGCCGGGTGTCGTCTTCGTCGTCATCGTCTGCTGGGTGCGGCTGGTGAGGGTGTCGATCTCACTGCGCCACGGGCTCAGCGTGGTGCAGACCACCGCCGCCCAGGCGTGCGCGCCGGGCTGGCTGGAACAGGCCGCCAGCGGTGCGGCGAGCACCAGGAGCAGAGCAAGGGAGATCGGTCGGACCGCGCGCATGGAAGCAGGGTACGGCTCCGGTAGGACACTCCACACGCCTCGATCGGAGCAAAGAGAAAGGCACCCGGAAATCCGGGTGCCTTGCCCTGGTGTGTCTACCTCAGACGTTGTCCTTCACCCGGGACGCCTCGGTGGTGCGGGCGTCCTGGGCCGCGCGAGCGGTGTCGGCGGCACCGGCGGCCGAGGCCGAGGCGCTGTCGTCACCGATCGCGACCGGCTTGCGCTTGCTCCAGATCACCGCGGCGGTCACCACCGCCACCGCGAGGATCGCCACGCCGATACGCAGCGGTGTGTTCGCGTCGGAGCCGTAGCTCCAGGTCACGACGGCCGGGGCGATCAGCAGCGAGACCAGGTTCATCACCTTGAGCAGCGGGTTGATCGCCGGGCCGGCGGTGTCCTTGAACGGGTCACCGACGGTGTCGCCGATGATCGTCGCCTCGTGCGCCTCGGAGCCCTTGCCGCCGAACGACCCGTCCTCCACCAGCTTCTTCGCGTTGTCCCACGCGCCGCCGGAGTTGGACAGGAAGACCGCCATCAGCGTGCCGGCCCCGATCGCGCCGGCAAGGTAGGCCGCGAGCGCGCCGGGGCCGAGACCGAAGCCCACCGCGATCGGCGCCATGATCGCCAGCAGGCCCGGGGTGAGCAGCTCACGCTGCGCGTCCCGGGTGCAGATGTCGACGACCCGGCCGTACTCCGGGCGCTGGGTGCCGTCCATGATCCCGGGGAACTCCCGAAACTGCCGGCGGACCTCCATCACCACGGCGCCCGCCGAACGGGACACCGCGTTGATCGCCAGGCCGGAGAAGAGGAACACCACAGCCGCGCCGACCAGCAGGCCGACCAGGCTGCGCGGGTTCGAGATGTTCAGCTGCTGGAGGATCTCGTCGCCGACGTTCGTCACGCCGGCCTCGGTCAGCGCGCTGGCCAGGCTGTTGGTGTACGACCCGAACAGCGCCGTGGCGGCCAGGACCGCGGTCGCGATCGCGATGCCCTTGGTGATCGCCTTCGTGGTGTTGCCGACCGCGTCCAGCTCGGTGAGGATCTGCGCGCCGCGCTCGTCGACGTCACCGGACATCTCGGCGATGCCCTGCGCGTTGTCCGAGATCGGGCCGAACGTGTCCATCGCCACGATGACGCCGACCGTGGTCAGCAGGCCGGTGCCGGCCAGCGCGACCGCGAACAGCGACAGGGTGAGCGACGAGCCGCCGAGCAGGAAGGCGCCGAAGACGCCCGCGCCGAGCAGCAGCGCCGAGTACACCGCCGACTCCAGGCCGACGCTGATGCCGGCCAGGACGACGGTGGCCGCGCCGGTCTGCGACGACTTGCCGATGTCCTGCACCGGGCGGCGGTTGGTCTCGGTGAAGTAGCCGGTCAGCGCCTGGATGGCGGCGGCCAGCACGATGCCGATGACGACCGCGCCGACCGCGACGAGCTGCGGGTTCTGGCCGCTGTTCAGGATGTCCTCGGCGATGCCGGCGTCACCGAACCCGGCGAAGCTGTTCGGCAGGTAGACGAAGCTGACCACGGCCACCGCGATCGCCGAGATCGCGGCCGAGATGTAGAACGCCCGGTTGATCGCGGTGAGACCGTTGCGGTCACTGGCCCGCAGCCTGGTGATGAAGACACCGATGATCGCGATCAGCACACCGATCGTGGAGACGATCAGCGGGAAGATCAGGCCGTCCTGACCGAACGCGGCCGAACCCAGGATCAGGGCGGCGACCAGGGTCACGGCGTAGGACTCGAACAGGTCGGCGGCCATGCCGGCACAGTCACCGACGTTGTCGCCCACGTTGTCGGCGATGGTCGCCGCGTTGCGCGGGTCGTCCTCCGGGATGCCCTGCTCGACCTTGCCGACCAGGTCGGCGCCGACGTCCGCGGCCTTGGTGAAGATGCCGCCACCGACCCGCATGAACATGGCCAGCAGCGCGGCACCGAAGCCGAATCCCTCCAGGACGGTCGGCGCGTCACCACGGAAGATCAGCACGACCAGCGCGCCGCCGAAGAGGCCGAGACCGACGGTGAGGAAGCCGACCACACCACCGGTGCGGAAGGCGATGCCCATCGCTGTCTCCCGGCCGCCCTTCTCGCCGGCCGCCGCGGCGACCCGCAGGTTGGCCCGCGTCGCCAGCGCCATGCCGGCACCGCCGATGAACGAGCTGAACACCGCGCCGACGATGAAGAACAGCGAGCGACCGATCTTGACCCAGGTCTCGTTGTCGGTCTCGTGCACCGGTAGGAGGAACAGCAGGACGACCGCGATGACGACGAAGATGCCGAGAGTCTTGAACTGGCGGAACAGGTACGCCGAGGCGCCCTCCTGCACCGCGCCGGCGATCTCCTGCATCTTCGGTGTGCCGCGGGCGGTCCGCAGCACGGATTGGACGAACGCGGCGGCGAAACCGAGCGCCACCAGGGCGAACACCAGCGCGACGATGACGAATGTGACGTTTGAGCCGCTCAGGGACACACCGCCACCCTCGGCGGCGAGGTCTATCGAGTTCCCGGACATCAATGTCCTCCTGTACACCGATGGCGTCCGGGGGGTGGACGAAACCTCCCGGGCGCATTCCCCGGGGAGTGGGGAACGACCGACCAGACCTGCGGACGCGAGGCCGGTAAGTAGCTGACAACTCGCGTACTGTATAGGGCTTACGTGGTGGTCGTCACATGTCGCACCAGCCGTGTCGCGGCGATGAACGCCACTGTGTTAGTCCGGAGTCGATCTCGGGTACACGGGTAGACGCCAGTGTCGGGATTCTCGCGCGAAATCGCGGGTCATTTCCGGAAATATCGCCCATGGTGGGCGCGGCGTTCTGCCGTACCCCCGCATGGTTGATCTTTTGGGGTTGCCGCGTCAGCGGCGGGTGACCGGCCAGATCATCCGGACCTCGGTGCCCGGGCCGTCATCCACCGGCCGCACCTGGAGGTCGTCGACGAAGCCGGCGAGCAGCGCGAAGCCGACCCCGGTGGTGAGCGCGTCGTCGGTCAGCGACTCGTCGGCCAGCTCGTCGGGCGGCAGTTTCGCCAGGCCGACGCTCGCCTCGATCGGCGCGTGGTCGATGACGCGAACCGTGTACGAGTCCGAGTCGGACATCTCGACGGTGACGAGATCGGTCAACCCGTACTGCCGGTGCAGGGTGACCGCCCGGGTGCAGGCCTCGCCGATGGCGAGCCGGACCTCGTCGAGTAACTCCTCCGCGACCCCGGCACGGCGCGCGACAGCGACGCCGACGAGCCTGGCGGTGCGCACGTGCACCGGGGCCGGCGAGAAGGAGAGCCGAACGGTAGCCATCACGAAGCGGGACCGCTGCCGTCGCGCTCCGTCGCCGCATCGACCGTCGGGAAGATCGGGAAGACCTGATCCAGCGCGGTGATCCGGAAAATCTTGAGCAGCGGCTCCTTGGAGCAGACCAGCCCGAAGGTGCCGTGCGCCGTCCGGAGCCGTTTGAGGGCCCCGACCAGCACGCCGAGCCCGGTGGAGTCGAGGAAGTCGACCCGCTCCAGATCGACGACCACGTCACGCGCCCCCGCGTCCACCAGCTCGATGAGGCGCTCACGCAGCCGGGGGGCGGTGTAAACGTCGACCTCACCGCCGACCTCGAGCACGGTGTGCCCGGCGACGGTCCGGGTCGTGAGTGACAGCTCCATCGGTCCTCCTCCCTGATCTCTCCCCCGCGAAATCTAACCACCGACGGGAAGGGGGCGACGCGTGGCACCCACCGTCCTACCCGTTTGAGGTTCGGGGCATACCGGTGTCACAGTGCAATGCGTGACCTCAACCGCTTTCGGTCCTGCTGAGCTGCTTCACCGGCTACGGGCCCGCAGCGGCGGGACGGCAGTGTCCCCGGTCACACACATCGAGCGGGTGCCCGCCCGTGAGGGTCGCACGGCACCGTGGCCCGGCTGGACCGATCCCTCGGTGCGCGACGCCTTCGTCGCTCAGGGGATCAGCGTTCCGTGGGAGCATCAGGCGGCCGCGGCCACCCTCGCCTGGGAGGGCACGCACGTCGTGCTGGCCACCGGTACGGCGTCGGGCAAATCCCTGGCGTACCAGCTGCCGGCGCTGAACGCGCTCGCCACGGACCCTAGAGCGACTGTGCTCTATCTGTCACCCACCAAGGCGCTCGCCGCCGACCAGTTGCGCGCACTGACCCGCCTCGGACTCGACGGGGTGCGGCCGGCGACGTATGACGGCGACACCCCACGCGAGGAGCGGGAGTGGATCCGGCAGCACTCGCGGTTCGTGCTCACCAACCCGGACATGCTGCACCACAGCATCCTGCCCGGGCACGGCCGGTGGGGAGTCTTCCTGCGCAGGCTGCGGCACGTGGTGATCGACGAGTGCCACACGTATCGGGGCGTCTTCGGCTCGCACGTGGCGCACGTCCTGCGGCGGCTGCGGCGGGCCACCGCGCGGTACGGGGCGTCGCCCACGTTCGTCCTGGCGTCGGCGACATCGGGCGATCCGGCCGGTTCGGCGTCCCGGCTGACCGGGGTTCCGGTGACCGAGGTCACAGCCGATTCATCACCGCGTGGGGCCGTGACCTTCGCGCTGTGGGAGCCACCTCTGCTTCCGCCTTCCGCCGACCCGGACGAGGAGCCCGGACAGCCGATCCGCCGATCAGCCCTGCGCGAAACCGCCGACCTGCTCACCGACTCGGTGATCGCCGGGACACGGACGATCGCGTTCGTGCGGTCCCGGCGCGGAGCCGAGGTGATCGCGTCGACCACCCGGCAGTCGCTCAACGAGGTCGAGCCGGGGCTCGGTGACCGGGTCGCCGCCTACCGGGGCGGATACCTGCGGGAGGACCGGCGGGCCATCGAGCGGGCACTGCTCTCCGGTGAGCTGCTCGGGCTGGCGTCGACGAACGCGCTGGAGCTCGGCGTCGACCTGACCGGGCTCGACGCGGTGCTGATCTGCGGCTATCCGGGCACCCGGGCGTCGCTCTGGCAGCAGGCCGGGCGCGCCGGGCGGGCCGGCGACGAGGCGCTCGCCGTTCTCGTGGCCCGGGACGATCCGCTCGACACCTACCTCGTGCACCATCCGGAGGCGGTGTTCGGGCGGCCGGTCGAGGCGACGGTGCTGGACCCGGGTAATCCGTACGTGCTCGGCCCGCAGCTGTGCTGTGCCGCCTCCGAGGCGCCGCTCACCGAGGCCGACCTGGAACTGTTCGGCGGGCACGCGATCGTCGGGCAGCTCACCGCCGAGGGCCTGCTGCGGCGGCGCCCGTCCGGGTGGTACTGGACCCATCGCGGGCGGCCCGAGGTCGACCTGCGCGGGACCGGCGGAGCGCCGGTGTCGGTGGTCGAGGCGGCCACCGGGCGGCTGCTCGGGACCGTCGACCACGGGTCGTCGCACGCCATGCTGCACCCCGGGGCGGTCTACCTGCACCAAGGCGTCACCTTCGTGGTCGACGACCTGGACCTGGAGGACGCCATCGCGCTGGTGCACCAGGAGGAACCGGACTGGACCACCCACGCGCGGGACGTGACGAACCTGTCGGTGGCGCACGTCCGGTCGTATGTGGACGCCGGGCCGGTCGGGCTGTTCCTCGGTGACGTCGACGTGACCAACCAGGTCGTCTCCTACCAGCGGCGGCGGCTCCGCACCGGCGAGGTCATCGACACCCGGCCGCTCGACCTGCCGGTGCGGGAGCTGCGTACGGTCGCGGTCTGGTTCACCGTGTCACCGGAGGCGCTGACCCGGGCCGGGATCGAGCCGGGCGAGTTCCCCGGCGCCCTGCACGCGGCCGAGCACGCCGGGATCGGCCTGCTGCCGCTGATCGCCACCTGTGACCGGTGGGACATCGGCGGGCTGTCCACGGCCAACCATGCGGACACCGAGGCGCCGACGGTCTTCGTCTACGACGGGCACCCCGGCGGGGCCGGGTTCGCCGAGCGGGCCTACGGGGCGGCGGCGGAGTGGCTACGGGCCACCCGGGAGGCGATCGCGTCGTGCGGCTGTGAGGCCGGCTGCCCCTCGTGTGTCCAGTCACCCAAGTGCGGAAATGGAAACAACCCTTTGAACAAAGAGGACGCTGTCAAGGTGCTGGACGTCGTACTCGCCGCGCTCTGATCATTCACTGCGGTTTATAGGTTACGGCTTCGGGGAAGAATCACATCTCGCCCCCGACCTGACGATCTCCATGAGCGGAAGCGGTAGCCTGCGTCCCCGATGAATCGCGACCGAGCAAACACGAGCCCCCGCCTCGCGGCCCTCGACGGCCTCCGCCTGATCGCGGCTCTGGCCGTCGCGGTGTTCCACCTCAGCGTCTCGTGGCGCCTCGACGGGCAGCGACCGCCGAGTTACTTCCTGCCCGACCTCGCGCCCGTCGCGGCGTACGGGTTTCTCGGCGTCGAGCTGTTCTTCCTGATCAGTGGCTTCGTGATCTGCATGAGCAGCTGGCGGCGCAGCCTCGGTGACTTCTTCGTGTCGCGGGTGAGCCGGCTCTACCCGGCCTACTGGGTGTGCATCCTGATCACCGTCGCGGTGGTCACGATCCTGCCGGTGACAGGTGGCGTGCCGATCAGCGGGACACCGGATCTGCGCGAGATCGCGGTCAACATGACCATGCTCCACGAGCCACTCGGCATTCCCGCCGTCGACACCGTCTACTGGACCCTCTTCGTCGAACTGCGGTTCTATCTGATCTTCGCGGCGCTCGTGGCGTTCGGGTTGACGTACCGCCGGACGGTGATTTTCTGTGCCACCTGGATGATCGTCGCGGTGATCGGGCCGGCCCTCGGCAGCAATGTCGTCAATGTTCTCGCCGTTCCGCACTACGCGCCCTATTTCATCGCCGGTATCGCGATGTTCCTGATCCACCGGTTCGGCCGGTCGCCGCTGCTTTTCGCGATCATCGGCTTCTCCTGGCTGGTCAGCCTCGACCGGGTGGAGAAGCGGGTGGCCGACATCAACCCCGGCTTCGACGTGCCGACCTGGCCCGGCATCGTGATCGTCTCGCTGTGCTACCTGGCCGTCCTGGTCATCGCGCTCGGCTGGACCGACCGGATCCGGTGGTCGTGGCTCACCACGGCGGGTGCCCTCACCTATCCCTTCTATCTGCTGCACCAGCGCATCGGGTACAGCCTGATCCGCCACACCCACGAGCGGACCGGGCTGCCGGCCTGGTTGCTGCTGGTCGGGGCGATCTCGGTGGTGCTGGGGCTGGCCTGGCTCGTGCACCGGTTCGCGGAGCGACCGCTGAGCCGCCGGCTACGGAAGGTGCTGCGCCAGTCGATCACCGATGTGCGGCGGGCCTCGGCGGCGGAGACGTCCGCGGCGAGCATGGTCACCGTTCACGCCGGGCACAGCGAAGGGATCCAGGAGCGTCGGGGCGCGGTCAGTCCGTCACCACGCCAGCCGTCGTCACCCTCCGTCTTCCAGGACGTGTCCCGCTGAGATCCCGTCCGGGACGGCTGACACCGGGCCGGCACGGGCGGCGGCCTCGGCGCTCCCCGGGTAGAGCATGAGGCGCACCTCGGTACGGACCACGATCTCCAGCCCGTCGACCACGCACGCCGTCATCCGGGCGTGATTGGCCTCGACGTACCGCCCGGCCACCGCGCATGCCGCGGTCTGTCCTTCGATGGCGTGCGGGCCGCCGGCCAGAGCGCCGAGATCGGCCGCCGCCCCGGCCTGGTGCCGTGCCACCCGGGCAGCCCCCTCGGTGACGGCGGCGAGGGCGATCCCGACCAGCACCAGTCCCACCGCCAGCAGGAGGATCGACGCGGCCCCGCGGTCGTCCCGTAGCCGCTTCACGCGACAGCCGTCCCGTCCGGTTCACGGGCGGCCGTGGCATCGCCGCTGACGATCGCACCCGGCAGGTCGATGCCGAACATCCGGATCGGCGCGGACACCACGGCCGTGACGCTCTCCCCGGTGCCGCCGACGTCCACCGTCGCACCGTCCGGTGCCTGCTCGGCCCCCGCCGGGACGGCCGCCTCCCCGCGCGCTCCGGCCAGGACCGCCTCCCGGGCCGCGTCGAGGCATCGCATCTTCGCCACGACCGCGGTGATCGAGGTGATGCCGAAGCCGAGGAGCAGCATGAGCGCCGGCAACCCGGCCGCGAGTTCGGCGGTGAACGAGCCCCGGTCGCGGCCGGGCTGCCGGCGCCGTCTCACTTCAGCGCCCGGCCGATGACGCCGCTGAGCGCCGCCTGCACGGGGCCGCTCGTCAGGACCTTGAGCAGGACTCCGGCGAAGGCGACCGCGGCGAGCGTGCCGATGGCGTACTCGGCGGTGCTCATTCCGGCGTCCGCGGCGTCCGCCTGGAGCCGCCGGTAGCGGGCGATGAGTTTGTACACAGGACCTCCTTGGTTCCGTTCGGTTTCACAGCACGCCGCCAGATCGGAGAGGCGGCGAGGTCTTCGGGCCCGAAAGCCGGGTCAGAGGACGTCGGAGAGGATGGCGACGACCGTCGGCATCAAGCCGGTGAGCAGGAACGCCGGCAGGAAACACAGCCCCAGCGGCAGCACGATCAGCACACCGGCCCGCTGGGCGGCGGCCTCGACAGCCACCTTCCGGTCGGCGCGCAGGTCGCCGGCGAGCCGTTCCAGCGCCCCGGCCAGCGCGCCACCGCTGGCACTGGACCGGACGGCCGCCGCGACCATCCGCTCGGCCTGGGGAATCCCGGTCAGATGTCCCCAGGCCTCAGCGGGTTCGGCGCCGAGCCGCAACGATCGGGCGGTCCGCTGGAGCCGGTCGCCGAGCGGCCCGCCGAGCGCCTCGGCGACGGCACCGATCGATCCGTCCACGGCTGTGCCGCCCCGGAGTGCCGCGGCCAGCAGATCAGCGCCGAGGGGCAGGTCGGCGAGGGCTTCCTGGCGTTCGCGACGGACATCGGCGGGTTCGCGGCCCCGGAGGAAGCGATCGGTCCCGATACCGGTGACGGCCCCGGCCGCGAGGCCCCACCCGGTGCCGATCAGGCCGGCGACGGCGAGCCCGGCCAGCACGGACAGCAGCAGCCGGGTCCGGTCGGCGGACGGCTCCCGTGCGACGGCCCGGGACGGGAGCCGGAACCGGCCACGCGGCAGCATCAGCAGGACAGCGGCCGCCACCGTGCACAGGGCGACGACGACACCGTTCATCCGGGCACCTCGGCCACTCGGAGAGCCGCCGGGTCCGGCCCCTCGGCCTCGTCAGCCGGGACCGCGCCGCATTTCGTGATCACGCCGTCGGCTCCGACCAGGGCGGCCACACAGCACTCGCGCAGCGGGACCCGGACCGGACCGCCCGGCCGCAGCAGAGCCGCCACCCCGCAGCCCCCGGTCACCGGAGCACCCCCTCGGTGATCCGCTGCGCCCACTTCAGCCCGGCGCACTGGAGGAGCACCGCCCCCGCCACGCAGGCCGCACCGAGCGGACTGTGCAGCAGCACACCGGTCGGATCGGCGCCGATCGCGTGCCCGAGAGCGATCCCGGCCAGCGGAAGGGCGGCGAGCATGATCGCCGTGGTCTGGGTGCCGGCCGCCTGGGCGTGAGCGGTCCGAACCGAACGATCGGCGGTACGCGCGTCCGACTCGATGCGTTCGAGCAGGTCGGCAGCGGGTGCACCGGTGCGCTCGGCGAGCCGCCAGACGGCCTCGGTCAGGTCACCGAGCCGGCCGGCACCGCTGAGCGAGACGGTCAGTGCCGCCGGCGGGATGCCCGCTCGCAGGTCGGCGACGAGGGACGCCAGGTCGTCGAGGTGAGCATCGCGCTGTCCGGCGGACCGTTTCCGCCCCGCGCGGCGGCGCCATTCGTATGCGGCCAGTCCGGCGTAGACAGCGGCGACGGATCCGGCGACCGGTCCGCCGTACAGCCCGGCCGGAGCCCCGGCCAGCACGGACGCGACGAGCACCGGGCGGCTCCCCGGACCGTCGAGGAGGAGTCGCGCGCGACGCCGCATCCCGGTCACGTCGATCCGTGCACGCCGTCCGGGCAGCCGGTCGCGGGCCGTCTCCCCCGGCCGGGCGACGAGGACCGCCCCGGCGATCAGAATCGCCGCCAGCATCCAGGTCACGGCCGGATCCCCCGGTCGGCCAGCAGGCGGGTCAGCACCGGTGCACCCGGGCCGGGGCCGCGATCGCGCTGCCACGCCGGAACCACGGTGGCCAGCCGGTCCTCGCCGGAGGGGATGAGGACGCTGATCGACTCCAGGAGGCGGCCCCGGCCGGTACGCCGTACCTGAAGAACCACCTGCAGCGCGGCGACCACCTGGGCGTGCAACGCCGCCCGCGGCAGTCCGCCGAGCAGGCCGAGCGCCTCGAGCCGGGCAGGTACGTCGGCGGGCGCGTTGGCGTGCAGCGTGCCGGCCCCGCCCTCGTGCCCGGTGTTGAGCGCGCCGAGCAGGTCCACGATCTCCGCCCCGCGGCACTCGCCGATCACCAGCCGGTCGGGTCTCATCCGCAGCGCCTGCCGGACGAGGTCGTTGAGCCCGATCGCACCGGCACCCTCCACGTTGGCGGTACGCGCCTGCAACGCCACCACGTGCGGGTGCACCGGCCGCAGCTCGGCCGCGTCCTCGACGAGCACGATCCGCTCGGTCGGCGGCACCAGCCCGAGCAGTGTGGCCAGCAGTGTGGTCTTGCCGCTGCCGGTCCCGCCGGTGACCAGGTAGGCGAGTCGCGCGGCCACCACCGCCGCCAGCATCGGCGCCGCGTCGGCCGGAACCGTCCCGTGCCGTACCAGGTCGTCGAGGCTGAACGGCCGTTGCCGGAAGGTCCGCAGCGACAGGTGTGGCCCGTTCGTGGCGACCGGCGGCAGCACGGCGTGCAGACGTGTCCCGTCGGGGAGCCGCGCGTCGGCATACGGCTGCCCGTCATCGAGACGCCGCCCGCACGCCGCGACGAGTCGCTGGGCGAGCCGCCGGACCTCGGCGGAGTCGGCGAACCGGATCGCCGACCGCTCCAGCCCGGCACCCCGGTCGACCCAGACCTGCAGGTCGTTCACCAGCACGTCGGTGACGGCCGGATCACCCAGCAGCGGCGCGAGCGGCCCGGCGCCGATCAGCTCGTCCCGGACCCGGCCGGCGAGCCGGAGCACCGCGGTGTCGCCGAGGACCCCGTTCTCCTGGCGGACCGCGCTCACCACGGCGGCCGGTGTCGCGTCCTTCCCGTCGTACGCGAACCGCCTGCGCACCCGATCGGCCACCGTCATGCGACCACTGCCTTCGTGGCCGTACCCATGAGGTCGTCGACGAGCTGCCGGCAGAGCCCGGCCAGGGCGCCCTTGCCGTCGGCGGTGGGTGCGGTGCCGCGCTCGATGCCCTGGCAGACCGCGGTCTCGGGGCGCAGCGTGCCGGCCAGCGGCAGGCCGAGTGCCCGGGCGATCTCGCGGGCCTTGAGCCGGCCGGGCGCCGGGCCGCGCACCACGACGGCGACGTTCTCGCAGTGGGTGGCGACGGTGGCGGCGGTCCGGGCCGCCGAGGCGGTGGCCCGCAGTTCGGCCGGGACGACGAGCAGCGTCCGGTCGGCGGCCTGCAGCGCGAGAACGGCGGCGTCGTCGAGTTGTCGGGGCAGGTCGGCGACGATCACGTCACGTCCGCGCCGGGCCGCGTCGAGGGCGGCCGCCATCGCCTCGATCGGCACGCCGGGCAGTTCGCCGCGGTCGAAGGAGAGCAGCACCAGGTCGCCGCGATGCGGGAGGGCACTGAGCAGGGTGGGCGGGTCGACGCGGCCGTCGGCGTCGGCCAGCGCGGGCCAGCGCAGGCCGCCGACCCGTTCCCAGCCGAGCACCAGGTCGAGGCCACCGCCGAGCGGGTCGGCGTCGATGAGCAGGGTCCGGTAGCCGGTGCGGACCGCGGTGGTGGCGAGACCGGCGGCGAGGATGCTGGCGCCGGCACCGCCGCGGCCGCCGATCACGGCGAGGGTGCGGCCGTCGGCCGGTGGATCGGGGCGCTCCTCGGCGGTGAACCTGTCGATGATCCACGGCTCGGCGGCGGGTAACACCGCCACGTTCTCGGCGCCGATCAGGTCGGCCACGTCGAACGCCGGGTCGGAGACACCGTCGAAGCCGATCAGGATCAGCCGTTTCCGGCGGGGCAGGCGGGCACGCAGGCAGGGGACGACCTGGTCGGTGCCGACGAGCACGAGAGGCGCGGCGGACCAGCGGGCCCGCGCGCCGGCCGGGTCGGGCGACACGTCGGCCTCGACACCGGCCGCCGCGGCGAGGCGCAACAGTTCGTCGAGCAGGTCCGGGTCGGCGGTCACGATCAGGGGGCGGCGCGGAGCGGGCATCGCTGACCTCCAGCGGGGACGGCGGGTCGGGGCGCCTACCGTGGCCGGGCCGCGACGACCTCGCCAACCGCCGATACCGTCCGGCTGTGGACAACGTGGAGCGGTGGACAACCACCGCCCGCCGGGATGATCTGCTACGGCGCAGGCATGGTCCTGATCGCGATGGGTATGTTGGTGTGCTCACGGGAACCGATGGAGTGGGCATGGAGAACTCGATCCGCACGACGCTCGCCGACGACGGCACGGTCACCGTCACCGTGTCGGGCGAGATCGACTTCTCGAACGCGGACGAGGTGGCCCGCGGCCTGACCGATGCCGTGACCGACTGGTCGCCGCCGACGCTGGTGGTGGACCTGCGCAATGCCACGTTCATCGATTCGACGGGCCTGGGTGCGCTGATCGAGGGTTACCGCGCGGCGGTCGCGGCGGGCATCGATTTCCGGGTGGTCAATCCGAGCGACACGTTCCGCCGGGTGCTGACGGTGACCGGCCTCTCCGACTTCTTCGGACTGATCGAGGCGGCCGAGCCGTCACGGGCGACCGGCACGTGAAAGGGAACGGCCCCCGTCGGGGGAGACGGGGGCCGTCCTGGGATTCGGCTCCGGGGGGGTCGAGCCGAATCACCCGGTGACCGCGGGGGGCGCGATCACCGAGGTCTGAATTGCGAGGTTTTTGGTAACCGGTTGAAGCGGGAACAACACACACCTCGTAGCAAACACAAGTTTGCCTCAGGATCACGCTCCGCGTCGAGTACCGAATGTCGCCGACTGGCCCGGCTCCTACCTGTCTGACCGATTTCACAGGCTGTCACCGATGGGCGCGTCGCCCGTACGGGACAGCCGGCGGATGCGGGGTGCGGCTACACTTTCGGCCCGTGGGGCTGAGTGCCGCATTTTTCGACCTCGACAAGACCGTCATCGCCAAGTCCAGTGCGCTGGCCTTCGGACGGCCTTTCTATCGGGATGGGCTGATCAGCCGGCGCGACGTGGTGAAGACCGCCTATGCACAGTTGATGTTCCGGCTGGGTGGGGGCACCGACGAGCAGTCCATGGCCCGCACTCGCGACTACATGGCCGCCCTCTGCAAGGGCTGGCGTGTGGAGCAGGTTCAGCAGATCGTCGCCGAGACCCTCGGCACTCTGATCAATCCCTACGTCTATGCCGAGGCGGCCGCTCTGATCGCCGAGCATCAGGCGGCTGGGCGAGATGTGGTTCTCGTCTCAGCTTCCGGCGACGAGATGGTCCGCCCGATCGGGGCACTGCTCGGCATCACCGATGTGATCGCGACGCGGATGGCGATCGCCGACGGGCGTTACAGCGGTGCGGTCGAGTTCTACGCGGCCGGCCCGGCCAAGGTCACCGGGGTGCGGCGGCTGGCCGACGAGCGTGGTTACGACCTTGCCGAGTGTTACGCCTATTCGGACTCCAGCAGTGATCTTCCGCTGCTGGAGGCGGTCGGCCATCCGAGTGCGGTCAATCCGGATCGCGCGTTGCGCCGCGTGGCCGCACTCCGCTCCTGGCCGATTCTCGAGTTCCGCAATCCGGTCCCTCTCGGCCGGCGTCTGCGCGACCGCCCGGCGGTGCCGGTCGCCGCGGCACTCGGCGTCGGCGTGGGCGTTGCCATCGGCGTCGCACTTTACGGTCGCCATCGGCGGACCCGCGCGGCTGCGGTCGCTTAAGACCCTCATTTTGTACGGCTACGAAAGTCCCGGGGCTGTCCCCGCGAGGTGGCTGCAGCTCCGGACCGAAACGCGTCCGCCGGGCTGATGCGGCCCAAGACGAGCGGTGTGCCCACCCGCGCAAACGACGGTGGGCGCGCGGTTGGCCGTACCGGAAACGGAAATTGGTCTGAGTTTTTCCTTTCGACCGGCTTTCTGCCTGAAATCTGGCGATCAAGCGGCGAGCGGCGTAGAAATGAGTCGCGGGCCCGGAACCATCGGGCACCGTGCACGGCCACCGGGAACCCACGCGCGATCAGCCACGGCAGGCACGTTGCGGCGGGACCTCCGCTCTCCGGGGCGCTGGACCGTCGACAACGACTCAGGTGCACGCTTGATAACCCGGTCCGGACGCGCACAGCCGGCGCCCCCGCGAGGGACGCCGGCTCTTCGGTCTCCGGGGCCAGGCCGTTTCCGGCGGTCAGCCCGCAGCAGCCTGGTGCCGCCGCCGGATCTCCTGGTAGACGGCTCGGAAGAGTTTGGGCCGGGCATGGAAGTCGACCCCCTGGGCCCACAACTCGGTGTTGACCGTGGCGCCGTCGTGCCGCTCGATCAGCACCGTCGTGTCCCGCTGGAGCTCCCACCGGCCGACCCGACGGGTGGCCTGGTGCAGGTGCACTCCCGCGATGTCACGCCAGCGCATGCTCCGGGACCGCAACAGGCCGCGGATCAGCACGCCCTCGCTGCTCACGTAGACGCCGTGCTGGATGATCCGCCAGGCGCCGATCACCCAGACCGCGGCGAGGACTACGGCGACCGCACGCATGCCGTGCCCGATCAGGTCGAACTGGCGGATCGACGCCCAGGTGAGCAGGGCGAGCGCGACAGCCTCCCAGACGATCACGAGCCAGCGGCCGGTGCCCGGCGGATAGGGACGGACCCAGTGCGAACCCACGCAAGAAAGTATGCCGCCGTTCAGACGGCGGCCAGGACCCCGTCGCCGATGACCCGGATCTCCTCGGCACCGGCGGTGATCGCCGCGGCGTAGTGCCGCAGCCACGAACGCACGCCGTCCGGGGTGCCGGTGGCATAGGCGCCGGCCGAACCGACGTACTCCGGCTCGCGGGCGAGGTGCCCGGCCTCGACGCCGACCAGGCCGCGGGGGTCGAAGCCGCGGGCGGTGAGGGTGAGGCGGGCCGCGGCCCGGGCGACGACACCGGCCGGGCCGGCGAACGGGCGCAGGGTGATCAGCTCGGCGTGGACGATGGCGGCGAGCAGCATCGGCGGGGTGGTCTCGTTACCGGCGACGAGACCGGCGAGCGCATCGATCCGCTCGGCGCCACCGATCAGCCGGCCGAGCTCGTGGTCGTGGACGACGCCACGGGCGGCGAGCACGTGGAGTTTGGCGAGCACCTGGCGGGGCGCGCGGGGCCAGAGGTCGACCAGGCCGGGCAGCGACTCGGCGACGCGGAGGGCGCCCTGCACGACCGGATCGGTGACCGTCCCGCCGCGGACCTCCTCCAGGTCGTATGTGTTGCCCTCCAGCGCCGCGCTGGCGACCGCGGCTCGGAGGCTGGCCTCGGCGGCGACCTGGCCACCGTGCCGGCGCAGAGCGCGGTGCTTGTGGGCGGCGTCGACGGCTTCTCGTGCGCTCGCGAAGGCGGGCGCGACCTCGGCGAGGTCGAGCAACGGGGCAAGTGGATCCACGTGAACACGGTAACCGGTAAAAGTGCGGAAACACGGGGTGCACAAACGAGCGCGGAACTGGCAAGATTCGCGCAGTAGTGAGCATCAATCAGCCAGTCGGCGCGCGCACCACACCACCGAGCGCGGGCTGGCGTGCAAACCTTCGCCGGGCCCACCGGCACAACTAGTGTTCAGTTGACGACAGACCCCGGTCACGGCAGAGGAGCCGCCCTCATGAGCGAGACATTGGAGAACCTGTACTCGGAGACGCGGCAGTTCCCGCCGCCCGCCGATCTCGCGGCGAACGCGAACGTCAAGGCTGACGCCTACGAGGAGGCCGCGGCCGACCGGCTCGCCTTCTGGGCGAAGCAGGCCGGGCGTCTGGCCTGGGCCAAGCCGTGGGACCAGATCCTGGACTGGTCCAACCCGCCGTTCGCCAAATGGTTCGTCGGCGGCGAGCTGAACATCGCGTACAACTGCGTGGACCGGCACGTCGAGGCCGGCCACGGTGACAAGGTCGCCATCCACTGGGAGGGCGAGCCCGGGGACACGCGCACCGTCACCTACGCCGAGCTGCTCAAACTCGTGAGCCAGGCCGCCAACACCCTCACCGACCTCGGCGTGACCGCGGGCGACCGGGTGATGATCTACATGCCGATGATCCCGGAGGCCGCGGTCGCGATGCTGGCCTGCGCCCGGATCGGCGCCACCCACAGTGTCGTGTTCGGCGGATTCTCGGTGGAGGCGCTGTCCACCCGGATCGACGACGCGGACGCCAAGGTGGTGATCACCGCCGACGGTGGTTACCGCCGGGGCAAGCCGTCGGCGCTCAAACCGACCGTGGACGAGGCGGTGGCCCGGACCAACCGCATCGAGCACGTGCTGGTGGTCCGCCGGACCGGCCAGGAGGTCGCCTGGACCGACAAGGACAAGTGGTGGCACGAGACGGTCGAGCAGGCCAGCCCCTCGCACGAGGCGCAGGCGTTCGACTCGGAGCACCCGCTCTTCATCCTCTACACCTCGGGCACGACGGGTAAGCCGAAGGGCATCCTGCACACCACCGGTGGTTACCTGACCCAGGCCTCGTACACCCACCACGCCGTCTTCGACCTCAAGCCGGAGACCGACGTCTACTGGTGCACCGCCGACATCGGCTGGGTGACCGGTCACTCGTACATCGTCTACGGGCCGCTCTCCAACGGCGCGACCCAGGTGATGTACGAGGGCACGCCGGACACCCCGGACCGTGGCCGGTTCTGGCAGATCGTCGACAAGTACAAGGTGTCGATCCTCTACACCGCGCCGACGCTGATCCGCACCATGATGAAGTGGGGCGACGACATCCCAGCGAAGTACGACCTGTCGTCGCTGCGGGTCCTCGGCAGCGTGGGCGAGCCGATCAACCCGGAGGCCTGGATCTGGTACCGGGAGAACGTCGGCCGTGAGCGCACCCCGATCGTGGACACCTGGTGGCAGACCGAGACCGGCGCGATCATGATTTCACCGCTGCCGGGCGTGACCGCCGCGAAGCCGGGTTCGGCGATGACCGCACTGCCCGGCATCGGTGCCGACGTGATCGACGACCAGGCCCAGTCGGTGCCGAACGGCGGCGGTGGTTTCCTGGTCCTGACCGAGCCGTGGCCGTCGATGCTGCGCACCATCTGGGGTGACGACCAGCGGTTCATCGACACCTACTGGTCCCGCTTCGAGGGGTACTACTTCGCCGGCGACGGCGCGAAGAAGGATGAGGACGGCGCGCTCTGGCTGCTCGGCCGGGTCGACGACGTCATGCTGGTGTCCGGTCACAACATCTCCACCACCGAGGTGGAGTCGGCGCTCGTGTCGCACCCGTCGGTGGCCGAGGCCGCGGTGGTCGGCGCGACCGACCCGACGACCGGTCAGGCGATCGTCGCGTTCACCATCCCGCGGGGCAATGTGGACACTTCGGGCGAGGCCGGCGAAGCTCTGATCAAGGACCTGCGCGACCACGTGGCCAAGACGCTCGGCCCGATCGCCAAGCCGCGTCAGATCATGCTCGTCCCCGAGCTGCCGAAGACCCGGTCCGGGAAGATCATGCGGCGACTGCTGCGTGACGTGGCGGAGAACCGGTCGCTCGGTGACGTACAGACACTTCAGGACTCAACCGTGATGGATCTGATCTCGTCGGGCCTGAAGACTGCCAAACCCGAAGACTGACGGCAATTAATAAAGGCTGGTGACAGAACTATGTCACCAGCCTTTTGTCGTATTTGCCGGTCCCCGTGCTATGGCCGGACCATATTGGGTAACCATTGGTCATCAATATGCTTGGCGATCCCCGAACATCGTTTGGTTTGCATACGTTCACCTGAGTCCCGAACGACGGGACCGTTTCACGCCGGACGCCCGTACCCCAGTGTTCCGGCTGGCGAAAGCGGAGGTAAACGTAGTGCGCAAGGTGGTCGCAGGACTGCTCGGCGCCGCGGTCGTGACGAGTGTCGGGGCGATGGCGCCGACGTTCGCCATGGCGGCGCCCCCCTCGGACCCAGCGCCGGCTGCGCGGGCCAGCGAGTCCGCCCTGGTCGACGACCATGACCTGCCCAACCCTCTCGAGGAGAAGCGCCGCGCCCTGCGCGAGCAGGCCGTCTCCGAGGTGGTCAGCGGCAAGGCCAAGGTCGAGACCGTGAACGGCAGCAAAGTCGTCAAGCTCGGTAAGACCTACGGCAACGGGGGCTTCGGCCACCCGGGCAAGAACCAGTACGTCGAGCTCGCTCGGGAGAAGACCGACAAGATCTTCGTCATCCTGACCGAGTTCGGTAACGAGCGGCACCCGAACTTCCCGGACAAGGACACGACGACGCAGTTCGCCGGCCCCTCGACGTTCGAGGGCCCGCTGCACAACGCGATCCCGGAGCCGGACCGGAAGGTCGACAACTCCACCATCTGGCAGGCGGACTACTCGCCCGAGTACTTCCGGAAGCTGTACTTCGGCACCGGCAAGAACACCGAGTCGGTCAAGACCTACTTCGAGGAGCAGTCGTCCGGTCGCTACAGCGTCGACGGCCAGGTCTCCGACTGGGTCAAGGTCAAGTACAACGAGGCGCGGTACGGCCGGTCGAGCGACAACCCGACCGACGAGAACGGTGACGACCCCGCCGTCTGCGCGAGCAGCAACTGCACCAACGTGTGGGAGCTGGTCAAGGACGGCGTGAACCAGTGGTACGCGGACCAGCTGGCCTCCGGCAAGACCGAGGCCCAGGTCAACGCCGCGCTCGCTGAGTACGACGTCTACGACCGTTACGACTACAACGGCAACGGCAACTTCAACGAGCCCGACGGCTACCTGGACCACTTCCAGATCGTCCACTCCGGCGGCGACCAGGCCGACGGTGACCCGTACCAGGGTGAGGACGCCATCTGGAGCCACCGTTGGTACGCCTACTCCAGCAGTGCCGGTGTGACCGGCCCGGCCTTCAACAAGCTGGGTGGCGCCAAGGTCGGCAGCAGCAACCTGTGGGTCGGTGACTACACCGTCCAGCCCGAGAACGGCGGCCTCAGCGTCTTCGTTCACGAGTACACCCACGACCTCGGTCTGCCGGACGACTACGACACCAGTGGTCTGGGCGACAACAACAGCGAGTACTGGACCCTGATGGCGCAGAGCCGTCTGAGCGCCAAGAACGACCAGGGCATCGGTACCCGCCCCGGCGACCTGGGCGCGTGGAACAAGCTCCAGCTCGGGTGGCTGAACTACGAGACGGTCAAGGCCGGTGACAAGAAGGTCATCAACCTCGGCCCCGAGGAGTACAACACCAAGAAGAAGCAGGCCGTCGTGGTGAACCTGCCCGACAAGCCGGTCACGACCGAGCTCGGTGCCCCGTTCGCCGGCAGCAAGCAGTTCTTCTCCGGTAACGCCGACGACCTGAACGTCGCGCTCACCAAGTCGGTCGACCTGACCGGCAAGAGCTCCGCGAGCTTCTCGCTCAAGGGCCGGTACGCGATCGAGGCCGACTACGACTACCTCTACGCCGAGGTGTCGACTGACGGTGGCGCGAACTGGACCAAGCTCAACGGCACCGCCGCCGGTGCTCCGTTCGTCGCGGACGGTGCCGGCAACCCGGCGATCAGTGGCTCCTCCGACGGTGCCTGGGTCGACATCAACGTGCCGCTGGACGCGTACGTGGGCAAGAAGTTCGACCTGCGCCTGCACTACGTGACCGACGGTGGTGTCTCCGAGGGCGGCTTCTTCGGTGACGAGCTGACCGTGACCGCGGACGGCGCCGCCATCTCCACCGAGGGCGCCGAGGGCACCTCGACCTGGACGCTCGGCGGGTTCACGATCGAGGGCTCCACGATCACCAGCACCTACCCGAACTACTACATCGCCGGTTACCGCAGCTACACCTCGTACGACAAGTACCTGGCGACCGGCCCGTACAACTTCGGCTGGGCGAACACCAAGCCGGACTGGGTGGAGCACTACAACTACCAGACCGGTCTGCTGGTCTCCTACTGGGACACCTCGCAGGTCGACAACAACACCAACGTGCACCCGGGCGAGGGTCGTAACCTGTACATCGACGCTCACCCGAAGCCGAACCTGAACCCGACCGGGGTTCCGTGGCGGTCGCGGGTCCAGGTGTACGACGCTCCGTTCAGCCTCTACCCGACCGACGGGATGACGCTGCATCTGAACGGCGCGAAGTCGGTCGTCAAGCCGCAGTTCGGTGACCCGATCTTCAACGACAAGGACAAGTACTTCTACGAGGAGCTGCCGAACCACGGCGTCAAGCTCCCCGCCGTCGGCGTCAAGATCGCGGTTCTGAGCCAGGTCGGCACCTCGATGACGGTGGCCGTCTACTGATCCACGCACGACAAGGCGGGGCCCGGGGCAACCCGGGCGCCGTCCGTGTTTGACGGAACCGGACCAACCCGCGATTCGTCCCATCTTCTACGCCTTACGCGGGAAGGATGAGTTTCATGCGCACTCATGCAACGTTCCGGATCGGCCTGGCCGTCGCGGCCGGAGCGATCATCGCCGGTTGTGCGAACGGTTCGGAGTCACCGGCGACGTCCTCGTCCTCCACCCCCACCAGCGCTCCCCCGCCCTCGGCGGCGCCCTCCTCGGTCCCGGCACCGTCCAGCCCGGCCACCGAGTCGACGACGGCACCGGCCGGGGAACCGCCCACCGGGAAACCACTCCCGACGATCACACTGACCGACAAGCCGCCCAAGGAACCCACCGACCAGCAGCCGAGCACCGGCTGGGTGGCCGGGATGGTCACGCGGGGAGGCAAAGGCCCGTGCTACGGCCTGATCGCCGACGACGGTCAGCGGTACGCCCTCTACTCCACCGCCGGCACCGAGATGACCCAGGGCGACCGGGTGAAGGTCCAGCTCGAGACCACACCGATCCGCATCTACTGCGGGCCCGGCACATTGATGGCGATGACCGGCTACGAGCGGATCAAATGATCACGGTGCGGCTCCATTTCGCCACTGCCCGACGTCATGCGTGACAGCGGAGCCTAGGCTGACGACATGGGTGGTCGGGTGGACGAGTCGTGTGTGCTGACGGAGGGGCCGTGGAGGCACCGTTTCGTCGGCGCCAACGGCTCCCGCTTCCACGTCGCCGAGGTCGGCACCGGCCCGCTCGTGCTCTTTCTGCACGGCTTCCCCGAGTTCTGGTGGGCCTGGCACGACGTCATGGTCCGGGTCGCTGACGCGGGCTTCCGGGCCGCCGCGATCGACCTGCGCGGTTACGGTGCGAGCGACAAGCCCCCGCGCGGCTATGACGGCTACACGATGGCC
Source organism: Actinoplanes subglobosus (assembly GCF_042650585.1). Classification (NCBI taxonomy): domain Bacteria; kingdom Bacillati; phylum Actinomycetota; class Actinomycetes; order Micromonosporales; family Micromonosporaceae; genus Actinoplanes; species Actinoplanes subglobosus. The sequence goes on from NZ_JBHSBL010000003.1 coordinate 152,033, forward strand.
GCCGACGTCACCGGTCTGATCCGTGCACTGGGCGAGCGATCGGCGACTGTGGTCGGGGCCGGCGCCGGCGGCATGATCGGCTGGGCGGCCGCCTCGTTCCATCCCAAGCTGGTCAACAGGCTGGTGGTGCTCGGCGCCGCACACCCGTTGCGGTTGCGGGCCGCCCTCTTCGCCGACCCCCGGGGGCAGCTCGCCGCCTCGTCGACGGTCGTGCGCTTCCAGGTGCCACGTTTCGAGCACGTGCTGACCCGTGACGACGCGGCCCTGGTGGGTGAGCTGATGACACGGTGGAGCAGCCCGCGGTGGGCGGCCACACCGGAGTTCGCCGATTACGTCGCGCGGTGCCGGGAGGCCATGCAGATCCCGCAGGCGTCGTTCTGCGCCCTGGAGGCGTACAGGTGGGTCGCCCGGAGCGCCCTGCGACTCCAGGGATATCGGTTCGTGAAGCTGATGCAGCGCCCGTCGAGCGTGCCGACGCTGCAGCTGCACGGCGCGCTGGACACGGCGGTTCTACCCCGGACAGCGCAGGGGTCGGGACGTTACGTGACCGCGCCGTACGAGTGGCGGCTGTTGCCCGAGGTCGGGCATTTCCTGCACCAGGAAGCACCGGACGTGGTGACCGGCGAGATCCTCCGGTGGCTGAAAACCCCGTCCTGATTTTCCGCTTATGATCACCTTAAGTGGTCATTAATAGATCAACTAGGGCGCCGATCTGTCCTATTCTCACCGTCGGTTGCGGTTGATCCCGCTCCCATCTGTGACTCACGGTAGTCGTTCGCGACTGGAGATCGGGAGGCCCCATGCCTCGGGAACACACCCGGGAACTCGCCGTCCACGCCGCTGGCCGGCATGCCCGCCAGCGGCGTCGTGGGCCCGGCCGCTCTCCCGTCGAGCGCCATCCGGCCCGACATCTCCTCGACTGAAACTCTCTCGCCCCCTACCTGATTCGCCACCCACCCCCACCGGACTCCCCACCCAGCACCACCCAATTCCCCAATATCTCCCCATCCCCACCGTCGCCACGTCCCCACGGCTCCCACCGTCCCCACGTCCCCACCGCTCCCACTGCCCCCACGCCCCCGCCGCTCCCACTGTCCCCACCGCTCCCACGCCCCCGCCGCTCCCACTGTCCCCACCGCCCCACTGTTCCCGCTGTTCCCACCGGTTCCCACTGCCCCCTCCGTCCCCGCTGCTCCCGCTGTTCCCGCTGTTCCCGCTGTTCCCGCTGCTCCCGCTGTTCCCGCTGTTCCCGCTGTTCCCGCTGTTCCCGCTGTTCCCGCTGTTCCCGCTGTTCCCGCTGTTCCCGCTGTTCCCGCTGTTCCCACTGTCCCCACCGGATCAGGCCAGCCCGGTCCCCAACCCGGATCGGCCACAGATCTGGCGGATGCCGGGGCCGAACCCCTTTCGTCATCGGCCCCGGCGTCCGCCACCGCCGCCTCGTCGTTCCGGCGCGATCCCCCTGCTCCCGCCGCGAGCGACGACCGGTCCGGCCGTACCACCGATGCTGGCGACCATTCCTTCTCTCCTCAGGTCGCCGACCATCCGGAACGGTCGACGGGCTCCCCGCCTCCCAGGCGGGGAGCCCCACCTTTTCCACAGAGTTATCCACAGCCTGTACGCCGCCGTCGCCTCAGTTGATCAAGCCGAATAGCGTCACGAGCGCGGTGGAGCACATCGAAGCTCTCACTCGCGTGCTGGCGGCCGTGACGAGACTCAAGTGGTTTCGGCAACAGGGCCTTCGGCCGAGGCCGTAGCCGAGGCCGAGGCCGTAGCCGAGGCCGTAGCCGAGGCCGTAGCCCAGGCCGTAGCCGAGGCCGTAGCCGAGGCCGTAGCCCAGGCCGTAGCCCAGGCCGTAGCCGAGGCCGTAGCCCAGGCCGTAGCCCAGGCCGTAGCCGAGGCCGTAGCCGAGGCCTAGACAGACATCGCTTCGGCCGTGGCCGAGACAGACATCGACGGTGCAGCGGGTGGTTACGCAGGCGACAACGAGCGCCGAATGTCGGCCACCACGGGCGCCACCCAGCAAGGTCAATGCCGCTGAGTTCCAGCGCCACTCTGCTGCGGCGGCAGCGAGGTGACCTGCGGCAACATAGGTGGCCGGAAACCCGGGAACCATGACGGGTCGCTGCGGGCTGGCGCTGGAGGTCAGCGACACGTGGCACTCGGTGGCACCGACAGAACCGAGCAGGCCCCGACCGCACCGGACACCGGCGGCTGAGGTGACCTCGCCTGGACGGCAGCGCCTCCGGGGCTGACTCCCGTCGATCTCGGCCGGTTGGCCGCCCACTGGCGAATCGACCAGAATCGTGTAAAGGATGGACGCCGTGAGCATGGCCATCCGGTTGGTGGGTGGATCTTGTCCAGCTGGCTCTCACCGCCGCCTCAGGCGAGCGGAGACGCCACTGAGAGCCCGCCGGATCGTCGTCAATGCCGTTCAGCTCAAATTGATCAAGGCATCAACCTGCCCGTGCCGAAACCGTCGGTCCCAACGCAGAACCGGATCTCGACCTCGAAAGATGTCCAGACCGAACGCCTCTCGGTCTGCGTTTCGCGCCGGTCGGCAGGGGCATCGAACTGTCGACCCGGACGTTCGCGTGGCCGGCCACTGCTCGATCGCACGTCCTCGGGTAGAGCAACAAGATCACCGGCCGCTCCGCGATCCCTCGTGCGGACCTACGCATGACGAGTGCGTAGGTCCGAACTCCCGGAGTGGGGTGAGCACCGCATCAGCCCGGCGGTCGCGTTTCGGTCCGGTGCCGCGGATCCCGTCGCGGGGTAGGCCCGGGACGCGTGGGTGCGTCTGCCGGGCCGGCTGGCCGTACAAGATAAGGGTCAGATGCGGTGTTCGTAGCGGTCGCGGACCTCGTGGGCCGGGGCCCAGCCCTGGTAGACGCCGTAGTCGAACTCTTCGAGGCCGAGCTGACGGGCCACCGGGGCGCGGCCGCCCGTGTACTCCAGCCGGAGCCAGGAGTCGGCCTCGGCCAGGACGATGAACGGCTCGCCGCGCCAGGTGCAGAGGGTGCGGACGTAGGACATCTCGTCGTACTCGTCCGGCTCCAGGACCCGGACGTGGCGGCCCGGCTTGACCTCCTCGAAGCCGTCGGCCGGGCCGGCGCTGTAGATGCGGACCCGGTCGCCGTCGGGGGTCGCGTCGTACTCCCGGCCCTGCCAGGTGACCACGTATCCGTCGCGCATCACTGCTCACCCACCCGGCGCCACTGGGGGCCGTCCGCGTCGAAGATCGCCAACATCCGCTCGTTGCCGTCCGCGTCGATGCTCCACAGCTGCGCGCCGTGCGGCAGGCGCACGCTGTCCACCTTGAACTCGGCGATGACGTCGCGGCCCTCACCCGGTGCGAAGCCGTTGCCACGGAACGGCGGGCGCTCGATCACCCAGCCGTCCATCGCGCGGAGAGCCTGCTCGTTCTGCCCGCCGTAGGGGATCCGGTACAGGCTCGGCCGGTACGCCGGCCAGCGCAGCACGAACGCCTCCTTGGCGTCGGGCTGGAACGGCGACGAGTCGTAGTAGAGCCCGAGAGCCCCGAACAACTCGCCCGGCGTGCGCAGGTGCTCGACCTCGGACGCCCGGTGCACGAACCCGGCGACCCGGTCGTAGCCCCGGTCGAGGTAGTAGTCGACCTGCTCGGCCGCGATCGTCTTCTGCATGACGGTGGCCTGCTGGGCCTCGTCGCTGGCCGGTTCGGGAGCGGGCACCGGGGCGGGCAGCACCTCGACGACCGCGGTCTCCGCGGGCTCGGCACCGAGGCCGGCCTCGGTGGCCCAGTTGGCCAGGGCGATGATCTGCGCGCCGGGATATTTGGCGCCGACCGGGGTACCCGGGTTGACCGCGAACGACCAGGCCGGGTCCGGCCAATTGCGGATCAGTTCGTAGAAGCGGACCCCGACCGTCCGGGTCGGCTCGCCGAAGTGCTCGGACAGCCGATCCTTGCTGGTGAAGACGATCAGGTAGCGCTCGCCCTCGACCTCCTCGGGCAGGAAGGCGAAGCCGGACTCGCCGGGTGCGCTGCCGGGGCGGGAGTGGCTGGCCACCGGGACCAGCACCTGCGCCAGCAGCAGCGTCGACAGGAACACGTCGGTGTTACCCGTGTCGGCGGCGTCCTGGAGCTCGCGCTCGACGTCGTTGGCCGGCACGAAGTCGGTGGCGGACGGGCCGCGTGAACCGGTGGCCGACCCGGAGACACCGAGGTTCGACGCCCCCGGCGGGGTGTAGCCACCCGTCGCGACGGGCAGTGCCTGTGTCGCGAAGGAGGGGCCGCTGAACGACTGCGTGGCATACGCCGACGCCGGGCTGCCCTGCGGCGGAAGACCGTAGGCGGGGCCCGCCGTGGGCTGCGTGTACGCCTGCGGGGCCACCGGCGGGGTGTAGCCGGGGGCGGACGACGGGTAGGCACCGGAAGCGCCGGGGATCACCGGCGGCAGCAGGTTCGTCATCGTCGTCGCTGCGGGCGACTCGGTCTCCGGACGCGGAGTGATCGACGGTGCCGGACCGGAAGGCCCGAAACGGTCGGCCGCGGGCGGCGGAGGCGGGGACTGACGGTCCCATGCGGGCGGCTCGGCCGGATTGCGCGACCCGAGCGCCTGAGCGGCGGCGGCCATCGATGTCGGCCGCTCGGACGGCGGGGTCACCTGACGACGCGGCAGTCCACCCGGACCGGGCGTGGCGGGAGCCGGACCGGCCGGCTGCGGCGCCGAGGAACCACCGAACCCGGGAACCGGCGACCCGTACGCCGGAGGCGCCGACGCGGGAGCAGCAGGCGCGTAGGGCGAGGAAGCCGACGCCGGAGTACCAGACCCGTAGGGCGAGGAAGCCGGGGCACCGGGTGCGTATGGCGACGGAGCCGACGCCGGACCACCGGGCGTGTAGCCCGAGGGGACCGATGCGGGTGAGCCGGGCGCGTAGGCCGGAGGGGCCGACGCCGGAGCGCCGGGCACCGGGGAGGCCGGCCGGATCGCGGGGCTCGGGGGGTTCGCGCCGGAGAGGCCGCCGGCGTTCGCCGCATTCGACGCGGCCGGCACGAATCCGGGCATGCTGGTCATCGGGCCGCCACCGGTCGACTGACCGGGCTGCCGCCGGGGCAGGGACGACCCACCAGCGGGCGGACCGGCCGGCGCACTCGCGGGCGGAGCGCTGAACGGCGGCGCACTGGCCGGCGGGCCACTGAACGGCGGCGCACTCGCCGGGGCGGAACTGACCGGCGGAGCGAACGGCGGAGCACTGGCCGGCTTGGGACTCTGCTTTCCGGCCCAGGCCGGATCGACCAGCGCCTCAGCCGGGTTGTACGGCATGACGTGCTCGGGCACCGGCGGCGTGTTGGCCATCGGGGTGCGGACCGGCAGAGGCGCGCCCAGGTCCTGGAGCGGACCACGGGGGTCCTCCTCCGGCCGGAACGGCATGCCCGGCTTGTCCCAGCCGGGGGTGGCCATCGCGGACCCGGTGCTGCCCCGCGCGGGCGGAGCGGGAGGAACGGCCTGGCTCTGCGGGACCGGGGGCGCATAGGCCGCCGGGCTCTGCGGGACCGGCGGCGGTGCATAGGCCGCGGGTGCCGCGGACACCGGCTGGGCGGCGGCCGCGGGAACAGGCTGTCCGGCGGGCCCGGGAACCGGCTGTCCGGCGGGCGTGGGCGGGGAGGACGGGCTACGCACGGGCAGACCGCTCGGCGAGGTGCCGCTCGGGCTCCGCACGGGCAGGCCACCCGGGCCCATCGGGGGCGTGTTGCCCACCGGCGGGATCGGGGCCACCGCGGGGGCGACCGGAGGCGCCGCGGGCGGGGCCGCCGGGGCCGGTGGGGCGGCAGGCTCGGGCGAGGCTGCCGCGGGAGCCGCCACGGGCTCGTGAGTCGGGCCGCCGACAGCGCTCTCACCGCCCGCCCGGCTGGCCGCCAGCGCCGCCGCACCCAGCTCCTGGATCTTGGAGGTGGTGTGCGCCTCACGCCCGGGGCCACGGGTGGGCAGTCTCAGGTCGCCACGGGCGAGCTGGGCGACGAACCAGGCCGGCAGGTAGCCCTCGATGGGCAGGCCGGGATTGACGGCGAGCCACCACTCGAGGTTGGGCCAGGTGTTGGCCAACTCCGAATACGGCACCCGGCGTGCCGTGCCGGTGTAATCGGCCAGGCAGGATTGCAGCGCGGCGTTCGACGTGAACGCCAGCACGTGGGTGCGACCGCCCGTGCTCCACGTGCCCCAGCCCATCGGCGAATTGCCTGCCAGGACGTCAGCGGAGACCGGTAACAGAAGGTCGACACCGGCGAGAATGCGGAAATAGGACTCCTGGTCGTCCGTGCGCAACGCATCGCGCATCGCCGCCTCGGCGTCCGTAGCCGGTTCCCACTCGGACACGTCCACCTCTCCCCACGCGTGTCAACGAGCCAACTTCAACGCGTATAACCTACAAGGTCAGGCCACAATCACAATGGGCGGCGGCATGCTGACCGTCAGGTTGGGCCGACGACGCCTCCGGAAAGGGCCGTCCGGACCCCGCGGGCGTGCACCGATGGCTCGATGTGATCACCCAACAACCGATGGTAGCCGCGGGAACCGGCGACGCCATTTACGCGAACGGGCGACCTGAACGGCTCACTGGAACCGCTGAGCCGCGGCCCGCTCGGTCTGCTGGTAATCGTCCTTCGACTTCTCCAGCGCCGAGCCGATCTGCGCCAGGATGGTCTGCAGGTCCTGGGAGGCGGCCTGCCACTTGCGCTGGCGCTCCTCGTAGGCGCCCTGCGCCTCGCCGGACCAGGTCCCCAGGAGCTTCTTACCCTCACCCTCCAGGTACTCGAGGTCGGCGTTGAGCTTGTTCACCGCCTTGGCGATGTCCATCCGCGCCTGGTGGAGCGAGTTGAAATTGACGAGCAGGTGACCGTCGTTCATGACTTCCTCCGGTGGGTCAGATCAGAGCGGCAGGGTGAACTGGCCGCCGGTCCGGCCGATGCTGGACGCGGCCTCGGTGTCGGAACGCTCGTAGCTGGCACCGGACGTCCGGATCCCCTCGGCGGTCTCGGCGAGGGCGTCGTTGAGCCGCTTGAGGTCAGCCGCATACTCGTTCTTGACGTGGTCGAACGCGACCGCGCCCTGCCCCTTCCACGAGGAGCCGAGCATCTCCAGCTCCCGCATCAGCGTGCTGAGCATGCTCTGGAGCGAACCGTTGATCCGGTCGAACTCCTTGGCGGTACTCGCCATCTGTGCGGACTGGCTCTCCGTCTGCGACATCAGGACGTCACCCCTTTCGCAAGTCTGATCCGTTGTGGACCACAGGTCGATCGGGCATACCGCCCGCCGCGAAACAACATCGACGACGTTAGCCGCCCGGCACGATCCCCGTCTGCCCCGGAACAGCAACCTGTGGATAACCCGTCGGTCGGGCCTTCGAGCTGTGGATAACTGCCCTACGATGAGCCGCGCATATGCGTGAATGGATGCCCGGCGGTGGGGAGGGACGGTCAGTGAGCACCGAGAGCGCGGTCCCGATGGCCGAGTCCCTGATCCGGCCACGACGCGGAGGAGGGCGGCCGGAGCAAATCGTCGCCACCCAGATCGCCGCCGCCCTGGTGCTGGCCGGCCTGGTGGCCGGTGGGCTCGCCATGGTTCCGGCTGTCGTCCTCGCGGCGGCACTGCTGACACTGACCTGGCTGCGGCTGCGCGGGCGGTGGGCGTTCCAGTGGCTCGGTGTCCTGGCCCGTTATTCGGGCCGTCGCCGCTCCGCCTCGGTCGGCAGCGGCACCGCTCTACTGGCCTATGCGGCGCCCCGGGTCCGCCTGACGAGCCTCGACCTGCCGGGCACCTCCGCCGCGGTCCTCGCCGACGACTCCGGTCTCACCGTGCTTGTCGAGCTGGGTGACCCGGCGGACGAGGCCTCCGTGATTCCGTCGTTCGCCGCCCTGCTGCACGCCACCGGTCGAGACCAGGCCGTCGGCGACCAGCCCCGGGTGCGTGCCCAGCTGGTGCTGAGTGCGGTCCCGGCCCCGACGGCCCGGGGCGGCACCGGCCCGGCGCAGAGCTCCTACCGCACGCTCGCCGAGGGCAGTTCGCTCAGCTATCTGCGGGCGGTGCTGGCGCTGCGGGTCTCGCGGGCCGGTGGCTGGTCCGACGAGGAGCTGCGCCGCAGTCTCGCCGGGATGACCCGGCGACTGACCCGCCGGCTGGGTTCGTCGCTGGCCCGGCCGCTGGGTGAGGTGGCCGCGCTGCGGGCGATCGCCGATCTGGCCAACGCCGAGACCGGCGGCACTCCGGACAATGCGCGGGAGAGCTGGTCGGCGCTGCGCCTGGGTGGTCTGGTTCAGGCGACGTTCCGGTGCCGTCCGGCCTCCGGTGCCGATTTCACCGGCAATCTGATCACCCGGATCCTGCATCTGCCGGCCGCGGCCACGACGGTGTCGATGACGGCGACCGGTCTCTTCGTGCGGGTCGCCGCTCCCGACGTGACCGGGCTGGACACGGCGGTCCGGGCGCTGCGCACACTGCTCTCCGCCGACCGCGTCCGGCTGCACCGGCTGGAGGGCGCGCAGCTCCCGGGCCTGGCGGCCACGCTGCCGCTCGGCGGTCACTCCGTCGACGGTAAGGCGATCGGCGCTCCGGAGCTCCCGATCAGTCCGGCCGGGCTGATGATCGGCCGCAACCAGGGCGGCGGGGCGGTCCTGATCCGGCTGTTCCGGCCGGAGCCGACGCGGGCGCTGCTGGTGGGCGGCCTGCCCGGCGCGCAGTTGCTGGCCTTCCGGGCGATGGCGACCGGGGCACGGGTGCTGGTCCGGACCACCCGGCCGCACGCCTGGGAGCCGTTCGCGCGGGGCGCGGCGGTTCCGGGTGAGGCGATCACGATCCTTCCGGCGGGCCGCCCGTTCGACGCGCCGGCCGGCTCGGTGCGGCACCCGACCCTGACGATCCTCGACACCGGCTCGGCCCCCGGTGGCCCTGAGCCGGCTCGGGATGTGGGCTGGCAGACCACCATGGTGGTCCGGGACGAGTTCGGCGCTCCGGACCTCCCGCATGCCACCGAGGCCGATCTGGTGATCCTCCAGCGACTGACCCAGGCCGAGGCGACCCTGCTCGGCGGGACGCTCGGGCTGGGCGAGACAGCGTCGTATTTTCCTCGGATGCGCACCGACATGGTCGCGGTGATCAACCGGCGGGCGGTGCGCTGGGCGGTGTTCTCGCAGACCCCGATCGAGCAGAGCCTGATCGGTGAGCCGGTTCGAGGTGCCTTGACTCCGGCATAGATCTCGAGAAACTCCGGCATAGATCTCAAGAAGATCGCGGGGTGTCGTTTCCACTGGTGGACAGGCCATGGCACCATTCCCGGCCATGGGCATCCTCATCCGGCTGGTGATCACCGCCGTATCGCTGTGGATCGCGACGCTGGTGATCGACGGCATCGAGCTGACCGCCGACACCGCCGCCAACAAGGCGGGCACACTGCTCGCGGTCGCGGTGATCTTCGGCTTGGTCAATGCGGTTCTCCGGCCGATCATCAAAACCATCGGCTGCGGCTTCTACGTCCTCACCCTGGGCCTCGTGGCGGTCCTGGTCAACGGTCTGCTCCTGCTGCTCACCAGCTGGATCGCCGACAAGCTCGACCTGGCCTTCCACGTCGACGGCGTCCTCTCGGCGGTGCTCGGCGCGCTGCTGGTCGGCGTCGTGAGCTGGCTGCTGAACATGCTGGTTCCGGACGGCGACTGATCCACCGGTGAAAGCAGGCCAGTGAGGCCGGATTGGCCTCGTGACCTGCTTCATATTTGCAAGGACCGAAACATGCTTCCGCCCTTACGGTGGGGGCATGAGCGACGAGCGGCGCGGATACGTGTACGGCCTCACGGCCTACGCGATGTGGGGCTTCTTCCCCATCTACTTCAAGCTGCTGCGCCCCTCGCCGCCGCTGGAGATCCTGGCCCATCGCGTGGTGTGGTCGGTCGTCTTCGTGGCCCTGCTGCTCACCGTGATGCGCAACTGGCGGTTCCTGGGCCGTCTGGTGCGTACGCCACGACTGCTCGGCGGGGTCACCCTGGCGGCCGTGCTGATCGGCGTGAACTGGGCCACCTACATCTACGGGGTCAACTCGTCCCGTGTGGTGGAGACGGCCCTCGGCTACTTCATCACCCCGCTGCTGGTCGTGCTGCTCGGTGTCACCGTGATGGGCGAGCGACTGCGGCCCCTGCAGTGGACCGCGGTCGGCATCGGCGGGCTGGCGGTGGCGATCCTGACCATCGACTACGGCCGGCTGCCGTACATCGCGCTGACCCTGGCTGTCTCGTTCGGCTGCTACGGGTTGATCAAGAAGCGGATGTCGCTGCCGCCCGCGGAGGGTCTGTTCGTCGAGTCGGCGGTGCTGATGCTGCCGGCGCTCGCGTTCCTGACGTGGCTCAACCTGTCCGGCGGTGCGGAGTTCGGCCACGTGTCGACCCGGCACACCGTGCTGATGCTGATCGCCGGTGTGCTGACCGCGATCCCGCTGCTGCTGTTCGCGGCGGCGACCAACCGGGTGCCGCTGGTCGGTCTCGGCATCCTGCAGTACGTGGCGCCGATCCTCCAGCTGGCCGTCGGTGTGCTGATCTACCACGAGCCGATGCCGGCGGCCCGGCTCGCCGGGTTCGGCCTGGTCTGGCTGGCTCTGATCGTCTTCACCGCGGACGGCATCCGCAGCGCCCGGATACGGGCGACAGCAGCGATTGCCGCCTGAGAAACTAGTTCTGGGGCTCGTAGACGAGCATCACCTTGTCGTCGGAGCGGACCAGCTCCAGACGGGACAGGCTGCCCTCGGTGAAGTGCGTGGCTGCCGGCATCTGGAACTTCTTGCCCGGCTGGGCCAGCCACGATCCGAGCTGTTCGGTCTGCTCGTCGGGCCCGTACGCGATGAGCCGGAACGTGTAGGGCCGGGCCGAAGCGCTGTAGGAGCACTCCATCTCGACCCGGCTACCGGCGCCGGTGCTGGTGATCCGGACGGTGGCCGCGATCGACGACGCCGGGTCGACCTTGGTCATCGCGATCGACGGCCCGGGTGGTGGGGATGACGCCTCCCCGGCGTTGAACCCCCAGTACGCCAGCCCGCCCCCGATGATCAGGAACAACACGAGCGCCGCGACGGAACTGACGATCCGGATCGGGCGGGCCCGTACCTTCTTGATCGACGGAGCGGCCGCCGGGCGGGACAGCGCCGACAGGCTGGGGTCGAGCAGTTTCACGAACTCCTCGGCGTCGAGCCGGTCGAGCATGTCCGGCACGAGCGCCAGATCGGCCACCGCCTCCCGGCAGAACGAGCATGTCGCCAGGTGACGCTCATATGCAGCCCGCTCGATCGGCGACAGCGCGCCAAGGACATAGGCGGCGTCGTCGTGCCCGTCCTCGCATCGCATCCGTACCGCCTCCAACCGGGTCACTTCTCCCGGTCTGTGTTACGCGGCATCGGGCTCTAAGGTTCAACGATTCCTTAAACCCCCACCTCAAGCCGTGGCGTCCCGAATCCGGAGAGCGACCACCCTTTCAGGCGGTTGCCGACTCGCCTCCGGACAGGGCCTCGGCCACGTTGCGGGCGGCGGCGGTGAGTTTGGCCCGGACCACGCGCGCCGAGGTCAGCATCTCGGCGGCGGGCATCGAGCAGGCGAGGACGAGCCGGCGCTCCATGTCCCGGTCGGCGACGACGACCACGGCGGCGGACGCGAGGCCCTGCCGGAACTGACCCATCTCGATCTGCATGCCGCGGCGCTCTCCGGCGGCCAGATCGGCCTCCAGCGCCTCGGGCGTGGTGAGGGTGGCCGGGGTGAACGCCCGCATCCCGTAGTCGCGGAGATAGCGGGACCGCTGGTCGGGCGTGAGGGTGGCGAGCAGGGCCTTGCCGAGCGCGGTGGCATGGCCGCCCTCGTCGAAGCCGGGCGCCACGTCGTCCAGGAACGGTGAGCGGGCCCCCTCGGCGGAGGCGGTGACCGCTATCCGCCCGCCGACGAACCGACCGAGGCAGTGGCTGTATCCACTGTCGACGGCGGCCCGGCGCAGCGCCTCACCGACCGCGGGCGGGCCACGGAAGGCGGAGACCAGCTCGCGATACCGATCGGCGATCTCGAGCCCGACGATGTACGTGCCGTCCTCGCGCCGGATCACATAGCCCTCGTAGGCGAGGGTCCGGACGAGGTGATACGTCGTCGCGACGGTCAGCTCGCATCTGCGGGCGATCTGTTTCACGGTGAGTCCGCGCGGAGCCCGGCCCACGGACTCGAGCACGCGCAGGGCACGCGAAACGCTCCGGATGAGATCTGACGGCTCCGCTAGGGGGTCACGCACAGCTACCTCCGAGGCCAGGGACTTACACCATATGAACAATCGGCCTCGGACGGAATGCCAAACAGGAGTGGATCACGGTCGATTTACACAGCGCGTGCGACCTAGGGAACTGTCCGCAGTGGAGAAGTTCCGAAAGGCCCGATTTGCCCCACACAAACGGGGGCGAGAGGGCTCAGCTCGTACGGTCGGCGATGAAGTCGCAGAGCGCCTCCATCGTCCGCTTCGCCTCGCCGGCGGGCAGCGGGGCCAGACGAGCCCTCGCCTCCTCGGCGTAGGACCGCACGGTCTCGCGTGCCCTCTTCATCGCCGCCGACTCGCGCAGCAGCGTCAGAGCCTCGGCGTGCAGCTCGTCGTCGGTGATCGGGCCGGCCGACAGCAGCTCCCGCAGGCGGATCGCGGAGGCGTCGGTGTCGTCGCCGGCCAGCGCGTAGAGCACCGGCAGCGTCGGGACACCCTCGCGCAGGTCGGTGCCGGGCGTCTTGCCGGACTGGACCGACTCGCTGGCGATGTCGAGCAGGTCGTCGGAAAGCTGGAAGGCGATGCCGATGGTCTCGCCGTAGCCCGCGAGCGCCTCGACGAACTCGGGACGCGCACCGGAGAAGAGGCCGCCGAACCGGGCCGCCGTGGCGATCAGGGACGCCGTCTTCTCGGTGATGACGTGCAGGTGGTGCTCGATCGGGTCGGTGCCGCGCGGGCCGACCGTCTCGGCGATCTGCCCGTGCACCAGCCGGGCGAACGTCTGCGCCTGGAGGTGGACCGCCTCGGTGCCGAGCGTGGCGGCCAGATCGGCCGCCTGGGCGAAGAGGTAGTCACCGACCAGGATCGCCACCGAGTTGCCCCAGCGCGCGTTGGCGCTCGGCGCACCCCGGCGCACCAGCGCCTCGTCCATGACGTCGTCGTGGTAGAGCGTGGCCAGATGGGTCAGCTCCACCACATTCGCCGCGTCGACGATCTGTGGGGACTCCGGATCGCCGAACTGCGCCCCGAGGGCGACGAGCAGCGGCCGGAACCTCTTGCCGCCGGCGTCGGCCAGATGCCGCGCGGCCTCGGCCACCAGTGGGTCGGCGCTGGCCACATGGCCGTGCAGCGCAACCTCCACAGCGGCCAGCGTCGCAGACACCGACTCGTCCATCGCGGGATCGACGTCGAGGCCCAGCGATGACAGCGCGAGATCGCGCGGGGTCAGATCACCGGTGCTCACCACGCATTCACCTTGCCATACCGCCCTACCGCTTTCTGTCCCAGGGTGGCGCGCGACAAGATCAAAAATCCGACACCAGGGGTACGGCCACCCAGCGCCCGTCACAGACCCGGAACCGGACCGCCCGGGCCACGCCGTTCCGGGTGCCGCCGGGTGGCCGCGGTAGAGACCGGTCACCCACGTCCTCACCCGGTCCAGGTAGGACCACGTCGGCACAGATGGTGAAGGCCCCGGCGGTCGCCGGGGCCTTCACACACTGATCAGAATCAGCGGACGAACTCCGCCGCCTCCTTGGTCAGTTCGATCAGTGGCGCCGGTACGACACCGAGCGCCACGGTCACGATGACGCCCAGACCCAGCACCGCCGAGGTGAGGAAGCCCGGGATGGAGACCGCCGGGGTGGACTCCCCCGGCTCGGACAGCCACATCAGCACGACGACCCGCAGGTACGGGAACGCCAGCAGCATGCTCGTGACCACGCCGAAGATCACCAGCCAGGTCTGCCCGCCCTCGACGGCCGCACCGAAGACCGCGAACTTGCTGGTGAAGCCACTGGTCAGCGGGATGCCGGCGAAGGCGAGCAGGATGAAGGTGAAGATGCCGGCGAGCAGCGGGCTCTTCCGGCCGATGCCGGCCCACTTGGACAGGTGGGTGGCCTCGCCGTCGGGGTCGCGCACCAGGCTGATGATCGCGAACGCGGCGAGCACCGAGAACCCGTACGCCACGAGGTAGAACATCGTGCTGCTGAGGCCCTCGTCGTTGAGCGCGAGCACGCCCACCATGAGGTAGCCGGCGTTCGCGATCGACGAGTAGGCCAGCAGGCGCTTCAGGTCGGTCTGGGTGACCGCCAGGACCGCGCCGATGAACATGGTGAGCACCGCGATGCCGCCGAGGATCGGCTGGAAGTCCCAGCGCACGCCCTCGAACGCCACGTAGAGCACCCGCAGCAGCGCCCCGAACGCGGCGACCTTGGTACAGGCCGCCATGAACGCGGTGATCGGCGTGGGCGCACCCTGGTAGACGTCCGGCGTCCACACGTGGAACGGCGCGAGCGCGGCCTTGAAGAGCAGACCGATCGCGACCATGCCCAGACCCACGTAGAGCAGCACCTCGCTGCGCTGCGGGTTGGCGACCGCCTCGTGCACCTCACCGAGCTGGATCCCGCCGGCGAAGCCGTAGATGAAGGCCACACCGAAGAGGAAGAACGCCGAGGCGTACGAGCCGAGCAGGAAGTACTTGAGCGCGGCCTCCTGGCTGAGCAGCCGCCGGCGACGGGCCAGCGCGCACAGCAGGTAGAGCGGCAGCGAGAAGACCTCCAGCGCCACGAACATGGTGAGCAGGTCGTTCGCCGCCACGAAGAGGAGCATGCCGCCGAGCGCGAAGACGCTCAGCGGGTAGACCTCGGTGGCACCCGGCTCGCTGCTCGCCTGCCTGGCGTCCTTCTGCGAGCCGACGGTGATCGCGGCCTGCGCGACGAACACGCCGCCGTGCTCGATCGAACGCTCGCCGATCAGCAGCAGCGACACCCCGCCGAGCACCAGGATCGCGCCCTGCAGGAAGAGGGTCGGTCCGTCCACGGCGACCGCGCCGCCGATGGTGATCGTCCGGGTGCCGCGCGCCATCACCACGGCGACGAGCGAGGCCACCACGGCGATCAGGGCCAGGGACAGCTGGACGATGTTGCGGGCCCGGCGCGGGACGACCACCTCGACGAGCACGCCGAGGCATGCCGCGCCGAAGAGGATCAGCATCGGGAGCAGCGCTCCGTAGTCGATCGGGGGCAGTTTCAACGGTTCCATGTCAGCCGCCCACCTTTCCGCCGGCTTCCACCGTGGGAACCGGGTCGTTCACGCCGACGTCCTGCATGGTCGCCTGTACCGCGGGGTTGATCACGTCAGTGACCGGCTTCGGGTAGAAGCCGAGCACCAGGAGCAGCACGATCAGCGGCGCGACGACCACCTTCTCGCGCAGGGTGATGTCCTTCGACATCGCCGGCACCTCGGTGAGAGCCGGGTTCAGGGTGCCCTGGGTGGTGCGCTGGATCATCCACAGCACGTACGCCGCGGCCAGCACGATGCCCAGGGTGGCCACCACGGCGTACCCCTTGTTGGTGCTGAACGTGCCGATCAGGACCAGGAACTCACTGACGAAGGGCGCGGTGCCGGGCAGCGCCAGCGAGGCGAGACCGGCGAAGAACAGCACCCCGGCCAGCACCGGCATCAGCTTGCCGGCCCCACCGAAGTCACTGACCAGCGACGACCCGCGCCGGGCCACGAACATGCCGACCACGATGAACAGCAGGCCGGTGGCCAGGCCGTGGTTGACCATGTAGAGCACCGCGCCGGTACCGGCCTGGGTGGTGAAGGCGAAGATGCCGATGCCGATGAAACCGAAGTGCGCGATCGACGTGTACGACACCAGGCGCTTCAGGTCGTTCTGGCCGACCGCGAGCAGGGCCGCGTAGATGATGCCGATCACCGCGAGGGCCATGGCGGCCGGGGCGAACCAGCGCGACGCCTCGGGGAAGAGCGAGAGGCAGTAGCGCAGGATGCCGAACGTGCCGACCTTGTCCATCACGCCGACCAGCAGCGCGGCGGCACCGGCCGGAGCCGCGCCACCGGAGTCCGGCAGCCAGGTGTGGAACGGGAAGAACGGCGCCTTGATCGCGAACGCCACGAAGAAGCCGAGGAACAGCCACCGGGCGGTGTTCTGGTCGATCGAAGCGGTCGCCTCGGCCAGTTTCGTGAAGTCGAAGGTCTTCCCGCCGAGCACCCACAGACCGATCACCGAGGCCAGCATGAAGAGGCCGCCGACCAGGCTGTAGAGGAAGAACTTGACGGCCGCGTACTGCTTCTGGCCGCTGCCGAACGACCCGATGATGAAGTACATCGGGATCAGCATGATCTCGAAGAACACGTAGAACAGGAAGATGTCCGCCGCGGCGAACACCCCGATCATCGTGAACTCGAAGGACAGCAGCAGCGCGAAGTAGGCCGGAGCCGACCGGGTGCTCTGGTCGACGTCGTTCCAGGACGCCAGGATCACGACCGGGAACAGGACGGCGATCAGCATCAGCATGACGAGCGCGATGCCGTCGGCGGCGAAGGTGAAGTTCGCGCCCCAGGCCGGGATCCAGGTGTAGGACTCCCGGAACTGGAAGCGGTCACCGCCGACGCTGTAGGCCACCCACATGAAGATGCTCAGTGCCAGGACGAGTACGGACCAGCCGAGCGCGACCGATTTGGCCAGCTCGGCCTTCGTCCTGGGGATGAAGGCCACCACCAGCGCGCCCACCAGGGGCAGGAGGGTGAGGACGGAAAGGAACGGGAAGTCTTTCACGCCAACCACCCCAGCTGGATCGCGAGGAAGGCGCCGACCACGAGCATGGCGCCGGTGAGCATGGACAGCGCGTACGAGCGGACGAATCCGGTCTGGAGCCGGCGCAGCCTGCCGGAACCGCCGCCGACGCCGGCCGCGATCCCGTTGACCAGGCCGTCGATCCCCTTGTTGTCGAGATAGACGAGCGCCCGGGTCAGGTAGATGCCGGGACGCTCGAACACCGCTTCGTTGAACGCGTCGGTGTAGAGGTTGCGCCGGGCCGCGGTGACCAGCACGCCGGCCGGCTGCGGTTCGAGCGCGGTGCCGTTGCGGAACAGCGCCCAGGCCAGGCCCGCGCCGATGACGGTGATCAGCAGCGACATGATGGTGATGGCGGTGTGCGACAGCACCCCGTGCGAGCCCTCGGCGTGCTCGCCGAAGACCGGGTTCAGCCAGTCCGGCACGCTGGTGCTCATCAGGTAACCGGCACCGATCGAGCCGACCGACAGCAGGATCAGCGGGATCGTCATGATCGCCGGGGACTCGTGCGGGTGCTGGTTGTCCTCGGTCCAGCGGGCCGGACCGTGGAACGTCAGCACGAAGAGCCGGGTCATGTAGAACGCGGTCAGACCGGCACCGAGCAGCGCCGCGCCGCCGAACACCCACGCCTCCCACACGACCTCACGCTCGAAGGCGGCCGCGATGATCGGCTCCTTCGAGAAGTAGCCGGAGAGCGGCGGGATACCGATGATCGCGAGCCAGCCGGTGCCGAAGGTCAACCAGGTGATCTTCATGTGCTTCGACAGGCCACCGAACCGCCGGATGTCGACCTGGTCGTGCATCCCGTGCATGACCGACCCGGCCCCGAGGAACATGTTGGCCTTGAAGAAGCCGTGCGCCAGCAGGTGGATGATCGCCAGGGCGTACGCCCCGCCACCGAGCCCGACACCGAGGAACATGTAGCCGATCTGGGACACCGTCGACCAGGCGAGGATCCGCTTGATGTCGTCCTTCGCGGCGCCGATGAGACAGCCCATCAGCAGGGTGATCGCGCCGATGCTGACCACGATCAGCTGCAGCGTGGTGTTCGCCGAGAAGATCGGGTTGGACCGGGCGATCAGGTAGACACCGGCGGTGACCATCGTCGCCGCGTGGATGAGGGCCGAGACCGGGGTCGGGCCCTCCATCGCGTCCGGGAGCCAGGCCTGCAGCGGGAACTGACCGGACTTACCGCACGCACCGAGCAGCAGCAGGATGCCCATCACCAGGACGGTTCCGGCGGCCAGCGAGTCGACGCCGTTGAAGACCTCGTCGTACTGGGTGCTGCCCAGCTCGGTGAACATCAGGAAGATGCCGATCGCCAGGCCGGCGTCGCCGACCCGGTTCATCAGGAACGCCTTCTTGCCCGCGGTCGCCGCCGAGGGCTTGGTGTACCAGAAGGAGATCAGCAGGTACGACGCCAGACCGACGCCCTCCCAGCCGAAGTAGAGCATCACGTAGTTGTTGCCCAGGACCAGCAGCAACATCGCCGAGACGAAGAGGTTGAAGTAGGCGAAGAACCTCCGCCGCCCGGGGTCGTGCTCCATGTACCCGACCGCGTACAGGTGGATCAGGGAGCCGACACCGGTGATCAGCAGGACGAAGACGCCGGCCAGCGGGTCGAAGAGCAGGCCGAAGTCGACTTTCAGATCGCCGACCACGATGAAGTCCCAGAGACTGAGCTCAGCGGACCGCTTCGCGGCGTCCAGACCGGAGAGATTGAAGAAGAAGACCAGCCCGAGTACGAACGACGCCGCGACCGATGCCACGCCGAGCCAGTGCCCCCAGCGGTCGGACCGCTTACCGAGCAGCAGCAGGATCGTCGCACTGGCCAGCGGGATGGCGACGAGCAACCAGATGTTGCTCAGCACTCCCGTCGCCGGGGCGTAGGTGTGTTCCACGAAATGCCCCTTCAGTACTTCAGGAGGTTCGCGTCGTCGACGCTCGCCGAGCGTCGCGTACGGAAGATCGACATGATGATGGCGAGGCCGACCACGACCTCGGCCGCCGCGACGACCATCACGAAGAACGAGATGATCTGGCCGTCCAGGCCGCCGTTGATCCGGCTGAAGGTGATCAGCGCGAGGTTCGCGGCGTTGAGCATCAACTCGATGCACATGAACAGGACGATCGCGTTGCGGCGGACGAGCACCCCGGCAGCGCCGATGGTGAACAGGATGGCCGACAACACCAGGTAGTAGTCGGGAGTCACTTCTCGGTTCCCTTCGGCGCGGCCTCGTCGGCGCTCAGCTCGCGAATCGGGAGGATCGGCGAGATGCTCCGCTCGGCACCGTTGCCGTCGGGCAGGCGGGCCGGCGCGGCCACCGACATGGTGTTCGCGTAGATGCCGGGGCCGGGCTTCGGGCCGGGGTAGTTGCCGGGACGGAAGCGTTCCTTCATCCGGGTCACCTGGTCACGCTGGTCCTCCTTGGCCTTCTCGACGTGCGCCAGGATCATGGCGCCGACCGCGGCCGTGATCAGCAGGGCCGAGGTGACCTCGAAGGCGAACACGTACTTGGTGAACAGGATCGAGGCCAGGCCCTCGACGTTGCCGTTGGCGTTGGCCTTGTCCAGCCCGACCGTGAAGGTGGAACCGAGGGCCCGGGCCAGGCCGGCGCCGATCAGCGCGGCGAACCCGATGCCGAGCACGATCGCCGCGACCCGCTGGCCGCGCAACGTCTCGATCAGTGAGTCCGAGGCGTCCCGCCCGACCAGCATCAGCACGAACAGGAACAGCATCATGATCGCGCCGGTGTAGACGATGATCTGCACGAAGCCGAGGAACGGCGCCGAGTTGATCACGTAGAAGAACCCGAGGTTCAGCATCGTGACGACCAGCCAGAGCGCGGAGTGCACCGCGTTGCGGGCCAACACCATGCCGAGCGCCCCGATCACGGCGAGGGAGCCGAGGATCCAGAAGGCGACCTGCTCGCCGGTGGAGACGGCGTTCATTCGTCGGTCCCCTTGGTCTCGGAGTCGACCGCCCACGGGGCCTTCTCGGCGCCGATCGACGTGCCCGGGTTGGTGAGAGCGCCGACGTAGTAGTCCTTGTCGGTCTCACCCAGGCGCATCGGGTGCGGCGGCTGCTCCATGCCCGGCAGCAGCGGGGCCAGGAGCTCCTTCTTCGTGAAGATCAGGTCCTGGCGGCTGTCGCGGGCCAGCTCGTACTCGTTGCTCATGGTCAGCGACCGGGTCGGGCAGGCCTCGATGCACAGACCGCAGAAGATGCACCGCGCGTAGTTGATCTGATAGATCTTCGCGTACCGCTCGCCCGGCGAGAACCGCTGCTCGTCGGTGTTGTCGCCGCCCTCGACGTAGATCGCGTCGGCCGGGCAGGCCCAGGCGCACAGCTCGCAGCCGATGCACTTCTCCAGGCCGTCCGGGTGCCGGTTGAGGATGTGCCGCCCGTGGTAGCGCGGCGCCGGCTTCGGCGGGGAGAACGGGTAGTCGGTCGTGATCACCTTGCGGAACATGTGCGCGAAGGTCACGCCGAAGCCCTTGAAGGAACCGGTGAACGTACCCACGTCACACCTCCTTCGTTTCGGGCTCGTCGCCGTCCGCCGAGGCGGGGACGGTGGCCGGGGCGCGTTCGGCCACGGCGCGGCGGGCGCGGGGACTCGGCGGGACCTGGAGGTCCATCGGCGGGACCGGGAAACTGCCCGGCGGCCGCTGGTGCAACTCCTCCTCGATGGAGAGCTGCTTCGGTTTCTTCGGCGACGGCCAGCCCCAGGCGATGCCCAGGACCAGCACCGCGACGGCGCCGGTGATGACCCAGCGGGTGGTGTCCGAGATCGCGCCACTGCGGGCGACCTTGAAGAACGCCAGGAACAGGATCCACACCAGGTTGACCGGGATCAGGACCTTCCAGCCGAAGCGCATGAACTGGTCGTAGCGCATCCGGGGGAGCGTGGCCCGCAGCCAGATGAAGCCGAAGAGCAGGATCAGCACCTTGCCGAAGAACCAGAGCAGCGGCCAGTAACCGGAGTTGGCCCCCTCCCAGAAGGTGGTGATCGGGGCCGGAGCCCGCCAGCCGCCCAGGAAGAGCGTGGTCGCGAAGGCCGAGACGGTGATCATGTTGATGTACTCGGCCAGGAAGAACAGCGCGAACTTGAACGACGAGTACTCCGTGTGGAAACCGCCGACCAGCTCGGACTCGGCCTCGGGCAGGTCGAACGGGGCCCGGTTGGTCTCACCGACCGCCGCGATCAGGTAGATGATGAAGCTCGGCAGGAGCTGCACCGCGTACCAGCCGGGGGCGGTCACCTCGAAGCCGAAGAGCTCCACCGGGTTGCCGGAGGCCTGCGCCGCGACGATCTGCGAGGTGCTCATCGTGTTGGCGGTCATGAACACCGCCACGATGGACAGGCCCATCGCGACCTCGTACGAGATCATCTGGGCACTCGACCGCAGGCCACCGAGCAGCGGATAGGTCGAGCCGGAAGCCCAGCCCGCCAGCACCACGCCGTAGACCGCCATCGACGAGCAGGCCAGGAGCACCAGCACGGAGACCGGCACGTCGGTGAGTTGCAGCGGGGTCTGCTGCCCGAACATGTTGACCACGCCGCCGAACGGGATGACCGCGAACGCGGTGAAGGCCACCGTCGCGGAGATCACCGGGGCGATGAAGTAGACCACCTTGTCGGCGGTCTTCGGGATGATCTCCTCCTTGAACGGCAGCTTCAGGCCGTCCATGAGGCTCTGCAGACTGCCGAACCAGCCGACCTGGTTGGGGCCCGGCCGGACCGCCATCCGGGCCACGACCTTGCGCTCGTAGACGATCGTGAAGAGCGTCAGGAGCAGCAGCAGGACGAACACGCCCAGCAGTTTGATGAGGACGATCCACCAGACCTGGTTCTCGAAGGTCTCGAGAGTCGGGTCGACGGCGGTCGCCGCCGTCACGAACGAGGTCATCGCACGGCCTCCGCTGCGAGGATCGGGCCGGGGACGCCGGCCGTCAGCTTGACCACCGCGCCGGCGGTGACGCCGAGACTGCGCCGGACCGTCGAGCCCGGTGAGTTCGTCGGCAGCCACACCACCCGCGGCGGCAGGTCGGTGATTGCGGCCGGCAGCGTGATCGAACCCCGGGCCGTACTGACCGTGACCAGGTCACCGTCGGCGACCTGCAGTGACTCGGCCAGATCCTTGCCGATCCGGGCGACCGGCGGCCGGGCCGTGCCGGCCAGCACCTGGTCGCCGTCGAGCAGCGAGCCCAGGTCGATCAGCTGGTGCCAGGTGGCGAGAACCGCTTCGCCCGGACCGGCCTCGGCCGCTTTCGAAGCCGCGACGGACAGCCCGGACCGCAGCTCCGTGGTGCCCGGCAGCGAGCCGAGCTCACGACGGACCGCGTTGACGTCCCCGGTGTTCAGGGTGACGTCGAGCAGGGCGGCGATGGCCTCGAGCACCCGGCCGTCGGTCATCGCGGTGCTCTTCAGCACCGCTCCGAACGAGCGGAGCCGGCCCTCCCAGTCCATGTACGTGCCGGCCTTCTCGACGGCCGGCGCGATCGGCAGGACCACGTCGGCCCGCCGGGTCACCGCGCTCTGCCGCAGCTCCAGGCTGACCAGGAACGGAACGGCGTCGAGCGCCTCCTCGGCCAGCGTCGGGTCGGCCAGGTCGGCCGGGTCGACGCCACCGACCAGCAGGGCACCGAGGGTGCCGTCCGCGGCCGCCGCGATGATCCGGTCGGTGTCCCGACCGGGCGTCCCGGGCAGCACTCCGGCGTCGATCCCCCAGGTCAGCGACAGCGCGGCGCGGGCCGCGTCGTCGGTGACCGGACGGCCGCCGGGCAGCAGGTTCGGCAGCAGACCGGTGTCGATCGAGCCACGGTCGCCGGCCCGGCGGGGCACCCACACGAGCTTCGCGCCGGTGCGGCCGGCCAGGGCGGCCGCCGCGCTGAGCGCGCCCGGCACGGTGGCCAGACGTTCACCGACGATCAGCAGGGCGCCGGGTGCACCGAGCGCCTCCGCCACGGCGGCGTCGGACGCGAGGATGTGCGCTTCGTCACCGGGGACTGCCGCGACGAGCGCGGCGCCGATCTTCTCCAAACCGCGGGAGAGGTACGGCGAAACGGCCGTCACCTGGAGCTTCCGGCGGATGTGGCCCTTACGCAGGCGCAGGAAGAGGATCGGTGACTCCTCCTCCGGCTCGAGTCCGGCGAGGACGACCGACGGCGCGTTCTCCACGTGCTCGTACGTCACCTCGGTGATCCCGGCGACCGCGGCGGCCAGGAAGTCGGCCTCCTCGGTCGTGGACACCGCGGAACCGGTCGCGCGGATCGGCCGGGCCCGGAAGTCGACGTCGTTGGTGCCGAGGACGGTCCGGGCGAACTTCGCGTAGGCGTAGGCGTCCTCGACGGTGAGCCGGCCCCCGGTGAGGACGCCGACCCCACGCTCGCGCGCGGCCTTGAGTCCCTCGGCCGCCGCGAGCAGCGCCTCGCTCCAGGAGGCCTCCCGCAGCTCACCGGTCTTGGCGTCGCGGACCAGCGGGTTCATGATCCGGTCGTCGGCCACGGCGTACCGGAAGCCCCACCGGCCCTTGTCGCAGTTCCACTCCTCGTTGACCGCCGGGTCGTCGCCGGCCAGGCGCCGCAGCACCTTCCCGCGCCGGTGGTCGGTGCGCTGGGAGCACCCGGAGGCGCAGTGCTCGCAGGCGCTCGGCGTGGAGACCAGGTCGAACGGGCGGGCCCGGAACCGGTACTGCTCGCCGGTCAGCGCGCCGACCGGGCAGATCTGGATGGTGTTGCCGGAGAAGTACGAGTTGAACGCGACGTCGCCCTCGCCCTCACCGACCTGCCCGTCACCGGTGCCCGTACCGCCGAAGAAGTCGTCCCGGTAGACGTTGATCTGCTCGCCGGAGGACCGGTCCATCAGGTCGATGAACTTGTCGCCGGCGATCTCCTCGGAGAACCGGGTGCACCGCTGGCAGAGCACGCAGCGTTCCCGGTCGAGCAGCACCTGGCTGGAGATGTGGATCGGCTTCTCGTACTCCCGCTTCTCCTCCTGGAAGCGCGAGTCCGCCCGGCCGGTGCTCATCGCCTGGTTCTGCAGCGGGCATTCACCGCCCTTGTCGCAGGTGGGGCAGTCGAGCGGGTGGTTGATCAGGAGCAGCTCCATGACGCCGGCCTGCGCCTTCGCGGCGACCGGTGAGCTGAGCTGGGTCTTGACCACCATGCCCTCGGCCACCGTCTGGGTGCAGGAGGCGACCGGCTTGCGCTGGCCCTCCACCTCGACGAGGCACTGCCGGCAGGCACCGGCCGGGGCCAGCAGCGGGTGGTCACAGAAGCGCGGGATGGCCGTACCCATCCGCTCGGCGACCCGGATGACCAGCTCGCCCTTCTCCGCGACGACCTCGACCCCGTCGATGGTGAGGGTGACCTGGTCGGCCCTCTTCTGAACGTCCGTCATCAGTGAGCTCCTACGAGGGACTTCTCGGAGAGCCGCGGGGCGGTGCGGCCCTCGATGTAGCCGAGGTAGTCGTCCCGGAACCACTTGAGCGTCGACACGACGGGCGTCGCCGCGCCGTCGCCGAGGCCGCAGAAGGACCGGCCGAAGATGTTGTCCGCGGTGTCCTGGAGGGTGTCCAGGTCCTTGACGGTGCCGTGACCGGCGAGGATCCGCCGGTAGGTACGCACCATCCAGTAGTTGCCCTCCCGGCACGGGGTGCACTTGCCGCACGACTCGTGGTGGTAGAACTCCAGCCACCGCCACGTGTTGTAGACCGGGCAGTCCTTGTCCGAGAAGATCTGCATCGCCGTGGTGCCGAGGATCGACCCGGCCGCCGCGACACCTTCGAAGTCCATCGCGGTGTCGATGTGCTCGGCGGTCAGCAGCGGCGTGGACGAGCCACCCGGCGTCCAGAACTTCAGCTCGTGACCCGGCTGCATGCCACCGGCCAGCTCGATCAGCTCACGCAGGGTGATGCCGAGGCCGCACTCGTACTGACCGGGATTGACCACCCGGCCGGACAGCGAGTAGATCATCGGGCCGGACGACTTCTCCGTGCCCATGCTCTTCCACCAGTCGGCGCCGCCCAGCACGATGTAGGGCACGCTGGCGATGGTGCCGACGTTGTTGACCACGGTCGGGCTGGCGTAGAGCCCGGCGATCGCCGGGAACGGCGGGCGGAGACGGGGCTGCCCACGGAACCCTTCGAGGGAGTCCAGCAGGGCGGTCTCTTCACCACAGATGTACGCCCCGGCGCCGCTGTGCACGACCAGGTCGAGGTCGAATCCCGTACCAAGGATGTTCTGACCGAGATAGCCCTTGGCATACGCCTCCTGCACCGCGTGGCGCAGCCGGCGAGCGGCGTGCACCGCCTCACCGCGGATGTAGATGAACGCCCGGTTCGCGCGGATCGCGTAGGAGGCGATGATCGCACCCTCGATCAGCGAGTGCGGGTCGTAGGTCATCAGCGGGAGGTCCTTGCAGGTGCCCGGCTCGCCCTCGTCCGCGTTGATCACGAGGTAGTGCGGCTTGCCGTCGCCCTGCGGGATGAAGCCCCACTTGAGACCGGTGGGGAAGCCGGCGCCGCCACGGCCGCGCAGGCCGGAGTCCTTGATCAGCTGGATCAGGTCGTCCGGGTGCACGTCGAGCGCCTTGCGCAGCGCGCGGTAGCCGTCCAGCTGTTCGTAGACCCCGATCTGCCAGGCGTCCGGCGAGAGCCAGCGCTTGGTCAGCACGGGGGTGAGCTTCTGGAGGAGCTCCTGTCGGGGCTGGGTCACTTCGCTCCCTCCCCACCACTCGGGCGGGCGTCACCGGCAGGCTTGGCGTCCGATGCCGGCTTGTTCGCGGCCACGCCGGCCGCCTCGGCCTTGGTGGTCACCTCGTCCTTGGGCAGCGGCTTGGTCTTGGTGATCGGGGTGTCCGGGTCGAACCCGGCCACCGCCACGCCGTGCTCCTGGGCGAGCCGCACACCGCGCAGGGTCGGTGCACCGGCCACCCCGTCCGCGACCGCGCCGCCGCGCGGGTCGGCGAATCCGGCCAGTTGGTACTGCATCTCCTTGAGCGAGCAGATCCGCGCACCACGCGACGGGGTCTGGTCTCGGCCCTGGCGCAGGTTCTCCACCATCTCGACCGCGCTCTGCGGGGTCGCCTGGTCGACGGTGAAGTCGTAGTTGACCGTCACCACCGGCGCGTAGTCGCAGGCCGCGAGGCACTCGGCGTGCTCCAGCGTGATCTTGCCGTCGGCCGAGGTCTCGCCGTGGCCGACGCCGAGGTGCTCGACCAGACCGTCGTACACCTCCTGGCCGCCCATGACGTTGCAGAGGGTGTTGGTGCAGACGCTGACCAGGTACTCACCGGTCGGCCGGCGCTTGTACATGGTGTAGAAGGTGGCGACCGCCCCGACCTGGGCCTTGTTGATGCCGAGCACCTCGGCGCAGAACGCCACACCGCTCGGGCTGACGTAGCCCTCCTCGGTCTGCACCAGGTGCAGCAGTGGCAGCAGCGCCGACCGCTCCCGGCCGGCCGGGTACCGGGCCAGGATCTCCCTGGCCGGTTCGAGAAGCTTCGCCGCCAGCGGTTCGGCGGCCGGCGAGAAGTCCACCGTTGTCATCGGTCACACCCACCCATCACGGGATCCAGCGAGGCGCCGCCGGCGATGACGTCGGCCAGCAGGGCGCCTTCGGCCATCGCCGGGATGGCCTGGAGGTTCACGAAGCTCGGCTCGCGGTAGTGCACCCGATAGGGGTGGGTGCCACCGTCGGAGACCGCGTGTACGCCGAGTTCGCCACGCGGGTGCTCGACCGCGACATAGACTTGACCAGGCGGAACCCGGAAGCCCTCGGTGACGAGCTTGAAGTGGTGGATCAGCGACTCCATCGACTGACCCATGATGTTGGCGACATGTTCGAGGGAGTTCCCGAGTCCGTCCAGACCGAGCGCGAGCTGCGCCGGCCAGGCGATCTTCTTGTCCTCGATCCAGATCGGACCGGGCTTGAGGCGGTCCAGCGCCTGCTCGACGATTTTCAGCGACTCACGGATCTCCGCCATCCGGACCAGGTAACGACCCCAGACGTCGGCGGTCGTCGCGGTCGGCACGTCGAACTCGTAGGTCTCGTAACCGCTGTACGGCATCGTCTTGCGCAGGTCCCAGGGCAGGCCGGCCGAGCGCAGCACCGGGCCGGTGACGCCGAGCGCCAGGCACCCGGTCACATCCAGCACGGCGACACCCTGGGTGCGCTGCTGCCAGATGATCTGGCCGGACAGCATGTCCTCGTATTCCTTGAGCTTCTTCGGCAGGTACTTGAGGAAGTCACGGATCTTGCGGACCGCGGAGTCCGGCAGGTCCTGCGCGAGACCGCCGGGCCGGATGTAGCCGTTGTTCATCCGCAGGCCGGAGGTCTCCTCGAAGATGTCGAGGATGTACTCCCGCTCGCGGAAGCCGTACAGCATCATCGAGATCGCGCCCAGCTCCATGCCCGTGGTCGCGAGCCAGACCAGGTGCGAGGCGATCCGCTGGAGCTCCATGAACATGACGCGGATCGTGTTGGTCCGCTCGGTGATCTGGTCGGTGACGCCGAGCAGCTTCTCCACCGCGAGGCAGTACGCCGTCTCGTTCGACATGTTCGCGAGGTAGTCCATGCGGGTCACGAAGGTGACGCCCTGGGTCCAGTTCCGGTACTCGAGGTTCTTCTCGATCCCGGTGTGCAGGTAACCGACGACCGGACGGACCTCGGTGACCGTCTCGCCCTCCAGCTCCAGCACGAGCCGGAGCACACCGTGCGTCGACGGGTGCTGCGGGCCCATGTTGACGACGATCTTCTCGTTGCTGAGCGGGTCGATGCTGGACGTGATGCTGTCCCAGTCGCCGCCGGTGACCGTGAAGACCCGGCCCTCGGTGGTCTCGCGCTCGGTCGCGTACTCAGATGTGGTCACTGGTAGACCCTCCGCTGGTCGGGAGGCGGAATCTCGGCGCCCTTGTACTCGACGGGCACGCCGCCGAGCGGGTAGTCCTTGCGCTGGGGGTGGCCCTCCCAGTCGTCCGGCATGAGGATCCGGGTCAGGTTCGGATGGCCGGCGAAGACGACGCCGAACATGTCGTAGATCTCCCGCTCCTGCCAGTCGGCGGTCGGGTAGACCCGGGTGACGCTCGGAACCGTGACACCCTCGGCGACCGCGACCTCCAGCCGCACCCGGCGGCGATAGGTCATCGAAGTCAATTGATAAGCGACGTGGAAACGGCGCTCATCGGAGCCGAGATAATCCACTCCGTCAACGGACGAACACAGTTCGAAGCGCAGCGAGGCGTCGTCACGCATTACCTGACACACCTCGACGATGTGCTCGGCACGTACGTGGAGTGTGAGTTCGGCCCTATCTACGACCACCTTCTCGATGGCTTCGGAGAGAGCCGGATAAGCTTCTTCCAACGCGTCATAGACGTCGTCGAAATACTCGCCGTAAGGCCGTTCGCTGCCAAAAGCAGCAGGTCGGGGGCGGACCAGGCGACCGAAGCCGGAGACGTCTCCGGTCCCCTTGACGCCGAACATGCCCTTATCCGGGCTGGGCGGCGTTTGTGCCGGGGCACCCAATTCGGCACCCGCCGGGACACTACCCTGAGTTCCGGACTCAATACTCATTTGTGAGCCTCCCGCAAATGCGGCTGGAGTTTCATCCAGTTCTCGATCCGCAATTGCTCCTCGCGTCCCTCTTTAACGGCCTGGGTCCATTCCTCACGACGGGCCTTGTCCGCGCGGTAGGACGACGGCATGGCTCCCGGGGCGACGACCGGAACTCGGCCCTCGGCCTGCCGAGCTTCGAGCATCTTGCGGCCGTTGGGGCCGAGCGGCTGGGCCATGACCTTCTCGCGCATCTTGAGGATGGCGTCGATCAGCATCTCCGGCCGCGGCGGGCAACCCGGGAGGTAGATGTCGACCGGAACGATGTGGTCGACACCCTGCACGATCGCGTAGTTGTTGAACATCCCGCCGGACGAGGCGCAGACGCCCATCGAGATCACCGATCGCGGCTCGGGCATCTGGTCGTAGATCTGCCGGACCACCGGGGCCATCTTCTGGCTGACCCGGCCCGCCACGATCATCAGGTCGGCCTGACGGGGCGAGGCCCGGAACACCTCCATCCCCCAGCGACCGAGGTCGTAGTGGGGACCACCGGAGGCCATCATCTCGATGGCGCAGCAGGCGAGGCCGAACGTGGCGCCCCAGAACGACGACTTCCGAGCGTAGTTGGACAGTTTCTCGACGCTCGTCAGCAGGATGCCTGCCGGGAGTTTCTCTTCGATTCCCATGTCACATCAGTCCCAGTTGAGGCCGCCACGCCGCCACACATACGCGTAGGCGATGAAGACGGTGAGGATGAACAGGACCATCTCCACGAACCCGAACAGGCCGAGCATGTCGAAGGAGACGGCCCACGGGTACAGGAAGATGGTCTCGATGTCGAAGATGATGAAGAGCATGGCGGTCAGGTAGAACTTCACCGGGAACCGCCCGCCACCGATCGGTGTCGGCGCCGGCTCGATTCCGCACTCATAAGCGTCGAGTTTCGCGCGGTTGAAACGCTTGGGCCCGACGATGGGGGCGACGGACACCGAGAACAACGCGAACAGGGCGCCTAGAATCAGCAACCCGACGATCGGGACATAAGGGTTGATCGTCATTTCTACTCCCGTACGACTGTTAGCCGCTTCACACTAGTTACTGTGGTTGTGCTGTCCTTTGGTCGGGGTGCCTGATTTGCCTGATTTCGAAGTCAGACGGACGGCGCCACCTTGGTCAAACCGTTGATGATGCGATCCATGGCGTCGCCACCCCGGGGGTCGGTGAGGTTGGCCAGGAGCTTGAGGACGAACTTCATGAGCAGCGGCTGCGGCATGCCGTACTTGGTGGCCAACCGCATGATCTGCGGGTTGCCGATCAGCTTCACGAAGATCCCGCCGATGCGGTAGTAACCACCGAATCGGAGACTCAACTCGGCGGGGTACGCCTGCAGGGCCCGCTCGCGCTCGGGGCCGAACGGACGGGCCAGAGCCTGCACCGCCACCTCGGCCGCCATCTCGCCGGACTCCATCGCGTAGGCGATGCCCTCGCCGTTCATCGGATTGACCATGCCGCCGGAGTCACCGACCAGCAGCACGCCACGGGTGTAGTGCGGCACCCGGTTGAAGCCCATCGGGAGCGCGGCGCCGAGCGTCGGGCCGTCGGCGTTGGCCTCGTCGCGCAGGCCCCACTCCTCCGGGGTGCTACCCAGCCAGTCGGTGAGCAGGTGCCGGTAGTTCGTCTTACCGAACGCGTTGGAGGAGTTGAGGATGCCGAGGCCCACGTTCACCCGGCCGTCGCCCAGGCCGAAGATCCAGCCGTACCCGGGCAGGAGCCGGGACGGGTCCTGCGCGCTGCGCAGCTCCAGCCAGGACTCCAGGTAGTCGTCATCGGCCTTCACGGCCGAGTGGTAATACCGCCGGACCGCCACACCGAGCGGCCGGTCATCGCGCTTGGCCAGGCCCAGGGCGAGCGGGAACTTGCCGGAGACACCGTCCGCGGTGATCACCAGCGGGGCGCGGAACTGCACCGGCTCCTTCCCCGGGCCGACCTTGGCCTCGACGCCGATCACGTAACCGTCGTCGTTCTGCACCGGGCCGGTGACGTTGACGCCGGTGCGCAGCAGGGCACCGGCCTCGACCGCTTGCCGGGCCAGCATGTCGTCGAAGTCCATCCGGGTACGGACGAGGCCGTAGTTGGGGAAGCTGGCCAGCTCGGGCCAGTCCAGCTCGAGCCGGACGCCGCCGCCGATCACCCGCAGTCCCCGGTTCTGCAGCCAGCCGGCCTTCTCGGAGGTGTCGACGCCCATCCGGATCAGCTGACGGACCGCGCGCGGGGTGAGACCATCGCCGCACACCTTCTCGCGGGGGAACTCGGTCTTCTCCAGCAGCAGCACGCGGACGCCGTGACGTGCCAGGTGATACGCCGCCGCCGACCCACCGGGGCCGGCTCCGACCACGATCACGTCAGCCTCGTCGGTGACGGGTCCACTCGCTACGTGGTCGCTCACGGTCCAACCTCCGTCTCGCCCGGGACGCTCGTGAATTAGTTCACAAGCATGCCTCGATCGGAGTGTAGGCCGACTATCGAAGATCTTTGCGCTTAGGTCTGCCTAATTGTTTCGACGGCACTAACGTCCCTGCTCAGGCACCTGAAGGACCCGCTCCGCCACGCCGAGCGCCGGACCGTCAAGGTGCTCACGGATGGTTCCGCCCATCGCCCGGTCGAGTGCAACGATCAGCCCCTCGACCAGATCCTGGGCAAGATCGGGGTCCTGTGCGGCGACCATCCGCAGCCGGGTGGCGAGTTCGGTGGCACGACGCTCGCCCGCCTCACCGTCGTCGATGGCGAGGTCGATGTCGGTGTCGTCCAACTGCCCGATATCAGTCATAAACCGAGCAAAGCAGTGCATTAACCGCTTTGTTCGGCGAATAGTGGTTTTACACCCGAGTGGCTCGATGCAGCGCCACGATGCCGCCGGTCAGGTTCCGCCAGCCGACCCGATCCCACGGCCCGGCCTCGGCGATCCGGGTCGCCAGACCCTGCTGGTCCGGCCAGGCCCGGATCGACTCGGCGAGATAGACATACGCCTCCGGGTTGCTCGCCACCGCACGCGCCACCGCCGGCAGCGAGCGCATCAGATACCGCAGATAGACCGTCCGGAACGGGCCGTTGACCGGGTGGCTGAACTCGCACACCACCAGGCGGCCGCCCGGCCGGGTCACCCGGGCGAACTCACGCAGCGCGGCACCGGTGTCCACCACGTTGCGCAGGGCGAAGGAGATCGTCACGGCGTCGAAGGTGGCGTCCGCGAACGGCAGCCGCAGCGCGTCACCGGCCAGCAGCGGCACCTCGGCCCGCACCCGCCGGCCGGCCCGGAGCATGCCCACCGAGATGTCCGCACCGACCGCGAACGCGCCCGACCGGCTCAGCTCCTCGGTCGACACCCCGGTGCCCGCACCCACGTCCAGCACCCGCTCGCCCGGCCGGAGGCCGAGAGCCGCCCGGGTGGACCGGCGCCACCCGCGGTCCTGCCCGAAGGAGATGACCGTGTTGGTGAGGTCGTACCGATGGGCCACGCCGTCGAACATCTCGGCGACCTCGTGCGGCTGCTTGTCCAGATCTGCGCGCGTCACCAGGCAAGCCTGCCAGATAACAGAACGGGCGGGATGGTTGCCCATCCCGCCCGTGCCTTGTGCGTTATATATACGACCGCCATCGGTCGGGTCCGACTGCTCGTCACCGACGCTGACCGCGGCAGGCGACGCATGAGTGTTACCGGTGCCTTACAAGAGGCAACGTAACCAGCGGGAACGACCCGGTACAGCCAACCGCCGGGCTCGTTACGAAGGAGCAACCCAGCCTCACCGGTCCGACGATCCGAACCTGGCCGAACGGCTGACTGCCACCCCCCGAAGGGACCGGTTCGCTCAGGCGACGTCGACCATCGGAAGCTGCTTTCGCCCCCCGCCGGGCAGGGCGATCGACGAAAAGTGAGAGACGACACGGTCATCGGTCGGGTCGTCGGCCGGCGTGTGGTGCACGGCCAAGTGCCTGTACCACGTGTCACGCCACGCCGGGATCCGGTCCGCGGTGCGGATCATCGAGATCAGCTCCTGCAGGTTCGACCGGTGCTTGGCGCCGGCCGAGGAGATCACGTTCTCCTCCAGCATGATCGAGCCCAGGTCGTCGACACCCATGTGCAGCGACAGCTGGCCGATGTCCTTACCCGTGGTGAGCCAGGACGCCTGGAGGTGGGACACGTTGTCGAAGAACAGCCGGGAGACCGCGATGAACCGCAGATACTCCATCGTGGTGGCCTGGGTGCGGCCCTTGAGATGGTTGTTCTCCGGCTGGTACGTCCACGGGATGAAGGCCCGGAAGCCACCGACCTCGTGGGACTGCTCGACCGGCACGTCCTGGTAACCGTTGGCCACGGCCAGGTCCTGCACGTCACGGATCATCCGGATGTGCTCGATGCGCTCGACGTTGGTCTCGCCGGTGCCCATCATCATGGTCGCGGTCGACGACAGACCGTGCCGGTGCGCGATCGCCATCACCTCGAGCCAGCGGGCGCCGCTCTCCTTGAGCGGGGCGATGGCCTTACGAGGCCGGTCCGGCAGCATCTCCGCGCCCGCACCGGCGATCGAGTCGAGCCCGGCCGCCTTGATCCGGATCACCGCCTCCTCGATGGAGACACCGTCGACCTTGGCCATGTGCAGGATCTCGCTCGGGCCGATCGAGTGGATCGCCAGCTGCGGGAACGCCTGCTTGACCGAGGAGAAGAGCTCCTCGTAATAGGCCACCCCGAAGTCGGGGTGGTGGCCACCCTGGAGCATCACCTGGGTGGCGCCGAGGTCGACCGCCTCGCCGGCCCGGCGCAGGATCTCCTCGGTCGGGTGCGCCCAGCCCTCCTTGTGCTTGGGGGCCCGGAAGAACGCACAGAACTTGCACGCCGTCACGCAGACGTTCGTGTAGTTGATGTTGCGGTCGATCAGGTAGGTGACGATGCCGTCGGGATGGCGCCGGCGCCGGACCGCGTCGGCCGCCTCGCCCAGCGCGTGGAACGGGGCCTCCGTGTAGAGCAGCAGCGCCTCCTCGGGCGTGATCCGCCCGCCGTCGGCGCCGCGCTGGAGGATGCTGTCGATCTCCGGATTCGCGGTCACGAACTGAAGCGTACGTCCATCGGCCTCCCGTCGTCAGCGGCGCGTGTCACCGGCTCGTCACCTGCCGGGGGCTAGTCTCGACGCAACGTTCAGGGAGGGGTGGATGTGCTCGTCGTGCACGGTGGGTGGGTGCCCGGCAGCGGGCTGATCGTCTGGGCCGAGGACCCGGGCCTGCCGCTGACCACGAGCTCCCGGGCGAGATCCCGTCCACACCCGTTCGCGACAGCTGATCTCCCCAGTCTGCCCGGGGCGGTCGCCGGGTCGATGCCGCTCATGCTCCCCACCACCGGTCGTGGCCCGCTGCCGTCGCCGGAGACCGGCCTCGACACCGCGGCCCGGGGAGTCAAGCTCAGCGCCTGGACGGTTCCGGTGCTGACCGTGCCCGCCGGCCGGGCACTCGAGACCCTCGCCGAGCCCGATCTCGACGATCAGTGGGTCGTCGGGTCGTCGCTGCGCTACCTCCGCCTGCTTGCCGGATACGCCTGTGACCTGGCCCGGCGCGGCCGGATGCTGCCGCAGCTGGTGACCGAGGGCGGCGTGCCCACGGCCCGCTGGCGGCCGGTGCTGACCGGGTCCGACACCGCCTCCTTCCGGGACTTCGCGGCCGGCATGCCGCCGGTGGTCCGGGCCGCGGGAGAGGGCCAACCCCTCGGGCGTACGGTGCGCGACGCCCTCGAGTGGATGCTCGACAGCGCGGCCCGGGCCGTCCTGCCGGAGCGGCTCATGGTCGGCCAGCGCCCCGGCCCGAAAGCGGCGCTCCCCGATCGCTGGCTCGCCGCCCTCACCGGCGACCCGGCTCTGCCCGGCGCCTCCGACGCCGACGTCCGTGACCTGCGCCGGGCCCTCGACGACTGGATGCGGGCGGCAAACGAGGCGCACGGGCCGATCCGGGTCAGCTTCCGGTTGATCGAGCCGGCGCCGGAGACCGACGAGTGGGCGATGGAGTTCGCGCTCCAGTCCGCCGAGGATCCGGCTCTCTACCTGCCCGCCGAGGATCTGTGGGAGGGGGCGCGGTTCCCGGGGCTGCCACGGCGGCCCGACGAGACGCTGCTCGCCGGCCTGGGCCGAGCCGTGCGCCTCTTCCCGCTGCTGCACGTGGCCCTGCTCCAGCAGCGGCCGGCCGTGATGACGCTGAGCACCGCCGAGGCCTACGACTTCCTTCGCCAGGCGGCGCCGCTCCTCCAGGCGGCCGGTTTCGGGGTGCAACTGCCGGCCTGGGCCGGCCGCAAGGCGGTGGGGCTGAAGATGACCACGCGGACGAAATCGAAGGCGGGCGGTGGCCGGGCCGCGGCCGACTCCGGGTTCGGGCTGGAGCAGCTCGTCGACTTCCGCCTCGACCTGGTGATCGGTGACAGCGTGGTGAGCGCGGAGGACCTGGCCGAGCTGGCCCGGCTCAAGGTGCCGATGGTCCGGGTGCGCGGGCAGTGGGTGGAGCTCGACGACCGGCAGCTGAAGGCGGCGCTCAAGGCGGTCGGGCAGCGACGCGAGGGCGAGATCACCGCGGGTGAGCTGCTCCAGCAGGTGGTCGAGGGTGGCGACGAGGATCTGCCGCTGGTCGAGGTGGACGCCGACGGCGATCTCGGCGACCTGCTCTCGGGGCAGGCCGCCGAGCGGTTGAGCCCGATGCCGACCCCAGCCGGATTCGAGGGGGCCCTCCGGCCGTACCAGGAGAGGGGTCTGTCGTGGTTGACCTTTTTGGGTCGTCTCGGTCTGGGCGGGGTCCTCGCTGACGACATGGGTCTGGGGAAGACCGCCCAGACGTTGTCGCTGCTGCTGACCGACGCCGGGTCGAAGACGCTGTTGATCTGCCCGATGTCGCTGGTCAGCAACTGGTTCAAGGAGGCCGCGCGGTTCGCGCCGGGTTTGCGGGTCTATGTGCACCACGGTGGCACCCGGATGCGAGGTGAGGAGTTCGACGAGGCGGTCGCCGGCGCCGATCTGGTGATCACCACCTACGGGACGGCGCTGCGTGACCTGGAGACGCTGCGGAGCGTGACGTGGAGCCGGGTGGTCTGCGACGAGGCCCAGGCGATCAAGAACAGCGGGACCAGGCAGTCGCAGGCGGTCCGGGCCATCCCGGCGCGGACCAGGGTGGCCCTGACCGGCA
This sequence comes from Actinoplanes subglobosus, assembly GCF_042650585.1. Taxonomy (NCBI): domain Bacteria; kingdom Bacillati; phylum Actinomycetota; class Actinomycetes; order Micromonosporales; family Micromonosporaceae; genus Actinoplanes; species Actinoplanes subglobosus. The sequence goes on from NZ_JBHSBL010000003.1 coordinate 187,638, forward strand.
CCCCGGTGGAGAACCATCTCGCCGAGCTCTGGTCGATCATGGATTTCTGCAATCCGGGGCTACTCGGGCCGGCCAAGAGGTTCCGGCGCCGGTTCCAGGAGCCGATCGAGAGCCGGCAGGACGAGGACGCCACCGCCGTCCTGAAACGGGCGACCGGCCCATTCGTGCTGCGCCGCCTCAAGACCGACAAGAGCATCATCTCGGACCTCCCGGAGAAGAACGAGATGAAGGTGTGGTGCACGCTCACTCCCGAGCAGGCCACCCTCTACCAGGCGGTCGTCGAGGACATGCTGGCCGAGATCGAGAGCAGCGAGGGCATTCAGCGCCGCGGCAACGTGCTGGCCGCGATGATGAAACTCAAACAGGTCTGCAACCATCCGGCGCACCTGCTCAAGGACGGTTCCCGGTTGCCCGGCCGGTCCGGCAAGCTGGCCCGGCTGGAGGAGCTGGCCGACGAGATCATCGAGGACGGCGACAAGGCCCTGATCTTCACGCAGTACGCCGAGTGGGGCACCCTGCTCCAGCCCTATCTCGCCGCGCACACCGACCGCCCGGTGCTCTGGCTGCACGGCGGTCTGAGCAAGGCCCGCCGTGACGAACTGGTCGAGCGGTTCCAGACGTCCGCCGAGCCGATGCTGTTCCTGCTGTCGCTCAAGGCGGCCGGCACCGGTCTCAACCTGACCGCCGCCAACCACGTCGTCCACTTCGACCGCTGGTGGAACCCGGCGGTCGAGGACCAGGCCACCGACCGCGCCTTCCGGATCGGGCAGTCACGGGATGTGCAGGTGCGTAAGTTCATCTGCACCGGGACACTGGAGGAGAAGATCGACGCGATGATCGAGCGCAAGAAGGCGCTGGCCTCCTCGGTCGTCGGGACCGGCGAGGAGTGGATCACCGACCTGAGCACCGACCAGTTGCGGGAGCTGTTCTCGCTGGACCCGGGGGCGGTGCGCTGAGGTGGCCTTCTTCGAGCACGGCCGCCCGATCGAGGTCGACGGTGGCCTCGCCGTCCGGTCGAGACGCGGCAAGATCGGCGAGCAATGGTGGTCCCGCCGTTTCGTGGACGTCCTGGAGGGCGTCTGCGACCCCGGCCGGCTGTCCCGCGGGCGGGCCTACGCACGCAAGGGCCAGGTGATGGACTTCGCGCTCTCGCCGGGCCGGGTGCTGGCCCGGGTCCAGGGCTCCCGTCCGAAACCGTACGAGGTGACCATCCGCGTCGCCGCCTACGACGACGCCCGATGGTCCGAGGTGATCGACGCCCTCGGGTCCCGGGCGCTCTACCGTGCGGCGCTGCTGGCCGGTGACATGCCGCACGAGATCGTCGACCTATTCTCCGAGCTGGGCTCCCCGCTCTTCCCCGAGCGGCTGGACATCGACTGCAACTGCCCCGACTGGGGAGTGCCCTGCAAACACGGCTCGGCGGTGCTCTACGTGCTGGCCGAGGCGTTCGACGACGATCCGTTCCTGGTGCTGGCGTGGCGTGGCCGCGGCCGGGAGGAGTTGCTCGACGCACTGCGCGGCACTCCCGAGCCGTCCGAGGTGATCGATCCTCTGGCCGTCGAGGAGGAACCGCTCGATGCCCGGCTCGCCGATTTCTGGTCGCCGGCGATCAGCCTGGGCCGGCTGCGGGAGCGCCCGGCCCGCGGCGTGACCCCACCGGAGCTGCTGCTGCGGGCCCTCGACGCGCCACCGGTGAAGGTGCGGCACGTGCCACTCACCGATGTGCTCCGGCCGCACTATCGTGACCTGGCGAAACCTGACATGGAGGAATAGAGGCCGCATCCATCGTGGACCGATCGTGGGTAAGTCCACGATGGACGCAGCGTCACGTCACGCTACCAGGCGTGTTCATCGACAACTAGTTACGTGGGAGTGGTTCATGAGCGAGATGACCTACCGCCGACTCGGGGACTCGGGCCTGGTCGTGTCCGTCGTCGGGATCGGCTGCAACAACTTCGGCCGCAAACTCGATCTCGACGGCACCCGCGAGGTGGTCGACGCCGCGCTCGACGCCGGGATCAACCTGTTCGACACCGCCGACATCTACGGCACCCCGCACGGCTCCTCCGAGCAGTTGCTCGGCGCCGCGCTCAAGGGCCGCCGCGACGAGGTGGTGCTGGCCACCAAGTTCGGCATGGACATGGAGGGCCTCAACGGGCGCGACTTCGGGGCCCGTGGCGCGCGGCGCTACATCGTGCGGGCGGTCGAGGCCTCGCTGCGACGGCTGGAGACCGATCACATCGATCTCTACCAGATGCACGCGCCCGACCCGGCCACCCCGATCGACGAGACTCTCGCCGCGCTCGACGACCTGGTCCGCTCGGGCAAGGTCCGTTACCTGGGCAACTCGAACTTCTCCGGCTGGCAGATCGCCGACGCCGACTGGGTGGCCCGCAGCGGCAACCGGACGCGGTTCATCAGTGCGCAAAATCAGTACAGCCTGCTGGCACGGGACGTCGAGGCCGAGGTGATCCCGGCCTGTGAGCGGTTCGGGCTCGGCTTCCTCCCGTTCTTCCCACTGGAGTCCGGCCTGCTCACCGGCAAGTACCGGCGCGGTGAGCAGCCACCGGCCGGCACCCGGATGGCGAACGAGCGGTATGCGTCGTGGCTGGCCCGCGCCGACTGGGACACCATCGAGGCGCTCACCGCTTTCGGCGCCGAGCGTGGCCGCAGCGTGCTGGAGGTGGCGGTCGCCGGTCTCGCCGCCCAGCCCGGCGTGACCAGTGTGATCGCCGGCGCCACCACGGCCGAGCAGGTCCAGGCCAACGCGGCGGCCGGCGCCTGGCGTCTGAGCGCGGCCGATGTGGCCGCGCTCGACGCCCTGCTGAACGACTGAGGTCCTACTCGACGGTCTTACTCGACGACGGTGACGATCCGGCGGCGGCGGGCCAGGCGGAAGGCGATCAGGCCCGCCGCCAGCAGGGCGACACCGCCGCCGGCCACCAGCCCGGCCGGGGCGCCGGTGATCGGCAGGCCGCCGCCGCTGCCACCCGCGGTCAGCTCGACCGTCAGGGCGGCCTTGTCGTTGCCGCTCTTCGGGTCCTGCACGCTGCCGTCGATCTTGACGAACCCGGCCTTGTAGTCGGTCGCGTCCTGAATCTCGGCGGTGAGCGCGAAGAGGTGACGGGCGTCGTCCGGCACGCTCTCCAGGACGATGCAGACGAGATCGGTGACCTCGGACAGCTCCCGGCCGGTGATGTCGATGTCGTCGATCGAGGTGCCCGGCACACACCGCTCGTCGAGCTTGGTCAGCGCGACACCGGTCGGCAGCTTGACGTGCGCGTACTGGATCGACGTCAGCGACAGCGGGATGGTCGCCGACGGGCCGAGGTTGTGGACGCCCACCTTGACCGTGCTGCGGTCGCCGACCGCACCCTTGAAGACACCGCCGACCGCGGCACTGTCCGCGACGGTCCTGGGCACCGTCACGGCGAACTCGGCGTAGTTGTCCTCCTCGTTGAGGTCCTCGACCGCTTCCGGCTCCTCGGCCGACAGACCGGCGACGGCCTCCAGCTTCAGCTCCTTACCGGCGGCACCGGCGGTCCGCTTCTCGAAGTCGAAGACGTACTTCTCGGTCAGACCGACCGCCGCCACGAACACCGGGTAGTCGAACGGCCCGGCGATGTCGGCCGGCACCGACACCCGCAGCGGGGTGTTCTCCGGCAGGGTGAAGGCGCTGCCGGCCGCGAGCGTGTCGTTGAAGACGCACACGAAACCGCCGATCTCGGCGTCCTGCTCGCAGTTGCTGTAGTCCAGGGCCGGCTTCACCCCGAGCGGCGCGAGCACCACCAGGCCGAGGGCCGTCACGTCCTTGTTGCCGCTGTTGCGGATGCCCAGCGGCACCTCGGCCGATCCGCCGGGCTTCAGCGACAGATCGGCGATGTCGTCAACCTCAAGATCAACACCGCCTTTGTCGGTACGCACGACAGCGATCGACGTCTCATCGCTGGGCTTCCCGCCGATCGACGAGGCCAGCGCGATGGTCCGCGCCGGAGTCGCCGCGCCCGCCGTGGTGGGCTTCAGCGTGAACTTGACACTGCGCCGCTGCCCCGCCTTCAGGTCGCCGATGTCACACACGTTCGCGACGCAGCCGGCCGGGGCGGTGAAGCCGAGGTCAGCGCTGATCGGCTTGGCGGCACTGCCGAAGGTGAGCTTCACATCCTCGACCGCCGAAGTACCGAGGTTGTAGACGTCGAACTTCACCGTCTTCGACTGACCGTTGATGACAGTCACCGTCTCCGGGCTGAAGATCCCGACGTAGGCGAAGTCGCCAGTGCCCTCCGCAGCCTGTGCGGGCAGGGCGAGGCCGGCCGCTGCCACCGCTCCCATCAAGGCGAAACTGCTGGTCAAGACGCGCAGGCGCATGATCATCGACTTCAGGCTCGAAGGTGCCGGCCCGAGAGGTCGGTCGGCGAGTCCGCGGATCCTAAAGCGGCCCGGCCATCAAGATCAAACGTCGGCGAATTCCGGGCCGTCCGAGGGCAGAGCAGGCACTTCACCCCTATTCGCCGCACGCCGGGCGAACTCTCGCACCCCGGCGATCTGCCGCTCCCCCAGCGAGAAATCGAGCGCCCGGAAGTAGTTGGCGAGCGTCGCCGCATCGAACGGCTCCCACCGGGCCGCCGACTCGGCCACCTCGTCCAGCTCGCCCAGGCACAGGTCACGGGACCGCTGGAACGCCTCGTGCACATCCTTGACCAGGCCCGGGTGCGCGGCCGCGAAATCCCGGCGCACCGCCCAGACCGCGAAGACCATGGGCAGGCCGGTCCACTCCTTCCACGCCTCGGCCAGGTCGATCACCAGCAGGCCGTTGCCGGGCGCCTCATACATCGCCCGCAGTGCCGGGTCACCGATCAGCACACCGGCGTCGGCTTCCATGAGCATCTGCGACAGGTCGGGTGGGCAGCGGAAATACTCGGGCTCCGCGCCGTACCTCTCGGAAAGAAGCATCTGCGCCAGCATGACGCCGGTCCGCGAGGTGGAACCCAAAGCCACCGGCCGCCCGTCCAGCTCGGCCGGAGGCCGGGTGGAGATCAGGTTGACCGAGAGCACCGGGCCGTCGCTGCCGACCGCCAGGTCGGGCAGCAGAAGCAGCTCATCGGCATGCCGCAGATATTCCACGAGGGTGATCGGCCCGATGTCCAGATCACCGGCGACGAGGCCGGCGCTGAGCCGCTCCGGCGTGTCCTTGTGCAGATCGACGTCGAGCAGAGCGCCCGAACGCATCAACCCCCAGTAGATCGGCAGGCAGTTGAGGAACTGGATGTGCCCGACCCGGGGCCGACGGACGCTGTCGCTCATGGTGCGACGTTATCCCCGATCTCGTCCCGCATGCTGGTCGCCGAGGTGCTCCGTGGCTGAAATCGCACTCCAGCCCGCGAACCTTCGCAGCCCCGGCGGGGAGGGGGCAAGACAAATTCGGTGGACGGGATCAGAGGAGGGCGTAAGGTTTAGGGCCGCTTGACGGCCGTGGTGAGCATGCACCGCACCGGACGTCCCCCGCGCCGTGGGGTGGCCTACCCGCCCTCTCGGATACGCGAGCAGCTCGTTCAACCTTCGAGGACGACCTGTGCCAACTACCGATCTGGACGCCGAACTCTCCGCCGAACGCCACCACCTGGAAAGCTCCCGGGCCGCGCTGCGCCGGATGCGCGACCGGGCCCAGGCACTCTTCTCCACCGGTGACCGGGTCGCCGGGGACTCCTACACCGCCGAGCAGCTCGGCCGGCACATGGCCCGCCGGGTCAAGGAGCTGGCCGACGACCCGGACACCCCGCTCTTCTTCGGGAAACTCGACATCGAGGCCGAGCACTTCCACATCGGGCGCCGGCACGTCACCGACGACGCCGGGGAGCCGATGGTGCTCGACTGGCGGGCGCCGTTGTCCCGCTCGTTCTACCGGGCCAGCGTCCGCGACCCGCAGAACATCACGACCCGCCGCCGGTTCGGGTTCGTCAAGGGTGAGCTGACCAGTTTCGAGGACGAGCATCTGGACCGGGGCGAGGAACTGGGCACTAGCAGCCGGATCCTCACGGCGGAGATCGAGCGGCCACGCGTCGGGCCGATGCGGGACATCGTCGCGACCATCCAGCCGGAGCAGGACGAGCTGGTCCGGGCCGATCTCGCCGATTCGATCTGCGTGCAGGGCGCACCGGGCACCGGCAAGACGGCGGTGGGTCTGCACCGGGCCGCCTACCTGCTCTATCTGCACCGCGAGCGGCTCCGCAAGTCGAAGGTGCTGATCGTCGGGCCGAACACCGCCTTCCTTTCCTACATCTCGGCGGTTCTGCCGACGCTGGGCGAGGTCGAGGTGCAGCAGTCGACGCTGGACGAGCTGGTCGGCCGGGCGCCGGTCAAGGCAGGCGATCCGGCCGAGGTCACCGCTCTCAAACATGATGTACGGATGGCCGAGGCGCTCCACCGGGCACTGTGGAACCGGGTCGCCGAGCCGGCCGAGCCGATCATGGTGTCGGACGGCTCCTACCGCTGGCGGATCGACGCCGAGCCGCTGCGACGGATCGTCGACGAGGCGCGCCGTGAGAGCCTGCCCTATGCGGTGGGCCGGGAACGGGTGCGTGCCAGGGTGGTGGGCCTGCTGCAGCGCCAGTCGGAGTACCGGACCGGCAACTCGCCGAGCGAGACCTGGCTGCGGAAGATGAGCAAGATCGCGCCGGTGACCGGGTTCCTGGAGGCGGTCTGGCCGGCGGTGACCCCGGAGTCGCTGGTGGTGGCGCTGCTGACCGAGCCGGAGCTGGCCGGTGACGTGTTCACCGAGGAGGAGCGCGAGACGATCCGCTGGGTGAAACCACCGAAAACGGTGAAGTCGGCCCGGTTCAGCCTGGCCGATCTGGTGCTGCTCGACGAGGCCGCCGGACTCCTCGAACGGGAGATCAGTTTCGGTCACGTGGTGGTGGACGAGGCACAGGACCTGTCACCGATGCAGGCGCGGGCGATCGCCCGGCGCAGCGAGCACGGGTCCATCACGCTGCTCGGCGACCTGGCGCAGGGCACCGCCCCATGGGCGACGACCGACTGGCGTGACATTCTCCGTCACCTGGGCAAACCGGACGCCTCTGTGGTGCCGCTGACGGTCGGTTTCCGCGTACCGGAGGCTGTGGTGACCCTGGCCAACCGCCTTCTGCCGGCGCTCGGGGTGAATGTGCCGGAGGCCGTGTCGCTGCGCCGCGACGGTGATCTCGCCGTCATCGGCGTGCCGGAGGCCGCCGACCTGGACGCGCGGACGATGGCCGAGGTGACCGCCGCGCTGGCGCACGAGGGTTCGGTCGCGGTGATCGCCGCTGACGCCGCGGTCGAGCGCCTCCGCGGTCATCTCGACGCCGCCGGCATCGAGCACGCGGCGCCCGACGACGTCGACAATCCGGCGCGCGTCCTGGTGGTGCCGGCCACGATCGTCAAGGGCCTGGAGTACGACCACGTCATCGTGCACGAGCCGGCCGACATCGTGGCCGCCGAGCCGAAGGGCCTGAACCGCCTCTACGTGGTCCTGACCAGGGCGGTCACCCGCCTTTCGGTATTGCATTCGAAGCCGCTGCCGGAGGCGCTTACTCTCGCCTGATGCCGCGTATCGGAGTCATGTTCGACTGTAACCGCGCCCCCGAGGAGCTCCCCGAGTTCGCCGCCGCACTGGAGGCGGCCGGTGCCGACGACCTGTGGGTGGTGGAGGACCTGGGCTGGAACGGTGGCGTCAGTGCCGCCGCCCTGGCCCTGGCCGCCACCACCCGGCTGCGGGTCGGTATCGGCATCGCCCCGGCGCCGTTCCGCAGCCCGGCCGTCTACGCCATGGAGATCGCCACCCTGGCCCGGATCCACCCCGGCCGCGTGGTGGCCGGGATCGGTCATGGCGTGGGCGACTGGATGCGTCGCATCGGCAACGCGCCGAAGTCGCCGCTGTCCCTGCTGGAGGAGAGCATCGTCGCGATCCGTGATCTGCTCAATGGCGAGACGGTGAGCGTGGACGGCCGCGAGGTGTTCCTGGAGGACATCAAGCTGGTCCACCCGCCGTCCGTGGTGCCGCCGATCGTCACCGGTGTGGTCAAGCCGAAGTCCCTGGAGTTGTCCGGCCGGGTCGCCGACGGCACGATCCTGGTCGAGGGCCTGCAACCGGCGCAGATAGCGGAGTCGATCGGGCACATCCGCCGGGGCGGTGCGGGCGAGGACCACGAGATCATCACGTTCGCGTTCCTGCACGTCGAGGACGATCCGGAGCGGGCCGCGGCGATCCGGGGCACGGCGCTGACCGGTCAGGCCGGGTTCCTCGGTGTGCCGGTCGACGAGGTGTTCGGGCTGATCGGGCCGGCCTCGGACGTGCCGGCGGGGGTGCGGGTCCTCGCCGATGGCGGCGCGGACACGGTGATCCTGCGGCCGTTCGGCGACGACCACCTGGGCCAGGCGGTGGCCGCACTCAAAGCGCTGGGTCGATAGGCGCCGGGTCGACAGGTGCCGGGTCGACAGGTGCCGGGTCGACAGGTGTCAGATCGATGATCCGATCCATTTCGGACACCGGCAGTGAGGGGTTGGTGGCGGCCGCGGCCGCCACCGATCCGTCGGCGTCGTGCAGGAGCTCGACGATCCGGTCCACGGGCAGAGCCGGGTGAGCGGCGGCGATCGGCCGGGCCCGGGGATCGGTGAGGCAGATCTCGAGGGCTTCGGCCGGGGCGTCGGGACGGGCGGCGACCTCACGGAACACCTTCTGGGCCGGGGGCGCTTGCCGGGCCAGGTCGAGCAGCATCGCGGGTGGCGCGTCCGGGTTGGCAGCGATCTTGGCGATCACCCGGATGCCGTGCCGGGACACCATCTCCCGCATCAGGTCCTCGCCGAGCCCCGGATGCGGTGCGACCGCCTTGACGACCTTGGCGTCCGGATCACGGGCCAGCCGGTCGCGGATTTCCGGCGGCAGGTCACGACGTTCCGCCGCCAGCATCCGGAGCTGCGGGTCCCGGCTCCCGGCCAGCTGCCGGACCTCGTCCGGGCCGGCCGCGGCGATGCGCGGCAGGAGTTCCGCCCCGGACGTACGGCCGAGCAGGTCCAGCGGGACGTTGGGGTTGAGGGCGACCCGCCGCCGCACGTCCCGGCTCTCGTCGGTGGCGAGGCGCCGGAGCAGGTCCTCGGGCACCGACGGGTTCTCGGCCAGGTCTCCGCGCACTCCCGGAAACGGGTCGCCGGCGAGGCGCTCGGCTGCGCCGGCGGGCAGGTCGGGCCGTCCGGCGAGTGGCCAGCGCACGTAGCCCGACGGGTGTTCAGCCAGCTCAGCGGCGGCATCAGCCGGGGTCGCAGGGTTATCCACAGCCCGAGCCAGCAGGCTGTGGATAACTGATTCGTGGGTGCCGTCGCAGGACGCGCCGGGAGGCAGATCGCCGTCGTCGACGAACGGCGAGCAGACATCACACGTCTCCGGGAGTGGCCCACCCGTACTGCCCCGATGAACCGCGATGAGGCCGGCCAGCACTTCCGGGGGCGCCGCCGGGTTGACGGCGACACCGGCCCGGACCTCGGCGTGCGGATGGCCGGCCAGCCGGGTCAGCAGATCGCTGTCGGTCGTGAAGATCGCCAGCTCGGCCACGACGCCCAGATCCGGGTCTCCGGCGAGGCGCGCACGCACCGCCGCCGGCAGACCGGGACACGCCGCCAGCTTCTCCCGCCGCCCCGCATCCGGGTCGTCCGCGAGCATCTCGGCCCACCCGTCGCGGCCGAGCCCTTGATCGAGCAGCGCGAGGGCGACCTCGGGCCACCGGACGGGGTCGACCTCCGCGGCGTCGAGGAGGCCGTCCCAGGCCAGCTGGAGCATCACCGACTCGGAACGCTCGGCCAGGGCACGCACCTGCTCAGGGCTGAGGTCGGCCCGTTGAGCCAGCTCACCGCCCAGGTCGTCGTCGGCCTGAGCGATCAGCCGGTCGACGAGTGCGGACGGTAGTGACGGATTGCGGGCCAGGCCGTTCAACAGCTCACCGACACTCATGGCGATCGATCTTAGGACGCACCGGCCGTGAACAGGGACAAGACCCGCGAGCCGTCGCTCAGGCGCCTTTCGGCAGGCCGAATCCCTCGCTGAGCGACGGCTCGCGAACTGACCGCGCCCGTTCCGACTGCCCGAGGGTCGGCTAGGCGGTGAGGGGCTTGACCCAGCGGGACCAGTCGGGCTGCCGACGATAGCCGTGAGCGGCCCAGATCGCGTGGGCGGCCGGATTCTCGTCGAGGACCATGGCGTCGGCCCGCGTTCCGCCGAAAGCCCGGAACCGCTCCTCCGCCGCCGTGATCAGCAGCCCGCCGATGCCTTCCCGCCGCCGCCACGGAGCAACGGCGAGCCGGTAGAGGTGACACCGCCAGCCATCCCACCCCGCGATGACCGTCCCGACGATCTCGCCCCCGTCGACGGCGACGATCAGCGCTTCCGGATCACGCCGGAACATCGCGGAGACAGCGTCCGAAGTGTCCGCCGGCCGGCTCCCATTCTCGGCCGCGACCTGCCAGAACCCCAGTACCGCGGGCAGTTCGTCGACAGTGGCCGGCCGCAAGATCAGTTCACCCATGCCGACACCCTAGTCAACTTTATGGCACAAAGTTCTTTGACTTTGCGTTGTAAAGTCGAGCCATGACATCGACGAACGACGAATCGACCTTCGAGGATCCGGCGGAGGCGCTGCGGCTCATCGAGCACGAGCGGCACCACACTTTCCGGGAGGTCACTCCCGACCCCCGGCTCATGTATTGGCCGTGGGGCCTCACCTGGCTGATCAGTTTCGGGCTGTCGTTCCTGCGGTTCGGCCCCGAGGGCAAGACGTTCGTGGACATGCCGACGTGGCTGCCGCTGCTCGCGCTGACCGTTCTGCTGACCGCCGCCGGCATCTTCACCGGCGTCGTCGGCGCCCGGGCGAGCCGGCACATCTCCGGCCCGTCGAGCCGGCAGGGCGCCACCTACGGCATCTCCTGGTCGGCCGGGTTCACCAGTCTGGCGATCATCTTCGGCCGGGTCAGCGAGCACGTGCCGGACGAGATGCTCGGTCTGCTCTGGGGCGGCGGCATGGTCGCCCTGGTCGGCGTGCTCTACATGGCCGGCAGCGCGATCTGGGACGTGCGCGACATGTTCGTGCTCGGCGCCTGGATCAGCGTGGTCAACGTGATCGGCGTCCTCTGGGGCCCGGGCTGGCACGCCCTGGTCCTGGCGGTCGCGGGCGGCGGCGGCCTGCTGGTGGCCGGCTTCGTCGGCTGGATGCGCCGCCGATGACGACACCAGACAACAAGCCACCAGACGGCCCGGACAACAAGCCACCAGGCGGCCCGGACAACAAGCCACAAGCCGGCCCGGTGAACGAGCTTCCCGACCTGGACCCGGTGATCCACGCCCAGGCACGCCTGCGGGTGGTGGCCGCCCTCTCCCAGCTCCCCGGTGGCGACCGGATCACGTTCCCCAGGCTGCAGGAGATCCTCCGGATGACCGCCGGCAACCTCTCGGTGCATCTCCGCAAGCTCGAGGAGGCCGGCTACGTAGAGGTCACCAAGACCCATCGCGGCCGCACCCCGGCAACTCTCGTGCATCTCACGCAGCGCGGCCGGTTCGCCTTCGAGGAGTACGTCACCGCCCTGCGCACCCTGATCACCCCGGGAGAGGAGCCATCATGATCCACGCCCGTGCCGAAGGTGTCACCAAGAGCTTCGGCTCCACCCTCGCCCTCGATCATGTCGACCTGGAGGTGCGGGCCGGCGAGCTGGTCGGCCTGCTGGGTCCGAACGGGGCCGGCAAGAGCACCCTGGTCAGTCTCTTCACCGGCGGCCGCCGCCCGACCGCGGGCCGCATCGAGCTGTGCGGCGGCGATCCGCGGGATCCGAAAAGCCGGCGCGCGCTGGGCGTCACACCGCAGGAGACGGGTCTGCCCGCCTCGCTTCGCGTCGGCGAGGTCGTCGATTTCGTACGGGCACACTTCCCGAATCCTCTGCCGAAGTCCGAGCTGGTCGACCGGTTCGGGCTGGGTGACCTGATTCGGCGGCAGACCGGCGGCCTCTCCGGCGGGCAGAAGCGCCGCCTCGCGGTGGCGCTGGCGTTCGCCGGCCGCCCGGAGATCGTTCTTCCTGGACGAGCCGACCACGGGTCTCGACGTGGAGGCGCGACGTGATCTGTGGGAGGCGGTGCGCTCGTTCCACGCCGAGGGCGGCACGGTGGTACTGACCAGCCACTACCTGGAGGAGATCGAGGCTCTGGCCGAGCGGGTGGTGGTGATCGCCGAGGGGCGGGTGCTGGCCGACGACAGTGTCGCGGCGGTGCGTGGGCTGATCAAGGTGAGCCGGATCAGCCTGACTTCGCCCGTACCACTGACTGATTTTGATCTCGAAGGTCTGATGGCCCTGGAGCAGGCGGGTGACCGCCTGCATCTCCTCACGCCCGACGCCGACCGGATGGTCCGTGAGCTGGTCGAGCGGAAGGTGCCGTTCCGCGATCTGGAGGTCCGGCCCACCTCGCTGGAAGAGGCGTTCCTGGTGCTGACCGGAAAGGAACAACCGAAGTGACGAGCCTTGTCCTGACCCACGCCAAGTTCCAGACGCTCGAGCTCTTCCGTATCCCGATCGCGGTGGTGGGCAGCGCGTTCTGGCCGGCCGCGTCGATGCTCGCGTTCGTGGTGCCGTTCGCCGGCGATGATCCGGTGGCCGCGACCTACGCCACCGCCTCGATGATCACGTTCGCGATCATGAACACCAACCTCTTCCAGTACGGCATCGGTGTCTCCGAGGACCGCGCGCAGCCGTGGGATCCGTTCGTCCGCACGCTGGCCGCCGGTGCGACGCCCCGGTTCCTCGGCCGGATCCTGACCGGTCTGCTGATGATGGTGGTCTCGCTGGCCCCGGTGGTGCTGATCGCCGCGCTGTTCACCGAGGCCGTCGTGAGCCCGCTCGCGTTCCTGGCCGCGGTCGGGGTGTGTGCCGCGATCGCGATCCCGTTCATCCTGATGGGCCTCAGCATCGGTTATGCACTGCCGCAGAAGGCCGCGCTGGTCGTGGCGCAGATCCTGTTCCTGCCGCTGGCCTTCGGCGGTGGACTGCTCACCCCGCCGGGCGGTGCTCCGGGGTTCGTCGAGGACCTCGCCCCGTTCCTGCCGACCGGTGGTGCCGCCCGCCTCATGTGGGCGACGGTCACCGACTTCCCGTTCGATCCGAAAGCGACGCTGGCCCTGGCCGGATGGACCGTTCTGTTCGCGGCGCTGGCGGTTTGGGCACACCGCCGGGACGAGGGGCGCCGGTTCGGCTAACCGACAGTTCGATCCGGTGAGTGGCATGGAAATGCGACGATCCGCAGCATGACCGTTCCGTCACCGGGCGCGCCCAACTGGGTGGACCTCGCCACCGCCGACGTCGATGACGCGATCCGGTTCTACTCGCAGTTGTTCGGCTGGACCGCTCAGATCTCCGGCGACGACTTCGGTGGCTACACCACCTTCCTGCTCAACGGGTTGCCGGTGGCCGGTGCCGGGCCGCTCTTCGGGCGGGATCAGCCGACCGCCTGGAGCAGCTACATCGCGACCGCCGACGCCGACATGGTGGCCGCCCGGGTGGAGGCCGCGCAGGGCAAGGTGCTGGTGCCGCCGTTCGACGTGATGGACCAGGGCCGGATGGCGGCGTTCCTCGACCCGGCCGGTGCGCCGTTCAGTGTCTGGGAGCCCGGGACGATGCGGGGTGCCGAGGTCTTCGACGTCCCCGGCGCCCTCACGTGGAACGAGTTGAACACCCGGGATCTGGAGGGCGCGATGGCGTTCTACGGTGCGGTGTTCGGCTGGTCGTTCCGGGAGGCGCACGTCAGCGGTCTGCCCTACGTGATGTGCGACCGGGAGCGCGCGCCGGTCGCCGGCATGCAGTTGATGGTCGGCAGTGGTTTCCCGGACGATCTGCCCCCGCACTGGCTGGTCTACTTCGCGGTCGGCAACTGCGACGCGGCGGCCGAGCACGCGTACCAGCTGGGCGGGCGGATCCTGCAGCCGCCGACGACGATCTCGGTCGGGCGATATGCGGTGCTCACCGACCCGCAGGGTGGGATGTTCGCAATTCTGAACAATCGCCGATAAGAGCCGTTGTCAGGATGCTTAAGGATCGTTGATCGTCGATAAAAGGTTTCTCTCTAGCGTCATCGCCAGGCGTCCGAACCGGACACCACGACACTGGAGGAACCCATGCGACCCGCCACCCGAGGTGCCGCGATCCTCGCCGGCACTGCCATCGCCCTCTCCCTCACCACGCCGGCGTTCGCCGCGCCGGCCACCGGAACCGTCCTCTACGCCGGCAGCCCCACCGCGATCGACGGCTCCTACGTCGTCGTCTTCAAGAGCGGACAGGCCGACCGGGCCCGCGCCGACAGGCTGACACGGCGCTACGGCGGCAACGTCGACCGCGTGTTCGGCAACGCCGTCGAGGGGTACACCGCGAAGCTGACCGCCGCACAGGCGGCCCGGCTCGCGGGTGACCCGTCGGTCGCGTCGGTGGAGGCCGACCAGGTGGTCCGGATCGCCGACACCCAGACGTCGGCGCCGTGGGGGCTGGACCGCAGCGACCAGCGCGCCCTGCCGCTCAACAGCACCTACAACTACACGGCGAGCAGCGGCGTCACCGTCTACGTGGTCGACACCGGCATCCGGATCACCCACCAGCAGTTCGGTGGCCGGGCCTCCTACGGCTACGACGCGGTCGAGGGCGACAACGTGGCGCAGGACGGCAACGGGCACGGGACCTTCGTCGCCGGCGTGGCGGTCGGCAGCACCTACGGCATCGCCAAGAGCGCCAACGTCGTCGGTGTCCGGGTTCTCGACAACAACGGGTCCGGGACGACGGCCGGGGTCATCGCCGGCATCGACTGGGTGACCGCGAACGCGACACCGGGCCGGTCGGTCGCCAACCTCAGCCTCGGCGGCGGGGCCAGCAGCACCCTCGACGCGGCTGTCCGGCGGTCGATCGCGGCCGGGATTCCGTACACCATCGCGGCCGGCAACTCCGGCGTGAACGCGGCGAACACCTCGCCGGCCCGGGTCACCGAGGGTCTGACCGTCGGCGCGACGAGCAACACCGACGCCAAGGCCTCCTGGTCCAACTACGGATCGGTGCTCGACCTGTTCGCGCCCGGTGTCTCGATCACCTCGTCCTGGCGGACCAGCGACACCGCCACGTACACCGGCAGCGGCACCTCGTTCTCGGCGCCGCACGTGGCCGGGGCGGTCGCGCTCTACCTGGCCGACAACCCGGGCGCCTCGGTGACCGCGGTCAACGCGGCGATCATCAACAACGCCACCACCGGCGTGGTCACCAGCGCGGGCAGCGGCTCCCCGAACCGCCTGCTCTACACCGGCGCCTTCTGATCTCTCCTACACTTCCGACACGAAAAGGCCGCCCGATCGGGCGGCCTTTTCCGTGAGCGACGCTTGTCAGCCGAGCATGGCCGGCAGCTTCTCGAACAGCTCCGTAGTGAAGGTCATCATCTCCCGCAGCATCCAGTTGCCGGTGAGCAGCAGGGCCGCGCCGATCGCCACCGCCTTCGGCACGAACGAGAGCGTCGCCTCCTGGATCTGGGTGACCGACTGGAACAGCGAGATGGCGAAACCGACCGCGAGAGCGGTGAGCAGCACCGGCGCCGACATCTTCGCGGCGACGGTCATGGCCTGAAGGGCGATCTCAACTACCAGCGTGTCCGTCATGCCCATCAGTTCGGGCGCTTCCCGGCCCCCCGGAGTGCAGACCGGTCGCCACTCGGTTGCCGTTCGGTTCACCCGCACGGGAACCCTCAAGTCCGGTCCGGCACTGCCGCACCGACAGGCCAATGTGGTCACTTGCGGACCGCGACGACCAGTGGACCGTGATCTCCGGGGATGATCCGGACCTTCACGCGATAGTGCTCGGCCAGGTTCTCCTCGGTCAGTACCTCCGAGGGCGTACCGGCGGAGACCACCCGGCCGCCCGACAACAGGACCATCCGGTCGGCATACTCCCCGGCGGTCGAAAGGTCGTGCATGGTGGCGAGCACGGTCAGGCCACGCGAAGAGCGCAACCGGTCGACCAACTCCAGCACCTCCTGCTGGTGACCGATGTCGAGAGCACTGGTCGGCTCGTCGAGCAGCAGGATCCCGGCACCCTGCGCCAGCGCGCGAGCGAGGAAGACCCGCTGCCTCTCCCCGCCGGAGAGCGTGTCCAGGCGGCGTCCGGCGAAGGGCACGAGGTCCAGCGCGGCGAGGGCTTCGTCGGCCGCCGCCAGGTCGGCGGCACTTTCACGACCGAGAGGCGGGATGTACGGGGTACGCCCCAGCAGCACATAGTCGAAGACGCGCACTCCCGGCGGAACCACCGGCGACTGCAGAACCGTGGCCACCGCTTTGGCCCGCTCCCGCCGGTGCATCCCGCTGACCGGCCGCCCGTGCCACCGGATCGCCCCGCCGAAGGGCAGCAGCCCGCCGATCGCCCGCAGCGCCGTCGACTTCCCGGCCCCGTTGGGTCCGATCACCGTCACCCACTCACCCTCGGCGACATCGAGATCCACACCGTCGACGATGAGCGTCCCGTCCAGGCGCACGGTCAGCCGCTCGACCTCGATCGCGCTCACTCCGGTGCCGCCCGGCTGGTACGCAGCACCAGGACGAAGAACGGCGCACCCAGGAAGGCCGTGACCACCCCGATCGGGATCTCCGCGTCCCCGCCGGCGGTCCGCGCCAGCAGGTCGGTCAGCGCCAGGAACGCCGCACCGAACAACACCGACAGCGGCAGCAGCGACCGGTTGCCCGGACCGGCCAGCAGCCGCAGGGTGTGCGGCACGATGATCCCGACGAACCCGATCAACCCGGACACGCTGACCGCGGCAGCCGTACCCAGCGACGCCGCGACGATCAGCAGGTAGCGACTGCGCTGCGGGTGCAGGCCGAGACTCGTCGCCTCGGCGTCGCCGACGGTCAGGACGTCCAGTTCGCGGCGCTGGGCGAGGACGATCACGCAGGTCACGACGGCATAGGGCAGCACCACGAGCACGTCGTGCCAGCCGGCTGTGGAGAGCCGCCCGAGCATCCAGGAGTAGACGTCCCGGACCGATTCGAGGTGCCGCTGCAACATGTAGGTCTGCGCCGCGGACAGGAAGGCGGAGACGGCGACACCGGCAAGGATCAACGTGGCCGGTGAGCGGTCGCGGCCGCCCGCGGCGCCGAGCAGCCAGGTCAGGGCCACGGCACCGACCGCACCGGCGAACGCGGCCGCCGGCACCCCGATCGGCAGGTCGGTCAGGCCGTCGGCGCTGCCGGACGCACCGAGCACGATCACTGTGGTCACCCCGAGACCCGCGCCGGACGCCACCCCGAGCAGGTGCGGGTCGGCCAGCGGGTTCCGGAACGCGCCCTGATAGGCGGCGCCGGCCAGTGCCAGCAGGGCGCCGACCAGCAGCCCGAGCACCACGCGCGGCAGCCTGAGCTGGGTCAGGATGGCAACCTCGCGGTCGGAGAGGCCGCTGTCCAGCCGTACCCCCGGAATGAGGTTGAGCATCTCCACCGCGACGCCGGCGGGTGGCAGCGAAACCGAGCCGAAGGCGAGGCCCAGGATCGTCGCGACCAGCACCGCGAGAACTCCCGCCGCCAGCCACACCGGGCGCAGCCCGGCGGGCCGGCGCACGGTCACGCGGGAACCTTGCCCACCGCGTCGGCGACCGATTTGACCAATTCGGCGGTACGGGGTCCCCAGCGCGAGGCGATGTCGTCGTCGAGCGGGTGGATCTGGTTCTTCGAGACCGCGGTGATCGACGACCAGCCGGGCCGTGCCCTGACGGTGTCGGCCGACTGCTGGCAGCACTTGGTGTCGGCCAGGAAGATCATGTCCGGGTTGGCCTTGACCAGCGACTCCTGCGACAGCTGGGGGTAACCGCCGAGCTTGCCGTCGGGGTCGGCGGCGTCCGCCACGTTGGTCATGCCGAAGAGGCCGAAGATCGAGCCGATGAACGTCTTCGAGGTCGCCGAGTAGAGGTCCGGACCGAGCTCGTAGTAGTAGGTGAGCGGCTTGCTCCGGGCCGGGACCGACTTGACGATCCGGTCGATCTCGGCCGCCCGCACCTCGTTCAGCGCCTTCGCCTCGATCGGGTGGCCGGTGAGGGCGCCGAGGTCGGTGATCTCGGCGTACGTGTCGTCGAGGGTGGCCGCGGCCGGCGACACGAAGACCGGGATCGACAGCTTGCCGAGCTGCGCGACGATGCCGTCGGCGTCACCGGAGATCACCACGAGGTCCGGGTCCTTGGCGGCGATCGCCTCGGCGTTCGGCTTGAAGCCGGACAGATCCGTCTTCGGCGCCTCGACCGGATAGTTCGACTGGTCGTCGACCGCGATGACCTGCGGCCCGGCCCCGATCGCGAAGAGCATCTCGGTGGCCGTCGGGCTCAGCGAGACGATCTTCTCCGGGCGGGCCGTGAGGGTCACCGTGTCGACCGTGACGGGGTACGTCGCGCGCGCGCTCGACGCGTCCGGGGCGGCGGTCGTGCCGACGGTGGGGTCGGGGTCGCTGCCCGTGCAGCCCGCAAGGGCCAGCGCGGTGACGGCCATAGCCGCAGTGATCAGGCGTTTCATGGGTCCTCCTGTCGGCCGGTCAGGTGGTGCTTCGCCGACAGGGGCCAACAACCGGCCGCCGTCCGCGAGGCGCCCCTCCCCGGGAGCGCTGAATCGCGACCGACGCCCAGGCGACCTGGCTAGACCTCCGAAGAGGGATCACAGTTGCGGGACAGCTCCGGTTTCACACCGGCTTCGCTGCGGCGCGGTCCCTGAAACGCTAACCCACCGGCCGATCGTGTCGATCTCAGCCCAGCAGGACGACTCGTCCGATGACCGAATCCTCCGGCACGAAGCCGGACAGCCGGGAATCGTTGGCGACATCCCGATTGTCACCGAGCGTGTAGAGCGACCCCTCCGGGACGGTGACCGGTGGACATTCCGTGACCGTCCCAGCGGGCAGATAGGGCTCGTCGACGACCTCGTCGTTGCGGTGCAGCCGACCGCCGCGGCAGTCGACGCGGTCACCGGCGAAGGCCAGGACACGACGCTCGGTGTCCCGCTCGGGGTGGTCCGGCAGCGGGTGGACGACGACATCCCCGTAGTCGAGACCGGTCAGCCGGAAGCTGACCTTGTCGACGAGGTAGCGGCCCGAGATCACCATCGTCGGCTCCATGCTGCCGCTCGGCACGTATTTGACGGTGACCAGGAACGGGGCCGCCACCAGCACGGCGATCACGGCGAGGGCCACGCGGTAGCGGTTGGGGCGCAGCGAATACCGCTCGGCGATCGCCACACGCAGGCCACCCACTGCCCAGTGCAGTGCCGCGGCGGTCCCGGCCGTCTGATCGAACTCGGCGAGGACCGCCTCACCCCACGGGCCTCCCCGTTCTTTGCGGCCACGCACGGCCGCTGTCAGCACCCGGTGGGCGATTCTCTTCATGCCGGCCTCACGATCTTGCCCCTTGACGCCGGCCTCACGATCTTGCCCCTTGACGCCGGCCTCACGATCTTGCTCTTTCACGCCGGCCTCACGATCTTGCTCTTTCACGCCGGCCTCACGATCTTGGCAACGGGGGAGGAACGACGGGCCGCTTTCGCCGCCGCGTCGGTCAGGCGGACCTTGGCCAGGGCGATGCCGTCGCCGGTCAGGCGGTAGGTGTGCCGGGGCGGGCGGCCGGGCTGGTCGGACGGCTCCCACGCGGCCTCCAGCAGCGACTGCTCGGTGAGGCGCATCAGGATCGGATAGAGCGTCCCGGACGCCAGGCCGGTCTCGCGGCTCAGGTCATATCCGTAACGCCAGGTGGTCGGCTCCTTCAGGAGCGCCTCGAACAGGCTCAGGGTCTGCGGTGAGGCATGCGGTGTCCTCGGCATGGCCGAAACTCTACATAACTCGACTTACTCTCTGTCAAGAACCCGGCATCGATCGATGCCGGGATCAGGCGCCGGGGCGCTTCGCGTGCTCGACGATGTCGGCGGCTGTGACGCGGTCGCCCTCCGCAGCCGCGGACTCGTCACCGGCCAGCGCCGAACGCAGCCGCTCCTTCTCCGCGGACCGGCGGGCGGCGATCTCGCCGAACTGCTCCGCCGACTCGTTGCGCCACCCACGCAGCAGGATCAACGACAGGCCGGACGCGGCGACGAGCGCGACCATCGCCTTTACCAGGATGTTCAGCGGCGTCGTCGGGATCAGCACGGCGAACACGACCAGGAACAGGCCGAGGCGGCCGAGCGCGTACTTGACGGCGGGCTTCATGCGTTATCTCCCTCAGCCCGACCGGTGACTGAGCCACCGGAGGCCGTAGAACCAGACCAGGCAATACACGACCGTACCGGTCACCGCGCCGGAGCCGCCGCTGACCAAGGCCGGAGCGACCTCGGCCACCAGACCGGCCACCGTCATACCGGCCGCCACACCGAACCCGGCGGCCAGACCACCCACCATGATCCGGTGCGCGCCGAAGCCCTCACCACGGAACTCCTCGACGAACAACCAGACGGGGAGGATCATCAGCAGCCACCCGTTGGACTCGCCGAACTCGCCCAGGCCGGTCAGCGCCATCACCGTCTCGAAGACCAGCAGGACGGCGGCACCGACGGCCAGACCGGCGAACGCGGAGCCCAGCAGGTCGCCGATGGTCGCCAGCCGGCCGCCGGCGTCTTTCTGCTGCTGGGTCATCGGCTCATCGTCTCCCCCGGTCAGGCCCAGATCTTCTGAGGCTCGCTGCGGCGCTCGGCCAGCGACGGCGCCGCCTCGTACTCCCGCACCACCTGATAACGAGTGTCCCGCTCGACCGGCTGGAAACCGGCGTCCCAGATCAGGTGAAGAAGGTCGTCGCGGTGCATGGTGCTGGGCGTCCCGTACGAGTCGGCGTCGTGAGTGATCTTGTACTCGACGACCGAGCCGTCCAGGTCGTCGACACCGAAGTTCAGCGAGAGCTGGGCCACCGACAGGCCGTGCATGACCCAGAAGTTCTTCAGATGCGGCACGTTGTCGAACAGCAGACGGGACACCGCGAACGTCTTCAGCGACTCGGCCGGCGCGGCCATCGTGGTGCGCTCCTGGATCCGGTTACGGATCTTGCCGTCCTGCGCGTCGTGGAAGTCGTGCTGGTAGCGCAACGGGATGAAGACCGCGAAACCGCCGGTCTCGTCCTGGAGCTCGCGCAGCCGCAGGACGTGGTCGACGCGGTGCCGCGGTTCCTCGATGTGGCCGTACAGCATGGTCGCCGGGGTTTTCATGCCCTTCTCGTGCGCCAGCCGGTGGATGCGCGACCAGTCCTCCCAGTGGCAGGCGTGGTCGACGATGTGCTGACGGACCTCCCAGTCGAAGATCTCGGCGCCGCCGCCGGTCAGCGACTCCAGCCCGGCGTCCATCAGCTCGTCGAGGATCTCGCTCGCCGACAGGCCGCTGATCTTCTCGAACCACTGCACCTCGGTCGCGGTGAAGCACTTGAGCTTCACGTTCGGCAGCGCCGCCTTCAGCTCGCGCAGGACCTTCGGGTAGTAGCGCCAGGGCAGGCTCGGGTGCAGCCCGTTGACGATGTGCAACTCGGTGAGCTGCTCGTCCTCCATCTCCTTGGCCTTGGCGACGGCCTCGTCGATGCGCATCGTGTACGCATCCTTCTCCCCCGGTTTGCGCTGAAAAGAGCAGTACGCGCAACTGGCGGAGCAGACGTTCGTCAGGTTCAGATGCCGGTTGACGTTGAACATCACCCGGTCACCGTTCATGGCGGTCCGCTTGTGATGTGCCAATCGACCGAGCCAGGCCAGGTCGTCACACGCGTAGAGCGCGACACCGTCCTCACGGGACAGCCGCTCGCCCGCGTAGACCTTCGCTTCCAGCTCACGCTTCAACCCAGCATCCATGTGCACGAGGGTACGTC
This sequence comes from Actinoplanes subglobosus, assembly GCF_042650585.1. Classification (NCBI taxonomy): domain Bacteria; kingdom Bacillati; phylum Actinomycetota; class Actinomycetes; order Micromonosporales; family Micromonosporaceae; genus Actinoplanes; species Actinoplanes subglobosus. The sequence continues at coordinate 209,515 of NZ_JBHSBL010000003.1, forward strand.
GCCCCCCATCCGCGACCTGCGGCACCGCTGATCAGAAAAATTCTCAGCGTGCTTTCACCTTCATTCGATCGACACCGGTACGGGGCTTGCGGTAAGAACCTTTAGGGACGACAAGTGACGGTCGTAACCGTCGCGGACGGGGAGCTCATGGCCAAGGCAGTGCGGCGAGGCACCACTCATCGCATGAGTTTCGTGCGCCCTCGTCTGCGCCCGCTCGTCTGCTCGGCAGCGGTCGCCGCCGCGATCGCGGCGCTGTTCCAGCCGATCCCGGCGATGGCCGAGCCGACGACGCCTCCCCCGGTGGTCAACGCGGTGCCCGACGCCGGCTCCCAGCCGGTCCCGGTCGGCACCCTCGTCCTGCCCGGCGCCCCGGCCACCACGCCCACCCCGACCACGCCGTCACTGATCACCCCCGGCGTCACCGCGAGCCCGATCATTCAGAAGGTCGAGAAGGGCCGCGCCGAGATCGCCACCCTCGGTGACCAGCTGATCCGCGTCGGCCAGGACCGTGACCTCGCCCAGACGCAGCTCACCGCCGCGACCGCCCGGGTCACCGAGACCCAGCAGTCCCTCGTCCAGGCCCGCACCGAGGCGCAGGAGTCCGCGGCCGCCGCCATGCAGCAGGCCGCCGCACTGCCGCCGGGTGCGATCGACGACCGCTGGGCCGAGCTCGACGCCCTGTCCCGCATGCAGCGGGGCGACGCCACCTCGTCGTACGAGGCGGCCGCCCGCCGCCTGATCGCCGCCGAGGAGGCCGCCCGGACCGCCACGACCGACCAGGTCGCGACGAACACCCGGTATGCGGCTCTCGCCGCCCAGTGGACGCAGCTCAACACCCAGCTCACCAAGAAGCAGGCCGCGCAGACCAAGCTGGAGAACGACAACCGCGACGAGATCACCGCCGCCGAGAGCACCGCGTCCGCCGCCGACCAGCAGCTCGGCGCGGAGTATCTGTCCGGCGCGGAGAACGGGCGGGGCGCCGACCCGAAGGCGGTCCAGGCGCTCCAGTTCGCACTCGCTCAGCGCGGCGACCCGTATGTGTGGTCCGAGGAGGGCCCGGACAAGTACGACTGCTCCGGCCTGATGTGGGCCGCCTACCGCTCGGTCGGGTTCCAGCTCAACCGGGTGTCGCGCGACCAGTATTACCAGACCCGTGAGCGGCAGGTTTCCCGCTACTCGCTGCTCCCCGGTGACCTGCTGTTCTTCAGCTCCTCCAGCAGCTGGACAGGCATTCACCACGTCGCGATGTACGCGGGTGAGGGCATGATGGTCGAGGCCCCGCGCACCGGCCTGAACGTCCGGCTCACCCCGGTCCGGTGGACCCGCCTGTTCGCCGCGACCCGGATCTACGGCTCCATCGAGGGCGAGACCGAGACGCCCGACCTCGGCTCCCCCGACCCCGACGAGACGGTCACCCCGACCAAGTCGCCGTCGGCGAGCCCCACGAGCAAGCCGTCGGGCAGCCCGAGCCCGTCCGGGTCGACGAAACCGAGCGCCTCCAGTTCCCCGAGCGCCTCGACGTCCCCGTCGACATCGACCTCGCCGTCCGCGTCGACCTCACCGTCGGCCTCGCCGTCGCCGTCGGTCAGCAGCGAGCCGCCGGTGATCCCGGCCCCCACGACGCCGGTCGCCTCATCGTCGCCGCCCACCGTCGAGACCCCGACGACCTCGGTCGGCACGACGACCGGCTCGGCCGCGGCAACGGTCTCCCAGGCGGCCTCCAGCGCGGCGGCGGCCGCGTCGGATTCGGCGTCGGAGTCCGCTTCGTCGAGCGCTGGTGCCACCGGCGATTAGTCTGACGAACAGACGGAGAGGATCCGGTACACCGAGCCGAAACGGCCGGTCAGCTATCGGACGGTCGTAGCCCGGCGAGTGACGCTGATGCCGGGTGTGTTCACACCGGCTGATGTGGCACGGTTAAGGTCAGCGCCCGACGTCCGAGACATCGTCGGCAGCGGTGGTCGGGAGGACCAATGGACGAGCAGCAGGCGATCAAGGACGGCGAGATCGGGACGCCGCCCCCAACGCCGCCGCCCGCCGACGACACCGACGGCTACGCCCCACCACCGCCGCCGGCACCGGGCGCGTTGTGGGCCACCCCGGCCGGCACGCCGAAGCCCTCCAGCCCTCCCACCGCCCCGGGATCCTCGACCCCATCGCCGCCCGTCGCCGATGCCGATGCCGACGCCCCGGATTCGGCAGCCGCCGCCACAGAGAACACCCCCGCCGCGACGACCGTCCTCGCCGCCGACACCGACGCTGACGGTGCTGCCGACCCTGACGCCGCCGCCGACACCGACCCCGACGCCGTTGCCGGCCCTCACGCTGACGCCGACGCTGACGGTGCTGCCGCTGTTGCCGACACTGACGCCGCCACCGCGGACGTCCCCGACACGGACACCCCGGCCGCGGATGCTCCTGACGCGAAAGACATCACCCCTGGCGCCTCGGACAAGGGCCCGCTCGGCGCCGAGTCCTCTGACAAGGACGCCCTCGCCGCGGAGACCTCGGACGACGCCTTCGCCGCGGACATCTCTGACACCGACGCGCCCACCGGGGATGCTCCTGACACTGATGTCCCGGTCACGGGCGGCTCTGACGCGGATCCCTCCGCACCGGGTGCCCTCGACTCCACTGCCTCTGCGAACCACCCTGACACGCCGGATGCCGCGGCGCCGGATACCTCCACACCCGCCGAGGATCCCGTTCTCAAGCCATCGGCCTTCCCGGAGCCCGCAGACACCGATCCCTCAGCAGCTCCGGTCTCGACGGCTCCGATCTCGGCTGCGCCCGCATCTGGTTCCGCGTCAGTCCCTGGCACCGCACCCCTTTCCGCTGCGCCCGTCTCCCCCGCGCCAGCCGCTGCCGTTCCGGTCGTGAAGGCGTCCGCGTCTGGTTCCGCGTCAGTCCCTGGCACCGCACCCGTTTCCGCTGCGCCCGTCTCCCCCGCGCCAGCCGCTGCCGTTCCGGTCGTGAAGGCGTCCGCGTCAGTACCCGTCTCCACGCCGCCGGCAGTCCGGGCCAGCGCCTCCGCTCCCGTCTCCGCAGCTCCCGGATCGGCCGCCCCGCTGTCCGGGTCGACCCCCGTGTTCGCCGCCCCGGTGTCCGCATCAGCGCCCGTGTCGGCCGCTCCCGCCGCTCGGGCATCCGCGTCCGTGACACCGGTTTCGTCCACGCCGGCATCCAGCGCGCCCAAACCCAACTCACCCGCCTCCAACGGGCCCAGCTCCAACTCACCCGCCTCCAACGGGCCCAGCTCCAACTCACCCGCCTCCAACGGGCCCAGCTCCAACTCACCCGCCTCCAACGGACCCGGCTCCGACTCACCCGCCTCCGACGGGCCCAGTTCGTCCGTGGGTCGGCCTCCGGCTGCCGGGACCTGGCCTCCGGCCGGCGGATCGTCGGTCCGGCCGGTTTCGGCTGCTCCCGGTTCGGGTGCGGCTCGGGTCTCCGTGCCCGGTGTGGTCCGCCCGACCGCTGACGAGGTCCCCTCTTCGGCACGGGCGGCGGCCCAGCCGACGGTGTATGGCTCGGCCCCACGACCAACCGGCTCCGCTTCGGTAGCGGTCCCGGGTGTCAACGGCGTGGCCGACCCGGAGAAGCCCGCCGAGCCGGATGAGCCCGCCGAGCCGCAGCCCGCCGACCCGGCCCCCGAAAAAGGCCCGGAGCCAGGAAGCCCGGAGCCCGTAAGCCCGGAGCCCGGAAGCCCGGAGCCCGGAAGCCCGGAGCCCGACAGCCCCGAGCCGACCAAGCCCGACCCGGCCAGCCCCGAGCCGGCCGAGCCGCGGCCGGTTCCGGCTCGCCCTACGCCACCGAAGCCGGCCGACCCGGAACCCGCCGAGCCGCCGGCTCCGATCCCGGCTCCGGTTCCCTCACCGCCCGCACCCAAGCCGATCCCACCGACACCGACACCGGGTCCGACGCCGCCCGCGCCGACACCGGGTCCGACCCCGCCCAAGCCAGGCCCGGTGCCGCCCGCGCCGAGCCCGATCCCCGGCCCGGTTCCGCCAGGCCCGGTGCCGCCCGCGCCGAGCCCGATCCCCGGCCCGGTTCCGCCAGGCCCGATCCCCGGTCCGGTGCCGCCGAGCCCGATCCCACCGACGCCGGTGCCGCCGAGCCCGATTCCGCCTGGTCCGGGGCCGAGTCCCGTACCGCCGGGTCCTGGTCCCAGCCCGATCCCGCCGGGCCCCGGCCCGGTGCCGCCGCCTCCGGTTCCTCCGGCTCCGATGATCGGAAACGGTCTGCCCAGCTACACCCTGCCGCCCACCGCCGCCTCGGCAGGTCTGCCGCCGGCTCCGCCGAGTGTCCCTCGGGGGACGCCGTACCGGGGCTTCCCGTCGTCGCCGGAGAACATCGAGATGACCCAGCCGGTCTCTGCCGCCAGCCCGCAGCCGACCCAGTACGGCAACCCGCCGACCACGCCGATCAGCCCCGTCGCCGGCGGTGTGCCGCAGCAGCGCGGTCAGGGCACGGTGTACTCGACGGGTGGCTATCCGGCGATCGACATGACGATGCCGGTGTCCGACCCGGTGGAGAACTCGGGTTCGCTGACCGGCCACATCCTGGCCCAGGGGTGGTATGACGCTCCCGTCGACCAGCGCCGCAGCAACCTGAAAGTGGTGATCGCCATGCTCGCGGTGCTCGGCCTGCTGGTCACGGTGAGTCTGGTGTTCGTGTTCACAGCGGGTGACGCGTTCACCGATTTTCTGGGCAATCTGACTGGTAAATGAGCAACTGACGCAGGTCCGACAGTCTTCGTGGCCCCGCTGTTTTGGCACCTGGGGCCTCGAACATTTAAGCTGGAGCGGTTGCGCTTCGGGGTGAGCATGCCCACTACCCGGCTGGAATGCGGTCGGCGGTTCAGACGTTCACCCGTACACTGATGGTAGTTATTGACGCGGCGTGCCCACCCGGTGCACGCCACGGGCGTTCTTGCGGGCATTTCAGCGGGCGGTCTCCTATGACCGCGGCGGGCCATTCGCGAGCATGCGCCCCCGTAGAGAGGTTCTCTTGACCACTTTCGCTGATCCCAGCACGTTCCCGTCCGTCTTCGACAACAGCAACACCGAGAGCGACACCCCGGCCGCCCCCGAGGCCGTCGAGGTCACCGAGGTCGCCGAGACCACCCCGGAGGCCGTCGAGGCCCCCGCCAAGACCTTCGCCGATCTGGGCCTGCCCTCCGAGATCGTGCGCGTCCTCACCCGTGAGGGCATCACCACCCCGTTCGAGATCCAGGCCGCGACCGTGCCGGACGCCCTGGCCGGACGTGACGTCCTGGGCCGTGGTCAGACCGGTTCCGGCAAGACCCTGGCGTTCGGCCTGCCGGTGCTGGCCCGCACCGCGCAGGGTGGCCGGGCTCGCCCGCACTACCCGAAGGCTCTGATCCTGGTTCCGACCCGTGAGCTGGCGATGCAGGTGGCCGACTCGCTGATGCCGGTGGGCCGGTCGGTCGGCGTGTTCCTGAAGACCGCGGTCGGCGGGGTTCCCTACGACCGTCAGATGGACGCGCTCCGTCGCGGCGTCGAGGTGATCGTCGCCACTCCGGGCCGTCTCGGCGACCTGATCGAGCGTGGCGCCTGCAAGCTCGACGACGTCGAGGTCACCGTCCTGGACGAGGCCGACCAGATGGCTGACATGGGCTTCCTGCCCGAGGTCACCGATCTGCTGGCCAAGACCCCGGAGAACGCGCAGCGCCTGCTCTTCTCGGCCACTCTGGACGGTGACGTCGACACGCTGGTCAAGCGGTTCATGCATGACCCGGTGACGCACTCCACCGCCCCGGCTGAGGCGAGCGTGTCCACCATGGATCACCACCTGCTGCTGATCCCGCCGGCCGACAAGTTCCCGATCACCTCGTGGATCGCGAACCGGGACGGCAAGACCATCGTCTTCGCCCGCACCCAGATGGGCGTGGACCGGCTGGTCGAGCAGCTCGCGGCGGTCGGTGTCCGGGCCGGTGCCCTGCACGGCGGCAAGACCCAGCGGGTGCGTACTCGTACGTTGGCCGAGTTCAAGGAAGGCCGGACGAACGTCCTGGTCGCGACGGACGTGGCGGCCCGCGGCATCCACGTCGACGGCATCTCGCTGGTCGTGCACGTGGACCCGCCGAAGGACCCGAAGGACTACCTGCACCGGGCCGGCCGTACCGCCCGGGCCGGCGAGTCGGGCGCGGTCGTCACGCTGGTTCTGCCGAAGCAGCGCCGCACCACGCAGCAGATGATGTCCAAGGCCGGGGTCTCGCCGGGCGAGACCCGTGTGCGCCTGGGCGACGAGAAGCTGGCCGAGATCACCGGTGCCCGCGAGCCCAGTGGCGTTCCGGTGGTGGAGGAGCCGGAGCCTCGTCGTGAGCGTTCCGGTGGTTCCCGTGGCCGTTTCGGTGACCGTCCTCGTGGCGACCGCCCGCAGCGTTCCTACGGCGACCGCCCGCAGCGTTCGTTCGGCGACCGCAACGAGCGGACCTTCGGTGACCGGCCGCAGCGTTCCTACGGCGACCGGCCGGCGGGCGACCGTTCGTTCGGCGACCGGCCCCGCTCGGACCGCCCGTTCGGCGACCGTGACCGTGGCTTCGGTGACCGTCCGTCCGGTGGCGACCGCGGCGACCGCGGGTTCGGCGGCGACCGGCAGCGTTCCGACCGTCCCTACGGTGACCGCTCGTTCGGCGACCGCCCGTCCGGCGACCGCCCGCAGCGCTCCTACGGCGACCGCCCGCAGCGTTCGTTCGGCGACCGTCCGGCCGGTGACCGTCCGCAGCGTTCGTTCGGCGACCGTCCGGCCGGTGACCGTTTCGGTGACCGCCCGGCGGGTGCCCGTCGCGAGGGCCACCGCACCGACAGCCACCGTGGCGACCGCCGCGAGGGTCCGGGTGGCCGTTACGGCACGTCGCGCCCGGCACGCAGCTACTGATCAAAACCTTTCCGGAGCCCCGGTCGCCTCAGCGCGGTCCGGGGCTTCGGCCTTTTATTTTGTACGCCGTACCGAAAGCGCCGTGGCTACCCCGCGACGCAGGCGGCCCGTCCCAGCCGAAGGGCGGCTTCCGGGCTGAGGCGATCCGTCACCCGACCAGTACGTGCCGACCTACGGTCTGAACCGTGCTACACCTCGCCACACCCAACGGCACCGCCCAACGTGCCGACCTACGGTCCGAACCGCGCCGCAAGTCACCACACGGTGTGGCGCACGACTGCATCGCGGGTGGTCACGGCACCTTCAGTGCGCCGTACAAAATGTAAAAATCGGGTAGGTTACCGGCATGCCGTTGCCGATCGCGGTGTTCTGGGAGCGCAGCGACGTTTCCGGTGCCGAGCATGCCCTGCTGGACGCGAGCGACGGCCTCTATGCGCGGGGGACCGTGGTGGCGGCGAAGCCGGTCCCGTTCGTGTGCCACTACGAGGTGCGGACCGGGCCGGATTGGGCGTCCGCGCGGCTGGATGTGCGGGCCGAGGGTGCCGGCTGGGCGCGCGCTGTGCGGCTGGAGCTGGCGGCAGGCCGTTGGCGGGCGACCGCGTCGGAGCAGGGTGATCTTGACGGCGCACTGACCAGAAACGGTCACGCCCAAGCGGGTCTGCCCGGGTGCACCGATCCGGATCTGCTGTATGGGGCGTTCGACGTCGGCTTGAGCGGTTCGCCGTTGTTCACCACGCTGCCGATCCGCCGGCTGGGGCTGCTGGGCTCCGAGGCGGGCGTGTCACACCGGCTGAGCGTGGTGTGGGTGCTGGTGCCGAGCCTGGAGGTGGTGCAGGCGGACCAGATCTGGACACCGCTGGGCGGTGACCGGATCCGGCTCGCCGGCGAGACCTCCAGTGCCGATCTGACCTGCGACGCCGACGGGTTCGTGGACGACCATCCGGGACTGGCCCGGCGGGTCAGGTCTGCTTCCTGATCCAGCTGACGCAGGCCTTGTCGACCGTCTTGAACGGTTTACCCAGGGCCGCCTGGGAGGCCGCGTCGTAGGCGACCCCCTCGCCCAGCACCAACTGGACGAAGTTGAGCATCTTGGTCTCGCCGTACTTCTCCGCCATGCACCCGGCCGCGAAGTGCCCGGTGGAGTAGAGCCGGGCCACGGTCAGGTCGTCGGATTTCGCGGTCAGGGCCGGCTGCGCGATCGTCTTGATGGCCCCGCGACGGGACTGGACATAGCTGAGCTCGTCCCGGTTGTAGGTGTTGCGCGGCTTCTTCGGCTGGAAACCGATGTACTCGGCGATGCCCTCGCTCAGCCACAGATCAGCCCCGTAGTCCCAGTTGCGGCTGCCGTTGAGCGTCACGGCGTGGGCCATCTCGTGTTGGATGAGCTCGGTGATCTCCCGATCACTGTCGGACATCACGGAGCCGGCCTTCAGAACGATGTCACTGCCGGCATCGTTGAGCGGCCGGTGATAGCCGACGGACCACGGTGGCGCCGAACGCCCGTACCAGGTCTTCCATCCCTTGGCGTCGGCGAGGTAGATCCGGTACTTCTCCTGCGGATTGTTCAGCAGCTTGCCGTAGCGGTCGGCGACCCCGGCCGCCTTCTCGGCGAGCGGCAGGATCCGCTTGATGTTGGCGGCCTGCGATTTCGGGGCAGCCACGATCACTCGTTTGCCCTGGGCGAAGGTGAGCGTGGTGTTCTCCCACGGAGTCGGCTGCAGGTCGTTGTCGACGCCGGAGGAACCGATCCCGGTGATCACGTAGGAGCCGGCACGCGGCGTCCAGGTGACCATGTTGATCATCTTGGGGGCTCCGCGGTCGGCGAAGGACGAGTAGGCGGGGCAGTCGATGCCGCTGAAGCAGTAGTTGAGCCAGACGCGGGCCTTCATCACGGCGCCGCTCATCTTCGGCTTCTCGTCGATCGCCATGTCGGCCGAGGTGATGTCGAGGGACCGCAGGTTCCGGAAGATCGTCCGGTAGCGCGTGTGCAGCTTCGCGTCGACCGGGGCTAGCCAGGCCGCCTCGTCACCTTTGAGCAGCGCCTGGGCCTGGGCGTCGATCAGGGCGTCGACCTGCTCCAGTGGGGTCTTCCTGGTGGGTGAGGGCGACGGTGCGACCGAAGCCGAGACGACGGGTGTCGCGGTGGCGGGCTGGTCGCTCTCCGGCCAGAAGACCACCGCGCCGGCCCCCGCGACCAGCGCCAGGGCGGCCAGTCCCGCGATCAGCACCGACGGCTTCCTGGAGGACGGCTCAGCCGGGGGCTCAGCGGACAGGTCCACCGAAGCCTCGGGGGCGAGGTCAGCCGGGAGCGAGGGCACCGGATCGGCCGCGGGCGAAGGCACCGGATCGGCCGCGGGCGAGGACACCGGGTCGGCCGGGAGCGAAGAAGCCGCGAGTGGCGGCTGGGTTGAAGGCTCGCCCGACGGCGACGGCGACTCATCCATGATCGAAGGATCTAACCACGCTGATTAGACCGGCCTCTATCCCGTTTCGGCTCGATGATCACACCCGCTGTGTGATCCAGCTGACGCACGCCCGATCGACGGTTTTGAAGGGCTTCCCGAAGGCCGCCCGCGAGGCGGGATCGAGGTCCTCCCCGTCCTGCAGGACCCGTTTGACGAAGTCCAGCAACCGGGGCTGGCCGTAGCGATCGATCATGCATCCGACCGCGTAGTGCCCGGTCGCATAGAGGGCACTGACCGTCAGATCGTCCGATTCGTCGGTGAGCTCGGGCCGGACGATCGACTTGAGGGCACCGTGCTCGTCGAACCAGGAGCGCAGTGAGTACCGGCTCTCGGTGTTCTGCGGCTTGCCGGGCAGGAAACCGATGTATTCGGCGACACCCTCGATCAGCCACAGGTCCTCGTTCGGGTCCTGGTTGTAGGAGGGGACCATGGTGACGGCGTGCGCCATCTCGTGCTGGACGGTGAGGGCCAGCTGCCGGTTGGAGTCGACGAGTTCCCCGGTTTTGAGGACGATGTCGCTGCCGGTCTGGTTCAGGGCGATGTGATAGCCGACGACCCATTTCGAGAGTTGCCCGCCGTACCACGTCTTCCAGGTCTTGTCGTCGGCGAGATAGATCCGGTAGCGCTTCGGCGGCTCGGTGCTGAAACGGTCGACAACGGTGGCGGCCTTCTCGGCGGCGGCCAGCACTTTCCGGAGGTTCTTCGCCTGGCCGCGCGGGCCGGCGACGATGACCCGCTCGCCACGGGCGAACCGGAGCTCGGTGCGCTCCCACGGGGTCGGCTGGAGGTGGTTGCCGTCCTCGACGTCGGCGATCTTCGTGACCACGTAACCGTTGTCGCGCCGCTCGAAGGTCAGGTCGTAGAGGAGTTTCGGGGCACCCTGGTCGATCCGGTTCTCCCATGCCGGGCAGGTCGCGCCGCTGAGGCAGTAACCGATCATGACCCGGGCGCTGACCTCGGTCTCGGTGCTCCGGCCGAGGATCTCGACGCCGTAGTCGGCCCGGCTGACCTCCAGGTTGCGCAGGTTCCGGTAGATGGACCGGTAACGGTTCCGCACCTCCGGGCCGACCGGTGCCAGCCAGCCCGCCTCGTCGCCACCGAGCAGAGCGTCGATCTGCACTCGGAGGACGGACTGGACCTCCCGCTCGAGCCGGGTCTGCTGGTCCGGCACGGCGGCGGTGACGATCGGGGCGGCGGTGGCCGGCTTGGGGTGGTCGGACCGGGGCCAGAAGACCACGCTGACCGACGAGACGGCCAGCAGCAGCACGCCGACGGCGCCGAACCCCCGGGCCACCCAGTCCGAAGTCGATCGATGATCGTCCTCCACGAGCCGGATCTAATCACGGCCCGTCGATGGATGTCAGCCCGGCCAGTCCCCGCCGTCCAGGAATCGCTCAATCACCCTGGAGTAATGGGACAAATCGAGCCCTTGGGCGGCCACCCAGGCGTCGGAGTAATAGGTGTCGGCGTAACGCTCGCCGCCGTCGCAGATCAACGTCACCACCGATCCGGTACGCCCAGCCGCGCGCATCTCGGCGATCAGCCGGAACGCGCCCCACAGGTTGGTGCCGGTCGACCCGCCGAGCCGCCGGCCCAGCGTCCGTGACCCGGCCCGCATCGCGGCGAGTGACGCGGCGTCCGGCACGTGGATCATGCGGTCCACGACCGAGGGCAGGAACGACGGCTCCACCCGGGGCCGGCCGATCCCTTCGATGCGCGAGCCCCGGCCGGTCACCGCGTTCCAGTCACCGGCGACGTAAGCCTGCCAGAACGCCGACCCCTCGGGGTCGACAACGCAGACCCTGGTGTCGAGACGGCGATACCTCGCGTAGCGGCCGATGGTGGCACTGGTGCCGCCGGTGCCGGCGCCGACCACGATCCATGCCGGGACCGGGTGCCGTTCCAGGGCGAGCTGGCTGTGGATGGACTCGGCGATGTTGTTGTTGCCACGCCAGTCGGTGGCCCGCTCGGCGTAGGTGAACTGGTCCATGAAGTGCCCACCCAGCTCGGCGGCGAGCCGGCGCGCCTCCGGGACCACCTGGGTCGCCTCGGAGACCAGGTGACATCGGCCACCCTGGAACTCGATCAGCGAGACCTTCTCCGGCGATGTGGCGGCCGGCATCACGGCGATGAACGGCAGGCCGAGCATCCGGGCGAAGTAGGCCTCGCTCACCGCTGTCGAACCGGAGGACGCCTCGACGACGGTGGTCCGCGGGCCGATCCAGCCGTTGCACAGCGCGTACAGGAACAGGGAGCGGGCCAGCCGGTGCTTGAGCGAGCCGGTGGGGTGCGACGACTCGTCCTTGAGATAGAGGTCGATGCCCCACGAGACCGGCAGCGGGAACGGCAGCAGGTGCGTGTCGGCGGAGCGGTTGGCGTCCGCCTCGACCTGGGCGATCGCGTCGCGGGCCCAGTCACGGGCCACGCCGTCGGAGCGGTCGAGTTTGGTGAGGTCCATCCCCGGCCTCAGCCCAGACCGGGCTGCGGGCGGTTCTCCCACTTCGTGGAGAGGGCTATCGCGGTCCGGGTCGAGGCGACGCCCGGTGTCCGGTTTATTCGCACGATCAACTGCTCCAGTTCCGCGATCGTGCCGACTCGCACGGTGAGCTGATAGGACTCGACGCCAGCCATGAAATAGCAGCTCTCCACCTCAGGCATGGCCCGGACCGCGGCGAGCACGTCGTCGGTGTCGGCGCCCGAGTCCTCGATGATGCCGATCAGCGCGGTGACACCGAGCCCGATCGCCTCGTGATCGACGTCGGCCCGGTAGCCACGGATGGTTCCGGCGGTCTCGAGCTTACCCACTCGCTCGTGCACGGCGGGGGCGGAGAGGCCGACCTTGCGGGCCAGTTCGGCGTACGACGAGCGCGCGTTCTCCCGTAGCAGGTCGATCAGCCGGAGGTCGATGGAGTCCATGCTTGAAACCCTAATCGGGTGGCGCTCCCGCCTTCACGCCCGGTAGCGGCGAATGGGCGGCAGGATAATGACCACTGTCGCAATCGGGGCTTTTTCCGCATTTCACGGACTTGGTTCAGGGGCGGTGCTCTAATGGCTTTACGTCCCGATCGAGCACGCCGACACTCTCCGTGACCACCGGCCGCTCCAGAAACCAAACCGAGGAGGGGGTTGTGGACACTGGAGATCGTCTGCTGACACCGGGCGAGGTGGCCGCGTTGTTCCGCGTCGACCCTAAAACGGTCACACGCTGGGCCGCCGCCGGGCGCATCGGCAGTATCCGTACTCCGGGTGGACACCGCCGATTCCGTGAGTCAGAAGTTCGCGCATTGCTCGAGGGCGATGGCGTGATCGAGGAGATGCGCGAGGACGACGCCGCGAACAAGCCGCGGAACAACGGTCCTAGCAATCCCGGGGCAGGCTACGGCCCGCCCAACGGCTTGCGCTAAGCGTTCCTCTCACCCAATTCGCCGGTCCATCTGCGAAAAAGCGTGTGTGGTACGCCCAGCGCGTCCAGCACCTTTCCGGCCACGAAGTCGATCAGTTGTTGTGCCGTCGCGCCGGCCCCGGAACCGTAAAATCCGGGGCTGGCCGGCAGCACCACGGCACCGGCGTCGTGCAGGCCGATCAGATGTTCCAGGTGACTGCGGGTGACCGGGGTTTCCCGGGGTACGACCACCGTCCTACGGCGCTCCTTCAGATTCACTTCGGCCGCTCTTTGCAGCAGGTCCTTAGACAGCCCGACAGCGATCCCGGCGCATGCCGCGGTGCTGGCCGGGACCACCGCCATCCCGCGCGCCGGATATGACCCGGAGCTCGGGCCGGCGGCCAGGTCCCCGGCCGGCCAGTAGGCCATGTCGCCGAGGTCCCGGCCCAACCAGGCCCCGACATCGTCCTTCCAGTGCGCGTCCCGCACCGTCGCTCCGGTCTCGTCCAGGAGCGTCAGCCGGGCGGCCCGGGAGACGACCAGATCGACGGATTCGCCGGCGTCCAGCAGAGCGGTCAGAACCGCCTTGGCATAGGGGGTTCCCGACGCTCCGCTGACGCCGACGATCCATGGTTCACGCATGTGGTCAAGTGTGCCGCTACTCCGCGACGAGCTGCGCCGAGGTGGGGATCGCCTCGCTCAACGGGTACCACCCGGCGTCGTCGGTGAAATCGGTGACCACGGTGACCGACTCGTACACCTTGCGGATCTCCTCGATCGGCAGGTCGCCACCGACCGTCAGCATGCTGACATCGTCGTCCAGCACCCGCCTGCAGGACTGTTCGTCACACGGGTTCGGCGGCATCTGCTTCCGTGTCGCACGCGACGGGTACAGGCCGATCACGAGCTGATCGTGGAACTTCCGGTCGGCGCCGCCGTTCCGGTTGAACATCCGCCCCGGGTTCGTCAGCAGTTCCCGCTGGGCGTCGGCCGGCGCGAGCATGATGTTCGTCATCGACTTCAGGAACGGCGTGACCTCGCCCGGAGTGCTCCACGTCTCCATCAGCCGGTAGCCCGCCGGGACGTAGCCCACCCGCAGGGCGATCCGCGGTTCCACGCCACCACCCATGACCAGGCCGGCGGCGATCCGGTAGGCCTCCGTCTCACTGATCGCCTTCTCGGCGGTCGACAGCTCGGCGTACGTCCCGTCGGCGTACTCCCAGGTCAGGATGTCCCGGTGCTGCGTGGTCCGGTAGTAGGCGGTACGCCCGCCGACCGGTTCGGCGGCGGTCAGGCCGGCCAGCGGGTATTCCGGCGCGACACCGGGCCGATAGACCGTGAGCGACCCGACACTCGCTTTCTCGCCGCCCCCGCTCCGCTCGACGCCGGCCACCACGGCGCCGACGTCGAGGATGAACGGGTCCTTCACCACGTACCCGTCGACGGTGTAACCGCGGAACGTGTACGTCGTGACCGGCGTGGGCTCGGCCGGGAGGGGTGGCGGGCCGTCGGCGTGGGTGACGACCCGTGGCAGACCGATCGCCACGGCCACCGCCACCGCGGCGGCGACCGCCCATCCGCCGTTCCTCCGGCGCCGGCGGCGACGCCCGGCCTCGACCACCTGCTCGACGCTGTAGCGGGCCGCCGGTGGGTTCGCCTTCGCCTCGCGCAACAGATCAGACAGCTGCTTCATGACCGGCCTCCAGCTCGGTGCCGAGAATCTGGCGGAGTGCGCCGAGGCCACGCGCGGTGTAGACCTTGACGGTGCCTTCCGGGCATCGCAGGGCGGCGGCGGTCTGCTGCACGCTGAGCCCCTCCAGGAAGCGCAGCACCAGCACCGCCCGCTGCCGGGGCGGCAACCCGCTCAACGCCTGCCGCAACCGCAACCGCTCGTCGATCGCCCCCGTGGCGTCGTCGGGCAGCACCGAGTCGGGCATGGCGTGGCTGCGGGACTGCTCGCGGCGCCACCACGGGCGGCGGGTCTCGTCGATGGCGGCCCGCACCACGGCGGTCCGCGCGTATGCCTCCGGGTTGTCCACCCGGTTCCACTTCACGTAGAGCTTGGCCAGCGCGGACAGCACCGCGTCCTCGGCGACCTGCCAGTCGCCGCACGTCAGGTAGGCGAGCCCGCGTAACGGCTCCATCCGCGCGGCGACGAACTCGCGGAATCCGGCGTCTCTATCGCTCACGCGGATAAGACGGAAGGCCGGGCCGGACCGGTTACACCAGGTACAGATCGATCAGGGCGAAGGCGAACAGGGCGATGGCGATGAACCCGTTCGCCGTGAAGAACGCCCGGTTGACCTTGGAGAGATCGTTCTCGGTCACCACGACGTGCTGGTAGACCAGGCCGGCTCCGGTGACCAGGAGGCCTGCCCACCAGGACCAGGTGAAAGCGGCCAGCTGACCGAACCACACGAACAGCGCGAAACAGATCACGTGGGTGACCGTGGAGATGTGCAGCGCGGTCCGCACCCCGAACCGGGCCGGGGTCGAGTGCACACCGATCCGCCGGTCGACCTCGACATCCTGGCAGGCGTAGATGATGTCGAAACCACCGATCCACAGGCCGACCGCGACGCCGAGCACCCAGGCCGGCCAGGAGCCCGCGAAGGTGCCGGTGATCGCCAGCCAGGCGCCGACCGGAGCGACCGCCTGGGCCAGCGCGAGCACGTAGTGCGGGAAGTTCGTGAACCGCTTCGCGTACGGATACACCACCAGCGGGATCACCGCCAGTGGCGACAGGACCAGGCAGAGCGGGTTGAGCAGGCCGGCCGCGACGACCAGGACGACGAGCGAGATGGTCGCGCCGGTCCAGGCGGTACGCACACTGACCGCGCCGGTGACCAGCTCCCGGTTCTGCGTCCGCGGGTTCAGCGCGTCGATCTTCCGGTCCAGGATGCGGTTGGCGGCCATGGCGAAGGTACGCCCGGAGACCATCGCGATCGTCACCAGCACCAGATCGAGCCAGTGCTCCCCGACCCTGTCGTCGAGCGACTGGATCGCGACCAGCGACGACAGGTAGGCGAACGGCAACGCGAAGATCGAGTGCTCGATCATCACCAGCCGCAGGAACGACTTGATCTTCCCTGGTTGCGGCGAAGCCACAGCTGTCACAGCCCGTATTCCTTCCACCGCTTGTCGACCAGGCTGACCACCTCGGGAGACATGGTCATCTCCTCCGGCCAGCCCCGGGAGTAGCCCTCGGACGGCAGCTTACGGGTGGCGTCGACCCCCGCCTTCCCACCCCAGAACTGCTGATAGGACGAGTGGTCCAGATGGTCCACCGGGCCCTCGGTGAGCAGCAGGTCACGGGCGTAGTCGACGTTGCCGAAGGCCCGGAACGCGACCTCGTTGTAGTCGTGGACGTCGACGTCCTCGTCGACCACCACGATCAGCTTGACCAGCGACAGCAGGTGGGCGCCCCAGATCGCGCTCATCACCTTCTGGGCGTGTTTCGGATAGCGCTTGCGGATCGACACGATCAGGCAGTTGTGGAAGACACCGGAGGCCGGCATGTCGTAGTCGACGATGTCCGGGATCAGGATCCTGGCCAGGGGCAGGAAGATCCGCTCGGTGGCCTTGCCCAGACCGTGGTCCTCCTGCGGCGGCTGGGACGTGACGATCGAGTGGTAGATCGGCTTCTTCCGCATCGTCATCGTCTCGATGTGCAGCACGGGGAACGGCTCGACCGGCGTGTAGTAGCCGGTGTGGTCGCCGAACGGGCCCTCCGGCAGGCGCTCGCCGGGCTCCAGATAACCCTCCAGGACGATCTGCGCCTCGGCCGGGACCTGCAGCGGGACGGACACGCAGTCGACCATCTCGATCCGCTCGCCCTTGAGGAAACCGGCGAACAGGTACTCGTCGATGTCAGCCGGCAGGGGGGCGCTCGCGGCGTACGACACCACGGGGTCGCAACCGATGGCGACAGCGACCGGAAGTCGCTCGCCTAGCCGCTCCGCCACCGCGTGATGCGCTGTCGAGTCCTTGTGGATCTGCCAGTGCATGCCGAGCGTGTTCCTCGAGTGCTGCTGGAGCCGGTAGAGGCCGAGGTTGCGCTTGCCGGTCTCGGGGTGCTTGGTGTGGGTGAGCCCGAAGTTGTGGAAGATGCCGCCGTCACCGGGCCACACCTGCAGGCCGGGGAGCAGGCCCAGGTCGACCTGATCGCCCTTGAGCACGACCTCCTGGCAGGGGGCGCTCTTCACCTTCTTCGGCGGGACCGACTTGAGCTGGAGCACCTTGGCGATGCCCTCGCGGATCCCGGACCAGCCGACCGGCAGCTCCGGCTTGGCCAGCGCGCCGATCCGGTCGCCGACCTCGTCGAGCCGGTCCACGCCGAGGGCCATGGCCATCCGCTTCTCGGTGCCGAACAGGTTGATCACCAGCGGCATGTCGCCGCGCGTCGGGCGCTCGAAGAGAAGGGCCGGGCCACCGGCCCGCACGGTCCTCGTGACGATCTCGCTGATCTCCAGCGTCGGGTCCACCGGCACGGGGACTCGTCGCAGCTCACCGGCAGCCTCGAGGGCGGCGATGAAGCTCTGCAGATCGGCATAGGGGAATCCACGCGGCGCCATGCCCCCAGTCTGGCACCAGGTTCCGTCACTGGAGATCCGGGACTCCCGTTGGGGCTTTCATGAGGCTGTGGAACGTGACCCGATGGTGTCTGCCGACCAGTCTGGCCGCGGCTCTCGCGGTCACCACCCCGGCGGTCTCCTCGGCCGAGACCCGCCTGCCCGGATGCGGCGTGCCGGGCCCCGCCTCGACCGGCCCGCCGACCGGCCCGGCCACCGTGGACAGCCCACGCGCCTGCCGGGCCGGTCCGGTCCTGGAGTCGGAGAGGATCGCCTTCACCCCGAGCGGCTACCACCACCTCGGCGCCGGGACCCGCGGCGAGTGGGGCGGCGTGTCCGGCCGGTTCTCGGTGGTGGACGGCTCGGTCCGGCCGCAGACCTACGATTTCGTGGTCGGCCGGTTCATGGCGAAACGCGACCTGGGCGGCGGGCGGATCGCCTGGCTGGAGGCCGGATGGTCGGAGACCGGCTGGGCCTCCCCCGGGCGCCAGCACATCTACACGTTCGACACGAACACCAACCGGTGGCAGTTCTACGACCAGTACGCGGTCCGCCCCGGCGACCAGGTGTGGCTGGACATCAGCACCGACCGGGCCGGTCTCTGGCGGGCCTGGCTCTGGTGGAACAACCGGTGGAACCTGCTCACCCAGCAGCGGCTGCCGCTCGGCCCCAGCGCACGGATCGAGCAGTACGTCGAGGTGCACGTCGACGCCACCCGGCAGACCAAGATCGACGTGCCGACGGTGACCGTGGACAACGTACGGCTGCGGCCGGGCGCCGGCGGGCCCGCCCAATACTGGCGTGAGGACGTCGCGACCGAGACCGCGGCGCCCTCACGAGGTGGCTTCTGCCTGGACTGGAAGACCCGTTACGACACCTGGACCGCCGGCGACTGCGCCGACGACTAGGCGTACGAGTGCAGGCCCTCGAAGAAGAGGTTCACACCGAACAGGTTCATCAGCATCGTGACGAAGCCCACGATCGCGATCCAGGTGGCGGTGGTCCGCTTCACGCTCGGGGTGGCCCGGGCGTGCAGGTAGGCGGCGTAGACGATCCACGAGATGAACGCCCACACCTCCTTCGGGTCCCAGCCCCAGTAGCGGCCCCAGGACGCCTCGGCCCACAGCGGCCCCGCGATCAGCGCGCCGAACGTGAACAGCGGGAAGGCGAAGGCGTGCAGGCGGAAGGTGAGCCGCTCCAGCGAGCCGGCATCACCGACCCGGCGGCCCAGCGTGTACGGGAAGCCGCGCTTACCCGCATCCCACCCGTCCTTGATCAGGAACATCGCGGCCGGCACCGCCCCGAGCAGGAAGATGCCGGAGGAGATGATGATCGTCGAGACGTGGAAGATGAACCAGTACGAGTTCAGCGCCGGGACCAGCGGGCCGACCGGGGTGTAGGCGACCAGGGCCGCCGCGCCGAGCAGCACCACCAGGATCAGGGAGACGAAGAGGCCCAGGTGGCGCACGGCCGGCTTGCGGAGCAGCACGAACGCCCAGACCGCGGCGCCGACCAGCGTCGCGGAGAGGATGTACTCGTACATGTTGCCCCACGGCATCCGCTCGGCGGCGATCCCGCGGGTGGCGGTGGTGCCCAGGTGCAGGGCCAGGCCGATCAGGTTGAGCACGACGGCGATGCGGCCGACCAGCTCGCCCTTACCCGCATCGGGCTTGGCGACCGGCACGTCGCCGGGAACGGGAGCTCCGGCGCCGACCAGTTGACGGTTCGCGGCGCGGCCGATGTGGCTGCGCTTGCCGAACGCGTACTCCCCGGCGTAGCAGACCATGGCGGCCAGGTAGGCCAGCACGGTCAGCGCCATAAGCTGATTGGACAACTCCGCCATCAGGGCGTCCCTTCCTTGATGTGCCGGGTGAGCGCCGCGAACTCATCGCCGAAACCCGAATAGTCGGTGCGGGGCAGGCCTCCGGCCTCGACCGCGCTGCCGCCCTCGGCGGGGACCACCCGGAACCAGACCCTACGCCGGTGCACGGAGAGCGAGAGCATCAGCCCAGCTAGGCCGAGAACCGCTCCGACCAGCATCAGCAACTGGGTCGGGTCGTGCCGGATGGAGATCGTCGCGAACCGGCGGGTGCCGACGAACTCGAGCGTGGTGCCGTCGTCGAGCGTCCACTTCTCGCCCGGCCGCAGCACGTACGGCCGCTCGCCACTGATCTTCTTGAGGTCGCCGTCCTGGATCTGGCCGCGGTTCAGCGCGTACACCGAGCTCGGTTTTCCGGAGTCCAGGCCCAGGTCACCACGGTAGGCGGCCAGGTAGAGCACCGGATTGTTCTCGGCCGGGTACTTCGACTGGGCGCTGCCGTCGGTGCCGCCGGTCGGCAGGAAGACCCCCTCGAAGCCCATTTGCAGCTTCGGGTCGCGGGTGTTGGTGGACGGGTCGATGTTGACGTCCGGGAACTGGACGACGCCCTCGCTGGTCAGCATGTTGTCGGTGGGCAGGAACGCGACCACCTTCTCCTGCGAGGCGCCGAACCGGTCGGTGTAGCGCAGCACCGGCGCGTACCCCTGGCCGATCAGGTTGATGTTGGCCCCGCCCAGCCGCAGCGGGTCGTTGACCGAGAACGACGTCTGCCGGTAGGCGCCACCGTCCTCGCTGACCTGCACGCTGGCCCGGAACGACTTCGGAATGCCGTTCTCCTGGAAGGTGGAGCTGAAATCAGTCATCCACAGGCAGAATTCCGGCAGGTCGGACGCATCGACCCGGGGGCCGAGGACCGACTCGTCGTGCTGCGTGACGGCGTTGCAGAACTCCTGGTCCTGGCCGGCGATCAGCAGGCGGTTGGCGTGCCAGCCGTACCACTGACCGAAACCGACCCCCACGAGCACCGAGAGCATGGCGAAGTGGAAGAGCAGGTTGCCGGTCTCTTTCAGGTAGCCCTTCTCGGCCGCGACCGTCCAGCCGTCCGGCGTCTCCCGCACCCGGGTCCGGAACCGGCCGCGGCGCAGGCGTTTCGCGAGTTCCGCGGCTGCGGCCGCGGGTTCCTCCGGCCGTCGCCCGCCGTCGGCATGGTGCGGCAGGCGGTCAAGACGCTTCGGAGCATCCGGCGGTACGGTCGTCAGCGCCCGGAAATGATCACGGAGGCGAGGCACGACGCACCCGATCAGCGAGGTGAACAGCAGCAGATAGATCGCCGCGAACCACGGTGACGCGTACACGTCGAAGGCGAAGAACCGGTCCAGGATCGGCGCCAGTTTCGGGTTCGACGCGAAGTACTCGGAGACGTTCTCCCGGTTCACGCCGCGCTGCGGGAAGATCGAGCCGGGTACCGCCGCGACCGCCAGCAGGAAGAGCAGGATCAGCGCGGTCCGCATGCTGGTCAGCTGCCGCCACGAGTTGCGCAGCAGCGCCCACACCGGGTTGACCCGCTTCGGGGGCGGCGCGTCGGCGGTGGCGGGCCGATCCTCGACAACGGTCACAGCAACGTCTCCTGACCGAAGTCGAAGGTGGCCAGCAGCCAGACGAGGAAGTGGTCCCAGGCGCCGGTGACCAGGGCGAGCCCGACGACGATGAGCAGGCCGCCACCGATCCGGGTCACCCAGCGGCTGTTGCGGCGGATCGCCGTGAAGACGCCGAGCAGCTTGCGGAAGAAGAGCCCGAACAGCAGGAACGGTACGCCGAGCCCGAAGCTGAAGGCCAGCGCGAGGACGGCCGCCCGGTCGGTCTGGCCGGTCGTCGTGGCCAGGCCCATCACCGCGCCCAGTGTCGGGCCGATGCACGGGGTCCAGGAGATCGCGAAGACCGCTCCGAGCACCGGTGCGCCGAGCAGGCCGGCCGCCGGCAGCTTGCTGATCCGGGCCTCCCGCTGAAAGCCGGGGATCCAGCCCAGATAGCCCAGGCCGAGCACGATGATCAGGATGCCGACGACGGTGTTCAGCACGTCACGGTTGGCGGTCAGCTGCATGGTGATGTTCGCGACCAGCGTGACCCCGAGGGTGAAGACGAGCGCGAAGCCCAGCACGAAGAGAAGGCTGCCGAGCAGGACCTTGCCCTTCAACGTCAGCGTCCGGGTCTTCGTGGTGGTCGTGCCGCGGCCCATCACGGCTTCCATGTCGGAACCGGCCAGGCCGGTGACGTACGAAAGGTAGCCTGGCAGCAGCGGCAGCACGCACGGCGACAGGATGCTGACCAGCCCGGCGAGCATCGCCGCGCCGATCGCCAGCATCAGCGGGCCGTCGACCACCGCACCCTTGAACGCCTCGCCCATCAGCCGGTCGCCTCCGCCGCGATCTTCTCGACCAACGGCTGCAGCTCGTCGAGCGTCGTGGCCCGTCGGATGGCGACGGCGATGCGGCCCTGGCGGTCCAGGATCAGCGTGCTCGGGATCGCGTTCTGCGTGACGTCGAACTTCAGTCCGACCTTGCTGCCGAAGTCGTAGAGGCTGCCGTACGTCACCTGGTAGCCCCGCTCGAACGCCTTCGCCGAGTCACGCTCGTCGCGGGTGTTGACCCCCAGGAACGTGACGTCCTTGGCCTTCGTCGCCTGGTAGGTCTTCTCCAGGTCGTCGGCCTCGGCCCGGCACGGCGCGCACCAGGAGCCCCAGAAGTTGACCACGACGACCTTGCCGCGGTCGTTCTCCAGGTCGTAGGTGCCGCCGTCGAGCAGTTCGCCGGTGACGCCGGTGACCGTGGGCCGCTGGTCCGGCGTGCACTCCACCACCAGGTTGGTGGTGGAGCACTTCTTCGCCCAGTTCTCCTCGCCGCCGCAGCCGGTCAGGAGCCCGGCGGCGGTGACCGCGGCGACGGCGACGACGGCGAGGCGGCGCATCAGGCCCCCTTGGCGGTCTTGGCCGTCGCCGACATGGCGACCAGGTGGGCGGCGGGCTCCGAGTAGTCGATACCGACCACCTTGGACCCCTCGAAGCGGAACGAGGTGAGGCTGGCCAGCCCGCACTCGCGCTTACGCGGATCGTGCCAGAGCCGCTTGTTCTCGACGTAGCGGCGCAGTGTCCAGATCGGCAGCTGGTGCGAGACGCAGACCGCCTCGTGGCCCTCGGCGGCCACCCGGGCGGCCTGCACCGCGGCGAACATCCGCTGCGCGATCACCAGGTAGGCCTCACCCCAGGACGGGGTGATCGGATCGCGCAGCACCCACCAGTGCCGGGGGTTGCTGAACGCGCCGTCGCCGACCGAGACCCGCTTGCCCTCGAAGTAGTTGGCGCTCTCGATCAGGCGCACGTCGGTGGCGATGTCCAGTTTGAACTCGGCGGCGAACGGGGCGGCCGTCTCCTGCGCACGCTCCAGCGGGCTGGCCACGACGTGCGTGATGTCCCGGCCGGCCAGCACCTCGGCGGCCGCCTTCGCCATCTGGTTGCCGAGCTCCGAGAGGTGGAAGTCGGGCAGACGGCCGTACAAGATCTTGGTGGGGTTGAAGACCTCGCCGTGCCGCAGCACGTGCACGGTGGTCTTGGTCGGCTCGCTCATGATTGCGCCCCCGCGGCGGCTCGGGCCGCGAGCGGCGCCGCGGCGGCGATCTGTTCCAGCGCTGCGTCGTCTATCGCCGTCGACACGAACCACGACTCGAAGGCGCTCGGCGGCAGGTAGACGCCGTTGGCCAGCATGGTGTGGAAGTACGCCTTGAACGCGGCCGCGTCCTGCGTCTTCGCCGAGTCGTAGTCGACGACCTCGCCGTCGGTGAAGAAGATCGAGAACATGTTGCCGGCGTACTGCAGCCGGTGCGGCACGCCCGCGGCGGCCAGTGCGTCGGCGCAGATCGAGCCGATCGTGCCGGACAGGTCGTCCAGCCGCTTGTAGGTGGTCTCGTCGGCGAGCCGCAGCGAGGTCAGACCGGCCGCGCAGGCCAGCGGGTTACCGGAGAGGGTGCCGGCCTGGTAGACCGGGCCGGCCGGGGCCAGCCGCGACATGATCTCCCGGCGGCCGCCGAACGCCGCGGCGGGCAGGCCGCCGCCCATCACCTTGCCGAACGTGAACAGGTCGGCGTCGACCGGGTGCAGCCCGGCCCAGCCGCCGGCGGAGACCCGGAAGCCGGTCATCACCTCGTCGACGATGAGCAGGGCGCCGTGCCGGTGCGCAATCTCGGCGAGCGCCTCGTTGAAGCCCTCACGCGGGGTGACCACACCCATGTTGCCCGGCGCGGCCTCGGTGATGATCGCGGCGATCTCGGCGCCCTCTGACGCGAAGGCGGCTTCGACCGCGGCGACGTCGTTGTACGGCAGGACGATCGTCTCGCTGGCCGCCGCCCCCGTGACGCCGGGCGAGTCGGGCAGCCCGAGGGTCGCGACACCGGAACCGGCCGCGGCCAGCAACGCGTCCACGTGGCCGTGGTAGCAACCGGCGAACTTCACCACCTTGGACCGGCCGGTGTAGCCACGGGCCAGCCGGATCGCGGTCATGGTCGCCTCGGTGCCCGAGTTGACCAGCCGGACCTCGTCGATCGCGGTCCGCCGGACGATCTCCTCGGCCAGGTCGACCTCACCGGCCGTGGGGGTGCCGAAGCTGGTGCCGAGGGCCGCCGCCCGCTGCACCGCCTCGATGATCTCGGGGTGGGCGTGTCCGTGGATCAGCGGTCCCCAGGAGCAGACCAGGTCGACATAGCGCCGCCCGTCCACGTCGGTGAGCCAGGGGCCGGAGCCCGAGGCCATGAACCGGGGAACTCCACCGACCGCGCGGAACGCACGCACAGGTGAATTCACCCCGCCCGGCACGATGGCCTGGGCGCGGTCGAACAGGGCCTGGGAGACCGGGGCGTCCTCCGGGTACGGAAGCCCGACGGTGGGATATGTCGTGGTCACAGCAGTCCCCATTCTGTCAGCGGCATGGAACGAGTATTGCGAGAGGGTTCTTCACGTCATCGGATGATGTCCCTCCCGCACCCGGTCTGACCGCGCCGGACGGGCTGATTCGCCCCGAAGAGGATAGGCTGACCGGCGTGGAGCGACCCGAGCTGTCCATCGCGGTTCAGCGCGCACCCGACGAGGTGACGATTCAGCTCGCCGGGGAGATCGACGTGCTCACGGTCACCGAGCTGTCCACGGTCGTCAACGAGTTGGTGGTCGATGACCAGCTCAATCGCATCGTGCTCGACATGTCCGGGGTGACGTTCTGTGACTCTCAGGGCCTCGGCACGCTGGTGGTCCTGAGCCGTAAGGCGCAGCATGCGCAGATCGTTCTGGCCCTCGCCAACGTCGGTGACTTTCTCATGCGTGTGCTCGACATCACGGGCCTGCGGTCCGCTCTGATGATCAGCCCCAACTGAGAGAAAACCCCCGGCCGGATCCCGTCGGCCGGGGGAAGTCATGACGGACGACTCAGCGGAAGTCGCCGGCGACCTTCGGTGCCGCGCCACCCTCGGTGGCCGCCGTCGCCGCGTAGGAGTCACCACCGGCGTCCCGCCCGCCCTCGGGGTACGTGTACCGCGCGTAGAACGTGTACGTCCCCGGGTCGAGGGTGTCCCCGGACGAGAGCACGAAGCGGTAGACGTACGCCTCCGGATCCTCGGTGACCGTGCTGGTCACGCTCGCGCCCGGCACCTGCTGGCTGCCACCGCGAGCCGCCAGGCCGTCCGTGCGCCGGAGCCGGATCGTCACGTCGAGTGCGGTGAGCCGTTCACTCGTCCGTACCGTCACGACGCTGCTGGCCTGGGAGTCGCCGTCGGTGGCGACCGAACCGTCGGACCACAGGGCCCCCTGTTCCGTGGTCGTGCCACCGGTCGAGACCGACGGGCTGGGCGGCCGCGACCGCTGCGACCGGCTGGGTTTCACCGTGGGCCCGGTCGCGCTCGGTGAGGGCGCGACGCTCGGGGCCGGTGACACCGAGACGACAACGGTCGGCGTGGGTTCCGGCCGGGGCGCATCGTCGCCGGCCACCGCCCACTGGGCGAAGCCCCCACCACCGAGGACCGCGGCGACCGCGACGGCGGCACCGGTGATCCGCAGGCGCGGGCCGGGCCGGGCCTGCGCGCCCTGGTGGCGCATCGCGGTCCGGGTGATCCGGTCGAGCATCGCCTCCCGATCGGGACGGTGCGCCGCCGCCTCGGCGCGCAGTGCCGCGCGCAGCTCTGATTCGATGAGCGTCATCGCGCCGCCTCCCAACCGTCGATTCGTGCGAGGGCGACAGTGCTGCCGCCGAGTAGTTCCGCGAGTTGCCGTGCACCGCGCGAGGTCGCGCTCTTGACCGCCCCGACCGAGATGCCGAGGATCTGGGCGACCTCCTTCTCGGAGAGGTCGAGGGAGTAGCGGAGGACCACGCAGGCCCGCCGCCGGTGCGGGAGCCGCCGTAACGCGCCGCGCACGTCGAGGACGGCCGACACGTCCGGGTCGAGGGCCCGGCGCAGGGGTTCCAGGGTGAGCAGTCGTTCCCGGCTGCGCCGCCGGACCCAGTTGCGGGCCAGGTTCATCAGGATGCCGTGCCCGTAGGCGCCCGGGTCGTCGGCCGCGGTGACCCGGTCCCAGTGCCGCCACACCTCGGTGAGGGCGTCGGCGGCCAGGTCGTCGGCGATCTCCGCCTCACCGGTCATCAGATAGGCGAGCCGTGACATCGAGTCGTGGTGCCGCTCGAAGTACTCGCGGAAGGCGGCGTCGCGCATCGGCATCCCTTTCCGGGCCGTGGCCGCCGGGAGGAGGCCCCCGGCGGCCACCGGCGATCACTTGAAGGTGATGTCGGATTCGTTGTAGATGCAGTTGACGCCGTCCGGGCCGGTGCCGATCTTGGTCGGCTCCTTGCCGGAGCTGTTGCCGGTGAACTTGACGCAGATGTCCAGGCTCTTCTTGCCGACCACGGTGACGCCCGAGATCCTGGCGGTGTCGCCGAAGTTGGCGTTGATGCCGACCAGGCTGCCGGCCGGGGCGGTGGCGACCACGTTCTGCACGACGACCGCGCGCTTGTGCTGGGTCGAGCAGTTGCCGCACGAGCGGTAGAGCTTGCCGAAGTCCTCGACCTGGAAGTTCTTGATGGTCAGCGTGCCGCCGCCGTTGTGCTGGAAGACCTTGTCGTCAGCGCCCTTGGCGCCGCCACCGTCCACCGTGTAGGTCGCCGAGGTGCCGCCCTTGAAGGTGGCCGCGTCCTCGCCGACGTTCTCCCACCACACGTTGATCAGCGTGCAGGAACCGGAGCAGTGGACGCCGTCCGCGGCCGGGGCGCCGAGGATGACGTTCTTCAGGACCGCACCGTCGGCGAGCTTGAAGATCGGGTCCTGCGACTCGTCCTGGGAGTCGCTGCCCAGGGCGCCACTGCCGAAGTAGCGGACGTTGCCGCCGTCGAGGGTGCCGGAGACGGCGATCGTCGCGGTGACGGCCTTCTCGCCGGTCGCCTTCGGCCACGCGGTGGACGAGCTGGTGGGGGCCGGAGTCGCCGTCGCCGTCGCGGTCGGGGTCGCGCTGGCGGTCTTGGTGGCGGTCGGGCTGGCGGTGGCCGTCTTGGTGGCGGTCGGGCTCGCCGTCGCCGTCTTCGTCGCGGTCGGGGTCGCCGACGCGGTGGCCGAGGTGGCCGGGGCGGCGCCCAGCGGGTTCACCGACACGTCGTCGAACTCGGCCGACGCGAAGCTGGTGACCAGGCCGATCCGGCCGGTCCCGGCCAGCGAGCCGGTACCGGAGGCGACCTTGGCGCCGTCGACGTAGCCGGTGATGCCGCTGCCGGAGACGTCGACCTTGAGGGTGTGCCAGGCGGCCGGGTCGCTGACCACGGCCGAGCCGAGGACGGTGATCGTGCTGCCCTTGACCGACTGGAGTTCGGCCTTACCGGCCGAGGTGAGAGCCAGGCGGTACATCGTGGAGGAGCCGCTGGCCCGGGCCGCGACACCGGCCAGACCCTTGCTGAGGTCGAGCCCCTTGACCTTGGCCTCGACCGAGTAGTTGGTCCAGGAGGCGTCGCCGGCGAAGACCCGGGCGAGCTCGCTGTCGGCCTTGGCCTGCTTGTAGACCTTGGAGCCGTCGGAGACCACGGACCAGGTACCACCCGACTTCGACCAGTTGCTCGCGCCGCTCTCGAAGTCGTCGCTGAACAGGGTGCTGGCCGAGGCCGACGGGACGAGAACGGCGACCAGCGCGGTGACGGCGCCGGCCGCACCGGCCGCACCGAGACCCATGACCAGACGACGGCGCCGCCGGCTCGGGGTCGGGTTGGGCATTGCGTGCCGCATGTTGCTCCTACTCGGGGGATGACGTCGCATGATCAAGCGATCACGCCCCGGTAGTGGTGCGGCTGCCCGGCAAGGTTGCCGGGCGTGACCCAGGTCACATTTGAGTGCGGATCAGTCCCCCCAGCGGGCCTTTTCCAGCAGGTCGAGCGCCTCGGTAGCGGCCTGATCGCCGCCGGACCGCAGCACACGGGCGGCCTCGTCGACCGTCGTGGTCAGCCGCTGCCACTGGGCCTCGCGCTCCTTGGACGCCTCAGCCTGCGCCTTGAGCTGCTGATTCTTCGTCCACAACTCGACGAAGATGGAGACCTTGGCCCGGAGCACCCACGGATCGAAGGGCTTGGTGAGGTAGTCGACGGCCCCGACGGCGTAACCACGCAGGGCCAGCTGGGCGTCACGGTCGGCGGCGGTCAGGAACAGGATCGGTACGTGCCGGGTGCGCTCACGCCGCTTGATGTGGCTCGCCGTCTCGAAACCGTCCATGTTGGGCATGTGCGCGTCCAGCAGGATCACCGCGAAGTCGTCGGTGAGCAGCTGTTTGAGGGCGGCCTCGCCGCTCTCCACGGCCACCGGCGTGACGGGCAGGCCCTGGAGGATCGCCTCCAGGGCCAGCAGGTTGTCCCGCCGGTCGTCGACCAGCAGCGCCTTGGCACGCTCACCCACCCGTGCTCACCTCACCCACCGGTAGTTCCCTCCCATGGCGCTACCCCGTTCCGGCCGTCTTCAGCCTTCTTTCGGGGCTCCGGTTCCCTCCGCGTTCACCCAGCGGTCCATCAGCTCGATCAGTTCATCCAGATCGACCGGTTTGGTGATGTAGTCACTCGCACCGGCCGCGATGGCCGATTCCCGGTCCCCCGGCATCGCCTTCGCCGTCAGGAAGACTACCGGTAGGTCCCGGAAACGCTGATTGCGCCGAATACCCCGAGTCGTCTCGTAGCCGTCCTGGTCCGGCATCATCGCGTCCATCAGCACGATGTCGATCTCCGGATGCTCGGCCAGGATCCGAACACCGTCCACCCCGTTGTCCGAGTACAGCACGTGGAGTCCATGCATTTCGAGGGCACTGGTGAGGGCGAAGACGTTACGCACGTCATCGTCGACGATCAGGACGGTGACACCCTCCAGTTTCCGGCCGGCCGGGCTCACCGGCGGCTTCTCCTCGACGCGCGGCGGCATCTCCATCAGCGGGAGGCCCAACGACGCCGCCGGCCGCACCGAAACGGCCTTCGCCGGCACCGGCGGCAGCACCGGCATCGGAATCGCGTCCGGTGTCAGCGCCTCCGGCATGTAGAGAGTGAACGTCGAGCCCTCACCCGGCACCGAGGACACCGCGATCGTGCCACCGAGCAGCGCGGCGAACTCGCGGCTGATCGACAGGCCCAGGCCGGTGCCGCCGTACTTGCGGGTGGTGGTGCCGTCGGCCTGCTGGAACGGTTCGAAGATGAGTGCCAGCTTCTCGTCGGAGATGCCGATGCCGGTGTCGGTGACGGCGAACGCCACCACCTGCTGCGCCGAGTGCAGCATCGGCGGCGCGTCGACGTCGGAGGACAACGGCGTCGCGTAGATGCTCAGAGTCACCGAACCGTTGTCGGTGAACTTGACCGCGTTCGACAGCAGGTTGCGCAGGATCTGCTGGAGGCGCTGCGGGTCGGTGACGATCGAGTCGGGCAGCTCGGGCGCCACCTCCACCCGGAAGTCCAGGCCCTTGATGTCCGCCTGCGGCACGAACGCCTGCTCGACGTAGCTCCGGATGCCGTCGAAGTCGACCACGTCCGCCTCGACGTCCATCCGGCCGGCCTCGATCTTGGACAGATCCAGGATGTCGTCGATCAGCGACAGCAGGTCGGAACCGGCACTGTGGATGGTCTTGGCGAACTCGATCTGCTTACCCGTCAGATTGCGCTCGGTGTTGTCGGCGAGCAGGCGGGCCAGCAGGAGCAGCGAGTTCAACGGGGTCCGCAGCTCGTGGCTCATGTTGGCCAGGAACTCCGACTTGTACGTGTTCGCCCGCGACAGCTGCTGCGCCTTCTCCTCCAGGCCGAGCCGGGCCAGCTCGATCTCCCGGTTCTTCAGCTCGATGTTCGCCTTCTGGTCACTGAGCAGCTTCGCCTTGTCCTCCAGCTCGGCGTTGGTGCGCTGCAGCTCGGCCGACTGGTCCTGCATCTCCCGGGCCAGCCGCTGCGACTGGGCGAGCAACTCCTCCGTACGCCGGTTGGCCTGAATGGTGTTGAGGGCGATCCCGATCGTGGCGACCAGGCGCTCCAGGAACGTCAGGTGCAGCCCGGAGAACGTCGCGACCGACGCGAACTCGATCACGCCGAGCATCTCGCCCTCGAACAGGACCGGCAGCACCACCAGGTCGTTCGGCGGCATCGCGAGCAGCCCCGACCGCATCGTCAGTATTCCGTCGTGGGTGGCTCGTACCCGAATGGTCCGGCGGGAGACCGCGGCCTGGCCGACCAGGCCCTCCCCCGGCCCGAAGATCACGTCGTGGTCCCGGGCGACATAGCCGTAGGCGGCGTTGAGCCGCAGGCGCATGACCGCCTCTTCGTTGTCGACCAGGAAGAACGCGCCGAGCTGACCGTCGACCAGCGGCGTCACCTCGGTCATGATCATGCGGCAGACCTCGCCGACGTCACGCTGGCCCTGCAGCAGGCCGCCGATGCGGGCCAGGTTGGAGTCGAGCCAGCCCTGCTCCGCATTCGCCTTCGTGGTGTCGCGGAGCGTGACGATCATCCGGTTGATGTTGTCCTTGAGGTCGGCCACCTCGCCCATCGCCTCGACCGCCACGCTCTGGGTCAGGTCACCACGGGTCACGGCGGTGGACACCTCGGCGATGGCGCGCAGCTGGATGGTCAGCGTGGAGGCGAGCTGGTTCACGTTGTCGGTGAGGTCGCGCCACGTACCGGAAACGCCCTTGACCTGGGCCTGTCCGCCGAGCTTGCCCTCCGAGCCGACCTCGCGCGCGACACGCGTCACCTCGTCGGCGAATGACGACAGCTGGTCGACCATCGTGTTGACGGTGTTCTTCAGCTCCAGGATCTCGCCTCGGGCGTCGACCGTGATCTTCTGCGACAGGTCACCCTTCGCCACGGCCGTGGTGACCGACGCGATGTTGCGGACCTGGGCGGTCAGGTTCGACGCCATGTAGTTGACGTTGTCGGTCAGGTCACGCCACGTGCCGGCCACCCCGCGCACCTGGGCCTGACCGCCGAGGCTGCCCTCCGAGCCCACCTCACGGGCCACTCGCGTGACCTCGTCGGCGAACGACGACAGCTGGTCGACCATCGTGTTGACGGTGTTCTTCAGCTCCAGGATCTCGCCCTGGGCGTCGACCGTGATCTTCTGCGACAGGTCACCCTTCGCCACCGCCGTCGACACCTGGGCGATGTTGCGGACCTGACTGGTCAGGTTGGAGGCCATCGAGTTGACGTTGTCGGTCAGGTCACGCCACGTGCCGGCCACCCCGCGCACCTGCGCCTGACCGCCGAGCTTGCCCTCGGTGCCCACCTCACGGGCCACCCGGGTCACCTCGTCGGCGAACGACGACAACTGGTCGACCATCGTGTTGACGGTCGACTTCAGCTCCAGGATCTCGCCTCGGGCGTCGACGGTGATCTTCTGCGACAGGTCACCCTTCGCGACGGCCGTGGTGACCGAGGCGATGTTCCGGACCTGGCTGGTCAGGTTCGACGCCATGTAGTTCACGTTGTCGGTGAGGTCGCGCCACGTACCAGAAATGCCTTTGACCTGGGCCTGTCCGCCGAGCTTGCCCTCCGAGCCGACCTCGCGCGCGACACGCGTCACCTCATCGGCGAACGACGACAGCTGATCCACCATCGTGTTCACGGTGTTCTTCAGCTCCAGGACCTCGCCCCGGGCGTCGACCGTGATCTTCTGCGACAGGTCACCCTTCGCCACGGCGGTGGAGACCTGCGAGATGTTCCGCACCTGGGCGGTCAGGTTGGCGGCGAGCTGGTTCACGTTCTCGGTGAGGTCGCGCCAGGTGCCGGAGACGCCGCGGACCTGGGCCTGACCACCGAGCCGGCCCTCGGTGCC
This sequence comes from Actinoplanes subglobosus, assembly GCF_042650585.1. Classification (NCBI taxonomy): domain Bacteria; kingdom Bacillati; phylum Actinomycetota; class Actinomycetes; order Micromonosporales; family Micromonosporaceae; genus Actinoplanes; species Actinoplanes subglobosus. The sequence goes on from NZ_JBHSBL010000003.1 coordinate 241,003, forward strand.
CACCTCACGGGCCACCCGGGTCACCTCGTCGGCGAACGACGACAGCTGATCGACCATCGTGTTGACGGTGTCCTTCAGCTCCAGGATCTCGCCCTGCGCGGCCACCGTGATCTTCTGCGACAGGTCACCCTTCGCCACCGCCGTCGACACCTGGGCGATGTTGCGGACCTGGCTCGTCAGGTTGGAGGCCATCGAGTTCACCGAGTCGGTGAGGTCCTTCCAGGTGCCCGCCACGTTCGGCACGTCGGCCTGGCCGCCCAGTTTGCCCTCGGTGCCCACCTCGCGGGCCACCCTCGTCACCTGCTCGGCGAAGAGCCGCAGGGTGTCGGTCAGCCCGTTCATGGTGTCGGACAGCTCGGCGACCTCGCCCCGGGCCGACACCGTGATCTTCTGCGACAGGTCACCGCGGGCCACCGCCGTCGCCACCTGCGAGATCGACCGCACCTGGTGCGTCAGGTTCGACGCCATCGTGTTCACCGAGTCGGTGAGGTCCTTCCAGGTGCCGGCCACACCTCGCACGTCGGCCTGGCCGCCCAGCTCACCCTCGGTGCCCACCTCACGGGCCACGCGGGTCACCTCGTCGGCGAACGACGACAGCTGATCGACCATCGTGTTCACCGTCCGGCCGATCCGCAGGAACTCACCGCGCAGCGGCCGGCCGTCCATCTCCAGCGCCATGTGCTGCGACAGGTCACCCTCGGCCACCGCCACGATGACCCGGGAGATCTCGGTGGTGGGCCGGGCCAGGTCGTCGATCAGCGAGTTCACCGACCGGACGCTGTCCTCCCACGACCCGTCCAGACCCTCCTCGTCGAGCCGCTCGGTGAGCCGGCCGTCGCGCCCGACGATGCGACTTATCCGGCGCAGATCCAGGTTCTGCCGCTCCTGCAGCGAGACGACCTCGTTGAACGCCTCCGCGACCGCGCCGGCCATCCCACTGCGCCGGGGCAGCCGCACCTTCAGATCACCACGGCGCACGCGACGCAACGCATCGGTCAGCTCGCCGAGCAGAACGGTCTCGTCGGGAACGCCGACGCTGGCCTCTTTCGCCGCAGTCATGCTGTCCTCACTCGCAGTCGACTCCCGGTTGGGCTCCCTATCCTCTCTCGCTCGACCGGGTCAATGCGAGACACGACTTTGTGCATCCACCCTTCGACGGGAGAGGATGCATGGGTGCCAGCCGAGGTCGGAACCAGGACGAGCATCCCGTCGGGAGCCCCGTCCGAGGCGCTGGTGCGCCGGACCAGGCTGCCCAACGATCGGCGGACCCCCGCGGCGGCCCGCGCGCTGGTCCGGTCGGTGCTGGAGGAGACCGGTCTGGTCGGTCTGCTCAACGAGGCGCTGCTGCTCACCACCGAGCTGTCCACCAACGCCGTGGTGCACGCCAACACCGAGCTGGAGATCGAGGTCTCGGCCGACCCGGGCGGGCTCACCGTCACCGTCACCGACTTCGCCTCCGGCCCGGTCGAGCAGCTCACCATCGGCCCCAAGAACGAGAGCTCCGAGATAGGCGAGGTCGCCGAGCGCGGGCGCGGCCTGCTGCTCGTCGACCATTTCGCCAGCCGGTGGGGCACCGTTCACGAGGGCGACGGCAAGGGTGTCTGGTTCCGGCTCGACCAGCGGGAGGGCGCCGGCGTCCCGGTGCGCCTGCCCAACGTCTCCGAGACCCCCAGCCTCGGCGCGCTCACCGGGCTGCTGCGCAGCGGCACCGACCGGCACTCCGACGAGGGCCTCGCCGACCTGGCCGCCGACCTCCTCTCCCGGCTGGCGCGCCTGACCGGCGCGGCCGGCGGTGTGGTCCGGCTCGACCGGGGCGACGGCATGGGCAGGCAACTTCTCGCGCGGTACGGGCGGGCGCCCCGTGACAACGCCGACACCATTCGGGTGCCCCTGGCCGTGCACCGCCCCTATGCGGGCGAGCTGGAGCTGGACGCCGCCCCCGAGGGGTACGCCCTGGCCCTGGCCACCATGGTCGCCGAGCGGTTCGCCCTGCACCTGGAAAATGACCGGTTGCGCCGCGCCGACATCCGCCGCCAGACATGGATCACGTTCCTCGCCGAGGCCAGCGAGCTGCTCGCCCAGTCCCTCGACGTCAACCTGACGATGGCCCTGATCCCGCAGCTCGTGGTGCCCCGGCTCGGCCAGTGGTGCGCCGTGCACACCACCGACGCGTGGGGCCGTCTCCAGTTGGCCGCCGCCACCCACGCCGACGAGTCCGCGCTGGCCCAGCTGCACGCGACACTCGCCGAGTCCGGCCCGGAGTCGCTGCTGTCCCGGTTGGAGGAGTCGTCCCGCCTCGGCACCCAGGTGATGTTCACCTCGCCGCTGGAGGGTTACGCGGTGCCGCTGGTGGCCCGTGGCGCCCGCCTCGGCACCCTGGCCGTCGGCCGGCATCCGAAACATCGGCACGACGCCGACGAGGTCGCCGTCCTGGAGGATGTGGCCCGCCGGGCGGCGCTCGCCATCGACAACGCGCGTATCCACGACGAGCGGCGCACCGTGGCCCGGACCCTGCAGGCGTCGCTCCTGCCCCCGGCGCTGCCCCGGGTCGACGGCATCGGCTTCGCCGCCGAGTATGTGCCGACCGGCTCCGAGGTCGGCGGCGACTTCTACGACGTGGTCCCGTCCGGCGAGAACCAGTGGCTAGTCGTGGTCGGTGACGTCTCCGGCAAAGGTGTGCAGGCGGCCACCGTGACCGGCCTGGTCCGTGACGTGATCCGGATCCTGGTCGACGACGGCAAGGCGCTCGGCGAGATCCTCTGGCGGGTCAACCGGACACTCGTGCAGCGCGGCGGCGGACGGTACTGCACGCTCGCGATGGCCTCGGTGACCCGGCAGGCGAGCGGTGTGCTCACCGTCTGCCTGCACCTGGCCGGCCACGATCGGGCGGTTCTGGTCCGTGCCGACGGCAAGACCTCGTTCGTCGGCGAGGGCGGCACCGCCCTCGGCCTGCTGGAGACCATCACCTCACCGGACGTGACGATCACGCTCGGCTCCGGCGACTCGCTGATCTTCTACACCGACGGCGTCACCGAGCGCCGCAGGGGCCGTGAGCTGTTCGGATCCGCCCGGCTGCGGGAGGCGACGGCCCCGCTGGCCGGCTACCCGGCGGACGTGATGGCGGCCCGGCTCCGCTCGACGACCATCAACTTCTCGGTCGAGGAGCCACGCGACGACATCGCGATCCTCGTCCTGCGCAACGACGCCTGAGCCGATTTTCTGTCGGACCCTCGTGGCAGGGTGTTCGGCATGGCGAAGACGCAGTACTTCACCGCGACCACGATCGACGGCTACATCGCCGACGACCACAACTCCCTGGACTGGCTCTTCGAGGTCGACGACAAGGCCGGCGAGAATCCGTTCGCGCAGTTCTTCGAGGGCGTGGGCGCGTTCGCGATGGGTGCGACGACCTACGAGTGGGTGGTCGCGCACGAGAAGGCACTGGAGCATCCGTCCTCCTGGCTGGAGCCCTACGGCGACACACCCGCATGGATCTTCACTCACCGTGAGCTGCCGGTCATTCCAGGAGCAAACCTTCATTTCGTACGGGGCGACGTGCGCCCGATCCACACCGAGATGACGTCGGCCGCCGCCGGAAAGAACATCTGGCTGGTGGGCGGAGGCGACCTGGTCGGCCAGTTCGCCGACGAGGGCTTACTGGACGAGGTGATCCTCGGCGTCGCCCCGGTCACGTTGGGCGCCGGAGCACCCGTCCTGCCCCGTCGCATCACGTCTTCCCGATACACGTTGACGAGCGTCCGCCAGCTGGGCCAGTTCGCCTACCTCACATACGACGTCCACCCACCATCCTGACCTGCCCGCGCCGCACCGCGCCACCCGCGTCGCGCCACCCGCCCACCCTCCGGACCCACCCCAGGCCTACCCACGCCGCGCCGCACCACCCGCAACGCGGCACCCGCACACCTTCCAAACCCACCCCAGACCTGCCCACACCGCGCCGCGGCACCCGCAACGCGCCACCCGCCCACCCTCCGGACCCACCCCAGACCTGCCCACACCGCGCCGCGGCACCCGCAACGCGCCACCCGCCCACCCTCCGGACCCACCCCAGGCCTACCCACGCCGCGCCGCACCACCCGCAACGCGGCACCCGCACACCTTCCAAACCCACCCCAGACCTGCCCACACCGCGCCGCGGCACCCGCAACGCGCCACCCGCCCACCTTCCAGACCCAGCGCTGCCCTTCTGCGCTGGCCACCGCTGCTCTTCTGCATTAGGTACCGCATCACCGCTCCGCTCTGTCCGACCGGTGGCCCTCTGAACTGACCGCCTTCCTGAGCCACGGCACCGCATCACCGCCCTGCTCTCACCTGCCCCGAACTCATCGGCCCGTCCCGCCCCCGCCTGCCTGAGCTCTCACCTCCCCGACTTCCACATGGCCAGCCCGCGGCGTGTCGCCTTTCCTGTATCCGTCCGGTCCGCCCAGCGCACCCTCCACATCCGGGATCCATGAACCCGCGGCCGTTGCAACGTTCCGCCGCCGACCCGCCGCGTCATGCCCGCCTCCTCTCCTGGCGGGCGTAGCCCGTCGACACCTATGCCGCTCCCGTCCGGCACAGCCTTCTTCTCATGCGTCTGAGCAGTGTGGACTCGGCGCCTGACGAAGCCGATCCGAGATGTGAGAGTCGGTCCCGCAGCCCCGTCCGTTGGAGTACGGTGTGGGACCCCGCAGCCAGAATTCCCAAGGCCGCGGCGTCGAGCCGGTGACGGTGGCGGGCTGGGTGCGGCAACGCCCGACCCGCCACCGGCACCCCGCGCTCCGACCACGCCGCAGATCCAAAGCCAGACGCCCCAGCACCCTGCACTCCCACCACCCCGCAGATCCAAAGCCACACGCCTCAGCACCCCGCACTCCCACCACCCCGCAGATCCAAAGCCACACGCCCCAGCACCCCGCGAGTCAAAGCCACTCGCCCCAGCACCCCGCACTCCCACCACCTGGGATCGACGGTCACGGTCGGTGCGGTCGAGGAGCAGGGATTGCGGGTGACGATGCCGATCGCGGTGATCTCCTTGACGCTCGGGTGGTGCGCAGAACCGAAGCCACACCACCCCAGCGCCCCGCGCCCCCACCCCGCTCCCACCAACCCGCAGGACCGAAGCCACACCACCCCAGCGCCCGCGCCCCCACCCCGCGCTGGCCCACGGCCACGCCTCACGGCGCGCCGCATCCACGAACCAGCCCAAGTCGAGTCGACGTATGAGGCCTCTCGGCGGCATGCGAAACGAGTTACAGGGGGCAGTTACCGGGCCGACAACGGCGACGGCCAGACCGGCCCAGCCCGAGTACCGAGCCGGCGGACTTGTCGATCAAGGCCATCATGAGCCGACACGAGCCGACACCGGCCACGGAAGGCCAACCCCGTCCTGATCGATCTGCCCTTTTTGCCGAGCCCGGCGTGGCATGGTGTTCCTCATGGCGAAGACGCAGTACTACACCGCCACCAGCATCGACGGCTACATCGCCGACGAGAACAACTCGCTGGACTGGCTCTTCGAGGTCGACGAAGGCACCGAAAACCCCTTCGGTGAGTTCTTCGAGGGTGTCGGCGCGTTCGCCATGGGCGCGACCACCTACGAATGGGTTCTGAAGCACGACAACCTGCTCGAGGAACCCCAGAACTGGCACGACATGTACGGCGACGTCCCCTGTTGGGTCTTCACCCACCGCGACCTGCCGCCGGTGCCGGACGCCAACGTGTTCATGATCAGTGGCGACGTCCGGCGGGTGCACGAAGCCATGATCGTCGCCGCCCAGGGCAAGAACGTCTGGCTGGCCGGTGGCGGCAATCTGGTGAGCCAATTCGTAGCCGAGGGCCTGCTGGACGAGATCATCCTGGGCATCGCCCCCGCCATCCTCGGCGAGGGAACCCCCATGCTGCGCCGCCGCCTACTGGTGGACGACCTCATCCTCACCGGCGTCAACGAGGTAGGCCAGTTCGCCTACCTGACCTACGCGGTAGGCGACGTAGCCCGGATGGGCCGCCACTTGGCCTCCGAAACCGCAGCCTTGATCCCCACCCGCTTCTGATCCACCCCCTTCTGTCCCACCCGCCGAAAAGTCGAACCACCGCGGAGTCCCACCCGCTTCTGATCCACCCGCCGCGAAGTCGAACCGCTGCGGAGTCCCACCCGCTTCGAACCCACCCGCCGCGAAATCCCACCCACTTCGAACCCCACCCGCTTCTGACTTCACCGCGGCCCACCACGACGCGGCGTCCACCCGATGCGGGCCCACAACGCCAGGCCGAACCAAACTCGCAACCCCCGCCCCAGCCGACCTCAGAACAGGTCTTCCGGCCGGGCCATCGGTATTCGCTCAGCCAGGTCAGGTGGAGCGGTCACGATCATCGCCTGCCCACGCCGAGCAAGTAGCACCTGCTCGAGCCCGGCAACGATGTCGCTGATCCGGGCCGCGCTCAACCCGCGCGGCAGCACGGCGTGCACCACGCCCGCCCCGACCGACCCGCGCACGGACACCGCCGATCCGACGGCGTCACGCAGAACGAAACCGACCGCGTGCAGGTCACGCGACCGAACCCGGAGCCGGACCGCCACATCGGACGACCGGAACGGATATCGCCCCCACCACTCCGGAGCCTCCGCCCGGATCATCGCCTGGGACCCCAGCTCTCGGGCGAGTCGCCCGGCGCCGGCCGCGACGAATCCGGCGGCCCCCTCGATGAGCATGGCGAACGATCCGGCACCGACGGCGGGCAGATCCACCTCGACGGCACTCAACGCGAACTCCTGCGCCACCACCCGGGTGGCCAGGTCATTGACCTCGGTCGGCGTCGACACCGGGCCGATCACCCAGCGTTGCGCCTCGGGAAGCTCCTCGACCGGTAGCACCGCCGACGTGATCACCCCGGCGGCCGGACTCTCCCACTCGGCCAGGTCGACGGTCTCGCCGAGCGGGTCGACAAGCGCGACGCTGACGGCCTGCCCGGCCGGCGACCCGAACCGGTGCCGCAGCGGCCCGGTCTCGTTGACCGCGAGCACACCGCCGATGGTCGCGCCGGGCGACGGCGGGTCGAGAGCGAGACGTCTGCCGTGGCGGGCGAGGGCGGCCTGCACCGCGTCGACTGGGGTGCCGGCGGCGACGATCGCTGCCGATCCGTCGTGATCCCACATCCCGTGGAGACGGACGGTGTCGAGAATGATGTCCAGGCGCTCCGGCCCCGTACCCCAATCGATTTTGCTGCCTGAACCTCGCGGCCGGACGCCGAGGCCGCGCTCAGCCGCCAAGCGCAGCAACCGTGAGACGGCCTGGGAGGTCGCCGGCGCGGCGACGTAGTCGGCGTGGCGCCCGGCGACCCGATCGTCGCCACGCGCGACGCGGGCAGCACCGGGACCGCAGATCTCGACGAGCTCAGAAAGCAGGGAACCGCTCACTCCGATGCCTCCCCACAACGAAGATCGTCCACTCTGGCATATAGTACACATGTTCGAATGACCGAGGTTCGTGTGTCCATGAAATCCGGGCGGTAACGTGTTTCCGGTGACGATTGAAGGCCCACCCACCGCTCGCCAGGCGCCCACCGAGCGCACCTTCCACGGCGACACGGTTGTCGACGAGTTCGCCTGGCTCATGACCAAGGAGGACCCGGCGACCATCGCGCACCTGGAGGCGGAGAACGCCTGGACGGAGCAGGCGACCGCGCATCTGACGGGCCTCCGCGAGACAGTCTTCCAGGAGATCAAGGGCCGCACCCAGGAGACCGATCTGTCGGTCCCCAGCCGCAAGGGCGGGTTCTGGTATTACACCCGCACCGAGGAGGGCAAGCAGTACGGGATCTCGTGCCGCGTGCCGGTGCGCCCAGGTGAGACCGACCCGCCGATGGATGCCGACAAGCCCGGCGAGGAGGTCCTCCTCGACGGCAACGTGCTGGCCGAGGGCAAGGATTTCTTCGCGCTCGGCACGTTCGACGTGAGCCCCGACGGTAATTGGCTGGCCTACTCGACCGACTTCGACGGCGACGAGCGGTTCACCCTGCGGGTCAAAAACCTGGTGACCGGCGAGGTGCTGGCCGACGAGGTGACCGACGTCTTCTACGGCAGCGCCTGGTCGGCCGACGGGAGCACGCTGTTCTACATCACGGTGGACGAGGCCTGGCGCCCCTACCGGGTGTGGCGGCACACCGTCGGCACCACGGAAAACACGTTGATCTTCGAGGAGCCGGACGAGCGCTTCTGGGTGGGCGTCGACCTCACCCGGAGTGAGAAGTTCATCGTCATCGACACCCAGAGCAAGATCACCTCCGAGGTGCGGGTGATCCCGGCGGACATGCCCGATGCCGAGCCGGTCCTGATCGCCGAGCGCCGCCAGGGCGTGGAGTATTCGATCGAGCACCACGGCCACCGGTTCCTGATCCTGCACAACCGGGATGCCGAGGACTTCGCCGTGGCCTGGACCTCGGTGGACAATCCCGGCGAGTGGATCGAGATGATCCCGCATCAGCCTGGCACGCGTCTGGAGTCGGTCGACGCCTTCTCCCGCCACCTGGTGATCTCGCTGCGTCGTGACGGCCTGACCGGTCTGCGGGTGATCGCCGACGGCAGCACGGCCTCCTACGACATGGAGTTCCCCGAGCCGCTGTACAGCGTCGGTCTGGCCGGCAACCCGGAGTATGAGACGAGTTCCGTCCGGATCACGTATACGTCGTTGGTCACCCCGGATTCGGTCTACGACGTCGACCTGATCACCCGGTCCCTGACGTTGCGTAAGCAGAAACCGGTCCTCGGCGGTTACCAGGCGAGCGACTACGAGCAGTTCCGCGAGTGGGCGACCGCTCCCGACGGCACCCGCGTGCCGATCTCGATCGTGGCGCGCAAGGGCGTGAAGCGGGACGGTTCGGCTCCCGCGCTGATCTACGGCTACGGCTCCTACGAGCACTCCATCGACCCGTACTTCTCGATCGCCCGCCTCTCCCTTCTGGACCGTGGCGTCGTCTTCGCGATCGCCCACGTGCGCGGCGGCGGCGAGATGGGCCGGCAGTGGTATGAGCAGGGCAAAATGCTCACCAAGCGCAACACGTTCACCGACTTCGTGGCGGCCGCCGAGGCCCTGGTCCGCAGCCGTTGGACATCCGCCGACCGCCTGGTCGCACGCGGCGGCTCGGCCGGTGGCCTGCTGATGGGCGCGATCGCCAACATCGCCCCGGAGGCCTTCGCCGGCATCCTCGCCGAGGTCCCCTTCGTCGACCCGCTCACCTCGATCCTCGACCCGTCGCTGCCGTTGACGGTCACCGAGTGGGAGGAGTGGGGCAACCCGATCGACTCGGCCGAGGTCTACGCCTACATGAAGGCGTACAGCCCTTATGAAAACGTCACCAAGCAGTCCTACCCCCGCATCCTCGCGGTGACCAGCCTCAACGACACCCGGGTCCTCTACCACGAGCCGGCCAAGTGGATCGCCCGGCTGCGCACGGTGACTCCCGAGGGCACCTACCTCCTCAAGACCGAGATGGGCGCCGGCCACGCGGGCCCGAGCGGCCGCTACGACGCTTGGAAGGAAGAGGCCTTCAACATCGCCTGGATCCTGGACGTCCTTCAAACCCCCTGACCGACCCGGCCGCCGCGGCATCCGCTTTCTCACGATGCCGCGGCGCCACCGTCCACCAAAGCCAATCCAGTTGTACGGCCAGCCAGTCCCGAAACCCCAGGCCGTCCCGCTCTACAGGCGACGCAGCCGGCACACCGGACCGCAGCGCCCGCATCCGGGCTGATGCGAACTCAAGGCCACCCCAGACCTGAGCCTAGGCAAGCAACCCCCGTCGCAGCCTCGGGTTGACGCTGGTCCCGGCCCGGTCGACTCAGCCCACCCGGATCTCCTCCAAGTCGGTGTTGCTCCGCAGCAGCAGAGCCCCCATCCCAGCCACCGCGGCCAACGCCACCACCGCGCCGCCACCGAGCATCACCAGGTCAGCGAACGGCACCGCGATCGGCATCGTCACCCGCAATCCCTGCTCCTCGACCGCACCGACCGTGACCGTCGATCCCAGCGACCGCACGATCGACCACCCGAGCGTCAAGGAGATCAGCACGGCCGGCACCGCGGGGGCGAGCGCCTGCCAAGCGATCGCCTCGCTCAGCACCCGGCGTGGCACCCCGGCCGCCACCTGTGCGGCATAGACCCGCCGCCGGCTAGTGATGCCTTCGGCGAGGGCGACCAGGATCCCTGCCGCGGCCAGCCCGATGACGGCGGTCACGGCCAGGTCGACCAGTGTGATCGGGTTCAGCTGATACTCCCCGCCGGGCACCGGTCCACGGCCGCTCAGGTCGGCCATCCGGTCCCCGGCGGTCTGCATGGCCACCACGTAGGAGCGCACCCCGCTGGCACCCGCACCGACGATCAATGCGGCGAACAGCGCGGCATGCAACCGGCTGCCACTCCATGGATCGGCTGTCAGCCGCCGCCCAGCGAGCAGCATGCCCGGCCGCTGCCCGAACCGTTGCAGCAGCTCACCACAGGTGTAGGCGATCCAGCCGGACCCGAGGAGCACCCCGGCGGTGGCCAGCAGGACGACCGCGGCCAGGGTGAGCGCCGCCAGGCCTGGACTGGGCTCGGCCTCATCCGCGTTCTCCAGGAGCCAGCCGCCGAACGGATTGACGATCACCGGCGCCAGCACGCCCCCGATGATCAGCAGCCCGGGCCAGCCGGCGGGCCGGCGGTCACGCACGCGTCGCACCACCCCGAGCGGCGTCATGATCACCGGCCGCAGCAGAACCGCCGCGACGATCGCCGCACTCACCGGGACGAACAGCAGGATCAGAATCATGACCACAACCGGCGGCAGCACATCGGTCGGCAAGGCAAGGTCCGCCCCCGACACACCGGTCGGCAAGGCAAAGCCCGCCCCCGACACACCGGTTGACAGCACAAGGTCCGCACCCGCCGGTAGATCCAAGCCCGCACCGGCCACATCGGCTGACAGGGCCGGAGCCCCGTCGGACACCGGATGGCCGAGGACCACCCGCAACGCCAGGAAGGACGCAAGCCCCGCCACCGACCCGAGGAGCGCGGCCAGCACCGTCTCGCAGACGGCCAGCTGAACGGCCTGCCCGGGCGTGGCGCCGACCAGCCGCAGGAGCGCGAACCGCCGATCCCGCGCGGGCGAACCGAAACGGATGCTCTGCCCGGCCAGCACGAGAATCGGCACCGCCACCAGCAGTAGAGCCGCGATCACCGCCGCCCGCTGCTCACCACGGGCGATCATCTCGACCCGGTAGGCAGCGTCACCGTCGGGGATCGCCGCCACCGTGGCCGCGGCCAACAGAGTCACCGTGGCCAGCGCCGAACTCACCGAGGTCAGCGCCGTCCGGATCCGATCACTGCGTCCACCGGCCGTGGCCAGCCGCAACAGCACTGCCGGCCGGATCGGGGAGTCGGTCGACGTGTCACTTCTTCCAGGAGTCACCGGCATGGTCAGACGGTCCGGATCTCTTCGAGGTCGGTACTACGGCGGAGCACGAGCATCCCGACCCCGGCCACCAGCATCATGGCCAGGATGGTCCCAGCGCCGAGCACCGTCAGTTGCTCCCACGGCACCGGCACGGGGAGGGTGACGACCGGGTCGGTCGTGACTGTCCGCGCGCAGGTCGCCATGTCGGCCGCGGGATCGATGCAGGCCTCGGTCCGTCCCCCGCCGACCGTCACCTCGTTGTAGATCGACCGGACCAGGACCAGCCCGGAGACGATGGCGAGGCCGAGCGCGGGAACGAGCGGTGCCAGGGTCTGCCACAGCAACGTCCCGGAGAGGGCTCGACCAGGCGTACCCGCAGCGGTCAGCGCCGCATAGGTCCGCCGCCGAGCAACGATGCTCTCCGCCAGCGCCACCAGCATGCCCGCCGCCGACACACCCACACCCACTCCGACGGCGACCAGCACGAGCTGTGCGGTGTTCACATAGAAGGCGGCATGCCCGGGGTCGGGCGGCATCCCGATCAGGGCGCCGAACCGGTCCTCTGCCATCCCCTGGGTCACGAAGAGAGCGTGATAGCCCATGGCCGCCCCTCCGATCACCGCGGCCCCGAGCAGGGCGCCGAGGGTCCGGCTACCGTTCCACGGATCGGCCATCATCCGCCGCCCGGCCAGCAGGGTGACCGGCCCGCGCCCGAATCGGTGCAGCAGCCAGCCGGCCGCATACGAGATCCAGCCGGTGCCGACGACCACCCCGACCATCACCAGCGTCGTGCCGAGCAGCATGAGCACGCCGAACACGTAGCCGGACAGCACCATCCGCTCGGAGAGCCACACCGGCACGTTGAAGAGGACGACGCCGACCGCGATGGCAAGCCCGGGCCACGGCCGGGGCCCGTGTTTGCGCTGGCGGCGGACAACCCCGAGCGGGGTGACCGCCACTCCGCGCATCAGGATCAGCCCGATCAGGCCCGCCAGCACCGGCACCGCCACGATGGCCGTCATCAGCGGCACGGGGTTGGGGAACGCGTCGGTGGGCAGCGTCAACGCCCCGTCCGGCCCGGGCCGGTGCAGGATCTCGCGCAGCGCCAGGAAGAGTCCGAAGCCGGCGATCGAGCCGAGGACACTGGCCACGATCGTCTCGGCGACGGCGATCAGCACCGCCTGCCCCGGGGTGGCCCCGGCCAGCCGGATGGCGGCGAGCCGCCGGTCACGGGCCGGTGCGCCGAGCCGGATGCACTGCCCGGCCAGGGCCAGCACCGGCAGGGTGAGCAGCAGAAGGGCGAAGATCACGCCGGGACGCAGGCCGGCCTCCCGCAGCAGTGGGCTGGTGTACTGCTCCGCACCAGGCGCCAGCCAGGTGCTCCCGTCGGACTGCTCGACCGGCTCTCCGCCCCGGACGGCGGCCACCGTGGCGGCGGCGAGCAACGCCACGGTGGCGAGCGACGAGCTCACCGCGGTGAGCACGGTCCGCAGGGTGTCCGTCCTGGTCCCCGAGGTGCTGAGACGCAACAGGGTGCCCGCTCTCACGGCGCAGCCACCCCGAGACCGGTCGGGTCGACGGCACCGTCACACAGGACGATCTCGCGGTCGGCGTAGGCGGCGATCGGCGCCTCGTGGGTGACGAGCACGACGGCCGTGCCCTCCTCGCGCACCGCTCGCACGATCGCCTGCATCACCTGCTCACCGTTGAGCTGGTCGAGCGCGCCGGTGGGCTCGTCGGCGAAGAGCACCCGGGGCCCGGTGACCATGGCCCGGGCCACCGCGCATCGCTGCTGCTGCCCGCCCGACATCGCGCCGGGCATCTGGTCGGCGACGTCGGCGACACCGAACCGGTCGAGCCAGGTGAGCGCCGCCACCCGTGCGTCTCGCCGCCCCGAACCGGCGAGAAGCAACGGCAGCGCCACGTTTTCCGCAGCGGTCAGCTCGGGGACCATCTGCCCGAACTGGAACAGGACGCCGAACTCGGTCCGCCGCAGCCGGGACCGCGCCGCCTCGGACCACAGCCCGATGTCCTGATCGCGGAAGACGACCGAACCCCGGTCGGCACGGAGGATCCCGGCCAGGCAGTGCAGGAGGGTCGACTTGCCGCACCCGCTCGGCCCGGTGACCGCCACGATCTCGCCCTCGGCGACGCTGAGGTCGACGCCGCGCAGCGCCGGGGTGGCGCCGTAGTCCTTGGTGATCGCTGTCCCGGTCAGCAGCGGAGCAGTCACGCGGTCACTTCCTTCTGTAGGTCGGCGACGCGGGCCAGCGTGGTCTGCAACCAGCGCAGGTCGGCGTCGAGATGGCCGATGGCGTAGTCGGCGGCGACGACATCGCCGACCGTGGCGCCGGGGGCGGACTTGACGGCGGTCAGCTCACGCAGCCGGGTCATGTGGGCGATCCGCTGGGCCGTGAGGTAATCCCTGGCCCGGTCGGCATCAGCGGCGAGCAACGCCACCACCACCTTGCTGAAGAGAGTGCTCGTCACGTAGGGCGCGGGCGGCTCGATCTCGGTGAGCCACTGGTCGAGCCGGTCCCGGCCGGAGCCGGTCAGCACATATGCCGTCCGCTCGGGCCCGCCCTCCTGCTCGTGGCCGGACTGCTCGACGAACCCGTCGCGCTCCAGCCGCCCGAGCGTGGAGTAGACCTGGCCATACGCCAGTGGCTTGGCCTGTGGCAGCCGCTCGTCGTGGGCCCGCTTCAGGTCGTAACCGTGCCGCGGCCCACCGGCGAGCAACCCGAGGAGCACATGCGCCGTGGACATGAGCGCTACTATTCACTCAGTGAATAGCAGTCGTCAAGCCACCACCTCGAGGAGGACGAGATGTCAGATCGAGCGCCGCAGCGCGACGACGGCGATGTCGTCGGCCTGCTCCCGGGTCCCGGTGAGCTGGGTGAGCAGCCGCCGGCAGAAGGCGTCGAGGTCGCCGTCGACGTGGGCGGCACAGTCCGCGAGCGCGCGCATGCCCTGGTCGAGGTCGGCGTCCCGGCGCTCGATCAGGCCGTCGGTGTAAAGCACGAGGGTGCCACCCGGCGGCAGGGCGAATTCGAGTTCGGCCCGGGGTGGTGCGGCGATACCGAGCAGCGCACCGCGTGGCTGGAGATAGCGCACTTCGCCGTCGATGTGCACGAGCGGTGGCAGGTGCCCGGCGCTGGCCATCCTGATCAGGCCGGTGGCCGGCTCCAGGGTGAGCAGGCAGAGCGTCGCCGACTCGGCCGGCAGCACGGTCCGCATGAATCTGTTGACCAGCTCCAGCACCGCTCCGGGCGAGTGTCCCTCGACGGCATAGGCGCGCACGGCGTGCCGGATCTCGGCCATCACCGTCGCGGCGTGCAGCGAGTGCCCGGCCACGTCACCGATCGCGACGAGGAGCCGGTCCCCGAGCACCGTGAGTTCGTAGAAGTCGCCGCCCACCTCGGTCTGCGCACCGGCCGGCTCATAGCGGACCCCCAGGTCGACACCGGGCACCTCGGGCAGGCGCGACTGGAGCAGACTCCGCTGGAGGGTGACCGCGATCCGGTGCTCCTCGTCGAAGGAGCGCTGGGCCTCCACGGCCGCGGCAACCGCCTGGGAGAGCTGTCGGAGGACGGGGAAACCGGGGGTCTGCGAGCTGCCCGGCACGGCGACGTAAACCGGTGGCCGGTCGATGCGCAGCCGGGCCGCGGCGACGGCGACGCTCTCATCGGCCGGCCAGTCGACGACGTCCCAGTCGGCCGGCTCGTCGCTGCGCACCAGCGATCCGACGGCCACCCGATGCCCGGGGACGGCCCAGGGCCGGACGGTGGTGGGCCTACCGGTCGCGGCCAGGCTCTCGCCCTCGGATGTCTCGGCGACCACGACGACCGGTCCGCCGAAGATGTTGCCGGCACCCTCGGCGGCCGCCGCGAGCAGGGCGGGCAGGGTGGACGCCGAGTTGATCGCCAGGGTGGTCTCGGCCAGCCGGACCATCCGTTCGGCGAGCAGTTCAGCGCGTTGCCGCGCGCGGTAATAGCGGAGCACGGCCTGGGCGGTGGCGATCAGCTCGTCCGGTTCGATCGGCTCGACGAGGTAGGCGTCGGCCCCCCGGTTCAGTCCCTGGGTGCGGTCACCGACGTCGACGGCGTGCGCGGACACGTGGATCACCGGGAGTACGCCGTACCGGGAATCGCTCTTGATCGTCTCGCAGACGTCGAATCCGCTCATGTCGGGCAGTTTCACGTCGAGAACGACCAGGTCGACCTCGGTCTCCAGGAGCCGGGTGAGCGCCGAGCCGCCGGTCTCCGCCTCGATCACGGTGAAACCGGCCCTGCTCAGCCAGCTGACCAGGAGGTAACGCTTGGGCGCGCTGTCGTCGACGACGAGGACGATCGCGGGCGTCATGACGTGAGGGGGAGCCGGAGGGTGAAGGTGCTGCCCTCGCCGGGGGTGGAGTCGACCCGCAGGGCGCCACCGAGGATCCCGGCGAGCCTCCGGGCATAGGGCAGGCCGAGCCCGGTGCCCTTGCCGCTCACCGGCTTACTGCCCGGGACCTGGTAAAACTCCTCGAAGACGCGTTCCTGGAGCTCCGGCGGGATGCCGTAACCGGTGTCCGAGACGACGAATTCGGCGTCGCCGTCGGTCTGATGCACGCTGAGCCGCACCGATCCACTCTCGGTGAATTTGATCGCGTTCGTGAGCAGATTGCGCAGCACCTGGGCGAGTAGCACCTCGTCGGAGCGCAGCGTGGGCACACCCGGTTCCTCGACGATGAAGTCGACCTCGGGCCGGGTGGCGAGCGGGCGCAGGGTGCCGCGCAGCTGCCCGAAGACCGCCTTGAGGTCCACCTCGGACCAGGTCGGCTCGATCCGGCCGGCTTCCGCCTTGGCCAGGTCGAGCAGACCGTTGACCAGGGTCAGCAGGTCGGTGGCCGAGCCACGGATCAGGTCGACCTGGCGATGCTGCTCGTTGGTGAGATCGTCGGAGCCGGAGTCGGTGAGCAGCCGGCCGAGACCGATGATGGCGGTGACCGGGGCTCGCAACTCGTGGCTCACGTTGGCGAGAAAGCGGCTCTTCGCCTCGCTGGCCGCCGCGAGCTGCGCCGACTTCTCGTCGAGTTCGGCGTAGAGGGCGACGACACCGCGGTTGGTCTCCTCCAGTTCCTCGGAGAGCTGGTTGTAGAGGGCCATCACGCCGCGGTTGGTCTCCTCCAGCTCGGCGTTGAGCCGGGCCAGGTCGTCACGCTGCGCGCGCACCTCGTCGAGGGCGGAGATCAGCTGCTGGTTCTGCACCGCCAGCTCGTCCAGCGGAGTTCCGGGCACATGCTGGGCCAGACCGGTACGGATCTCATCCATACGGTCGGGGGTCAGCAGAGAAGTGCCCGACGGCAACCGCCGGGCCATCCGGACGACTGTGCCGGTCCCGTCATCATCGACCTCCATCGTATCGACCAGGCGGCCGACCTGCTGCAGCTGTTCAGCGAGCCGGGCCGTATCCCCGCCTCCGGGGTGCGCCATGGCTACGTGGAGGGTAGGTACCCCGATCGTTTCAATGGTGAACGTGACATCGGTGTGTCCGACCGTGAGCAGCACCCGGGCCACCTCGCTGAGCGCGGTCGCCACCCGGGTCTGATCCTGCGTCTCCAAGCCGACCGATCGGGCCACCTCGCGCCCGAGTTGCCGCACCACGAAGATGTCCTGCTCGACCCGCAGGCGCATACGCATCAGCGGCTCAGCGGTCATGAGAACCGCGCCACCAGCACACCGGCGTCGTCGCGTCGGGTGCCCGCGTCTCGCAGGAGGGTGGCCGCGATCACCTCGGGCGTACGGGTGATCAGGCCGGGATAGTCGGTGAGATTCCACCGGTCGACCAGCCCGTCGGTGTGCATCACCAGGATCGCACCGGGCGTGAACGGGTAGTCGTACTCCCGGATCTGCCGTCGTTGATGCCCGGCGATGCCGGGCATGGAGACCAGGCCTCGCCGGCCTCCCTCGGGCAGGAGCACGGTGCCGGAGATGTTGCCGAGACCCGCGTAACGGACGACCCCGGATTCCGGATCCAGCTCGGCGACGGCGAGCGCGGCGCCGCGAGTGTGCCCGAGGGTACGGTGCAGTGCCTCCACAACCTGGGCCGGAGGCACTGCCGGAGCACCGTGGAACCCACGTACCGCCTCATGCGAAGCCGCCGCGGCCAGGCCGCCGTGCCCGAGCCCGTCACTGAGCAGGACCTGCCGGCGGCCGTCGATCTCACGGAACGCATAGGCGTCCCCGCTGACCGTCTCCCCGGTGAGGGGCCGGGTCAACCCCGCCACCCAGCCGCGCTCCGGCACCGTGTCGGGCCACACCTGCATGCTCAGCACGGTCCCCTTGCCCGGCACCGAGTGCAGGTCCCACCGGCTGGCCTGGCGCAGGATGGCACCGAGCCCGATGCCGAGCGTGCCGGCCGTCGAGTGCCCGTCGCCGATGGAGTGCTGGACGTCGATCATGCCGGGCCCGCTGTCGACCGCGATCAGTTCGACCCCGGCCTGGTCGGCGACACGGACCACACGCACCAGGATCGTGCCCTGGGCCGCGTGCTTGACCAGGTTGCCGGCGGCCTCGGTGGCGACGATGGAGAGATCGGCGATGCGCTGCCCGGGCATGCCGAGGGTCTCGGCCAGTCGCTCGGCGGCCCGGCGCACGGCCGACGCTGTCCCCGGCTCCTCCACCCGGAACCAGACTCCTCCGTCCAGGAGTCCTTCGGGTAGGGACGCCACCGCGCCTCCGCTCATCGGCACAAGGCCGTGTTGGCGATGCTCATCGACACCACTTGACGATCGTAATGGTCGTACCCTTGCCCGGCTCGGTGTCGATCTCGAACTCGTCGACCAGGCGACGTGCGCCACTGAGTCCGAGGCCGAGACCACCGCCGGTGGTGTAGCCGTCGGTGAGCGCCAGCTGAAGATCGACGATGCCCGGCCCCTGGTCGGCGAAGACGATCCGGATGCCGGCCCGTCGCTCGTTGTGGACACGGGTCACCTCGACCTCGCCGCCACCGCCGTAGACCAGCGTGTTGCGGGCCAGCTCGCTGGCCGCGGTGACGAGTTTGGTCTGGTCCACCAGGGACAGCTTGACGGCGACCGCGACAGTACGCACCAGCTGCCGGACCCGGACGACGTCCTGGTCCGTCACGACCGGAAGGCGCTGGCTGTCGTCGTTCACGGCGTGGTGACCACTGCCGGGCCGGACTCGTCGTCGTCGTCGAACAGCGCGTCGTCACCGTCAGCGCGGTTGCCGAGCATCGCGATGCCCAGCTCGACGTTGAGGGCGGTCCGGATGCCCGGCAGCGACAGACCGAGCTCGACCAGCGTGATCGCGACCGCCGGGCGCATGCCGACCACCACGGTCTCGGCGTCCAGGACCCGGGAGACCGAGGCGATGGTCGCGAGGGTACGGCCGACGAACGAATCGACGATGTCGAGCGCACTGATGTCGATGATCACACCATGTGCACCGGTCGCGACGATCCGGTCGGCGAGGTCCTCCTGCAGTTGGAGGGCGACCTGGTCCTCCATGTCGATCTGGATGGAGACCAGCAGGATGTCGCCGATCTTCAGGACCGGGACCCGCTCCACGTCAGCGTCCTGCCCGCTTGTTATGGCTGATCACGTAGCGCAGCGCGTCGGCGAGTGACGCCTTGGTGGCGATGTCGCCGAACTCGATGCCCAGAGCGACGATGGTCTGCGCGATCTGCGGGCGGATGCCGGAGATGATGCAGTCGGCGCCCATCAGGCGGGCCGCCACCACGGTCTTGAGGATGTGCTGCGCGACCTGGGTGTCGACCGCCGGCACACCGGTGATGTCGATGATCGCGTACGGCGAACCGGTGTCCACCAGGGTCTGCAGGAGTCGTTCCATCACCACCTGGGCCCGCGCCGAGTCGAGGGTGCCGACCAGTGGCACCGCGACGACGCCCTCCCACAGCTTCACCACCGGGGTGGACAGCTCGAGCAGCTGCTCGGCCTGATCCGCGATGATCGACTCACGAATCCGCACATAGCTGTCGAAGGTGAACAACGCGGCGTGGTCAACGAAGGTCGAGAAGGCGACATAGTCACGCAGGGTGGCGGCGTCACTCTGGTCGCCGAGCACCTCCAGCGCCGCCTCCTTGAGGGCGTAGACGCTGACCGCGGTCTCGGTGGCGGTGAACCCCTGCCGGGCCCGGTGGCTGGACAACTCGTTGAGCTGGGCACGCAACTCGGCGGCCGACTCGTGGCTCAGATCGACGGCCCCACCGCCGAACGCCTGCTGGAATCCGCGCTGCAGATCCGCGGTCTGCCGCCGCAGCTCCGCACTGCTCAGACGGCCCCGGAGACTCGCGGTGACCAGCTGGGTCCACCGGTCCACCAACTGCTCAGCCTGACCCTCCAACAGCTCGGCGAAGCGTCTCGCCTCGTCCGGACTGAGCGGCATCAGTGCCTCCCCCAACTACAGCGATCCTGCACAACGGCCGGACTTTACCATCAGGGGGTCCGATAGTTGCCGTAAGCCAAGTAACGGACCGAGACCAAAAGGTGCGTCCCGTTCTGCGCGCCACCGGGTACGTGGAGTACCGTTCAGCAATAACTGGAGGTCGGCGAATGTCCCTGACGGTACAAACGGAACAACGCGACGACATGGTGGTCGTGTCGGTCGCTGGTGAGCTCGACATGGCAACCGCCCCCCAGCTACAGGATCAGATCAGTGACCTGCTGGAGAAGGGCCGGACCCGCCTGGTCTTCGACCTCGCCGAGGTGTCCTTCTGCGACTCGACCGGCCTCTCGGTCTTCGTCCGCGCGAAGAACAGCACCGACGACGCCGGCGGCACTGTCCGGCTGGCCGCGCCGCAGCGAGGGGTGCTCCGCATCCTCGAGGTGAGTGGTCTCGTCGAGGTACTGCACACCTACCCCACCGTCGACGAAGCGGTCGCCGCCGACGAGCCTGCCCTGGACTGAGGCACCGGTCGGCGTAGTTTGTCGTCGACCGGTGACGGGCACCCCGTCGCCGGATCGTGAACCCGGCTCTCAGGGAGTGTGCCCATGGGCAAGATGTTCCAAGGCTTCAAAGACTTCATCATGCGCGGCAACGTCGTCGACCTGGCGGTCGGTGTCGTCATCGGTGCCGCGTTCACCACTGTCGTCACCAGCTTCACCAACGCGTTCCTGAAGCCGCTGATCCAGTTGATGGGTGGTGGTGAGGGCCTCAAAGCCGGCGTCTTCACTGTCAACAAGGTCGACTTCGACTACGCCTCCTTCATCAACGCGGTCATCACCTTCGTGCTGACAGCCGCAGTGCTCTACTTCCTAGTGGTCATGCCACTGAATGTGCTGGCCGAGCGCCGCCGCCGGGGCGAGGAGCCGCCGCCCAAGGCCCCCAGCGAAGAGGTCAAGCTGCTCACCGAGATCCGCGACGCGCTGTTGCGCGGCCAGGGCAACCAGGTCCCCAACAGCGCTCTCGACGAGGTCCTCAAGCGTTCCCACCCCGACCAGCCCCGCTGAAAAGCCGAAAAGATCCGCCCTCCCGGCACTGTTCGAACAGATGTTCGATACAGTGCCGGGATGGAGCAGCGTAAGCACTGGTGGAACAGTAAGTGGGGGCGGCTGGCCCGCAAGGACGTCTACTTACGCACCAGCGGTGATCAGTGGTATGTCGAGCAGCGCGCCGGCGGCTCGGACGGGGTCTCGCACTTCTTCGAGTACGACAGCGAGGATGCCGCCCTCGACATGGTCCGCGGTCTGCTCTCCGGTCCCGACGATTGGCGTGAGCTGTCCGTCCGCCCGGCCGACCGCTAGGCGGCCCGGTGATCGTCCCGATGCCGCGCGGTCAGCGGGCCTCGTGGCGGCGGCAGGAGCCGCAGGCCCGGCCGGGGAGGCTCCTCCGCGTCGAAACGTGCTCGCCAGCCGACGCCCATCCGCGAGCCGGGCGGCCGCACCTCTCCACCGCCGGCCCCCCGGGACAAGGCCACCACCAGCAGATATCCGACGATCACGAAGCCGTGCCCGACCAGCCGGCCGACGTCGACGCGGCCGCCGGTCAGGTCGTTGACCGAGATCAGCAGCAGCATCCCGACGAAAGCGGTGAGCATCGGCACCAGACCGGTCGGGCGGGTCCGCCGCAGCGCAATGAAGAGATAGCCGGCGCCGACAGCGACGTTCCACGCCGCCGACTCGTGCCAGAGGTGCCCCTGGGTGGCGCCCAGCCCGTTGTGCGCGTGCTCCACGGTCGCCCCGCCACCGACCTGCGTCAGCCCGAGGATCAGCTGCACCGCGCCGACCAGGGCCAACGCGACGTAAAGCAGCGTGGCCGCCGGCATCCGCAGGCGCCACCTGCGCCGCGTCGGCGGCGATGGCAGCGCGGCCAGGATCGCGGCCGTCAGGTCCGGGACCTCGGGCACTGCGGCGGTCCTGGTCAGCCTGTTCACCACCGCAGCCCGGTCCAGCCAGTCCCGGCAGCCCGCGCACCCGGCGAGATGCTCGTCGACCAGCGGGCGCAGCACCGGGTCGTCCTCGCCGTCCAGCTGCGCGGACAGCATCTCGCGCCACCGCTCACATGCCATGCCCTGATAGTCGTCTGTGAGGCCGCCCGAGTTCCCACCGGGTTACTGCGGTTCGTGGCCGAGCATCCGCCGCCGCTCGCGGAAAGCACGCAGGTTGGCCGTGTTGCCGCAGGTGCTGACGTCGTGCCAGACACCGCTGTTGTTGCGCGAGGTGTCGAAGAAGGCGGCGCGGCAAGCCGGGTTGTTGCACAGTTTCAGCCGCGGCCACATCCCCGCCTGCTGGGCCAGCAGCGCCTCCGCCCACAGCGCCGACGCCAGCCACCGCACACCGCGGCCGGTCGGCACCACCCGCACCCAGCCAGTCCCGTCGGGCACCAGGCTCACCTGGACGTCAGCCGGCGGCAGCAGGGCCTCGTCGACCTCCGGGCTCGCCCCCGCCGTCACCACATGCTCGAAAGCGGTGCGCAGGCGGCGCATCGACCGCAGATCGGCGGCGGAAAGCAACAGCGTGGGCACCGGCAACCCCGAGACATGCGACCACAGACCGAGCGCGTCGGTCACCCACCACTGGGCGTCCTCCACCCCGGCCAGCAGGTCCGGCGCATACGACATCGCTGGACGAGTGTTCAACAACTCCTGTATGAGAGCGAATCCGCCCGGCGCCTCCCGTACGCCGTGCCGCGCGCTGGCCTTCCATGACATAAACAAACCCTACTCGGCTCTTTTTCCGACCTGCGCGGAACGCCACCCGCGCGAGTGGACGGAAGCCGTTCATCGGTGGACGGTTGTGAATGAGTCTCTAGACTTCACCTGTGCGTAGAGCTCTGGCGATCACGATTGCGGCCGCGACGGCGATGACCCTCGCCGCCGGTTGCGAGTCGGAGACACCGACTGCGAAGGGGCCGACTCCGGGCGTACCGTCATCGGCGTCGCCTGCCGCGCCCACCGGATCGCCGTCGCCGCCGGCTCCCGAACCCACTGTCTCCTCGGCCCCGGCATCGCCGCAGCCGAAACGGAAACTGAAGTCCGGCGCCAAGGGCGCCGACGTCCTGGCGCTACAGCAACGCCTCACCGAGCTGGGTTATTGGAACGGCAAGGCCGACAGCAAATTCGGCTCGACCACCCAGCAGGCGGTCTTCGCGCTGCAAAAGGCGGCGGGCATCAATCGCGACGGCACCGTCGGACCCAAAACCCAAAAAGCTTTGGACCAGGGTGTACGCCCGGAGGCGCGCTCCACCAGCGGAAAAATGGTCGAGATCGATCTGAAAAAGCAGCTGCTGCTCCTGGTGACCGACGGTCAGGTCACCCAGACCTTCAACACGTCGACCGGATCGAACGAGTATTACCAGCAGGAGGGTGTGACCTACCTGGCCGACACCCCGCGTGGGAAGTTCAAGGTGGGCCGCCAGATCGACGGCTGGCGTAATGCACCGCTGGGTCTGCTGTGGCGCCCCAAATACTTCAACGGCGGCATCGCGGTGCACGGCGCACCCAGCGTTCCGCCCTATCCCGCCTCACACGGTTGCGCCCGTGTCTCCGTCTCCGCGATGAACTGGCTGTGGAAGAACGACGCCATTCCCCTGAAAACGCAGGTCTGGGTGTACTGAGCGGTTCACCGCACCGTTTCCAGCCGCCGGGCCCGCCGCGGCGCGGGAATCATCGGCGCATATCCGGGCGGCCACGCCGCTCCGTGGATCTCGGTGCAGAGCACCACCGACAGCCACGGCACCCACGGCCCGACGATCTCCACCGTCCCGCGCCCGCGAACGTCGAACGCCAGCGCCCACTCATCGGGCCGCGGCCGCAGCCCGGTCACCGCCCGCAGCGCGAACGACTCGTCGTCCAGCAGTAGCCGCTGGCTGGTGATCACCGCGAGCCGCCGGCCACCGCCGATGACGTCGACCGGGAACCATCCATACTGCTTCTCACCGGCCCACAACGGGACCGTCGGACTGACCGCAGCCGGCCGGCCACCCCGCTCGACGAGGCCGGCCAGCATTCTCATGGACCGATAGCCGGCCAGAAGCTGCCCAGGGTCGTAAACCGACAAAACTGTCTCCGATCTGAAGACCGCACCGTGCGGCCCGCCTCCGACCCTGGCACGCAAAGCCCCCCACCCCAAGCGAATACACCCCAAAGGTGAGCCCGAAATTTCCGACTTAAACTCGACCAGGAGCATCCGGTACGGCTCGTCCACGTTCGGTACCCGCGCCAATCCAGGCGACCCACCCGGCGACGGCCACAACATCAGACCAACCACGCCCGTCACCGCCCGAATCGCAGGCTCACCCAAGCCCTCGAGCGGCTCACCACCCACAGCCCTCACACACAAAACTGGCCAGCGCCGGAGATCCAGCACTGGCCAGTTGTAACAGTGGGCCGCCAGGGACTCGAACCCTGAACCTATGGATTAAAAGTCCACAGCTCTGCCATTGAGCTAGCAGCCCGCGGATGCAAGATTACCGACCCTGCTCCGTCACGCAATCATCGCACCCACCGCTGTGGGTCCGCCTCCGAGATTCCGCGTCAGAGACCGGCCAGCAAATAGCCTCTGACCTGGCCCCGCGCCTGGTGGACCCGCGATTTCACGGTGCCCTCCGGGATCCCCAGATGGCCGGCGATCTCCCGGTACTCCAGCTGACAGATGTCACGCAGCACCATCGGCGCCACCAGCTCGGGCCGGGTGGACTCCAGTTTCTCCAGGGCGTCGAGCAGATCGAGCCGGGACCCGGCGATGACGCTCGTCGTGCGTGCGTCCGGCACCTCCACCGGAATCTCCGCGTAACCCTGTTCGGCGGCACGCCGTTTGAGGGTCCGGTACGTCTGCCGCGCCCCGTTGGCGATGACCACGTGCAGCCAGGTGCTGAACCGGGATCGCCCCTCGAACCCGCCGATGTTGCGGGCCACCTGCATCAGCACGTCCTGGCAGGCTTCCTCGGCGTCCTGGTAGCAGGGCAGGAACCGCGCACACCGCCGCAACACACTCGGCTGGATCGCGGCGAGCAGCGCGTCGAGCGCCGCACGATCACCGGCCGCCGCCCGCACCGCCAGTTGTTCATGTTCGTCGTGCATGTGCGCCCCCGCTACCAGCCACATCGACATTGATAATACGAACGTGCAAGCGCCAACCAGGATCGGTCGCTACCGGGTGATCGGCCGTCTCGGCTCCGGTGCCTTCGCGACCGTGTGGCTCGCCTCGGACGATGTTCTGGAGTCCCAGGTGGCGATCAAGGTGCTGGCCGAGAACTGGTCGCATCACCCGGACGTCCGGGCCCGTTTCGAGCAGGAGGCGCAGGTGTTGCGCCGCGCCGATTCGGAGCGGCTGGTGCGGGTGCACGATTTCGGCGAGCTGCCGGACGGCCGCCCCTACCAGGTGATGACGTACGCGTCCGGTGGCACCCTGGCCGAGCGACTGGCCCGGGGTCCGATGCCGGTTCGGACCGCCTTGCGTACGGCCGGCGACATCGCGCAGTCGGTGGGCGTCCTGCACGACTCGGGAATCCTGCACCGGGACCTGAAGCCGTCGAACGTCCTCTTCGACACGGTCCGCGGCGCCGAACGGGTCCTCGTCGCCGACCTGGGCCTGGCCAAGGAGATCGCCCACGCCTCGGGTTTCACGGTGGCCGCCGGCACTCCCGGTTACATGGCACCCGAGCAACAACTTCCGGGCGGCGATCTGGATGTACGGGCTGACGTGCACGCCATCGGCGCGATGACCTATCAGATGTTGACCGGCCGTCCCCCGCAACCTGGACGGGCCGCCCCGTCCAGGTTGCGCCCGGGCATTCCTCGCCAGGTCGACCGGGTCGTGTTGCGCGCGATCGACGCTGACCGCAACAAGCGCTGGCCGACGGCTGAGGCGTTCGCCCGGGCCCTGGACGCGTCAGCGACGGCCACGCCGAGCCGGACGCTGCGGGTTCTGCGCCGTGGTGCCGGCACCCTGCTGGCCACGGCCACGCTGGCTCTCACAGCCGGCGCGACCGTCCCGGACGGGGTTCCGGCCGGCTGGGTGCGGGTCACCGACGACGGGGGCACCGTCTCGGTCGCGGTGCCGGGGTCGTGGGCCCGCCAGCTACGGGACACCGGCTGGGATCCCGCGGCGCTTCGTCTCCCGGCCGGCCGGGAGCCGGGCCTGCAGGTCGGCGCTGATCTCACGTCCACGGACGCTCCGGGCGTGTTCGTCGGCGTGAGCCGCCGGCTGGTCCCGGGGTCCCCGGCCGTGCTGCCGGCACATCCGGGCTGCACGCGGGGCCGGGACCGCCCGGTCGCGGTCGCCGGCCTGTCCGGCCTGGTGCAGCCGTGGACCGGCTGCCCGGTGGCGTACAGCGAGGTGCTGCTGACCCGGCCCGGTGCCCCGGGCGTGTATCTACAGATCAGCCGGCCCGGCCACGCCCCCGACCACACCGATGACGTCCTCCGCACACTGCGCCTGGGTCACTCGTAGCAGTTCTGGGTGTCGTGTTCGAGCCACATCTCGACGACCTTGTCGTTCTTGAACGCGAACCGGTAATGGACGTTCTTGTATTCGTCGTTGAATCCGGAGTATCCGGTCCCGGTCCCGTCGACCCATCCGTCAGCGGTGTCCCGCACCGTGAAGTCGCGGTGGACCTTCTGCACCTGATCCGTGGTGCTGCCCACCCGGGCGCCTTCCGGGGTGGCGATCCGGCCGTAAGCGGGAATCGAGACCAGACCCTTCGTCGACGACCAGATCACCACCGCGGCGTCCGATCTCGCCGCTTTCACGACAGCCGAGCCACAGCCACCGCCGGTGCCCTGGACATTCGTGAGCTCGCCGGTCGCCTGGGCTGCCTGCAGGCTCATCCCGATCTTCAGCCGACCGAGCCCGGCCGGGCCCAGAACGAGCGCACGGCTGGGCGAAGTGGAGGAGGCGGAAGGACGGGAGGAGGGCGAGGACGACGAGCTCGGCGGGGCGCTGGAGGGAGCGAGCGAGGGGGAGGGCGACGACGCGCTGGAGGCGGACGGACCAGACTTGGCGCCACCCACCGGCGCCGCTTGGCCGTCGACTCGTCGCGGGCTGTCGGTACAGCCGCTGATCAGGGCGACCCCGGCGATGGTCACGATCGAGACGATCATGCGTCGCATCTCTAGTTACCTACTCTCGGCTACTGTTCAATCCGTCATCAGGTGCGATGCGCGCCCCGGCAACAAAGTTCGGGATTCATGGTCACGGATAGGTAACGGGGGATTCGGTGTTCAACAACCAGCCATCCCCCGGTCAGGTGGATCGGGAATCGTCACCGGTCATGCAACGGACCACCGGCATTGCCGCGCTCGTCGCCCTGACCACTCTGGCCGCCGGTTTCCCGGCGTACGCGGCGGAGCGCCCGCCTCGGCAGATCACCGCCACCGTCGAGACTCCGAGCCTCTTCGACGACGAGGCCGGCGGTGACGCGGACGCCGACGACCCCGCCGTCTGGATCAACCCGGCCGACAAGGGCCGCAGCCTGGTCATCGGCACCGCCAAGAACGGCGGGCTGCGCGTCTACGACCTCAGAGGTCGCGAGATCCAGTCGATCGTCACCCCCGAGGGCGGCCGCTTCAACAACGTCGACGTCCTGACCGGCTTCAAGCTGGGCAAGAAGAAGATCGACATCGCCGTCGTCACCGACCGCGGGCTCGACAAGCTGCGTATCTACAAGATCGAGGCGAAGGGGCTCACCGACATCACCTCGGCCGACGTCCCGCTGCTCTTCTCGAAGGACGAGGCCGAGGTCGAGGAGCAGGCGACCGGCTACGGCATCGCCGTCTACGACCGTTACGCGGTGGTGAGCCGCCGGCACAGCACCCGGCTGGGCATCTTCCGGCTCGAGGAGAAGAACGGAAAGGTCACCTACCGCACCACCGACACCCTGGACCTGCCGCGCGAGTTCCGCCTGCCGGACGGCACCACCTGGTCACCGTGCGCCGAGCCGGGCGAGGACCCGCAGGTCGAGGGCATGGTCGTGGACGCGGAGGCGGGCGTTCTCTACGCCGCCCAGGAGGACGTCGCCCTCTGGCGCATCAACCTGGCCGGCGGCACGTTCAGCAGCATCCCGCGGGTCGTCGAGCGGGTCCGCGAGTTCGGCCAGCCCGCCACCTACGACCCGGAGACGGAGGAGTGCACCGTCGAGTACGTGAACGGCTATGGCGGCCGCATCACCGCCGACGTCGAGGGCGCCACGATCTACCCGACCGGCAGGCGCAGTGGCTACCTGATCGTCTCCAGCCAGGGCGACAGCCGCTTCTTCGTCTACGACCGTCGCACCAACAAGCCGCTGACCATCTTCTCGGTCACCGACGGCCGCACCGCCGACGGCGTCCAGCACTCCGACGGAGCCGCTGTCACCGCGGTCGCCCTACCCGGCTACCCGAAGGGCCTCCTGGTCCTCCACGACGGCGAGAACACCCCGAACGACGGCCGCACCAGCACCAACTTCAAGTACGTCGACTGGCGCTCGCTGGGCCTGCCCTCCTGACGCGGAAACAACAACGGCCGGGTCTCTCACGGAGAGGCCCGGCCTTTTCGTCTCAGTTCGTTTCAGAGAAGCCCAGAAAAACAGAAAGGCCCACCCGATTGCCCGGGTGGGCCTTTCCATACGTTGAGTCCGGCGGCGTCCTACTCTCCCACACCCTCCCGAGTGCAGTACCATCGGCGCTGGAGGGCTTAGCTACCGGGTTCGGAATGTAACCGGGCGTTTCCCCTCCGCTATGACCACCGAAACAGCCATCAGCTTCACGTGCAACCAGCAACCCGTTCAGCCCCGGATCTCCCGGGCGGGGTGGTTGTTCGTTTGCTGTGAATCACACAGTGGACGCAAGAATAATGTTTAG